>JAAEUE010000001.1 GCA_024227565.1 Alphaproteobacteria bacterium
GGGGCACACAGGACGCGGGAGAGGCACGGCTGAGTGGCGCGGTGGAGATGGCGCAGCAACGGCAAAAAAGCAATGCTCGGCTTGACGCTTCCGGCTCAAAGCCGAGCGGACTTCCAGCCCCTGTTGCTGCACTCGCCGGAGAGTCCGTACAGCTTGAAACCCGGCTGCAACTCGAGCCTGATCAGCGTTTATCAGTGCAAGCATTGCAGCTTAGCGGTGACAATCTTGCCATCACTGGCACCCTATTGGCGGGTCTGCCCGATGGCGTGCTGGACGGTCGACTGAATCTGAATGTGATGGATCTGGCGCCTTTCTCAACAGCCGCCGAACGGTCAATTGCCGGCACCTTGCAAAGCACGTTGACGCTGACGGGCGAGATCAATGCGCCACGGATGCAGCTCAAAACAGTGGCTAAGGATCTAATCATCGATGGACGCGATCTCAGCGTAGTTGTGGTGGATACCGAGCTGACAGGTGCAGCCAAGCAGCGCTACAAGGGCACTGCTATACTCTACGCCAAAGCGCCGCAAGGCGAACTTGAGGCGGGGGTTGATTTCCTGGTCGAGCCGACGCGGTATGCCCTGCGTAATCTGCGCATTTTGGGACCGGGGCTACAGGCTTCCGGTCAACTGGTGAGCAACCTGCCTGCGACCTTACCGAACGGCCATTTACAGGGTGAAATCCTCGATCTTGCCAGGTTGTCGCCATGGTTGGGCCGGGGCTACGCCGGTCGCGTCCGATTTACACTGGATGCGCCGGCAGACAATCCGCAGCA
>JAAEUE010000002.1 GCA_024227565.1 Alphaproteobacteria bacterium
CCGGATCGCAACAATAAACGGTTCAAAAAACACCCATTCCCCATCTTCCATCAACAGCCGAGCCACAATAGCCTCCTCAAAAGCTACCGTGAATCACATCTCAGATGATTTGGGAATCCAATTTGTCAACAGGACCTAGTTCGAACAATACTGTGTGGTTGATCTTTGGGGGTGTACTTTGAAAACTCTGATTGCCGGGAGTCACCGCAATACACCCCAAACCTCAGCAGCCGCCGGATTGCAAGCTACTGCACCTGGCAAGGGCTAGTGGGCTTAGAACGGGTTCGCCGCCGTTCCCACTGTCGACATCGGTTTCCCGCCAACAAAGGCTCAGTTCCCTCCGTCGCTCCCGGCGCTTCATGGGTCCCGGTCCCCATCGCCACCTAACGGATTCGCCGACATCGAATGAAGACAGCCTCAGCCTTAAGAAATATCAGCCGTCAATGAAGGTGGCACAGTGTCGGTTGAAATGCTGTTTGCCAATGCCTGCAACTGGGTCAGCAGTTCCTCGTGATAACGTGCGAGATACTTCGCTACGTGCTCATTGTTTAAGAGCCCCACAACGTACCCATTCGCAACCACCATCCTAAGAACGTTAGACCCATAATCGTCTTGGACAGCTTTCATATCTCGATTCAATCGTTCCATTTCCTGTTCCATTCGAACCCGCTCAGCCGGACTTATGCCTTGAAACTCCCTCTTCTTCTTGGGTTCTTTCAACTGACCGTCAGATGTAGCGAGGAGTAGGGCGCGGGCGTACGAAATGGAGAAGTTATTTGCAGCTACCATGAGTTCAGCCATCTCAACCTGGCGCACCGGCTTCATCTTTCGCATTACTGCAATGGTGCCGGTCGGAAAATGCCGATCCTTCAGGGCCTCCGTGGCTTCTTTACAGATTCCGTTGAGGAGGTTTCGCTTTGTACTTATCGATTGCACATTCACGCCGAGGGCCGTTGCAATTCGTTCTTGTGACGCGCCATTCTTAATCGCATTAAGGATCATATAGTGTTCCTGAACGCTGGCTAGGCGACTGATCCTCTTATTGTACGTGAACGTTTCGTCCTCCTTCGCCAATAGGCAGGGTGCATGTTCGGCTCCGATGTTTTTAAGAATCTGGAGCCTGACGTGACCGTCCAAGAGAGCATAGTTGGCCTGTCGTCCTTTCTGGAGAAACACGATCAGCGGCTCAACCAATCCAACTTCTTTCACCGACATCTCGATCTGCTCGAACTTCTTGGATTTCGTGACGGTTTTGGGAACGACCTTGGTTGGTTGTATTTTCTCCAGTGGAATCTCGATGCGTTGCCGTTCAAAACCGATTGCGATCTTTTCTGTCATAGCACCGTGTTTCGGTCATTGACGAGATCAGCAAGTTGCCGGGGCAACGTGTTCAAATCCTCGGCCCTTAATAGGGTGACGAAGTTTTCGTCGTTGAAAAGCTCTTTTAGGGCAGACACTATGAAAAGCAGTCTTCGCTCCGTCAGGTCAGACTTGGCTATCAATGCCCTTTGCCGCTCTGTCTCCTGCTTGTAGGCTCTTACCAATGAGTCCGAGGTTATCTTCCTCGGAGAAGAGTGATTACCGGACCCGCCAATTGATTTGCCATGCCGATGTCTCAATTGGACGATTCGACGCGCAATTTGAAGTTTGCTGCCGCGCAATTCGTTCCTCTCATATGCATCGGCCAGCGCTTGTTGAACATTGTCGCCTTCGGCGCTAACGATGTCCATGGCCACAGTGATTGGCATCTGGCCTCGTTCGACTGCGGCGATCAGACGTTCCTCTCCGTGGCGCAGCAGGTGGATGATATCTCGAACATAGGGGGCAGTTAGCCCAGTTTTTTTGGCAATTTCTTCACACGGCAATCCTCGCTCGGCTAGTATTGATATCCCGGACATCAGCTCCATCGGGCTGTGTCTTCGCCTGGCAAGGTTCTCGACCAGACTCATCAGAAAACAGTCTTCCCTCGAAGCATCGATAACAATGGCGGGAATTTTTTTTGATCGAGAACCCTATAAGCCTCGATGCGACCTTGACCACATACGAGATCATAGAGATGCGATTTCCCGCTCGCTTTGGCCTTGCTAACAGTAATTGGCCTCTTCAGTCCAACCTGGGAGATGTTGTCAACAATGGTCTTGAACCTCCTCTTGTTCCGGTCCCGAGGATTTAAAATTTTGATCTGATCGACTGGGATCATCTCGATATCGGTTCTCTTGTTCATTACGCAACTTCCTGAAGAGGACAGCGCTCGGCCATATAGAATAAGTATCCAAGGTCGTCGTAACGATAAGTGTCCAAACCCACTCCATTTTCGTGGGCCAGCTTGAGCTGCCTCTCAGCGAAGACAATCCGGGGGAGTAGATAGTAATCGAGCGGTCCCTCGTTGGTTTCATCCATGCGGACTGCAACGGTGATGTCGGGACGAAGACCTGCTTCAAGGCGTATCCTCCATCGAGAAGAGCCTGCGGGAGTTGCCTGACAACGAGCAATCACAATTGATATTCTGAACTCGCCATTGATGACCAATCCTTCGGTTACATGGTCCCAGATAGCCGTCGCGCCAAGTTCCATGATCTCAGACACAACGGAATCGACTACGGTCGCGTGGTAGCGTCTGAGACGCCGGTTGATCTCGATGTAACGATAGTCCCTATCCGGCGTGAACCCGACGAGTTCGTATGCCCTCATCAGATTTCCAAATCTGCGGGCATATGCGCCGCTGAATGGGGCCGCTCCCGATTCATCAATCACCACGCCGGAAAGATATCCATACTTGGTGTAAAGCTGCTTCAACTTGGCCAGCATCTCTTCGTCGGTGAATCTTCTTGTCCGCTCCTGAATGATGCCTTCGGCCATATGGAATAATCGATCCGTGACAATTGGCTCGAATGCGCCTTCGCGTCTTACCCAAAGCTCCGGCACGTTCTTCGTCCTGTTCTTTTTCAGCTTGAAAGAAGTGCGATTAAAAACATTGTTGCCGATGTACTTCTCGTTCGTGAGAATCTGCCGAATGGTTCCACGTGACCATGGCCGTCGCAAATCAGTTCGAAGTCCTTCGGCGTTTAAGGAATTTGCAATCTCGGCTTCAGACTTTCCTTCCTCGACGAAGTGACGATAAATCCGATTCACGACGCTCACTTCTTCGGGCGGACCGGGGACCAAGATAACCCTGTCGGTTTGTAGGCTTTTATGTTGTCCACGCTCCAGAATCCCTTTGTGGGTACCGGCAGCATCAACCAGCATTCTCTTGAGCCCGTAGCCCGCCGGTCCTCCCTGGCGGAAGCCAAGCTCAATCAATCGGCATTGTCCGACGAAGACCTTGTTTGAGAGCTCACGACTGTATTCGCCAGCCATCGCTCTTTTGACACTCTTGATGATAGTCGCATTTGGCGACCCGTCATTTTCAAATTGCTCGGCGCAGTAATGAACCGACACGCCAGAGTTTCTACAGATGTACTCGTAGTATGCGCCTTCGTCCGCATCTTGAAACCGGCCCCATCTACTTATGTCGTAGACAATGATGGCATTGAACTGGATTTGATTGGTTTGTACGTCATCGATAAGTTGACTGAGCCCGGCGCGACCCGAAATCTTTAACCCACTCTTTCCTGAATCTGAATACGTCCTGACGATTTCCATATTGTGGCGTTCAGCGTAGCTGCGGATGGCGTCAGATTGATTTTCGATTGAGTATTTTTGATGCTCTGTGGACATCCTCACATACATGGCCGCGCGGATTCGTGACCCAGGATCGTCCGTCGTGCCCCCCAAGAGACTCGTCGGAATCGTGCATACGCAACTGCCCAAACCAATTTGTGACTAACCTTGACTCAAGAGGATGGCGGTAGTTTGAAAATCCAATGGCGCATTGGCCTTATTCCAAGGGCGATGTACCCGGGAACCCCGCTTGTTAGTGTTTGGGATGGACCTTCCGCAAAGGCACTCATACATAACCAATTCAAATCATACATGAATTAATTGGATATAATATGCTCATGGTCGGACCGCCAGGTTCTGGTAAGTCCATGCTGGCGCAGCGGCTACCCTCCATCCTGCCGCCCATGGATCCTATGGAGATGCTAGAGGTTTCGATGATTGCGTCGGTCGCCGGAGAGCTCACGGGCGGCAGCCTTTCGCGGCGGCGGCCGTTCCGCAACCCGCATCATTCGGCGAGCCAAGCTGCCCTCGTGGGTGGCGGTCACCGGGCCTCCCCGGGCGAAATGGCTTTGGCCCACAGCGGCGTTCTGTTTCTCGACGAACTGCCGGAATTTCAGCCGAAAGTGCTCGATTCATTGCGCCAGCCCATGGAGACGTTCGAAACGGTGATCGCCCGGGCCAACCATCACGTGACGTATCCGGCCCGGTTTCAGCTGGTTGCAGCCATGAACCCTTGCAAATGTGGACATGCAGGAACGCCCGGGCACACTTGCCGCCGCGGCCCGCGCTGTGCTGACGATTATCAGGCCCGGGTGTCCGGCCCCCTCCTGGACCGCATCGATCTGCAGATAGAGGTGCCTCCGGTGCGGGTGATGGACCTGAGCCTGCCGGAGGCAAAAGAAGGCAGCGCCGAGGTTGCTGGCCGGGTCGCCCGCGCCCGCGCCCTGCAGACCGAGCGTTTTGCGGGCTTAGGTTTGAAGGACCTGCGCCTGAACATCCAAGCCGACGACGAAGTGCTCGAGACCATCGCCATGCCCGTATCTGACGGCTTGACGCTGTTGCAGGACGCAGCGGAAATGATGGGTCTTTCCGCCCGTGGCTATCACCGCGTGTTGCGTGTAGCCCGCACCTTGGCCGATCTGGCCGGCGTTGCCGACGTGGGACGGGTGCACATTGCCGAAGCGTTGAACGTCCGTCAGAAATTGTCACCCGGGCGGTTGGCCGCTTAAGCGGACCTTCTGAAGATCACCGGATGCGAATGACTGAAACTGGAGCCGAACAGGCAGAATTTCAGCTGCTGACCGGTTAACTATATTCATTAGTCATAAACACTATCAAAATTGAAATGATACAAGTGGCACACTTTCTTGATATTGTGCTTGCGACGGGGGTCGTTCTGCTTTGAGTGCTTAAATGGCCGATGCGCCTGCCCAAGTGATTCCAGATGCTGCACAGGAGGGCGGCAAGGTCATCCCTGCGCCCGCAGCGGCCGGCCAACGTGATGATCCGCTTCTGTCCTGCCTGGAATATGTCACCGGGTATTACGGCAAACCGTTCTCTGCTGAAGCAGCTTTGAACGGATTGCCCGTGCGCGATGGCAACTTGTCTGCAGATCTGGTGATCCGTGCAGCTGAACGCCTAGGGCTGAAGGCGCAATTGCTGAAGCGCAAGGTTAGCCGCGTTCCTGCCCTGGTGGCGCCGTTTGTGGTCTTGCTCACAGATGGGACCGCCTGCGTGGTGTTGCGCAAAACGAACCGCGGACGAAAGGTTCAGGTGGTCTTTCCCAGCGTGTCAAAACGCCGGAAAACACTCAAAACCCGCGAGTTGGAAAAGAACGCCTCAGGTTATGTGTTCTACATAACACCCCAAGAATCTGACGCCACGGAGGATGCCCTTCCGTCCTCGCGCGAGGTTCAGCGCGGTCACTGGTTCTGGTCGTCGGCCAAACAGTTTTGGCCCTCATGGATCCAAATACTGCTTGCCGCCCTGGCCATAAACATGCTCGGGCTTGCCGTGCCGCTTTTCGTGATGAATGTCTACGACCGGGTTATTCCCAATTTGGCGATCCCCACCCTTTGGGCTCTGGCCAGCGGCGTTGTGATCGCCTTGCTCATCGATTTTCTCTTAAAGCAATTGCGCGCCATGGTGCTCGATCAAACGGGCCGCAGGGTCGATATGAAAGTGGCCTCCACGTTGTTTGAGCATGCCATGGATCTGAAAATGAGTTCCCGCCGCGGACCGGCCGGGTTTGTGGCAAACCAGATCCGCGAATTTGAGACAGTGCGTGATTTCTTCACCTCTTCAAGTTTCGTGGCAATCACCGATCTCTTGTTTATTGGCCTGTTCGTGTTCGTCCTGTGGATGATCGTGGGCCCAATCGCCTATGTGGCGCTGGGCGCGGTGCCGGTCGTGATCATCGCCACCTTGATCATTCAGGCGCCGCTCGGCCGGTTGGTAAAGAAAAGCCAGGCCGAACTGGCCCGCCGTCACTCCATACTCGTGGAAGGCCTGGTGGGGATCGAAGCCATCAAGGCGATTGGTGGCGAAGGTGTGATGCAACAAAGATGGGAAAACGCCGTTGCCGCAACCGCGCGTGTGAATTCCTGGACCAGGGTGTGGTCATCGCTGGCCATCTACTTCACCGCCACGGTGCAACAAGCGGTCAGCGTGGTGATGATCGTCTGGGGTGTATACTTGGTGGCCACTGGTGACATAACCATTGGCGGCCTGATCGCCGCCAATATTTTGGCCGGCCGTGTCTTGGCCCCTCTGGGCAATATCTCTCAAACATTGGTTCGCGCCCAGCAGGCATTCGCGGCCATGCGGGGGTTGAACGGCTTCATGGCCCTGCCGGCCGAGCGCAACAACGCCCTGCAGGGCGGCGAACAGGTGACGCGCGGCGAAGCTGAATTTCAGAACGTTACCTTTGCCTATCCTGACGCAAGCGGGAACGCGTTGAGTGATGTGTCATTCAAGATTTCCGCTGGCGAAAGGGTTGGCATCATCGGTCGTGTTGGGTCCGGCAAGACCACGATTGGCAAGTTGCTTGCTGGATTCTTCGAACCTGACGAAGGCTCACTCCTGGTGGATGGTGTGGAGATCCGGCGTTATCACCCAGCTGACCTCAGGGCCGGGGTCGGGTACCTGGCGCAGGATCCTGAGTTGTTCAACGGGTCCATCAGAGACAACATCATCCTTGGTCGACCCAACGTGAGCGAGCAGCAGGTGGCCGCGGCGGTGCATTTGGCCGGGGTGGATGTGTTTACTGCGGCTCATCCTGAAGGTCTGGCCCGAGAGGTGGGAGAGCGCGGACGCGCCTTGTCCGGTGGCCAACGTCAGGCAATCACCCTGGCGCGCATGCTGATCAGGAAGCCGCGCGTTCTGTTCCTGGATGAGCCGTCCAACTCCATGGACACCACAACCGAAGGTGTGTTGATTGAACGGCTGATGGGTTTGCGTGAAACCGGCCAAACTTTGATCGTCTGCACCCATCGGCATTCCATGCTGCGATTGGTGGACCGGCTGATCGTCATTGACAGCGGCACCATCGTGACCGATGGCCCGACGCAAGAGGTGCTGGATAAGCTGCGCGGCAAGGCCAAAGCCCAAAAGGCCGCACAAAAGACCACGCAGAAAACGGTGCAAAAAGCCGCTCCAAAACGTAGCCGGGGAGCCAGCGCCAAATGATCGGGCGCCGCGATCAGGAGTTTGCCAACGACGTGCGGGCCGCATTGGATGAGCGCGCACCCAGAACCACCTGGATCCTGATCTTGTTCATCTGCGCTTCTTTTGGGGGGCTGATTTTCTGGGCCAGCCGGGCGACTCTGGAAGAAGTCACCACGGGGTCGGGCAGGGTTATTCCCTCGCGGCAAATTCAAGTTGTGCAAACTCTGGAGGGCGGCATCGTTCGCGAAATCTCCATCGGGGAGGGCGATCTTGTTGAGAAAGATCAGATTCTGATGCAGATCGACGATACCGGATTTGCCTCAAAGTTGGGCGAAATCAAACAACGGCGCTGGGCTTTGATGGCAGAGATTGCCAGGCTGACCGCAGAAGGCAATGGGGCTGGTTCGATTGCCAACGACCCGGATCTGGTGAAACACGCGCCCCAAGCCCTTTTGTCCGAGCGCGCCGTATTCCGCTCTCGCCGCGCCAAGTTGTTGGAGGATGAATCCATTCTTGAGCAGCAGCTGATCCAGAAACAAAAAGAGCTGGAAGAGTTTAGCGCTAAACGCGACAAGCTTAGGGCTACACGCAAGCCCCTGGCCCGCGAGGTGAAACTGACCGAGGCGCTCTATAAGCGGAAGGTTGTGCCAGAGGTAGAGTTCCTGCGCCTGCAGCGGCAGATGGCCGAAATTGACGGGGAATTGGCGATTGTGAACGCTGCTTTGCCGCGCGCGGAATCCTCCATCAAGGAATCTCGAAACCGGCTGCACTCGGCCAGTGTCTCGTTCCAACTGCAGGCCCGCGAACGCTTGGCGAAAATTCAACCTGAACTGGCGATCATCGATGAGACCATCAAGGCGGCTGAGGACCGGGTCACCCGAACCGCCCTGAAAGCACCGGTGCGCGGCATCATCAACAAGCTGAACGTGACCACTATCGGCGCCGTAGTGCAGCCGGGCAAAGACATTATCGAGATCGTGCCACTCGACGACACATTGCTGATCGAGGCCCAAATACGGCCCCAGGATGTGGCCTTCATTCGCCCTGACGAGAAGGCGAGCGTGAAACTCACGGCATACGATTACCTGATTTATGGCGCGCTGGAAGGCACGATTGAACGGATCGGGGCGGACACCATCACCGACGAGCGAGGCGAGCGCGTGTATCGGGTTATCGTGCGCACCAAGCAAAACCATCTGAAAACGGTGAAGGGCAATCTGCCGATCATTCCGGGCATGGTGGCAACGGTGGATATTCAAACCGGTGAGAAAACCGTTCTGGACTATTTGCTCAAACCCATCCGCCGCGGCCAGAAAGAAGCTCTGAGAGAGCGCTGAGCGGCAAACAGAGAAATCCACCTGAAGTGGCATTTCCCACATAAATACTTCACGTCATTAGATAATCTCTCATTGACTTTAGGTAAGCCTGGCCGCAATCTTGCTGGGTTAGGGCGAAGTATTTGACGTGACGGCAATCCATCCATTGGACCAGAGGCAAGTTTGGGTCTTGGGTGGTAAACTTTGCTCTACCTCTGGAACACATGTGTCTAGACACCGGGCGGGCCTAAATGTCGTAAGACGTTTGAGAGGCCGGCGTTGCCATGCGCAGTTTGTTTGCAGGACCGGGGGACGGTTTCCTGGTTCTCGAGGTGGCCCCGGATGGGAAGCCGCTCACGATACCTGACGCCCATTTTCTGTTCACCGCCGAGTATGACCGTGCCGGCAGCGATCTGATCCTCAGCGATCACGCTGGCAAGACCATTATTGTTCAAGGTTATTTTGCCACCCCAACCCCGGTTGACCTGGCATCGCCAATGTGGAGATCGATGTGTCAGAGGTGAGCGGCGCGTTTATCAATGTGTCGTTCGTGTTTGATGCATCCGGAAGCCTGGGCTCATCCGCATATGGCGTGCAAATGGATGCAATCCAGACGGCGATCAACAACATGCGCACCCAGTTCGCCGGGTCCCAAACTCAGATCGATGTACAGCTGGTTCGTTTCGCCTCTGTCGTATCCACAGTTGAGGTGGATCTCTACGACAGCAGCCTAAACAACGTGAAAACCTTGTTGCCCTTCACCGGTGGCGGCACAAACTTTGATGCGGCTCTTTTCGCTGCAAAGAACTTTTTTGACGGAGAGCCCGCCGGCGAACAGGATTTCCTCTTCTTTACCTCTGATGGGCAACCGTCTAATTTCGCCTTTAACCCGCCCTGGGAGACCACTGCTCAGAACCTGAAGGATGATGACGTTATTATATCGGCCTTCGGGATTGGTCCCTTCATTTCGCCAGTCACCCTCAACCAGATCGACAATACAGGCGGATCTGAGAATGTTGCATCCGTGAATGATCTGTCAGATGCCTTTTCCGCCACACCGATCTTCGCAGCACAGTTGACCGACTTTTCGCTGAAGCTTGTTGCCGACGGGGTCAATCACGGTGAGGTCGCCACAGAGGCCGATCTTCAGCCCGATGGCGTGAACTCTGATCTGCCCCTTGCGGATGTGCCGGGCATTGCCGGTCTGTTGGGTGAGGTCAATCTGCTCACAGCCGCCGCCACATTCGATTTCGATGGTGACTTGAACACGACGGTTGATCAGATAACGTTGTTCTCGGCCGAGGCCGTCTCCGCCTCTCCGGATTCGGCGACAAAGTCGGGTACGGCGGGGAACGATCTGTTGCTGGGCGGCTTTCAAGACGATGAAATCGGCGGCGGCGCCGGCAACGATATTATCCTGGGCTTTGCCGGCGATGATCTGTTGAATGGCGACGGCGGGAACGACACAATCCTTGGTGGCGGAGGCGGCGACACTCTGATCGGCGGGGCCAATCATGACCGGCTGCAGGTTAGCGATGCAAACTTCCTGATGGTGGATGGCGGCAGCGGCCAAGACACCCTGGTTTTGGACGAAACCGATCTGGACTTCACAACCGTCAATCTGGCGCGGTTCGCCAGCATTGAAGCCATCGACCTGAAAGAGGGCGGGCCGGTTTCAATCAAGCTTGGCCTGGCGAGCATCACTGCCCTGTCAGAGACCGGCAACGATGACCTGGACACCGTGCTGGACACCCTTCACGGCGCGGCCAATGCCCCCGATGAAAGCTTGGTGGTGAGCGGCGGCGCCGGCGATGCAGTCGAACTTGCGCCCAGTGCCGAAGGTGAATGGTACCTGACCAACACCGAGGCGTTTGCCGACCACGACATCTATACCTTCGAAACCAACACAGGGTCGGTTCTGGCAGCGGTGGCGATCGATGACGATGTGGCCGTTACCGGAGCAAATGTTCCTTCCTGACCCCGCGTCCCGCGCTACGGCAATTTGCTCGCATCTTAAAACCATCAGCCATATACTTCCGCCTGAACTTGGCAGGGGTGCTGAATGTTTGCAGTCTTAAAGAAGATTGGTCGTTGGTTCGGCGCGGGCCGAGCGCTTGGCCTGGCCCTGCTGGCCTTCTTTGTGGCCATGCAGGTGTGGAACCCCCTGCCGCTTCACGCGGTGCGCCTTAAGGTGTTCGACTTCTACCAACAACTTCAGCCGCGCGAGCAAAAAGGCTATCCGGTGGTCATTGTCGATATTGACGACAAGAGCCTCGCCGAAGAGGGCCAGTGGCCTTGGCCGCGCACCCGGGTGTCGGACATGGTTTTGGAGGTCACCCGGCTTGGCGGCGTGGCGGTTGCCTTCGATATCTTGTTCTCAGAACCAGACGGCACATCGCCTGCCGAGTTTGCCCGTCGGGTTGGCAGCATTGATGCAGAGACCAAGAAGAAGCTAATGACCCTGCCGAGCAATGACGGGGTTCTGGCCCTGGCATTCAAACGAAAAGCCGTGGTGCTGGCCCAGTCTGGTTACCATCAGAAATCTGTTTGGAAAGGCGCAAAGAAGCCACCCACTACAGGCATTGCAACAATCGGCCAGGACCCCACGAACCGGTTGTTGAGTTACAAGGGGATCCTTCGGAACGTCCCGATCCTTGAGTATAACGCGGCAGGCCGCGGCATGGTGTCAGTGTTGCCCGACTGGGACGGCGTCGTGCGTCGGGTGCCCCTGCTGCAATATGCAGACGGCAAGATTGTGCCGTCCATCACCATGGAGATGCTGCGTCTTCTCACCGGCTCAAGTGCCGTAGGCGTTAGGGCAAACGCTGCAGGCGTCAGCCAGGTGTTCGTCAAGGGCTTGAAAGTGCAGACCGATGCCAATGCCCACCTATGGGTTCACTTCAACAAGCATGACCGCAAGCGCTACGTGTCTGCGATTGACCTATTGAACAAACGGGTGCCTGCAGAGCGTGTGAAAAACAAGATCGTTATGGTTGGCACATCCGCCACGGCACTTTTCGACATCAAGTCAACTCCGCTGGATCCGGTTCTGCCAGGCGTTGAGATCCATGCCCAGGTGCTGGAAAGCCTGCTCACCAAAACCCAGCTCAAGCGGCCGAACTTTGCCCATGTCAGCGAGTTGGCCCTGTCCATCGGCGTTTCCCTTGCCATCATCGCCGCAGCGCCGGTGTTTGGCGCGCTGACCGTTCTGATGATGGGCGGTGCGATGGCGGCGGGGGTTGTGGGAACTTCCTGGTGGTACTTCTCAACACAAGGCTTGCTGCTCGATGCCTTCTACCCGCTGGCAACTGCGCTGATCATTTTCTCCGCCATGGTGTTCTTCAACTACATGCGCGAAGAATCCCAGCGGCGCCAGATCAGGGGCGCGTTCGGGCAATATCTCTCGCCGGATCTCGTCGACCAACTGGCAGATGATCCTGAGAAGCTCACCCTTGGCGGCGAGACCCGGGAACTCACCATTCTGTTCAGCGACGTGCGCGGATTCACGTCGATTTCGGAAACCTACAAGTCCGATCCCCAAGGCCTGACAAAGCTGATCAACCGCCTGCTAACCCCGTTGTCTCACGTGATCCTGGACAATAACGGTACCATCGACAAGTACATGGGCGACAACGTCATGGCGTTCTGGAACGCGCCACTGGATGATGACCAGCACGCCGAGCACGCCTGTCTGTCTTCGTTGCAAATGCTGGAGGCTCTTGAGAAGCTCAATGCAGAACGCCTGATTGAGGACAAGGAGGCCGGTCGAGAGTCCCTGCCGCTGCACGTGGGTGTGGGCATCAACACCGGCGAATGCGTGGTCGGCAATGTGGGGTCCGACATGCGTTTTGACTATTCGGTTCTGGGCGATGCGGTGAACCTGGCGGCCCGCCTGGAAGGCCAAACCAAGGGCTATGGTGTGGATACAATCATCGGTCAGATTACGGCTGGCCGGGTAAAAGGCAAATTTGCCCTGTTGGAGCTCGATGTCATCCGGGTGAAAGGCAAAACCGAACCTGAGGTGATCTTCAGCATTGTCGGCACCGAACAAATGGCGCGCGATGCCGACTTCCTTGCCCATGAGGAAAATCACACCCAATTGCTCGCCGCTTACCGCGCAATGAAATGGCCACAAGCCCGCAAGCTCATCAAGACCTGTCGCCAGAGCGGTGAGAAATTCGACCTCTCCGGCCTCTACGATCTTTATGAAGAGCGCATTTCCGCCTTCAAGAAGGCGCCTCCGCCGAAGGGCTGGGATGGCGTGTTCACGATGGAAACCAAGTAGCGATTTATTCGCATGGCGTCCTGATCTGGCACGCCGGCTTTATGGTTTCTCAAGCCAATTGTGACAAGGTGAAGCGTGGGGTAGAGCACGAAATTCACCAGGCGACACATGACGAGTACCGATAGTTCCATGGACACAGTTTCGTCCATTCCTATTGAGGAGCGGCGTTCGCTGCACCGGCGCCTGATGCGTGGGGGCCGTCGCAGCCTTGACCGGGACTGGCTGCAATTTGGTTTGGGCGGGGTGTTGGCGCTTAGCATGATCCCCATGCTGGTGCTTGTCTTGTCGTTCTACTATCTGCCCGACGCCAACACGGCGACCCTCCAGCTTGCGTTGGGGCTGGCGCTTATCTCTGCGATAAGTGTGGCGGCGGCCTGGTTGATTGCGCGCGCCAGGATGGAAAAGCTGCGCGAGCGCACGGCCAAGCTCGAAGCTTCCACAGCCAGATACCAAGGGCTGGTTGAGGCCCAGGGCGATCTGATCGTGCGACGCAAGCCCGACGGCACGGTCACCTTTGCCAACAACAACTTGGCCAAGCTGCTTAAGAAGAACAGTGACGAGATGTGCGGCCGGAGGCTTGGCTTGAGCATCCTCGATGGGCAGGCAACGCCGCTGGCCGAGGTGCTGGAAAGGCCGCCCCACCGGGTGCGCTATGAGCAGCAGATTAAAACCAAGGCCGGAACAATCTGGGTGCTTTGGGAAGACTTCGGGTTGGTTGATCTGCAATCGGGGAATCTTCTGGAGATTCAAAGTTCAGGGCGCGACATCACCGAGCTGAAATCTGTGATGCACAATCTGTCTGTGGCCAAAGAGGCGGCGGAAGCGGCAAGCCATTCCAAGTCGGGATTTCTGGCCACCATGAGCCATGAAATCCGCACACCCATGAACGGGGTGCTGGGCATGGCCGGGTTGCTGCGCGGAACGACGTTGACGCCGGAACAGGAATCCTACACCGACGCCATTCAGGATTCCGGACGGGCGCTCGTGTCCCTGATCGACGATATCCTGGATCTCTCCAAGATCGAGGCCGGCAAGATGGATTTGTCCATCAAGCCTTTCGATCTGGTGGAAATTCTGGAAAGCACCTGCGAGCTTCTGGCCCCCAGGGCCCATGAGAAGGGCCTGGATATCGCCTGTTATGTAGACCCTCGTTTGGCGGGCAACGTTGTGGGCGATCCTGCCCGGCTGCGCCAAGTGTTGCTCAATTTGGCCGGCAACGCCGCCAAGTTCACAGACGCAGGTTCGGTGATGATCACCGCTGAAGCCGAACGTGGCTCGAGCGCCGTGTTGGTAACGGTCAGCGATACTGGGATTGGCATGACGCCGGAGGACACAGACAAAGTCTTCCATGCCTTCACGCAAGCTGACAGTGGCCATGATCGCAGTTATGGCGGCACGGGCCTGGGGCTGGCGATCTCGCAAAAGCTGGTCAAGCTTATGGGTGGAAGCCTGCGGGTAACATCTGAACTTGGGGAAGGGTCAAGCTTTTCGTTCAGCATCAATCTGCCCCGTGCAGATGATAAAAGCCCAGCCCTTGAGCGGCCGCTTGAGGGCAGAACCTTTGTGCTGGCCGGGCTTGATGAGGCCACCAGAAAATGTGCCGCAAGCTACATTGAGAGTTGGGGCGGCCGGGCCAAGTGGACCAACAGTGCCCACGCCCTGGATGCGATGATTCAATTGAGCAAGCCGGAGTGTTTGGTGTGCGGACCTGAATTGGCGCGCACCTATGAGGCGACGGGCGCACGGCCAAACCACAGCCTTGTGGTTATGCCGCCCTCTGCCCGGAAGGAAATCGGCGATGGAGCTGAACTCGGGTTCTCCGGATATCTGGTGACGCCCATTCGGCAAGCCACCCTGAAACGCGAGCTTTCGCCCGAAACCGGGCACAGCGCAACCGGCAAGAAACCAGCCAGAGCGCCCAAGCCGGCGCCTGATCATGTGGCGCTGAACATCTTGCTGGTGGAGGACAATCCCCTGAACGCCATGCTGGCGCTCAAGGTGCTGGAGAACGCCGGTCACAAAACCAGCCGGCTCAGCAACGGCCAGGAAGTGGTCGACAAGATCCAGGCTGATCTGGCCGACCGGGCAGATGATCTGCCCGACGCCATCTTGATGGACGTGCAGATGCCTGTGCTCGATGGGTTGATGGCGACCCGGAAAATCCGCGCGCTTGAGAGCGATGACGATGGTGAGATCCCCATTGTGGCTCTCACGGCGAATGCGATGCCTGAAGACCGTGAGGCCTGCCTGGAGGCGGGCATGAACGCCTATCTGGCCAAGCCGTTCGATGTCGATGACCTGTCTGCGGTTCTACAGAATGTCACGGGCAACAATTGACGGGGCTTTGGTTCTGGTATCAAACTGAGCACCGGTTTGAGATCAAGCGAGTGGGCGGCCTGAGGTGTCACAATCTCTTTCAACGGGGCATCTTCCTGATGCCCAGAACGATGTGCGGCCGGTTGGGCTGCAACGCGGAACCATTGGCCTGAAGATCGCGGAAACCGCCGCCGAACAGGAAGCCTGCCAGGCCCTGCGCTACAAGGTGTTCTATGAAGACGGCGGCGCCAGCGCCAATGCCCAGGCCCTGGCAAACAAGCTGGATGCGGACGGCTATGACGACATCTGCGACCATCTTCTGGTGACCGACGGCGAGCACGCCGTGGGCACCTACCGCCTGTTGCGCCAGGACCGGTTGGGACCGGGTCAGGACTTCTACTCCCAAGGCGAGTTTGACCTGGCGCCTCTTCTCGCCGCAAAGCCGGATTTGAGGTTTCTGGAACTGGGGCGCAGCTGCGTCCTGGCGGAATACCGCACCAAGCGGATCATTGAGCTTCTGTGGCAGGGGATCTGGGATTATGTGCGCGCCCATCAGCTGGATGTGATGATCGGGTGCGCCAGCTTGGGCGGCACGGATACCAGTCAGCTGTCCCACCAGCTGTCCTATTTGCATCACCACCATTTGGCGCCGGAAGACTGGCGCGTGGTCGCCCACCCGGAACACTGCGCAAGCATGGACAAGGTGGCCGCCGGCGAACTTGACGCCAAGCGGGCGCTGAAGGCCATTCCACCGCTGGTGAAGGGCTATCTTCGGCTCGGCGGCTACGTGGGCGAGGGCGCGGTGATTGATTACCAGTTCAACACCACGGATGTGCTGATCATCCTGCCGGTGTCGGCCATCAATCCGCGCTATTTTGCCCGGTTCGGGGCACCTGGCGAGCCGCGGTGATTACCTCTTCCCGCATCCCTGCGAAGGCAGGGATCCATTGAGACACTCCGCGCACTGAGAGCTATGGGCTCCTGCTTTCGCAGGAGCGCGGGGGTGTCGTGCGCCAGGGCCGCGCGCGATGATGAACAGAAATACTCACTCAAAAAGGCCAAATAGGCCGAATTTCAGCCCAAAAACAGAACCTTACGCGAAATTGGGTTCGTTTCGCAGAGTCGCTGTTTTTGGCAGAATCCTGCGGTTGAACATGAACAGCCAACTTCACATAAATCAACTTTTTAGTGGCAGTTTGCCACCTATCCGGTGATGTCGTAGGCCGCAATCGCCGCCATGTTCACCAGTTCGGACGCCGTGGCAGAGAGCGGGGCGATCTGCACCGAGCTCTCAAAGCCCACGAGGAACGGGCCGATGATCGTTGCGCCACCAAGCTGCTGCAGCATCTTGGTGGTGATGCTCGCCGAGTGCGCCGCCGGCATCACCAGCACATTGGCCGGAGCCGTCAGCCGGCAGAACGGATAGGGCGCCATGGCGTCCATGGAGAGCGCCACATCGGCAGCCATATCGCCTTCATACTCAAAGTCGGCCGTGCCGCGTGCATCCAGTACACGCACCGCCTCTGCAACCACATCAGAACGCACACCGCGCGGATGGCCAAACGTGGAGTAGGACAGAAACGCCACCCGAGGCTCATAACCGAAACGCCGCACGACACCGGCCGCCTGAACGGCAATGTCGGCCATCTCTTCGGCGTTCGGCATTTCATGCACCGTGGTGTCGGCAATGAACACCGTGCGGCCACGGCACAGGGCCATGGACACACCGATGGGCCGGTGGCCCGGCTTGGGCGAGACCACGCGCTTTATGTTGTCCAGCGCAACCGTGTAGTTGCGGGTGATGCCGGTGACCAGGGCATCCGCATCGCCCATCGCAACCATGCAGCCGGCGAAGATGTTGCGGTCATTGTTGACCAGGCGCTGGCAATCACGGTGCAGGAAGCCGGAGCGCTGCATGCGCTGGTAGAAATAGTCCGCGTAATCTGCGTTGCGGTCAGACAAACGCGCGTTAAGCAGGGTGACGGATGGATGCAGCTCAATGGCTGTGTGCTTAACGGTTTGATTGATCTCTTCTTCACGCCCGATCAAGATGGCCTCGCCAAGACCGGCAGCTGCGAACGAGTTTGCAGCACGGATCATGCGATCCTCTTCACCTTCTGCAAAGACAACCCGGCGCGGGTTGTCGCGCACTTTGCCATAGATGCCTTGCATGGTGCCGGCAATGGGGTCGAGCCGCGCGGAAAGTTCAATCTCGTAGGCATCCAGATCGGCAATGTGTTTCTTGGCAACGCCGGAATCCATCGCCGCCTTGGCCACAGCTTTGGGCACCCGGCTGATCAGGCGCGGATCGAACGGCACAGGGATCAGATAACCAGGGCCATAGATCGGGCGCTTGCCGTGATAGGCGGCCGCCACTTCGTCGGGCACATCTTCACGGGCCAGTTCGGCCAGCGCTTCAGCGGCCGCAATCTTCATCGCCCCGTTGATGGTGGTGGCCCGCACATCCAGCGCGCCGCGGAAAATGTAGGGAAAGCCCAGAACATTGTTGATCTGGTTTGGATAGTCCGAGCGGCCGGTGGCCATGATGGCGTCATCGCGGACGGCGGCCACCTCTTCGGGCGTGATTTCAGGGTCCGGATTGGCCATGGCGAAGATGATTGGATTGTCGCCCATGGATTTGATCATCTCGGCGCTATACGCGCCCTTCACCGAAAGCCCGATGGCCACATCTGCGCCGGTCATGACCTCTTCCAGGGTGCGTGCATCGGTTTCCACCGCGTGCCCGGACTTCCACTGGTTCATGCCGGCTTCGCGGCCCGCATAGATGACGCCGCGGCTGTCGCACAAAATGGCGTTGTCGTGGGGCATGCCCATCTCTTTGAGCAATTCAACACAAGCAATCGAGGCCGCGCCTGCGCCATTGATCACCACCTTGCAGGTTTTGATGTCGCGGCCGGTGAGGTCAAGCGCGTTGATCAGGCCGGCAATGGTGATGATGGCCGTGCCGTGCTGGTCGTCATGGAACACAGGAATGTCCATGAGCTCGCGCAAGCGCTGCTCGATGATGAAGCAGTCCGGCGCCTTGATGTCTTCCAGGTTGATGCCGCCGAAGGCCGGGCTCAAATAGCGCACGCAGTTGACGAATTCGTCCACGTCCTTTGTATCGACCTCAATGTCGAAGCTGTCCACATCGGCAAAGCGCTTGAACAAAACGGCCTTGCCTTCCATCACCGGCTTGGCGGCAAGCGGGCCCAGGTCGCCAAGCCCCAGAATGGCGGTTCCGTTGGAAATCACCCCAACCATGTTGCCTTTGGCGGTGTAATCGTAGGCGACCTCCGGGTTTTCGCCGATTTTCAGCACCGGCACCGCGACGCCAGGCGAGTAGGCCAGCGACAGATCGCGCTGGGTCGCCATGGGCTTGGTTGCGTTAACTTCCAGCTTGCCGGGCTTGCCGCGTTGGTGGAAGCGCAGGGCCTCCTGATCGGTGAACTGCGGCCGGACCGTGCCTGAACTCTTGGTTGCCATCTTGCTACTCAACTCTCCACAAAGACCAAAACGCCCGGCAAATGCCGGGCACCCTCCCAAATTCGAACCCCCAGCATATCCTTTCACGGATCGCTTGTGAACATCCTTTAACGGCGGGAAGACAGCTTGGCGCTGGTTCTGGTAAACATGCAGCGAGCAGGATCAGAGTTGAATGATGGAACCGGCACAAGCCGCAGAACCAGCCGACACATCGGTTTCCACGGCGGAACCGAAGCCCGTCGCTGCGCCCACCCCCATGATGGCGCAATATCTGGAGATCAAAACAGCCAACCCCGATTGCCTGTTGTTCTACCGGATGGGTGATTTTTACGAGCTGTTTTTCGAAGATGCCGAGATCGCCTCACGTGCCCTGGGGATCACGCTCACCAAGCGCGGCAAGCATTCGGGCGAAGACATCCCCATGTGCGGGGTGCCGGTGCATGCAGCCGACGGTTACCTGCAGCGCCTGATTAAGCTGAGCCACAAGGTGGCCGTGTGCGAGCAGACCGAGGATCCGGCCGAAGCCAAGAAGCGTGGCTACAAAGCGGTGGTGCGCCGCGAGGTGGTGCGCCTGGTGACACCCGGCACCATCACCGAAGACAGTCTGCTGGATGCCAAGCGCAACAACTTCCTCTCCGCCCTTGCCCGCCATAAGGGTGATGGCACCTTGGCGCTGGCCTGGATAGACATTTCCACCGGCGAGTTTTCCGTCACCGCCACCAGCCAGGGCCGCCTGGCGGCCGAGCTGTCGCGCATCGAACCCTCTGAAGTCATCGTGGCAGACAGCCTGCTGGCGGATGCTGCCCTGAACCAGACCCTGTCTGAGTGCGGCGCGGCCATATCGCCGATCCCTGCCAGCCGCTTCGACAGCCGGGCCGGCGAGCTGCGGTTGAAAGAGTTCTTTGCGGTTGCCGCCCTTGAAAGCTTTGGAGATTTCGGCCGGGCCGAGATCGCCGCGTGCGGCGGGCTTCTGGAGTATGTGTCGCTGACCCAAGTTGGTGCCATGCCGGCCGTTCGCCCGCCTGTGGTCGCAGCGCAGAATTCGGTGATGCTGATCGATGTGGCCACCCGCACCAACCTGGAGCTGGTGCGCACCCTGTCGGGCGAACGCAAGGGCAGCCTGCTTTCGGTGATCGACAGATCCATCACCGGGGCTGGTGGGCGGCTGCTCAGCGAGTGGCTGGCCGCACCCTTGCAGGATGTGGCGGCCATTTCCGCCCGCCAGGATGTCGTTGCCTACTTCCTCGACCAATCCGGATTGCGCAGCGCAGTTCGCGGTCATTTGAAGGCCTGCCCGGATTTGGCCAGAGCCTTGTCGCGCCTCACCGTGGGCCGGGGCGGCCCGCGCGATCTTGCCGGGGTTAGAGATGGCGCCGCGGCGGCCCGGGCCCTGGCGGAAACCCTGCGCGGGCATGACGGGCTTGCAACCCCGCCCGGGTTGGCTGAAGAGATTGCCGCAGCGCTTTCCGCCGACGACACTGGAATGGGCGCTGAGCTTTCCGCAGTGTTGGGCGATCAGTTGCCGTTGTTGGCGCGCGACGGGGGCTTCGTCAAATCGGGCCACAGCGCCGAGCTGGATGAATGCCGGGCCCTGCGCGATGAAAGCCGCAAGGTGATTGCCGGGCTGCAGTCAGGCTATGCCGACGAGGTCGGTGTGAAGGCCCTCAAGATCAAGCACAACAACGTGCTGGGCTATTTCATCGAGGTGCCGGCCCAACATGGCGCCACCCTTATGGGAGAGCCCCACACGGCAAAATATATCCATCGCCAGACCATGGCCAACGCCATGCGGTTCACCACCACGGAGCTGGCCGAGCTGGAGCAGAAGATCCTGGCCGCTGGCGACAAGGCGCAGCGGCTGGAGCTTGATATCTTCCATCAGCTGGTGGAGCGGGTGACCGGGCAAGGTGAATTGATCATCTCCCTGGGCGCTGCCTTGGCCCAGCTTGATGTGTTCACCGCCTTCGCCGAACTGGCCGAAGAAAACCGCTACAGCCGGCCACAGGTTGACCAGAGCCTGGCGTTTGAAATCGGCCAGGGCCGCCATCCGGTGGTGGAGCAGGTTCTGCGCCGTGCCGGCGACGCCCCGTTCGTGCCGAATGACTGCAACCTTTCCGCCGAGCTTGAAGAAGACGGCGGCAAGCGCATCTGGCTTCTCACCGGGCCCAACATGGCGGGTAAGTCCACCTTCCTGCGCCAGAACGCCCTGATCGCCATTCTGGCGCAGATCGGTTCGTTCGTTCCGGCGGCCTCGGCCCATATTGGCGTCATCGACCGGCTGTTCTCGCGGGTGGGGGCGGCGGACGATCTGGCGCGCGGGCGCTCCACCTTCATGGTGGAGATGGTGGAAACCGCCACCATCCTCAATCAGGCCAGCGACCGGTCGCTGGTGATCCTGGATGAAATCGGACGCGGCACGGCAACCTTCGATGGGCTCTCCATTGCATGGGCCTCGGTGGAGCACCTGCACGAGGTTAATTGCTGCCGCTCGTTGTTTGCCACGCACTTTCATGAGCTGACCGCACTGTCGGAGCGCTTGGATCAACTTGGCAATTCCACCATGAAGGTGCGCGAGTTCAAGGGCGATGTGGTGTTCCTGCATGAGGTGGGCCCTGGCGCGGCAGACCGTTCCTACGGCATCCAGGTGGCCAAGCTGGCGGGCCTGCCGGAACCGGTGATCGACCGGGCTTCGGAAGTTTTGGCCTTGCTGGAATCCAATGACCAAAAGGGCGCGCATGGTGATCTTGCTGAAGACCTGCCCTTGTTCTCTGCTGCCCGGCCAAGCACAGCGCCTGCCCGGCGAGGGCCTTCAGAGTTGGATGAGATGGTTGCCGCGATCCTTCCCGACGAACTCTCTCCGCGCGAAGCGCTGGAGTTGGTTTACGCGCTGAAGGACAAGGCGGCCAAGCAAGAGAGCTGATCAAGCAGCATTTGCAGTTCCTTCCTGGTGTCGCCCTCGGGCTTGACCCGAGGGCCCATGCTCCAGAGTTTGCAGCGAGTGGCCGTGGGTCCTCGGGTCAGGCCTGAGGACAGCATTGGTGAAGCATGCTCTAGGCGCCCTGCCCAGATCGCGCTATGAGTGCCCCATGACCGAAACCGCGCCCATCCGGAAAGCCTTTGACGGCGAAGAGTTGCGCCATGCACTCACCGCCGAGTGGCAGGACGTTGGCCATGACTCAAGCAAGCTGAGGCAGGCCGCCCTCCAGATTTTGGGGGATGCGGTGACCCAGGGCCGGGCGGAAATCGAACACCGCTTTGAGGCCGACCGGGACGGAACGGCGTGCGCAGAGGATCTTTCCAAGCTGCAAGATGAGCTGACCCAGGTGCTCTACGATTTCACCGTGGTGCATGTGTACCGGGCCAAGAACCCATCCGATGCCGAACGCATCTCCGTGGTGGCGCAAGGCGGCTATGGGCGGGGCACGTTGGCGCCGGGGTCCGACATCGATCTGTTGTTCCTTTTGCCCTACAAGCAAACCGCCTGGGGCGAGAGCGTGGTGGAGTACATGCTCTATATGCTCTGGGATCTGGGCTTTAAGGTTGGCCATGCCACCAGGTCGGTGGATGAATGCATCCGCCTGTCGGCGACCGATTCAACCATTCTGACGGCCATGCTGGAAGCGCGCTATCTGTGGGGCGATGAAGCGTTGTTCAACGACCTCCAGGCGCGCTACCGCAAAGACCTGGTCAAGGCACGGGGCGCTGCCAAGGCGTTCATCGCCACCAAGCTGGAAGAGCGCGACGAGCGCCATCTGAGATCAGGCGCCTCGCGCTATCTGGTGGAACCGGATGTGAAGAACGGCAAGGGCGGGATGCGCGATCTGCATACCCTGTTCTGGATCGCCAAGTTCGTTTACGGCGCCGAGGAGGGCTTGGACTTCGTCAAGGCCGGGGTCTTCACCAAGGAAGAGCAGAAGCAGTTCCGGGCTTGCGAACATTTCCTCTGGACGGTGCGCTGCCACCTGCACTTCCTCACCAAACGCGGCGACGACAAGCTGACATTCGACAAGCAGGCCGATATGGCGCTGCGCATGGGCTATGAGGACGGCGGCGACAACCGCCATGTGGAACAGTTCATGCGGGCCTATTTCCTGATTGCCAAACAGGTCGGTGATCTCACGCGCATCTTCTGTTCGGTGCTGGAAGAGGCCCAGCTCAAGCGCGCGCCGAAGATGAGCGACTTCTTCCGCCGCATGCCTTTTGGTTTGACCGGCATGGGCACGGTGAAAGAGAGCGCGGATTTCACCATTGAGAACGGGCGCATCAGCGTTTCGCGCGACGATGTGTTCAAGACCGATCCGGCCAATCTGATCATGCTCTATTGGCTGTCTGAGCGGTATAATTGCGGCGTTCACCCGGAAACCATCAAGCTTGTGACCCGTTCGTTGAAGCTCATCACCAAGGCGGTGCGTGAAGACCCGCGGGCCAACAAGCTGTTTTTGGAGATCCTGACCTCAAAGCGTGAACCGGAACTCATTTTGCGGCGCATGAACGAGTCCGGTGTGTTGGGCCGGTTCATCCCCGACTTCGGGCGCATCATCGCCCACATGCAGTTCAACATGTACCACCACTATACCGTGGACGAGCATCTGCTCAGGGCTGTTGGCGTTGTGTCGGAAATCGAACGGGGCGAGCTGGCCGAAGCCCACCCGGTGTCGCATGAAATCATTCATACCCTGAAGAGCCGGCGGACGCTTTTTGTGGCGATGTTTCTGCATGACATCGCAAAGGGCCGGGGCGAAGACCATTCCATCGCCGGCGCGCAGGTGGCTGCAGAACTGTGCCCGCGCCTGGGGCTGGATGCGGCGGAAACCGAGACCGTGGCCTGGCTGGTGCGCCACCATTTGCTGATGAGCGAAACCGCGCAGATGCGCGATCTGAATGACTTTAAGACCATCTCCGATTTTGCCGCCGTCATCCAAAGCCCGGAACGGCTGAAGCTGATGATGATCTTGACCGTGGCCGACATCAAGGCCGTGGGCCCGGGTGTGTGGAACGGCTGGAAGGGCCAGCTCCTGCGCACCCTTTATTTTGAAGCCGAACCGCATCTTTCCGGCGGCCACACAAGAGTATCACGCGCCGAGCGCGTTCAGGTGGCCCATGCAGAGTTCAGCGAGAACATGCCGGATTGGCCGGCCAAGAAGCTGAAGGCCTATTTGAAGAAGCACTATGATCCTTATTGGCTAAACGTGAAGCTCGACCATCAGATCCAGCACGCCAAACTGATCGACCGGACGGATAGAACGGTGATGACGGAGGTGCAGACCGACGATTTCACCGCCATCACTGAGCTGACGGTCTATGCGCCCGACCACCCGCGCCTTTTGGCCCTGATGACCGGCGCATGCTCAGCGGCAGGGGCAAACATTGCCGGGGCGCAGATCACCACCACCGCGGACGGCCATGCCCTCGACACTCTGCTAATCCAGCGCGAGTTGCCCAACAGCGCAGACGAGCTGAGGCGCGCCAAGCGGGTGGCTGAATTGATAACCCAGGCCCTGACCGGCGAAGTGCGCTTGCGCGACTTGGTGAAGTTGCGCGCCAAGCCCACCAAGCGCGCTGCGGCGTTTTCGGTTGAGCCCCAGGTGCTGATCGATAACCAGTCTTCAAACGTCTTCACCATGATCGAAGTGAACGGGCTTGACCGAACGGGCCTTTTGTTCGAGCTCACCGAAGCCCTGTTCCGGTTGAACCTGAACATCGGCTCGGCCCACATCACCACCTTCGGCGAGAAGGCGGTGGATGTGTTCTACGTGACCGACCTGACCAACCAGAAAATCACCAACGCCAACCGGCGCGCGGCCATCCGCCGCCAACTGCTTGCCGTGCTTTCGCCAGATGAGAGCGATAGCCAAGCCCTGGTTGAGGGCCTTAAAGCAGCCGGTTAAGGAAACATTAACGCGCTGTGCCGCTTTGTGGCACTTCAGTCTTCTTGATTTTGGGTAACACATTCGGTCATGAACCTGCTTCGCTCAGCAACCACCGTCGGCGGCTACACGATGATGAGCCGCGTGCTCGGGTTTGTGCGCGAACTTCTGATCGCCGCCCTTTTGGGCACCGGGCCGGTGGCCGATGCGTTCTATGCCGCCTTCAGGTTCCCCAATCTGTTCCGCCGCCTGTTCGCCGAAGGGGCCTTCAACTCGGCGTTCGTGCCCCTGTTTGCCAAGGAGCTCGAAGGCGGAGGCAAGGCCCAGGCCCAGGCGTTTGCCTCCCAGGTCCTCTCGTTCCTGGTCGTAACACTCCTCGCGCTCTCCGCCCTGGCGGAAATCTTCATGCCCTTCCTGGTGAAATGGATCATCGCGCCGGGGTTTGCCGAGGACCCGGAAAAGTTTGACCTGACGGTTCTGCTGACCCGGGTGATGTTCCCCTATCTGCTCTTCATGTCTCTGGTGGCAATGCTGTCCGGCGTGCTCAACTCGTTCGGGCGTTTTGCGGCGGCCGCCTTTGCGCCGGTCATCTTGAACATCGTCATCATCAGCACCCTGGTGGGGGCCTGGGTGTTCGGCCTGATCAGCCAAACCCAGATCGGCACCCTGATGAGCTGGGCCGTGTGCGTGTCCGGCGGCCTGCAGCTCATCTTGTTGTGTGTGGCGGTGGAGCGCACGGATTTTTCCATCGGCTTTGCCCGCCCGCGCCTGACGACAAATGTGAAACGCTTGCTGATCCTTGCCGTTCCAGCCGCCATGGCGGGCGGCATCACCCAGATCAATCTTCTGATTGGCCAGATCATCGCCAGCCAAAAGGCAGGGGCCATCGCGACATTGCAATATGCCGACCGGATCTACCAATTGCCGCTCGGCGTTGTGGGCATCGCCATTGGGGTGGCTCTGCTGCCGGACGTTTCACGCAGACTTCGGGCGGATGATCTGGAGGGCGTGCACAACAGCCAGAACCGGGCGCTTGAGCTCTCCATGTTGCTCACCGTGCCGGCGGCAGTGGGCTTGATGGCCTTGCCCCTGCCGGTGGTGCAGGTGCTGTTTGAGCGTGGCCACTTCACCAGCGCCGACACCGCCGCGACCGCATCGGCCCTGATCGCTTTTGCCATCGGCTTGCCGGCCTTCGTGATGATCAAGGTGTTCTCGCCAGGCTTCTTTGCCCGGGAAGACACCCGCACGCCGATGATATTCGCCGCCATCAGCGTGGCTGTAAATGTGGCCGGCAGCCTCTTGCTCTTTCCGCTGTACGCCCAAACGGGCATCGCTCTGGCCACCACCGCGGCGGGTTGGGTGAACGCCATCCTCCTCGGCGCCACCTTGGCCCACCGGCGGCACTACCGGCCAGATCAGCGCCTGCTCAAAAAGCTGCCCTGGCTGCTGGCCGCGGCGATGGTGATGGGGGGTGTGCTCATGGCCGCCATGACGTGGGGCATTCAGGTGTTTCAGTCAGATCTCAACATCCTCATCCGCCTTGCTGCACTCGTAGGCCTGATCGGGCTGGGAGCGGGGGTTTATTTCATCATTTGCCATGTGAGCGGTGCGGCCCGGCTGAGCGAACTCAAAGCCAGTTTCAAAGCAAGATGAGCTTAGTTTGAACCACTCAAGGTGGGCTACCCTCAATGCCGTTCTCGGGCTTGACCCGAGGACCCACCGCCGCAAGCATCAGTCCCTGTCGCATGGGCCCTCGGGTCAAGCCCGAGGGCGACATCCGCAAAGGCCTTTCACACGTCCCTAAGCTAAAGCTTGGCAATTGCAAACCAATCAGCCATACAGCGCACGCTGTTACGGAGCCATGCCATGATCGAACTGAAAGAGCGCGTCTTTTCCGGCGTGCAGCCAACCGGCGATTTAACCCTGGGCAACTACCTGGGCGCCATCACCCGGTTTGTGGAAATGCAAAAATCCCACGAATGCATCTATTGTGTGGTGGACATGCACGCCATCACACAGTGGCAGGACCCGGCCGAGCTGAGCCGGGCCATTCGCCTGGTGACCGCCGCCTTCATTGCCTCGGGCATCGACCCTGCCGCACACATCGTGTTCAACCAGAGCCAGGTCGCAGAGCATGCCGAACTGGCTTGGGTGTTCAATTGCGTGGCCCGGCTGGGCTGGCTGAACCGCATGACGCAGTTCAAGGAGAAGGCCGGCAAGAACCGGGAAAATGCGTCTGTGGGGCTCTACGCCTATCCCAGCCTGATGGCTGCCGACATTCTGGTTTACCGGGCCACACATGTGCCGGTGGGCGAAGATCAGAAGCAACACCTGGAGCTGACCCGCGACATCGCTCAGAAGTTCAACAACGATTTTGCCCCGCGTTTGAAGGAACTGGGCTACCCCGATGGCTTCTTCCCGCTTGCCGAACCGCTGATCACCGGCCCGGCCACCAGGGTGATGAGCCTGCGCGACGGCACCAAGAAGATGTCGAAATCCGACCCGTCGGACCTGTCGCGCATCAACCTTACCGATGACAGCGACACCATCGCCAAGAAGATCCGCAAGGCGAAAACCGATCCAGAACCCCTGCCCTCCGAGATTGAGGGCCTGAAGGAGCGGCCGGAAGCTGACAATCTGGTGGGGATTTTTGCCGCGCTCAAAGGCGAGCCGGTGGCCGACACGCTCAAAACCTATGGCGGGGCACAGTTTTCCGGGTTCAAGCAGGACCTTGCCGACCTTACCGTGGAAGCCTTGCAACCGGTGAGCAGCGAAATGGCGCGGCTGATGGCAGATCCCGGTCATATCGACGAAATCCTGCGTGATGGCGCGGCCCGGGCCCGGGTTCTGGCCGCTCCCATCATGGACGAGGTAAAAAAGATCGTGGGCTTTGTGCGCTGACAAACAATCCCCATATATCTTGAGTAAAATAGTAGACAATAGATCAGTTTAGAATTACTCTAAGCTAATTCACTTAAATCGAGCCGCCGCGTGTGTTGTGCACGGGCCTGCTCAATGGAGTTCTGCAATGTTCATCCAAACCGAAGCCACACCGAACCCGGCCACCCTGAAATTCATCCCAGGCAAGCCGGTGCTCTCAAACGACACCCGCGACTACCGCGGCGCAGCTGAAGCAGAGGAATCCCCTTTGGCCAGCCGCCTGTTCCAGGTGAACGGTGTTACCGGGGTGTTCTTCGGTACGGATTTCGTGACCATCACCAAGGATGAAACCGACTGGCAGCATCTGAAGCCCGCCATTCTGGGCGTCATAATGGAGCATTACCTGTCCGGCGCTCCGGTTGTGGGAAACGGCGCGGCCACCGCGGCGGACGCGGCGGAAGATTTTGACGAAACCGATGTGGAGATCGTCGACACCATCAAGGACCTGCTCGACACCAGGGTGCGCCCGGCCGTGGCGCAGGATGGAGGCGACATCACCTTCCATGGCTACCGCGACGGCATTGTGCACTTGCGCATGCAAGGCGCCTGCGCAGGGTGTCCGTCATCGACCGCAACGTTGAAGCACGGCATTGAAAACCTGCTGCGCCACTTCATTCCTGAGGTGGAAGAAGTACGGCCGGTCTGATCGGACCTGCAGCTTCCCCCTATTTGGCCCCGGCCGTGTTGGCCGTTCCTTGACCCATGATCACCCTGGCTTTCGACACTTGCCTGGACGCATGCTCGGTCGCGCTGTTTGACGGCAGCCGCAGCGAGGTTCTGGCGGCCCGGCACGAGCTAATGTCGCGCGGGCAGGCCGAAGCGCTGTTTCCGCTCATTGATGAAACCGTCAAAGAGGCCGGTCTGGCGCCGGCTGACATCGGGCAGATTGCGGTGACCACTGGACCGGGCACCTTTACCGGCGTGCGCATCGGTGTCGCCGCCGCCAGAGGGCTGGCCGTTGCATCAAATCTGCCGGTGATCGGCCTCACCAGCCTGCACGCCATTGCCCTGTGCGCCATTGCGGCCGATGCCCCGGTGGTTCCAGTGGCCTCGGTGATTGATGCCCGGCGCGGCGAACTTTATCTGGCAACCTATGCACCCAACGGTGACGTGCTGAGTGCCCCCCAGGCTGTTGCGGTTGCTGGGGCCCATAGCGCCTTGCCTGAGGGCCAAATCGTCGTGGCAGGAAGCGGCGTCAAGTTGCTCGCCGGTGATGACGAGGCGAGAACACTTTCCAGCACACCCGAGTTGCCGGTCGCAAGCGTATGGGTTGCCGCCGCAGCGCACATGAGTGCCGGGGCCTCGCCGCCTCTGCCACTCTATTTGAGGGCGCCCGATGCGAAGCCTCCAGCCCCGGGCTCACAAGTTCAACGCGCCGTTGAGCCAGGATAGCCCGTGAACGCGGCGGCTCGGCAAATTGCAATTGCGCCGTTGCAGGATGCGGCCGCGCTCGCGGCCCTGCATGCCCTTTGCTTTGAGCGTCCCTGGAGCGCAGAAAGTTTCGAAACACTCCTCACTCTTCCCGGCGTCCGCGCCCTGGGCGGGGTGTTGGACGACAGACCGGCAGGGTTCATCCTCTTGCGGCAAGCAGCCGATGAGGCTGAGATTCTTACGATCTGCGTGCTCAAGGACGCGCGTCGCCAGGGTGTTGCCCGTACATTGTTTCAAACTGCTATCTCCGATTTGCCAGACATTCAAACTGTGTTCATCGAGGTTGACGTCAACAACACCGAGGCACTCCGGTTTTACGAGGATCTCGGGTTTCAAATCACAGGCCAGCGCAAGGGCTATTACCAGCACGATGACGGCACGAAATCCGACGCCCTCGCCATGGGTTACGCCGTGAACTCGTCCACACAGCGCTAACGCCTGAGTTGCAAGCCGGTTCTGAGAGACCTATACCAACGTCCAAATCAACCATCGCGCGCGTACAGAATAGATTTATGACCACGCTAGAGAAAATCTGCATTCAAAAAGGCATGCGCATGACCGAGCAGCGCAAGGTCATTGCCAGCGTTCTGTCTGACGCAGAAGACCATCCGGATGTGGAAGAGGTCTATCGCCGCGCCTCTGCCATCGACAACAGAATTTCCATCGCAACGGTGTACCGCACGGTGCGTTTGTTTGAAGATGCGGGTATTCTGGAGCGCCATGACTTTGGCGATGGCCGGGCGCGCTATGAGCCGGCGCAAGACGAGCACCATGATCACCTGATCGATTTGCAGTCAGGCAAGGTGATCGAGTTCAAGAACGAAGAGATCGAGAAGCTCCAGGAAATTGTGGCCCGGGAACTTGGCTACAAGCTCGTTGACCACCGCCTTGAGCTCTACGGCATCGCGCTCGACGGCAAAGACAAAGACTGACGGACATCATGAGCGTCTTGCGGGCGATTTGGATATCCGCAGCGTTTGCTCTTTTGCTGATTGCCACGGCCCCGCTCCAAATCCTGATAGTGCTGGCTGCTCCAAGCTTGCAACATCATTTGCCCGGGTTCGTGTTCCGAACCGCAGCGCGTCTCATGCGTGCGAACATTGTGGTGCAGGGCGACCCGCCCAGAGCCGGTCCGCTCCTGATCGTGGCCAACCACATATCCTGGATCGATATCATTGCCATTGGGGCGGTAGTGCCCTGCCAGTTCATCGCCAAGCGCGATGTGAAATCCTGGCCTGTGTTCGGCCCGCTGGCCCGGCTGATCAGGACCTGCTTTGTGGACCGCGAACGGCGCCACGCGGTGAGCCCGGTGCGCGAGGAGATGGCCGGCCGCTTCGCTGCCGGTGACATTCTGGTTCTGTTTCCTGAGGGCACCAGCACCGATGGCCGAGACGTCCTGGGGTTCAAGAGTGCGCTGTTTCCCGGAACAGAGCCAGGCACCCCGCAGGTGCAGCCGCTTACGATGGGCTATCACGACGCATTCGGCCGCGATGGGGCCCACTATGGCTGGTATGCAGATATGGAACTGTTGCCGCACATGTGGCACGTTTTCAAGGGTGGGGGTTTTGATGTGAGCCTTGTATTTCATCGTGCCCTTGACGATGTGGAAGGCCAAGACCGCAAAGAACAGGCTGCCCGTTCGGAGACGATCGTGCGCGAAGGGCTTGCTTTGGCGCTGAAAGGGTCTAAAGAAACCAGCAAATTTGGATCGAGCTGATAAACACTAATGCCTGACACCAAACGCAAACTGTTCATCAAGTCCTATGGCTGCCAGATGAACGTTTATGATTCCGCCCGCATGAGCGACATGCTGGCGCCGTCCGGCTATGTGGAGACCGATCAGCCTGATGATGCCGACCTGATCATCCTCAACACCTGCCACATTCGCGAAAAGGCGGCCGAAAAGGTCTATTCAGAACTTGGGCGCATCCGCAAAATCAAAGCCGCGCGGGCGGGCGACGGTCACGATGTGAAGATCGCCGTTGCCGGCTGTGTTGCCCAGGCAGAGGGTGAAGAGATAATCCGCCGGGCGCCCATGGTTGACATGGTGTTCGGGCCCCAGACCTATCACAAGCTGCCGGACATGCTGGCCCGGGCCGAAGAAACCGGCCGCAGCGTGGTGGAAACCGAGTTTCCGGTTGAAGACAAGTTCGACCATCTGGTTCAGCCCTCGTCGGTAAAAACCCGCTCGCGCGGTGTCGCCGCCTTCCTTACGGTGCAGGAGGGCTGTGACAAGTTCTGCTCGTTCTGCGTGGTGCCCTACACCCGAGGCGCTGAATTCTCGCGCCCGGTGGAACGGGTGGCCGCCGAGGCCCGCCGCCTGGCAGACGCCGGGGTCAAGGAAATCACCCTGCTGGGCCAGAACGTCAACGCCTACCACGGTGAAGGCCCGGACGGCGCGAGCTGGGGCTTGGCGCAGTTGCTCTATCACCTGGAAGAGATTGATGGCTTGGAGCGCTTGCGGTTCACGACCAGTCATCCAAAGGACATGGACGAGGCCTTGATCAGGGCGCATCGCGACTGCGCTAAATTGATGCCTTATCTGCACCTGCCCGTGCAGTCAGGTTCTGACAGCATCCTCAAGGCCATGAACCGGAAACATAGCGCTGGGTTCTATCTCGACATTATCGAGCGCATCCGGCAGGCACGGCCCGACATTGCATTGTCTTCTGATTTTATCGTGGGCTTTCCAGGTGAAACCGATGCTGACTTTGAGGACACGCTGAAAATCGTGCGAGATGTGAACTATGCCCAGGCATACTCATTCAAATATTCCCCCCGTCCCGGGACGCCAGGCGCTGATCTGGAGGCCCAGGTGCCCGAGGAGGTGAAATCTGAACGCCTGCAACGCCTGCAGGCCTTGCTGGGCGAGCAGCAGACTGCCTTTAATGCGTCATGCGCCGGCCAGAAGTTCGATTTGCTGTTGGAGAAACCGGGCCGTTATCCCGGCCAGCTTGTGGGCCGCTCGCCCTATCTGCAGCCTGTGCATGTGACGAACACAAATGCTGCCATTGGCGATATTGTGCCGGTTCACATTGATGCTATTGGCGCCAACAGCCTTTCGGCGCATATTGTGTAATGAAACCGCCTTCAAACCTGACTATCTGGAGCTGATTGCTTGAACACCACGCAAAGCCAAACTTCCGGCACGGACACTGAGCCGGACACCGCTCAAAGTGAGATTGACGAAAATGGTGACGGCTTGATCCTGACATTCGACGACAACCGTCTCCTCCCCCATCTTTTTGGCGAACATGACCAGCACCTGGCCCTGATTGAAGACCGGCTTGGGGTTTCGGTGATGCCACGCGGCAATCATGTTGCCATTCTCGGACAATCGGATGCACAGGAGAACGCGCGCCAGATTCTGTCAAATCTGTACGAGCGCCTGAGCGAGGGCTTCGAAGTTCAGCCGGCGGATGTGGATGGCGCAATCCGGCTGCATGTGGTGCCGGAGGTCAAAACCAGCGCCGCCGCGCCTGTTCGGGACGAATTCAAAGCGCCCAAGGATGTGCAGATCAAAACCAGGCGCAAGGTGATCCATCCAAGATCACGCCAGCAAGGCGCCTATATCTCGTCCCTGCAGAAGCGCGAGCTGGTGTTCGGCATCGGCCCTGCGGGCACCGGCAAAACCTACCTGGCCGTGGCCTGCGCAGCGGCTGCGCTGATGGCCGGCGAGGTTGACCGGATCATCCTGTCGCGGCCGGCAGTGGAGGCCGGGGAGCGGCTTGGCTTCCTGCCGGGCGACATGAAGGAGAAGGTCGATCCTTATCTGCGCCCGCTCTATGACGCCTTGTATGACACCATGCCGGCCAACCAGGTGACGCGCGGGATGGAAGATGAAACCATCGAAATTGCACCGCTTGCGTTCATGCGTGGCCGCACATTGGCAAGGGCATTCGTCATTCTTGATGAGGCGCAGAACTGCACACCGCAGCAGATGAAGATGTTCCTGACCCGGCTGGGCGAAGGCTCGCGCATGGTGGTGACGGGCGACCCCACCCAGGTGGACCTGCCGCGCGGCACCACATCAGGCCTGGCCGAAGCTGTTGGTTTGTTGGGCGATATCGATGCGATCGATGTTATCAGGTTCACGGCAGAAGACATTGTGCGCCATCCTCTGGTGACCAAAATCGTCAATGCCTATGAGGCAGCAACCGCCAAGCGCGATTCTGCCGACTGATCAACGCACGATGCAGGTTGAAATCGATATTGCAGACGAAAACTGGCGCGCCATTGACGGCGTTGAGCAGATCATCTCGGCCGCGTCGTCTGCTGCGGCCAGCGCGCTGGGCGGGGATGTCTCCAAGCGGCTGATGGGCGTAAGATTAGCAGGGAACGCGGAAGTTCAAGCGCTCAACAAGCAATATCGCGGCAAGGACAAATCCACCAACATTCTGTCGTTCGGTGCTGATCTGGATACTGCACACTGGCCGCCGGGCGAACCGCTCCCTCTGGGCGATGTGATATTGGCCCATGGCGTGGTGCACGCAGAGGCCGAAGAGTTTGGAAAGAAAATTGAAAGCCATTTGATGCATCTTATTGTACATGGTGTCCTGCATCTGGCAGGATATGACCACGAGGATGCTGAAACCGCTGATGAAATGGAAGCTTTGGAAGTTCAAATCCTAGCAGGCCTTGGCATTGAGAACCCCTATGATTAAATCAGACGCAAGACGCTTCTGGTTGAAACAGAGATGACCGACCCTTCACAATCTGAGAGTACCAGCGCCGCCCCTGCCGCATCGGGCCCGGGCAAAGGCGCGCTTCATACTAAACCCAACAGAACGCCAAGCTCGTTCTGGTCGTTCTTGCGCAACAAGTTCAGCGGCGAGACCGAGACGACTCTGCGCGCCAGCCTGGAAGACGTGATCGGCCAGCACGAAGCTGGGACCCAGGACGACATGTCGGCTGAAGAGCGCCTGATGCTGCTCAACATCCTGGAGTTCGGCCAGCAGCGGGTTGAAGACGTGATGGTGCCGCGCGCCGACATCATCGCGGTTGAAGATCAGACCAGCCTGGCAGATCTCTTCACGGTGTTCATTGAAGCCAACCATTCGCGTATCCCGGTGTACCGGGACACCCTGGATGAGCCCCTTGGCATGGTGCACATCAAGGACCTGGTGAACTGGATTGCCAAAGCCGGTGACAAGGTAAAACCCCCCAAAAAGCCGGCTGGAAGAAGCAATGGGCGCAGCACGGAGAACGGCGCAAAACCGTTCACCCTGTCCGGTATCAAACTGGACAAGACCGTGGCAAGTGCCGGCATCATGCGGGAGGTGATCTTTGTTCCGCCGTCCATGCTGGCGGTGGATCTTTTGGTCAAAATGCAGTCCACCCACATTCACCTGGCCATCGTGGTGGACGAATATGGCGGGACGGACGGCCTGGTTTCAATCGAAGACCTGGTTGAAGAAATCGTCGGTGAAATCGTCGATGAGCACGATGCCCCGGATGGACCGTTGATCCGGCCGCAGCCGGACGGCACGTTGGTGGCTGACGCGCGGGCGGAAATCGAAGAGCTGGAACAACTCCTGAAAGTTGACCTCATGCCCGATGAGGATGAGGACGATGCCGACACGCTGGGGGGATTGATGTTCACGATGGTCGGGCGTGTGCCCACCCGGGGCGAGCTGATCCGCCATGATTCCGGTCTGGCGTTCGAGGTTCTGGAAAGTGATCCGAGGCGGTTGAAGACCCTGAAGATCCACCCTCGCGGCAGCAGCACTGCATCCAAACAGACTGAAAGCCCCTCTGCGACAGGCAACAAAGCCTAAAGCCTCTTTTTGAGTTTTATCCTGCAGAAGTGGAAGCGATTGCACGCTGCAATTGCTATAAGGGCTTGGTGATTCGGTATTGTGGGATGTGCCGCGGGATTCAATGAACAGCTTTGCCCTCAAATTTATCGTGCTGTGGGGTTGGCGCAGGCTTTTTGTGTCTGCACTCGCCGGCATTGTTGCCGCGCTCGCCGCCCCGCCCATCTATTTGATCGTTGCATTGTTGTTCAGCCTGCCGGTTCTGGTGTGGATCTTGGACGGTGTCAACGCTCAATCAAGCTCATTGTGGAACCGTGCACCAGCAGCATTCATGACCGGTTGGGCCTTCGGTTTCGGTTATTTTGCGCCCAACCTCTATTGGGTCAGCGAAGCCTTCCTGGTGGATGCGGATCTGTTTTCCTGGATGATCCCCTTCGTTGTGGTGCTGTTTCCTCTTGGGCTTGGAATTTTCCATGGCTTTGCCACCTTGTGTGCCTCGGTGTTTTGGACCTCCGGCATTGGGCGAATCGCGGTTCTTGCCTCTGCTTTCACCGCGTTGGAATGGGTGAGGGGGCACATTTTTACCGGATTTCCCTGGGCCACGATCGGCTACTCAGCCGGTGCGTTTGAAGGGCTTGAACAGCTGGCGGCCTATGGTGGGGTCTACGGCCTCACTTTTCTCGTGGTGCGCGCCGGCGCCTGCCCGGCGGTTCTTGCCGCCGATGACGAGGAAGCCGCGCGCGGCATGTCTGGCCGGATTTTCGCCATGACAGCAATCTTGCTGGCAACCGCGGTGATCTGGATCGCAGGCGCGGCCCGTCTCAGCGGATCACAGCCTGCATTTGAGGAAGAGGTGAGGGTGCGCATCATTCAGCCCAACATCGCCCAAAATCGCAAATGGGATCCCAAATACCGGACGGAAATTTTCAACGCGCTGCTTGAGCTCTCCGACATGGCCACCAATCCGGAGGTGACCGGCGTGAAGGACGTGACGCATGTGCTGTGGCCTGAAAGCGCCATTCCGTTCCTGTTGGAGGCAAATCCCAAAGCCAAAGAACAAATCGCCGAGCTCCTGCCTCCGAACGTCACTCTGATCACTGGTGCCTTGCGCCGGGGCGTGGCCGGCCAGGTTGGAGCGGCAAACGACACGCGCGCCCGCAACTCAGTGCTGGTGATCGACCATGAGGGCAACACGGTTGCCTCCTACGACAAATCGCATCTGGTGCCATTTGGTGAATACCTCCCGTTTGCTTCCTTCCTGGAACCCTTAGGGCTGCGCAAACTGGTGACGTTGCCTGGCGGCTTCGTTCCGGGCGGCGGGCCAAGGTCTATTCCATTGAACAACGCGCCATCGGTCAGCTTGTTGGTCTGCTACGAGATTATCTTCCCCAGAGCGGTGATCGACCGGGGTCAGCGGCCAGGGTGGATCCTCAATGTGACGAACGATGCCTGGTTTGGAGACTCCATCGGCCCACGGCAGCATTTTGCCCAATCAAGAATGCGCGCGATCGAAGAAGGATTGCCGGTTGTGCGGGTTGCAAACACCGGCATCTCTGCGGTTATCGACCCGCATGGAAGAGTGCTGAAAAGCCTTGGCATAGGACGCCGAGGGGTCCTGGACAGCCCGCTTCCAAAGACCATACCTCCAACCTTTTATGCCACCTTTGGAGATTTGATTGTGTTGATGGTGATCTTGTTTGGCCTAGGCCTTTCCTTGTTCCTCAGCATCGTGAATCGGAGCGCTCTTGCCAGAAATCAATCAATCAGCTAAACGCCGAACAGGCTGAATCGTGACCAGGGGGCTTGTTGCCCGCGGTGCGGGATTTCGATTGTACCGGACTGTGAGGTACGATACGTTCGGTTCGGTTAGAGGGTGTAACTGCGTTAATTCGATAAAAATCGCGGCTCTGAGGCGGGGCAACCTAGGGCTTAACAAGAAACAGACCGGGGGGAAACGGTCTAGGGCTCCTATTATGGTTAAGAAAATTCCAAATCCGGTGGATGTGCACGTTGGGGGACGTGTTCGTATGAGACGGATACTTATCGGCCTGAGCCAGGAAAAGCTTGGCGACCAACTTGGCCTGACATTCCAGCAAGTTCAAAAGTATGAAAAAGGTTCCAACCGCATCAGCGCGAGCCGGCTTTGGCAGATGGCCAGAATTCTGGGCGTTCCGGTAGCCTTCTTCTTTGACGATATCCCTGACACGCCAAGCGAAAGCTCTCAGCCGGGGTTTGGTGAAAGTGCCGGGGAAACCGCATTGATGGACTTTTTGAGCTCCACAGAAGGCTTCCAGTTGAACCGCGCGTTCTCGCAGATTGAGCAGCCAAACGTGCGCCGGAAATTGGTTGAACTCGCCAAAGCGCTTGCAGATAACTGAGGCAAGGGCACAATTCGAGCGGGTTTTTGCAACACCGTGCTTGACCACTGTCGTGTTCCTTGCCATTTAAGCTCCCGCAATTTTTGTGATCCCGATATCTTGGGCGCATCAATATTTAATTGCGCTCTGGGGTTGCAGCACAGTTAAATTACGTCCGCCCGCATTGGGCGGATGTTGCTTTTGCTGAATAGCTATTGAAGGAGCTGCCCAGTGCCGCGTGAAAATTATCTCTTCACAAGTGAATCGGTCTCAGAAGGCCATCCTGACAAGGTTTGCGACCGCATTTCCGACGCGGTGGTTGACACATTTCTGGCTGCAGATCCGCTTTCGCGCGTGGCCTGCGAGACACTGACCACAACCAACCGGATTGTGCTGGCAGGCGAAGTGCGTGGCCCGGACAACATCACCAATGATATCCTGGAGGACGTGGCCCGGCGCGCCGTCAAAGACATTGGTTATGAGCAGGATGGCTTCCACTGGAAAAATTCAGAGGTTTCCGTCTACCTGCACCAGCAATCAAGCGATATTGCCCAAGGTGTGGACGCGGCTGGAAACAAGGATGAAGGCGCGGGCGACCAGGGCATCATGTTTGGCTATGCCTGCCGCGAAACTAAAGCGCTGATGCCGGCCCCGATCCATCTCTCCCATCAGATCTTGAAGGAGATGGCCGAGGCCCGCCATTCCGGCGCCACCAAGGGATTTGGTCCAGATTCAAAGAGCCAGGTGACCTTGCAGTACGAAAACGGCAGCCCCGTTCGGGCCACCTCTGTGGTTGTATCCACACAACACGACGAAGGCCTCAGCCAGGACGAAGTGCGTGAATTGGTACGCCCGTTTGTTGAGAAGGTTCTCCCCAACGGCTGGATGTGCCCGGAAGAAGAGTTCTACGTGAACCCAACAGGCAACTTCGTGATTGGCGGACCAGATGGGGACGCGGGTCTGACCGGACGCAAGATCATTGTGGACACCTATGGCGGCGCAGCGCCTCACGGCGGCGGCGCTTTCTCAGGTAAAGACCCAACCAAGGTTGACCGCTCAGCGGCCTATGCAGGGCGCTATCTGGCCAAAAACGTGGTCGCGGCCGGTCTCGCCGACAAATGCACGATCCAGCTCGCCTATGCGATCGGCGTGTCCAAACCGCTATCGATCTACGTTGACTGCGCCGGCACGGGAACGGTCGATGAAACAAAGCTTGAAGGCGCACTTAGCGAGGCCATGGATCTCTCGCCGCGCGGCATTCGCGAGCATCTCGAGCTGTCGCGTCCGATTTACGAACGCAGTGCCGCCTATGGGCATTTCGGCCGTACGCCGGAAGATGATGGCGGATTCTCCTGGGAGCGAACTGATCTTGTGGAGGCGATCAAGTCGGCCCTGACTTGACGCCTATACCGCGCCTTTTACAGATTTGGAATTAGGCACAGAGGGCCAGGCGGCTCTCTGCCAGCGATGTCCATATGGCTGACAATACTGCAGATCCGAAGAGACGCCTGCTTTATGGCCGCCAGCAGGGTCACAAGCTGCGCAAGCATCAACAACATTTGCTTGATACCCTTCTGCCCACAATCCAGGTCGCGGGGCCAGGCGCCAGCACAATAGATCCCGCAGCCCTGTTTGATGGCCAACCGGCGGACGTGTTCTTGGAAATTGGCTTTGGTGGGGGCGAACATCTGATTTCACGTGCCGGCCAAAACCCAGATAGAGGCTTTGTCGGTGCAGAACCGTTCGTGAACGGGGTGGCGAAAATTCTTGCGGGCATTGAGACGACCGGGCTGTCAAACATCCGGCTGCATTTTGGCGACGCCCGCGACATCATCGAGCGGTTTCCAGACCAATCGATTGCCGGCGCCTATCTTCTCTATCCAGACCCCTGGCCCAAAAAGCGCCATAACAAACGGCGCTTTGTGAATGAGGAAAACATTCGACAATTGCACCGGGTCCTGAAACCTGGTGCGCCGTTTCTGTTCGCCAGCGACATCACCGACTATGTGCGCTGGACCTTGGGCAGGATGTTGAGGCATGGCGGATTTGAATGGACCGCAGAGTGCAAAGACGACTGGACAACGGCCCCCGAGAGCTGGCCAGGCACCCGTTATGAGGCCAAAGCGTTCAGGGAAGGGCGCCGTGCTCATTATTTACATTTTTGCAAAAGCTGAAAAGCAACGCTTGAAGCATCACCGCGTTGGCGCTATATGAAAGACACCTTTCAGGTCATTCTCACATAGCCCGAGGTATTCAAGTGGATATCGAAGGCCGCCATGGAGAGTGGGTTCCCGCCGGAGCCCGCTTTTTTTCATGTCTAGGGGTGAAAGATCTGACGGTGCAACAAAATGGTTGAACGCGGACAATGGTCGAAAACTGACAATGTCAGACGCTGCAGAAAACCGGAGACTGAAAACCGAGGAAGGCCTTGCGCGCAAGGTCGCCGAAATCATTGAGCCCGCCATCGAAGGGCTAGGATTTCGTTTGGTGCGCGTGCGCCTGACCGGTGATAGCGGACAAACTTTGCAGGTTATGGCCGAACGCCCCGATGGCACCATGGGCATTGAGGAATGTGAATTGATCAGCCGCACCGTGTCACCCCTGCTTGATGTGGAAGATCCGATTGCCAGCGCCTATGCGCTGGAAGTCTCTTCGCCTGGCATTGACCGGCCGTTGGTGCGCCCGACAGATTTTGAACGTTGGGCCGGGTTTGAAGTGAAAATCGAGATGGCCCAGATGATCGCCGGCCGCAAGCGCTTCAGAGGGCGCTTGGAAGGTTTTGAGGACGATGAAATTCGTCTCTGGTTCAAAGAAAACAACGAGGCTGATCCGGTTGTTGTTGGATTGGCCTTTGACAATGTGGCGAGTGCCAAGCTCGTCATGACGGATGAGCTTATTAAGGCGTCTCAAACGGCGCACTAACTGGAAACGATTTACTCATGCCCATAAGGGCATTCAAATGTGGAGCTAGAAAATGGTCGAAGCTGTAAGCGCCAACCGGCTGGAACTTCTGCAGATTGCTGAGGCAGTTGCGCGGGAAAAATCGATCGACAAGTCTCTCGTCATCGACGCCATGGAGGACGCCATTCAGCGCGCCGCCAAACTGCGTTACGGCCAGGAGAATGAGATCCGGGCGAAAATCAATCCGGAAACCGGCGATATTCAGCTGCAAAGGCTGCTTCTGGTGAGCGAGGAGGTGGAGAACGATTCCACCGAGATCTCCCTGGCCGATGCCAAGCATAAAAAGCCTGATGCTGAATTTGGCGATCTGATCGCCGAAGAGCTTCCGCCGGTCGATTTCGGCCGCATTGCCGCGCAGAACGCCAAGCAGGTGATTGTCCAGAAGGTGCGTGACGCAGAACGCGAGCGCCAGTTTGAAGAGTTCAAGGATCGTGCCGGTGAAATCATCAACGGCCTGGTCAAACGGGTTGAATACGGCAACATCGTCGTTGACCTGGGCCGGGCTGAAGGTGTGGTCAGGCGCGATGAATCCCTGCCGCGCGAGAGTTTCCGCAACGGCGACCGCATCCGGGCCTATATCTACGACGTGCGCCGCGAACAGCGCGGACCGCAGATCTTCCTGTCGCGCACCCGGCCTGAGTTCATGGCCAAACTGTTTGGCCAGGAAGTGCCTGAAATCTATGACAACATCATCGAGATCGTCTCGGTTGCCCGGGACCCGGGCTCACGGGCCAAAATCGCCGTGCTGTCAAAGGATTCCTCCATTGATCCGGTTGGCGCCTGTGTCGGCATGCGCGGCAGCCGCGTTCAGGCGGTGGTCAACGAGCTGCAGGGCGAGAAGATCGACATCATCCAATGGAACCCGGATGCGGCCACGTTCATTGTGAACGCCCTCGCACCGGCTGAAGTTGCCAAGGTGGTGCTGGACGAGGACGCAGAGCGCATCGAGGTTGTGGTTCCGGACGAGCAGCTTTCGCTTGCCATTGGCCGGCGCGGTCAAAACGTTCGCCTGGCCTCAATCCTGACCGGATGGGACATCGACATTCTGACCGAGCAGGAAGAATCCGAGCGTCGTCAGAAAGAGTTCCAAGAGCGCTCGGAAATGTTCATGTCAGCGCTTGATGCCGATGAGATGATCGCGCAATTGCTGGCTTCAGAGGGCTTTACGTCGTTGGAAGAGGTTGCCTACGTTCCTCTGGCTGAACTTGCAGATATCGAAGGCTTCGACGAAGAGATGGGCCAGGAACTGCAAACTCGTGCCCGCGAGCACCTGGAAAAGCTCAACCGCGAACTGGACGAAAAGCGCAAAGAACTGGGCGTTGAGGACGCCGTGGGTGAAGTGGAAGGCGTCACTTTGCCGATGTTGGTCAAGTTTGGCGAAAACGAAGTGAAAACCGTCGAAGATCTCGCCTATTGCGCCACGGACGATCTGACAGGCTGGACCGAACGCAAGGACGGCGAAGCTGTTCGTTATGATGGCATTCTGAGCGGCATGGACGTGAGTGCGGCTGAGGCGGAAGCGATGATCATGCGGGCGCGTCTTGCGGTCGGCATTGTGACCGAAGAAGATTTGGCCCAGGCCGAAGAAGCCGAAGCGGAAGCTGCAGAGGCCGAGCAGGCTGAAGCTGCTCCTGAGCTGCCTAAGCCGGTCGACCACCAGGCTGCGGCTGAGGCCATGTTTGACACGCCGTCCAACTAACGATGGACCGGGCAACACTGGATATCGGCAGATGGCTATGGCAGAAAGGATGTGCATCGTCACGCGGGCTGTTAAGCCGCCCGAAGAGCTGGTGCGCTTTGTCCTGTCACCAAGCGATGATGTCACGCCGGACTTAAAGCGGAAGTTGCCTGGACGTGGCGTTTGGGTCTCTGCGTCCAAAGAATGTATTGAAGTTGCCGCGCGCAAGGGCCACTTTGCACGAGGGTTCAAACACCAAGCAAGCTGCGGTGACGATTTGCCGGATTTGGTGGGCCGTCTGCTTTACAAGGAAGCCACCAGCCTGATCAGCCTGTGTAATCGGGCAGGATTGGTCACAGCCGGCTTTGAAAAGGTGAGAGCGCAGTTGGCCAAGGGTTCAGTTGTCGCAGTTTTAATCGCCTCAGACGCCGGTGAAGACGGAAAGAATAAAGTTTCGCTCAAAGCCCGCGGATCGGGCGGCCAGGTCAAATTGCTGACAATCTTTGATCGGGAAGATTTGAGCTTGGCATTAGGGCGGACAAATGTGGTACATGCTGCGGTAAGAAAAGGCGATCTGACTGATCACCTGGTTCGCGCCGCAGAAAGATATGACAGTTACAATGGGTAAATTGCTGGCTGAATGCACTAATGCGGCCGCGCAAAAGACTGGATAAGCATGAGCGAGAGTAACGACACAGAAGATCGGTCCGCTGGCGGGAAAACCCTCAGCATGCGCCGCGGTGTGGAGCAAGGTCGGGTTAAGCAAAACTTTAGCCATGGCCGCTCCAAAACCGTCGTGGTGGAAACCAAGCGGCGGCGCAGCATCACTGCGCCCGGCGCTGCCCCAAGCCCGATCGAATCTAAGGTTATGCCCGCATCTACGGCCGCCCCCCAGCCTGCGCCCGCCGCGCCGGTAGAGGAAGCCGCGCCGCAGCCTGCAGCCAACCAGTTGTCGGACAGCGAGAAAGAAGCCCGCGCGAAAGCACTGGCAGGCGCCAGATTGCGCGAAGCCGATGACGCTGAGGCCGCCAAAATGGAAGCTGACCGCATTGCTGAAGTTGATGCACAGCGGCGCAAAGAACGCGAAGACGCTGAAAAGAAGGCCGCTGAAGAACAAGAACGAATGGAAGCCGAAGCGGCCGTTGCAGCAGTGGATGCCTCTGCGGCACCCGCAGTTGATAAGCCGACCAAAGAGGCTCCGGTTAAGGCTACACCCGAAACGCGCAAAGAACGCATCAAACGTGAAGAGAAGGCCGAACAGCCGAAACCGAGCAAAGGCGGCGGGGAGCGCCGGCGTGGCAAGCTAACGATTGCCAATGCGCTGGATGACAATGTTCGCCAGCGTTCTCTGGCCGCCATGAAACGGCGCCAGGAGCGGCAGAAGCAAAAAACTATGGGCGCCGGCGAGAACCGGGAGAAAATTTCCCGCGAAGTGGTCCTTCCCGAAGCCATCACCATTCAAGAGCTGGCCAACCGGATGGCCGAGCGCGGCGTGGACATCATCAAATTCCTGATGAAACAGGGCGACATGCTCAAAATCACCGATGTGGTGGACGCAGATACCGCCGAGTTGGTTGCTGAAGAATTTGGACACACCGTTAAACGTGTATCGGAATCTGATGTGGAATTAGGCCTTATGGGCGAAGACGACGACCAGGGCGATCTTGAGCCCCGGGCGCCGATTGTCACAATTATGGGCCACGTTGACCACGGCAAGACTTCATTGCTCGATGCCCTGCGCAACGCCAACGTTGTTTCTGGAGAAGCCGGCGGCATCACCCAGCACATTGGCGCCTATCAGGTGGAAACACCCGGAGGCGTGGTGAGCTTTGTGGACACACCCGGCCACGCGGCGTTCACCGCCATGCGCGCACGCGGCGCCCAGGCGACCGATATCGTGATTTTGGTGGTGGCTGCCGATGACGGTGTGATGCCGCAAACGATTGAAGCGCTGAACCACGCCAAGGCCGCCGAAGTGCCGATGATAATTGCCATCAACAAGATGGACAAGCCAGAGGCTGACCCCACCCGGGTCCGCAACGAGCTGTTGCAGCATGAAATCGTGTTGGAAAGCCTTGGCGGCGAGGTTCAGGAAGTCCAGATCTCGGCCCTGAAACATACAAACCTCGACAAACTTCTGGAAGCCATTCTGCTGCAGGCTGAAATTCTGGAACTGAAAGCCAACCCCCACCGCTCAGCGGACGGTGTTGTCATCGAGGCAAAACTCGACAAGGGCCGTGGACCCGTCGCCACCGTGCTGGTTCAGCGCGGAACGCTGGAACTGGGCGATATCTTTGTGGCTGGTTCGGCCTGGGGCCGGGTTCGCGCTCTGGTGAACGATAAGGGTGAGAATGTTGACCATGCCGGTCCGTCCGTTCCCGTGGAAGTTCTAGGGCTCAATTCTGCTCCAGAAGCAGGCGACCAGTTTGTTGTGGTTGAAAGCGATGCCCGCGCCCGCGAAATCACTGATTACCGCGACCGCAAGCGCCGCGAGATGAAAGGCGCGCCGGTATCGGGCTCAACGTCTCTGGAACAAATGATGAGCAAGCTTAAGGAGAACGAACTCTCCGAGATGCCCATCCTTGTTAAGAGCGATGTGCAGGGTTCAGGCGAAGCGATTTCGCAGGCGATTGATAAGCTTGGAACAGACGAAGTTGCTGCCCGGGTTGTTCACCAGGCTGTCGGCGGGATCTCCGAATCTGACGTGACACTGGCAAGCGCATCGAACGCCCTGATCATGGGCTTCAACGTACGTGCCAACAATCAAGCCCGCGAAGCTGCAGAAGCTGCAGGGATCGAGATCCGCTATTACAACGTGATTTACGATCTGGTGGACGATGTGAAGGCAGCCCTGTCTGGCATGTTGTCGCCGGAACAGCGCGAAACCTTCTTGGGCAATGCTGAGATTTTGGAAGTGTTCAACATTTCCAAGGTTGGCAAGGTTGCCGGGTGCCGGGTCAGTGAAGGCAGTGTGGAACGCGGAGCCAAGGTTCGGCTTATCCGCGACAGTGTTGTGATCCACGAAGGCACGCTTTCGACCCTCAAACGCTTCAAGGACGAGGTGAAGGACGTCACCGCCGGTCAGGAATGCGGAATGGCCTTCGAGAAGTACGAGGACATGCGTGCTGGCGATGTGATCGAATGCTTCCGGGTTGAGGAAGTGGCGCGGACGCTGGACTAGCGCGAACACGCCTTTTGATATTGAAAACGAAATTTAGGTCCCGGTTTCAGACAGTGTCTGGCCGGGCACACGCTTTGAAAGCGTAACTGGAATACCGAAGACAAAAATGAATCGATCTGAAACACACCGCGGCCCGAGCCAGCGTCAGTTGCGGGTTGGCGAATTGGTACGCCACGCACTAGCCGATCTGTTCAACCGTGGCGGCGTGGCCGAACCCGTGCTCGAAGCCGGCATCACGGTGCTGGAAGTGGCCATGACGCCAGACCTGAAGATCGCCCACGCCTATGTGATGCCATTTGCTGGCGAGCGGCGCGACGAGGTGGTTGCTGCCCTCTATAAGCACAAGAAGTTCATTCGCGGGCAAGTTTCAAAGCAACTCTCCTTGAAATATATGCCCGATTTGCGCTTTCACCTGGACACGACGCTGGATTACGCCAGCCAGATCGATGATCTGCTTGGCGACCCCAAGGTGCGTCAAGACTTGGAACAGGACGGCAGCTAGACCCCCTATGGCCAGACGCAAGAAAGGCGACCGGGTGAACGGCTGGATCATTCTCGACAAGAGACTGACCATGACGTCCACCCAAGCGGTTGGCGCGGTGCGGCGCTTGTTCAACGCCCAAAAAGCAGGACATGGCGGCACTCTGGATCCGCTGGCCACAGGTCTGTTGCCCATTGCCCTTGGCGAGGCGACCAAAACCGTTCCCTTTATTATGGAGAGCACCAAGACCTACCGGTTCACGGTGGAATGGGGCGGCGAAACCAATACGGATGATGCGGAAGGCGAAATCACCCAAACCTCGGACAAACGTCCAGATGAGGCCGCAATCCGCCAGCTTCTTCCAAACTTCACGGGCCTGATAAGCCAGATTCCTCCCCAGTTTTCAGCCCTCAAAGTTGATGGCGCCCGGGCCTATGATCTGGCCCGCGATGGCGAGACCGTTGAGCTCGCCTCAAGGGAGATCACAGTCGACAAATTCGACCTGATTAAGCAGCCCGACGCCGATCATGCGGTTTTCGAAGCTGTCTGCGGCAAGGGCACCTATGTGCGGGCCCTGGCGCGGGACATGGGCCGCGAGTTGGGGTGTTATGGGCATGTGTCTGAGTTGCGGCGAACCCAGGTTGGGCCATTTAACGAAGATGATATGATTTTGCTGGATCAATTGGATGAATTGCGCCATAAGGGCGCCGGCCAGGAGGCCATGTATGAGTATCTCCTGCCGCTTGAGACCGCGCTGGACGACATCCCGGCGCTGGCCGTAAGCGGAGAAGATGCGGCGAGACTGAGAAACGGTCAAGCCGTGATCGTGCGGGGACGCGATGCACCTATCCTCCAAGGAACCATATTGGTTGAAAACAGGGGTGACCCTGTTGCCTTGGCAGAAATGGATCAAGGGGCATTGCAGCCGAAGCGCGTGTTTAACCTAACCTAGAGCTGACGCCAGGCGTCACTCTCAACAGATGGAGTACCCGATGTCGATTACACCAGAGCGCAAGCAAGAGCTCATCAAAGAATATGGAACTGTCGCCGGCGACACAGGTTCGCCAGAAGTTCAGGTTGCGATCCTCACCGAACGCATCAAAAACCTGACCGACCACTTCCAAGGTCACAAGAAAGACAATCATTCCCGCCGCGGCCTTCTGAAAATGGTCTCCCAGCGCCGTAAGCTGCTGGACTATGTGAGAGGCAAAAAAGAAGAGCGGTATCAGGATCTCATCAAGAGCCTTGGTATTCGCCGCTAACCGAAGTTTGTTCGAACTGTCTCAACCAAAATACACAAAACCCCGGCAAAAGCCGGATGTTGCTTCAGTCCGCGTAAGTAGAGTGAGCAATGCGCCGTGTGCGGAGGTCCGCATGGGGCAAATCTATCCCTGGGTGGCGGCAATAGGGCCGTCCGTCCGTGGTGCCTGATTGGGATGCTGCAACCGAAAGATAATCGCAGCGCAGGGCACGTATAAGGAAAATCCGAATGTTTGATGTTCAAACCGTAGAAATAGAATGGGGCGGAAGGCCGCTCAAAATCGAAACTGGCAAGGTTGCCAGGCAAGCCGATGGCGCCGTGATGGTGACCTATGGCGAAACAACAGTTATGTGCACCGCAGTGGCCGACCGCACACCGCGCGTCGGGATCGACTTCTTCCCGCTGACTGTGAACTATCAGGAAAAGGCATACGCTGCCGGCAAGGTGCCAGGTGGCTACTTCAAGCGCGAAGGCCGCCCTTCTGAAAAAGAAACTTTGGTATGCCGTTTGATCGACAGACCGATCCGGCCGCTGTTTGCCAAAGGCTTCAAGTGCGAAACTCAGATCATCGCGACCGTTCTGTCGCATGACCTTGAAAATGATCCAGATATTGTTGCCTTGGTGGCAACGTCGGCAGCTCTGACCCTGTCCGGCATCCCGTTCATGGGCCCAATCGGTGCAGCACGCGTTGGTGTGATTGACGGCGAGTATGTCCTCAACCCAACCCTGGACGATATGGAAGACAGCGAACTCGATCTGGTTGTTGCCGGCACCCAGGACGCGGTTCTTATGGTGGAATCAGAAGCCAAGGAACTGTCAGAAGACATGATGCTCGGCGCTGTCATGTATGGCCACGAGCAAATGCAGGCCGTTATGGACGCCATCATCGACCTGGCAGAGCGTTGCGCTAAAGAACCTCGCGACATTGCGATCAAGGACCTGTCGGAACTTCAAGGCAAGGTTGACGGGCTGGCCGAAAAGGGCTTGCGCGCGGCTTACAAAGAAGCCGACAAGATGACCCGCCAGGAGCTGGTTGCTGCGACCAAAGAAAAGACCATGGCAGAACTCGCCCCGGAAGGCGGCGATGTGGATCCACTGGAAGTGGGCACCTGCTTCAAGGTTCTGGAAAAGAACATCGTGCGTGGCTCGATCATCGAGACCAAAGTGCGTATCGATGGCCGTGCCCTCGATCAGGTTCGCCCGATCGTTGCTGAAGTCGGCATTCTTCCCCGGGCCCACGGCAGCGCGCTGTTCACACGTGGTGAAACCCAGGCGCTTGTGGTCACCACCCTTGGTACAGGCGAAGACGAACAGTTCGTCGATGCGCTTGAGGGCACCTACAAGCAGAACTTCATGCTGCACTACAACTTCCCTCCTTTCTCCGTTGGGGAAACGGGCCGCGTTGGCTTCACCGGCCGCCGCGAAGTTGGTCACGGCAAGTTGGCCTGGCGTGCGGTTCACCCGGTCATGCCGTCCAAGGATGAGTTCCCGTACACGGTCCGCATCGTGTCGGAGATCACCGAATCCAACGGTTCGTCTTCGATGGCCTCGGTTTGCGGTGCATCGCTTGCCATGATGGACGCAGCTATTCCGCTGTCCCGTCCGGTATCGGGCATCGCCATGGGCTTGATCAAGGAAGGTGATGATTTCGCCGTTCTCTCAGACATTCTGGGCGACGAAGATCACCTCGGCGACATGGACTTCAAGGTGGCCGGTTCTGAAGAGGGCATCACCTCTCTGCAGATGGACATCAAGATCACTGGCATCACCGAAGAGATCATGCGCATTGCGCTGGACCAGGCCAAAGGCGGCCGGGTGCACATCTTGGGTGAAATGGCCAAGGCTCTGACCGAAGCTCGCTCTGAGATGGGTGCTTATGCCCCGCGCATCGAGCAGATCAAGATCCCGGTCGACAAGATCCGTGATGTGATCGGCACAGGCGGCAAGGTTATCCGCCAGATCGTTGAAGAAACAGGCGCCAAGATCAACGTCGAAGACGATGGCACGGTGAAGGTTGCTTCGAACGATGCTGAATCCATTGAAGCTGCGATGACCTGGATCAAGTCTCTGACCTCTGAGCCTGAAGAAGGCATGATCTACACCGGCAAGGTTGTGAAGGTCATGGACTTCGGTGCTTTCGTAAACTTCTTCGGTCCGAAAGACGGTCTGGTTCACATTTCCGAACTGGCCCCGCGCCGGGTGGAGAAAGTGAGCGACATCGTCAGCGAAGGCCAGGAAGTGAAGGTCAAGCTTCTGGGCTTCGACAACCGCGGCAAGGTTCGCCTCTCGATGAAAAACATCGACCAGGAAACCGGCGAGGAAGTCGCTGCCGAAGAGGGCTAAGGCCCTACGATCTTAGGCGGACGGGGTCTGTTGACACAGATCCCGTCTTGCCAACTTCTAATTATTACGACACACCTATTCATGAATCTGTTTGCCTGCGCCTAAACAAGTGCGCGGCCCTTTCTCCCGTTTCCGCAAGGAGTTTCATCAATGGCAACACCCACCGCAAACTGGTCCTATCCCACCGAAATGCGCTTTGGCGCCGGACGCATCGCCGAGTTGGCCGACGTTTGTAAAGCGGCAGGCATGTCCCGCCCTCTGCTGGTCACCGACCCTGGCATTGCAAGTCTGCCCATCACCCAAACCGCGGTTGATGCGGTGCGCGGCGGCGGTCTTGAACTGTCCGTCTTCTCAGATGTTAAACCGAACCCCACCGCATCAAACGTGGAAGCGGGCGTGGAGGCCTATAAGCAAGGCGACCATGACGGCGTGATCGCCTTTGGCGGTGGTTCCGGACTGGACGCCGGCAAGGTGATTGCCTTCCAAAAGGGCCAAACCCGGCCCATGTGGGACTTTGAGGATATTGGCGATTGGTGGACCCGAGCTGATCCGGACGGAATTGCCCCGGTGATCGCCGTGCCGACCACGGCTGGAACCGGCTCTGAGGTTGGCCGCGCCGGGGTCATCACCAACGAGGAAACGCACACAAAGAAGGTCATCTTCCATCCGAAGATGCTGCCGGTGACGGTGATCTGTGATCCGGAGCTCACCGTCGGTCTTCCACCTCACATCACGGCGGGAACCGGCATGGATGCCCTGGCCCACTGCCTGGAGGCCTATTGTGCGCCCAGCTATCACCCCATGTCTGAAGGCATCGCGGTTGAAGGCATGCGCCTGGTCAAGGACAACCTGCCCCTGGTCTACAAGGATGGCACGGACCTGGAAGCGCGCGGGCACATGCTGTCTGCCGCGGCCATGGGCGCCACCGCGTTCCAGAAGGGCCTTGGGGCGATCCACGCCCTGTCCCATCCGGTCGGCGCGGTTTACGACACACACCACGGGCTCACCAACGCGGTGTTCATGCCCTACATCCTGGTGTTCAACCGCAGCGCCATCGAAGACAAGGTCGGGCGGCTCGCAGCCTGGTTGGGTCTGAAAAACGCAACGTTCAACGGCTTCCTCGACTACATCATGCTGCTGCGTGAAGAAGTGGGCATCGCCCACACCATCAAAGAGATCGGCATTGAAGACGACAGCAAGTTCTCCATGCTGGCAGAGATGGCTGTGGTCGACCCGACGGCGGGCGGCAACCCGATCCCGTTGAAGGTTGGTGCGGTGGAGAAACTTTACCGCCGTGCACTGAGCGGAGAGCTTGGGCGCTAGGGCCACTTGCGAAGCTTTGCCACTTCTAGGGCAACTTCCGCTCAGGTTGAGCGGAAGATGCCCCAGATTGTCGTTATGGGCGAGCAACTTATCCCCGACCAGACGATTCCGTCTGATCGGCGGTTGCTCTAGAAGCCACCTGACCGCCAAATAGCGCCAGTCGTCCTGTACTTTCATGGCGTTACGCGAAATTGGGTTCGTTTCGTTATTTGGGCCGTTTCTGACAAGTGCCGCTTGTCACTTTGATATGTATATACATGGTTTCAACCCTCGGGGCTGACCCGAGGGCGACATCAGGGATCGCGGCCTCAACCGGTTCGTCCGGGTGTCTCTTCGCGCAGCGAGCAGATGTTTCCATCTGGGTCTTTGAAATCGCCGACCGTGCCCCACACCTCTCGGCGTATGGTGACGCTCACCCCCCTGGCCTCAAGCTCGGCGGCGGCTGCATCCACATCCGCCACATTGAACCTGAGCCACACCGCATTGTCCGCCAGTGACTTTCCCTCTGGCTTGGCGGTGCCGCCGGTCTCTATCATGAGATAGGTGCCGGAACCGAATTGAAACGCGGTCAGTTTTGAATGCGCGTTGTCCAAGGTTTCAAGCACCGGCAGCTGCAGAACGTTCTGATAGAACGCAACGCACGCGTCATAGTTCTCAGTGCAGAGGATCAGGCCTGTTCGTTCAAACTTCATGGGCTCAACCTCCGCTTCAGGCGACACGGCCTGACAATGTTCCGATCGGCCCATAGTGCTCCGGCCTGCGGTCCCGGAACAACCCCCAGCCGATGCGTTCCTGCCGCACGTGGTCAAGATCAAACGTGTGGGTGAGTACCGCCTCGTCCATACGCCCGGCTTCGGCCACCATCTGGCCCGTCCAGTCGCTGATGAAGGACGAGCCGTAGAAGCTCATCTCCTTGCCGCCCTCGGGATGCTCAGAGCCGATACGGTTCGCCGCGGCCAGAGGCACCATGTTGGCCGCCGCATGCCCGCGCATGGCGGTTTGCCAGTGGTCCTTTGAATCATGCGACGGGCTGTTGGGCTCGTTTCCGATGGCGGTCGGGTAGAGCAACATCTCGGCGCCCTGCAACACCATGCAGCGGGCGGTTTCAGGGAACCACTGGTCCCAGCAGATCCCCACGCCAACCTTGCCGAACGCGGTGTCCCAAACCTTGAAGCCCGTATCGCCCGGGTTGAAGTAGAACTTTTCCTCGTAGCCCGGCCCATCTGGAATGTGGGTCTTGCGATAGGTCCCCAGGTTTGAACCGTCGGCGTCGATCATTGCGATGGAGTTGTAGTGCGCATTGTTCTGGCGCTCAAAAAAGCTCACGGGCATGGCGATGCCCAGCTCGCGGGCAAGGGACGAGAAGCGCTTTATGGCCGGATGATTTTCGGGTTCTTCGGCACGGGCGAAGTTCTCAGGAGTTTCCACCTGGCAAAAATAATGTCCCTCAAAAAGCTCCTGGACCAAAACCACATTTGCGCCTTGCCCCGCCGCCTTGCGCACCAGTTCTTCGGCCTTGTCGTGGTTTTCAGCTCTGTTGTCGGAACAGGCCATTTGGGTGACGCCTATGGTTACTTTAGTCATTGGCTCTCTCCGTTCTGTTCATCCTTCAGCTGCCAGGCCAACAACTTCGCGGCGGAAGGGCACTTCGTCATTCACCAGTTCCGGCCCGTCCAGCTCCCGGGCAAAGCGGTGGCCGGCGTATGTGGCCCAGGCGATCGGTGCGGGTGCTTCAGCGTCGCCAAACACTTTGATGGATTGAATGCCCGTATCTGCCCAATCGGCCTTGCGGGACTTGAGCGCCTGCCACAGGTCATCGTTGGGTGTGCGGGAGGTGACGTATACAACCGCATCCGCCGCAATTTCAGAGGTGGTTTGGGTGTAGATGCACTCGGCTTCAACATGGTTGGCATGAACTGCGCGCAAGGCCTTGGTCGTCACAAGGTTCACGCCAAGCTCCAATAGGCGGGCTTGAATGAAATGTTGTTCAAGTGTGTTTTTAGTCCACTCAGAAACCTGCGCTGAAGGCGTGAGCAATGTGACCTTTGCGCCGTGCTCCACGAGCAATTCAGCCAACACGCCGCCCATGTAGAAATGATCATCATCGTACAACAGCACATCGCCGGTTGGCACATTGCCGGACATCAGGTCGTTCGGCGTGTAGGCGGCCATCTGATCGGACGTTTCGATTGGACCCAGATGATAACGGGCCACCGCATCCTTGCGCCAGGTTGCGCCGGTCGCGAGGCCAACATGCTCAAAGCCAAACTCCAGCACCTCCTCGGCTGACAGTCTGCTGTCGAAATAGGTTTCAACATTCGCCATTTGCGAGATCTGGTAATCGCGGTAATCGCGCACCCGGCCCCAGGCGGAAAGACCCGGCAGTTTGCATTCTTCTGCCACGCGCCCGCCAAGCTCCGTGCCAGCCTCGGCCAAAGCCACCTCATATCCGCGCGCGCCCAAGGCCCGTGTGGCTTCCAAGCCTGCAGGACCGGCCCCCACGATCAACACACGCTCGCTTCCGCCTTTGGCTTGCATGATTTCAGGATGCCAGCCTTTGCGCCATTCCTCCATGAAAGTGGGGTTCTGGGTGCACCGGCTGATGCCGCCGGTCATGTCGCCGGAAACGCAGATGTTGCAGCCGATACATTCGCGGATGTCCTCAATCTGGCCCTCTTCGATTTTCTTGGGCAAGAACGGATCGGCAATGGAGGGGCGCGCTGCGCCAATGAAGTCCAGAATGCCTGATTTGATCTGGCGGACCATGGTGTCGGCCGACGTGAACCGGCCTACGCCTACCACAGGCTTGGTGGTGAGCTGCTTGAAGCCGCGTACATAGTCTTCCTGGGCTGCCTCATCCTTGAACCGCGAGGTGCCTGAATCGTCCGGCCAGGTGCCGTGAGTGAAATCCCACAGATCCGGCAATTCGGCCAACATGCCAACCACATCCCGGATTTCCTCATTGGTGACACCAGTATCGCCAATCATCTCCTCAATCAGGATGCGCACGGGAACTGCACACGTATCGCCAACGGCATCTTTGGTGTCTTCAATCAATTCCTTCAGCAACCGGGCCCGGTTTTCCAAGCTGCCGCCATACTCATCGCTGCGCTGATTGGTGCGCCGGGAGAGGAAGTGCTGCACGGCGCCGAACGTGTGGGCGCCGTACACATAGACCAGATCGAAACCGCAAGCCTTCGCCCTTATGGCCGCGTTGCGGTGCCAGCGCCGCAGGTTGGCGATGTCTTCCTTGTCCATGGCGCGAGCCTGCACCGGATCATAGGTGAACGTGGCCACAGGCATGTTGATCGGCGCCAGCGGCACTTCGCGCGAATAGAGATTGGGGCTGTTCAGGCCGTTGTAGCAAAGCTCAATCCCTGCCAGCGCGCCATGTTCGTGGATCTTGTCCGTAATGCGCTGCAGGGCCGGCATGTCCTTGTCGTCCCAAATGCGCATTTCGATGAACGGTGCAATCTCAGAGGTTGGGTGGATCTCAGCCTGTTCGGTGTTGATCACGGCCCAGCCGCCTTCTCCCTTCACCTTGCGCATTTCTGCAACTGCCGAAGGGTCCCGGTATCCGCCCCCATTGCAATGGGGCACCTGGTAGAAACGGTTCTTGGCCGTGACCGGGCCGATCTGCACTGGTTCAAACAGAATATCGTAACGGGGATCGCGCGCCATGTCTCAAGCTCCCAAATAACCCTGCAACACGTTGACCGTGTTGGTGCCGATCTCCTCCACCGCATATCCGCCCTCCATGACAAAGTGTGTTGGTAGTCCAACACCGGCAATGCGCGCACCATAATCGGTGAAATCGTCTGACTTCAATTTGAAGAAACTGATCGGATCATTTTCATAAGTGTCGACACCGAGCGAGATGATCAGCACGTCGGGGCTATAGTTTCGGATCCGTTCCAATCCCTGATTTAGGGCGTCTCCCCAGACGGAGTAGGGGGTGCCTGGGGGCAGCGGGTAGTTCACGTTGAAGCCTTCTCCTGGGCCGCTGCCGGTTTCGTCCGCAAAGCCCAAGAAGTGAGGAAAGGCATCCATGGGATCTCCGTGGAGCGAGACAAAGAGAACATCGCCGCGCGCATAGAAGATGTCTTGCGTGCCATTGCCGTGATGGAAGTCGGGGTCAAGAATGGCCACACGTTTCGCCCCTGCATCCAGGTAGCCCTGGGCGGCAATGGCTGCGTTGTTGAGAAAGCAATAGCCGCCGTAGAGATCACTGGCGGCATGATGCCCCGGCGGGCGGCATAGAGAGAACGCCGTCTGGGCGCCCGCAGATATCAATCTCTGACCGGTTTGCGCAATGGCGGCGCTGGCCTGGGCGGCTTCCCAGGTCCCCGCCGTGATGGCCGTTTCGAGAGCCATGCTAAAATAGCCAAGCTTCCCGTCGATATGGTTGGGCTCGCGCTGTTGCATCCGCCGGGCGGCGAACACCGTGGGCACAGCTTCGCCGTTAAATCCTTCAGCTTCCCACATTGCCCAGGCGTTTTTCAGGAACTCAAGGAATGGTCCAGTGTGAATCTTGCGTACTGGCGCCCAGTCCAGGGGATCGGGTGCGGCAAAATCATCGAACCCACACACCTTCAATCGGTTGACGATGTGCTCCCAACGCTCCGGGCACTCGAAGGGGCGCACGAACTCACCCCCAAACAGCTCGCCCTTGGGAAAATGCTTGCGATGATCTTCACTGGAGATGATTTTCATGTTTGATCTCAAATGTTGGGTCGTTGGAAGCCAAAGGCCGGTTCCAGTGCTGCTGCCACATTGAACACAGCCGGTTCGTTATAGGCCGCGCCGACAACTTGGATGCCGGTTGGCACGCTGTTGTCGCTAATTCCTGACGGTACAGAAATAACGGGACACCGGCTCAACATGTTGAAGGGATGGGTGAGAACCCAACCATACTCCCCGTCCACCACCACATCATTGATGCGGAAGTCAGCGTCCCAGGAATCATGGTCGGCTTTGACCGCCGGAACACCATTGGTCGGGCAGATGAACGCATCATATTTTTCCATCTGCGCACCGAAGACGTTGTAGACCTCAACGGCCTTCTCCAGCGAGCGGACAAAATCGTCCATGGTGAAGCGCTCGGCATCTTTGACGGTTTGAAGCGCATAATCGGTCATGAGGGACCCGTGCTCGGGCACCAGTCGCTTGATATGTTGGCCCCAAAGCATGGCCAGATAGCATTGGACCGCTTCCTGACAACTTTCATCCCAAGGAAATTGGATTTCTTCCGTTTCCGCACCCAGCTCTTTCAAGTGCTCAACCACGCTTATGGTGTTCGCGCGCACGTCGTCGCTGATCTGGAAGTAGCCGAGGTCCGCCGACCAGGCGATTTTGTGGCCGCGCACATCACCTAAGGCCTCCGTGATCCGCATGGCGCCGGGCAGAGAGGCAATGTCTCGCGGGCTTTGGCCTGCCGATACATTGAACATGGAAAGGCAGTCGCCCACGGTTCGGGTCATGGGACCGGAATGGGAATAGAAATCCAGGTTCATCACAGGTGTCTCGGGAATTCGGCCATAGGCAGCCTTCAGGCCCACAATACCGCTGCAACCGGCAGGGATACGGATCGACCCGCCAATGTCGGTTCCAGTGCCAAGCGTGGTTGTGCCCGCCGCCAGCGAAGCCCCGGTTCCACCAGATGAGCCGCCAGGGGTGTACTCAAGATTATGAGGATTGCGCGTAATGCCCCAGATTTTTGATTGGCAAGTGCCCAGCAAGCAAAATTCTGGCGTGGTTGTCCGTGCGTGCACAATCACCCCGGCGTCCTGCAGTCGTTGTGCAAACACATCAGTTTGTTCGTCAATGTGATCTTTGAAGATCAAGGACCCGCCTGTGGTCCGCCTGCCCTTGAGCTTGATTTCATCCTTGATGACGCAGGTCAGCCCATCCAACGGACCGGCCGGACCGGCGCTGGACATGTAGCGGTCTTCCGAAGCGCGCGCTTGCTCAAGCGCTTCATCAAAGTATGTGTCGGCAAAGGCATTGATTTTGGGCTCAAGCTTTTCCGCCCGGCCGATCTGCGCCTTCACTATCTCCACAGGCGACAGCTTGCGCGCCTGAAATTGCTCCAGTGCTTCGTTCGCCGACATGTAGCATAAATCGAGATCAGTCATTGCCACCCAGCTTCCCCCAGACGGAAAACGGGCGCACCTTTCGATGCGCCCGCGTTTGATTGCCGACTACTGGAGAAGCTTGGTCCAGATCTTGTCGATGGCCTTTACGTATTTCGGGCCACAGCTCCGGCCGAACTTGACCGGAACGGTTGGCACGCTCACTTCAGGCGAAGTGGCCATGTCTTTGCTCATATGTTTGCCGGAACCCTCGATCGGGTTGGCGTACTTTGCAAAGTCAGACTGGATCGCCATGTTCTCGGGCTTCATCAGCCAGTTCATGAAGGTTTTCGCATTCTCGACGTTCTTTGCACCCTTCGGAATGACAAGGCTGTCATACCAACCTACAACGCCTTCCTTCGGGAAACAGTATTTTACTTTTTGGCCGGCGAGGCGTTGTTTCATGGCGTCGCCGTTCCAGGCGTTTGAGATAGTGGTAACACCGCTGCCAAGACGGTCCATGGTGCCTTCGGAGGAGAAGACCTTCACGTGCTCTTTTTGTTTTTGAAGCAGAGCCTGCAAGGCTTTCAGGTCTTCAGTTTTCTCAGTACAGAATTCCTGGCCAAGATAGATGTGCCCCATGTTGGCCACTTCTTCCGGTGTCTTGAACACGCCGACGCTTCCGGAAGCTTTTTCGTTTGGCTCAAAGAATTCTTTCAGGCTGGAGCAATCGCCCACCCCTGCATCGGTGCGAAGCGCATAGGAGGTTGTGCCCATCTGATATGGACTGGAGAACATCTGCTTGGGATCCCATTCAGGGAACCGGAAAGCCTTGGCCACGTGCTTGAAGTTTTCCATTTTGCTCACGTCAACTTCTTCAAGCAGGTTCTCAGCAACCATGATGGTCACGAAGTTCTGGCTTGGCACGGCAAGGTCGTAACCGGTCGCACCGGACTTCAGTTTCGCCAAAAGCGTTTCGTTTGAATCGTAAGTATCGACGGTCACCTTGATGCCCGTTTCCTTTTCAAACTTGGTGATCAGGTCCGGTGCGGTGTAGTCCGTCCAATTGTAGAAATACAGCTCGCCTGCGGCGTGCGCCTGGCTTGCGGCCAAGCTAAATGCGCCGGCAAGTGCCACTCCCAAAAGTTTCTTCATAACTCGTTCTCCCTCAGAATTCTTACAGCCATCGATGGCTCTCTAGTTCATCACGCCAGCCCTTCAGATACTGTGGCAGCGCGATTTCTGCGCCGAAAGACTAATCCATCAGGCAAGGAGAGGCTAGTAAGAATACGCCGAATCGAATGGTTGCCTGGTTCGTATTTTCAAAAGCATGAATTAGACAAAGGCACAGCACAGGAAAGGCATGATTCAGGCGGCAGACGGCACGTTCAGCGACGGGCGTCTTCTAGGCAAGACGACTGCAGCCAGCAGAACAATCGCAGCGAACACGGCCAGCAAGGTAAATTGATCTTGGAAACCATACCCAGTGCCATGCATCCACGAGAGCGCGGGAACGACCAGAGCAGTTGTGCCCAGCGACAAGGTGTATTCGATTGAAAACACCCGGGAGCGCCAGTTGGCCGGCACATAGGAGCCCACCAGCCAACTGGACACCGGTATCCAGGCGAACATGGAAAGGACGAGAACCATTGCCACTGGCAGGATGGCATAGCCTGTCACCCAAGCCGTGACGTATAGAAGAAGTGCTTGGCTGATGAACAAGACGAACAGCAGTGGGCGCACGCTGTAGCGGTCTAGAAACCATCCAACCGGCAATTGCGCGAGGCCAGCGACAGCAAATATCAGAGCCGCGTAGCTGCCGATCTCCGACAGACTGTTGGTATGCGAGGCCAATCTTTCTGAGAGCAACTTTGGCAATGAGAGGCTGACGGCATTGAAAATCACGCCCCCGAACAGCGCCGCGGCCGCCACAAAGGTCAGCACTCGCATCATCACCCGGTGGTCTGGATCAGATGGAGCCTCGGCCGGTTGAGGGTGTTCTGAATTGGCGTGCGCTCTTGAACCAGATTTGGCCAGCAGGATGTGAAGACCACCCAAGAACAGCGCCATGACACCTGGCGCGAGGAAACTCATGCGCCAGCCAAATCGTTCAGCCAGGAAATCGGTTGAGATGGCAGCAACCGCCAACCCCATGTTTCCCCACACCCCATTCACCGCCAAAGCCTGCCCGCGGCGCGTCGCAGCTTCGGTGACCATGGCAATTCCCACGGGATGATATATTGCCGCGAAGAGGCCAAGCCCTGCCATGGCGGCACTCAAGGCGACGGGTCCGGGCGCGAGAGCCGCCGCCAAACAGCATCCGCCGCACCCTACGTAGAACAAGCTCATCATGTGAACGCGCGGCCAGCGGTCACCTAGCCAGCCTGCCGGCAGCGTTGCGAGGGCGAACGTCAGAAACATTGGCGTGCTCAAGCTGAGCGCCTGACTGTAACTCATCTGCCAATCGCGCTCTATCGCCAGCACGGCCGTGGGGAAGATCAGCAAGACGTAATGATCAAGGAAATGGCCGAAATTGAGAAACCTCATCCTGATTGCGCCCGGCATGTTGCATTTCCCTGTCTATGATTTCGCATTCAGGCTAGGAAGTATCAGAGTGTATGTCTTTCGGTATTAGGCCATGAAATATCGTAATTGGGCCAATGAGAAATCTCTTCCGGGTGTGGAGGGGTATTCTGGCGAATACGCCCGAGGACACCTTGTCGAGCACCATATTCATGAGGCTGCCCAGATTGTCCATGCGGCTGAGGGGGTCATGCGCGTTGCTGCGGGTGGCTCCTATTGGGTCATTCCCCCTGGGCGCGGGCTTTGGGTGCCGGCAGGGGTCACACATGGCTTTGTGTGCGTGACATCGGTTTCCGTGCGGACGGTCTATCTTTCAGGCGGCCCGGAAGATCTGCCGGCCAAGAGCGAGGTTTGGCAAATCTCAAATCTGATGCGCGAGGTCATCATCCGGCTTGCCGATGGAACAAGCCCAAGCGAAACCCCACATCTGGCCGCCTTGCTGCTGCATGAAATTGAACGCAGGGAGGTTTTGCCCCTGCATATTGAACAGCCCAGCGACCGGCGTGCCGTCCGGGTGGCTGAAGCTGTCATCAAGGATCCTGCCGACAACCGGTCTCTGGAGGCATGGGCCCATCATGCCGGCGCCTCGCCGCGCACTTTGAAGAGATTGTTCCGCTCAGAAACCGGGCTCACGTTTGGCCAATGGCGCAGGCACGTTCGCCTGATCACCGCACTGGAACTGCTTGCGCTGGGCGAACCTGTAACCCAAGTCGGATTGGCCGTGGGCTATGAGAGCACAAGCGCCTTCATCGAAATGTTCCGCGAACAGCTCGGCACCACGCCAGGTAAATACTTCGCGCAGTAGATCTCAGCTGTCCGGCAAATAACGCCGACGCTCCTCAGCCATCATCTCACTGTACTCCGGCATGTCCTGAGGCACAGGCGCCGGCTCCGGACGCGAGAGAGTGACGCCGAAGAGACTTAATTGTTTGAAGCCCAGGTAATAGGGCTTCCACCATTTCAGGCTGATCGGAACAGTGACGTTCAGCAGGAATGCTGTGAACATCAACGTGTAGAACTGGCTCACATCGATAATCTTGTGCTGCACAAACGCTATGTTGATGACAATGAAGGCAAGTTCGGCCCTCCCCAACATACCAAGCCCTATCATCACGCCTTCATGCCATCGGTAGCCGCCGGTGTAACGGGCCGCCAGACAGGCTGACGTGACCTGTAGCAAAACCACCGCTGTGAACAGGGCGGCAACCGCAGGAAGGGCCTGCACCATAACGTCGAGATCGAACACCAGTTTGCCACCAAGGTTGACGAAGAAGATGGGTCCGAAAATCGTGAAGGAGAGGTGCTCGATGACGTGCATTGCGCCCTCGAACGTTTGGTCCTTCACTTCCGTCTCAACGATCTCGCCTTCTTCGTTTGTGATCTTCTTCTTCTTGGTGTGAATGAAATAGTCCGAGTGCAGGAACAGGCCGGCGAAATAGGCGCCAATCGCCGGATGGAATCCTAACTCAAAGGCAATCACGCCGAGGAACATGGCGATAAACAGCATGATGAGCGGGGTGAACTCGCCGCTGTGCACCATCAAAAAGCGCCGTACGCCCATAGCCGCCAACGCGCGGCTGAACATGTGGTTGACCTTTTGATAGAGGTTTGCTTGCGCCGGAATTTCCTTCGGCACCCGCTCTGGAAAAGCCACCAGACCCATAAACAGGGTGATGGCAAAGAAGATGATTACCTTGCCGAGAATCCAAACAATGCCGCCAAAAGTGGCCCCGCCAGCGCTATCGCCAGCACTCGAAACCAGAATAATCGGAATCAGGATTGCCACCCCCACAAGAGACAGAACGTCATCGATCACGGCCGCCGTCATAATGCCGGTCGCGGCGGTGGAGCGGTGCATGCGGTCGCTGCGCAAACTCATCATGGTGAGGCTGACGGCTGTTGCGGTCATGGTCAGGCCCCACAGCATTGCCGAGTTATGGCCGTAGCCGAACAGGGTGGCGGTGCCATAACCAGCCACAAACGGGAAGGCTGCACCAATGAGCGCAATGCCGATGCTGCGTTTCAACCCTTGTGCAAAGCGGCCGAGATCTTCCTCCAGACCAAGCGCGAACATAATGAAGACGATGCCCCATTCGCCGATGGTCTCCAGGAACTCATTGTGCTTGGGCAACAAGCCGGCATTGGTCAACACCGCGCCGGCAACAATGAGCCAGAGCACATCAACCGTACCTGTCTTTTTGCTGATCAGTTTGGAAACGAGAACAACGACAAAAATAATTGCCGAGTATTCCCAAATGGAGAATTCTTCTGAGCCGTGCATGCCGCGTCCCCTCCTGTTTCAGGATGAGATCGTGCCTTACGGCAACCCCTCAGTTCTTTGGCACGCGCTTCGTACGCCCCACAGTTCGCCCACGCAGGGACGAAGATCGTTGGCGGTTCCCTCAGGCACTTCTCCTGAATTTATGAAGTCAGCCTAATGGGCATATCCTGTCTTGTCCACCGGGACCTTACCCAATTTGGTAAGCCCAACTGTCAGGTCGGGTTTTGTTCTAGTGACCTTTCACCGTGTCGCCCCTGGCCGAGATGAACCAGTAAGCCGTGATGAAGGCGATGGAGATGGCAAGCATTACCGTTGAGATCACATTGACCTCTGGTGTGATGCCTTGCCGGATCATGCCATAAATGTAGAGCGGCAACGTGGTGGCGCCAGCACCGGAGACCATCAGAGTGATGATAAAATCGTCAACCGAGATGATGAAGGCAAGCATGGCGCCAGCCACGATGCCCGGTGCCAGGATAGGCAAGGTGACAAATCTGAAGGTCTCCCAGGCGTTAGCATAAAGATCACCCGCTGCTTGCTCCAGATCGGTGTCCATACCCTCCAGACGGGCGCGGATGGGCAGGAAGGCAAAAGGAATACAGAAGACCGTATGCGCGATGATTATGGAGAGCATGCCAAGCTGGAAGCCGATTATCGCAAAGAAACTCAACGTGGCCACGGCGGTGGCAATCTCTGGCACGATCAAAGGCAGCGTGACCATCCCCAGGGAAGCGCTGCGCCCCCTGAACTCGCCCCCGCGCGCAAGAACCAGGGCTGCCAGCGTCGCCAATACCGTTGCAACAACGGTTGCACACACAGCAATGATCAGAGAGTTAAGCGCAGCGTTTTGAATGTCATCGTTGATGAAGGCCCGGTAGAACCAGCGGGTAGAGAATCCTTGCCAGATTTGCGCCCGGTTGCCGTCGTTGAACGAATAGGCCACCAGCACCACCATCGGCATATAGAGGTAGACGAAGAAGAACAGCGTCCACATGTTCATGCCCGGATAGTAGCCCAGCACGAATCCTTTGCGTTTTTTCGGAGTTTTTTCGCTCATCGACCGGCCTCCATGGCCCTGCGCTTGGCTGCCGACCGTGCCTGCACCATGAGCGCAACCATCACCAGCATGAGAAGGCAAATGGCGATGGCCGAACCAAAGGGCCAATTGCGCGATGATGCAAACTGCAGATGAATGAGAGAGCCGAGCATCAACTTCTTGCCGCCGCCCAGAAGATCCGGCGCGATGAACGCGCCAAGGCTGGGGACGAACACCAGAATGCAGCCAGCGATGATCCCTGGCATTGCCAATGGGGTGATGATTTCCCGCATGACCTTCATGCGGTCTGCATAGAGATCGTGCGCGGCTTCAATCAGCCTGAAGTCAAGTTTTTCAAGGCTGGCGTATATCGGCAGAACCATGAGCGGGAGATAGGAATAGACCAACCCAATGGCGATGGCACCATTGGAGTACATCATCCCGAGCGAACCATCCAAAATACCGACGGCCTTGAGCGGTTGTTCGATAACCCCGTCCTTGGCGAGGATCAGGATCCATGAATAAACCCGCACAAGCTGGTTGGTCCAGAACGGCAGTGTTATCAGATAGAGCATGAGGTTTTGCATGCGAGGGTCTTGCCGGGTGATGAAATAGGCCACCGGAAACCCTAAGATGAGGCAACCCACCGTTGCCACAAGCGCCAAGAAGATGGAACGCCAGATGATCCCCAAATAGATGGGGTTGAAGACCAGCGCGTCATCGAAATCGATCTCGTAGAGAAGCTGGATATAGGCCTCAACAGAGAATCTCGGTTCAACCCCGCCATAGGGATCGGCCTCCAGGAACGAGAAAACAAGAAGGATCAACATGGGCAAAACCATGAAGATCGCAACGGTTATGAGCGCAGGAGCAAGGCCAAGCGCGCGCCGGGCGGCTATGCTGCGAGGCAGGTTCATCAGTCCACCAACATCCGGGCCGCACCATCAGAGAAAGTCAGCTTAACGTTCTCGCCGGCAGCAAAACGGCCCATGCCCGCTTCTGCATTCTGGTCGCGAACGGTGACAACCACCCCATCGCCAATGTTGATTTCATAGGATGTGTCCGTTCCCAAATAGGTTGCCTCTTCAATGACAGGCATGTCCTTCGACCGCAGCATGGTCTTCTGCAAGGTTATCCGCTCTGGGCGCACAGCCAAGGTCACGGCATCGCCAATACCGTGGCCATCAACCACGTCTGTTTCGAACTGCAGTTCGCCCCCGGCAACGCACAGGGCACGATTCCCGGAAACCTGATCGATCCTGGTCTCGATAAAGTTTGTGTCGCCGATAAAATCAGCAACGAAACGGTTGATGGGGCGCTCATAGATTTCCAGCGGTGCGCCGATCTGTTGTATCAACCCGGCCGACATAACGGCGATCCGGTCACTCATGGTCAGGGCTTCTTCCTGATCGTGGGTAACGAAGATAAAGGTGATGCCAGTCTCGCGCTGCAGCGTTTTCAGCTCGTTGCGCATGGCTTGTCTAAGTTTCAGGTCAAGCGCTGAGAGCGGCTCATCGAGCAACAAAACCTTTGGACGCGGCGCCAAGGCGCGCGCCAGAGCGATACGCTGTTGTTGTCCGCCGGAAAGCTGGACGGGTTTGCGGGTGGCAAATTGCTCCATCTTCACCAGCGCCAGTGTTTCGTTGACGCGAGCCCTGATCTCCGGTCCGCTCCATTTTTGCATGCGCAAGCCGAAGCCAATGTTTTCCTCAACCGTCATATGGGGAAACAGAGCGTAATGTTGGAACACGGTGTTCACCGGGCGCTCGTGCGGCGGCAGGTCTTCAATCTCCTCGCCGAACAGAAAAATCTCACCAGCCGTGGGTTGTTCAAACCCTGCAGTTAGGCGCAAGAGAGTGGTCTTGCCACAACCTGATGGCCCCAGCAGGGTGAAAAACTCGTTAGACTGAATGTCAACCGAGACATTGTTCAAGGCTGTTACAGCGTTGGGACCACTGCCAAACTGCTTGACCACGTTGCGCACGCTTAGCGCATTTGTTGCGTCACTTTCGGACACATACCCCTCCCAGAATACCCTCGTCCTTAGGATCTTCATCTGACCCCATTGGGGCGGGCAAAGTCAAGAAACCAGATTCTGCCAGTTGTCGCAATTGGGCCGACATCATTGCATGCCTGGAACACCGCCATTCGTGATCATAGCGCGGCAATGCTCCTCAAATGCCTGCAGCAAACGCGGTTTGCGTTCTTGGGCCAATGTGGCGATGCCAATTTTCATGGGCCGATGCTCCCCCTCCAGTGGAATCTGCTTCAAGGTGCGACCATCCAACGTGGTGAGGTTGCGTGGGCGAACATTGGCCAAGGTGTAACCATAACCATTGGCCACCATCGTACGCACCACTTCTTGCTGGCGCGAGCGGGCGTGGATTTTCGGGGACAATCCTTCATGATAAAAAATCGACAGGAAGTATTCGCGGCTGAATGGCAAATCCAACAATATCAAGGGCTCGCCATCCAGTTCGGACAAAGCGATGGACGAGCGGTCGGCGAGGGGATGGTCGGCAGACACCAGAACATGCGGCGGCAGGGTGGCCAGAGCCTCAAACGTCACGCCGTCTGGGATTTGCAGGTCGTAGGTCAATACCACATCAAGATCGACTTTGCGCAACTGCGCCATCAGGGCCTCATGATCGCCCTCAATGGGGTGCACTTGAACCTCGACATGTTTTTCCTGAAACCGATGGCATAGTTCAGGCACGATCATCGGCGCCAAGGTTACAAAACAGCCAAGGGCCAAGTGCCCCCGCACCAGGTTTGTGGTCTCGTTGGCAACATCATAAATTCCATTGGCTTGCAGCAGTAGCGCCCGTGCCTCGCGCAGTACTCTGTGTCCCGCCGAAGTAAGGGACAAGCCTTGTGCATGATGGCGAACGAACAGTTGAACGCCCAAGTCACGTTCCAGATGTGAGATGGCGGATGAAATGGACGGCTGGGAGATATTTAGGCGCTCAGAGGCAAGTTTGATGCTGCCGGTCTCGCCGGTTGCCACGAAGTATTGCAATTGCTTAAGGGTGAACCGCATCCCGGCACCGCCTACTTACTGAGCAGCATCTTTGGCCTCGCCCCACACATTATCCGACAAGCCTGCCGCGTTGTGGGCGAACTGCAGCGGTCCATTCCAGTCGAATGTGCGATACACCGCTGCCAGATGGGCAAACGGCGGAGACTGGGCAAAAAGCTGGAACGTAAGCCTGTGACCTGCATAGTCTGAGTTCAACAAATCGCGGGCCAACGCCAGAAGCTTGCGCCGATCGTCAGAAACCCAGCGCTCATTTATCGTGTAGAACTTTTCAAGCCATGGACTGGTTTCTGGAGCCTCAAAGGACGCCGCGTCGGGTGTCACGCAAATTTGCCCACCGCACAACTCCCGGGCCAGATGCATCATTCGGGGCAAGTTGGTCATGGCATGGACCCGGCCGGTAAACAGCAAAGATTGATTTGGCATCAACAGGCCGTTGGGGCTTTTCTCCGCTGTTGCGATGGAGGCCGTGAGATGGGCATTGATGCCCTCGCGCCAGACGGCCAGCTCTGCAAGCTTCTCCTGCACGGCTTGCTGCCGCTCCAGTCCGGTCTGTTTTACGTTCCACAAGGCCGCCCCTATGATCATGTCTGCAAACGACAAGGTGCGTTGTACAAAGGGGAAAGCTGAATAGCGGTGAAGCGTGGCGCGAATGAAGGTGGCTGCCCTCGTGTGTTGGTAGAACAGGATGTCCTCCCACGGCACCAAGACATCCTCCAACACCATCAGGGTGTCGATCTCATCAAACTTGGAGGACAGCGGATAATCGGCCGCCGGCGCCCGGCCGGCAAAACCTGTGCGGCAGATATGCTTCACGCCACGGGCGTTCATGCGAACGATGCAGCCAAGTGCATAATCTGACAGTTTCGCATCGCCCCAATTGGCAATGGTTGGTTTTAGAAAGGCCTGGTTGGAGTAGGCGGCAGCCGTCTCATACTTTGCACCGCGAATGATGATTCCCTCATCGGTCTCCCGCACCACATGCACCAGCATGTCGGGATCCTGGTCTTGTGGGCGCTTGGATCGGTCACCCTTTGGATCGGTGTTGGCAGACACATGGAATGGGTCGTTCTTGATTGCCGAGTGAATATGACGCTCGATATTGGCTGCAAAGCGCACGTCGATCTCGTTCAGGATGTCGGCGCCATCCCACAAGGACCACATCTCGCCAATGGTCTCGTCGCCCACCCGGGTGACGATACCGCCAACATCATTGCAAACCAGATCGACAGCTTCGCGCTTATCGGCCCAGTCTTTTTGAGCGAAGGGTAACTTCAAGCCGATAGCGAACTTCTCACCATCTTCCTCGTAAGTCATCTTTGAGGCGGTGGCCGCATCATGCTGCATGTCGTAGATGCGGGCACGGATATCGACCAACGGTTTGAACATCGGATGGGTGGTCACGTCCTCCACCCGTTCTCCGCTCATCCAAACCTGGCGTCCATCGCGCAAGGATGCCCTGTACTCTTCGCCTGTCCTGATCATCGTTCCCTCTCCGACCTAGATAATGACGGAGAGAATAGGCACAGTTTCTGTTTTTGATAAATATTATTTGCGGATTGTTTGGATCGGAATTTTCAATTCAAACGCCGCGGAACAGTCTCGTCTGTCCAGGCCTTTTCAAACACCAGTTCATCGCCTTCGTAAGCTTCGATGCGCGCATTGATATGGAAATGACTGCCGTCCGCCCACATTTCCTGAAATGTTTCGATGCGCACGGACCAACCATCCTCGCGGGACAAGGTTTGGGTCCAGTGGGTCGTAGCTCTGGCCGATAAGGGGTCCGCATCCGAGATCGTGTAGGTTTCGCGCCCGACCGAACCGCTGATCAGGCCATGGGTCAGATCTTTATCCTCGCCGAAATCATCGACAATCGAGAGGGTGTGGACACTCCCCTGGGTGGACCATTCGCGAACATTTTTGCCCTCACGCAGGTTCCCCAGTGCCAGAGGCTGCGCGCTTTCCGGCGGTTGAAAGGGCTGGGTCGCATCGTTCAGATCTGCTCGCACAGGCAAATAGAAGGTGCTCCCTTGCGTATGCACGGTCAACGTCGCCTGTTCCGGTGCTGGCCAGATCAGAGGCCAATAGCAGGTGGACACAGCAAGTCGCAGAGCGTGTCCAGCGGGAAGGCGCCAAGCGATATCGTCCAGTTGCACGCGAATCCGGTAGACCTTGCCGGGTGCAAGGGGCTCGGGCGTTTCATGACTACCGCGGTGGCAAAGATTGAGCGCGCCATAGGTTATCCGGGCGACGTCTCCGGCCGGAGAGACATCGTTCAGGCGCACGATCACCTGGCCAACGGGTTTGTCTGAGGAAAGCTCCAACTCTACAGCCGGAGCACCAAAGACATCCATTGCTTCGCCCGCAGGCTCCGTGTCAAAGCACAGTGAACCGTCATCGTCTGAGGCCTGGTCTCCAGGAAAATCCGGGCCCAGCCAGATTGCGCAATACTCACCGCCATCTCGGCCCGTGGTAACGGGCGAGGAGATCTCCAGCTTGGCGTCTTCGGTTGCGGTTTCCGACAGAACGCCAGGTCCCAGATTATAGGTGCGCACTGCCGCATTGCTTCCCGGCCAGCCATCATCTTCAACCCACCTGCCGGGGCGCTCTTCATACATGGTCTTCGGCGGAAGGCTGTCCTGGATGTATGAACGCATCGCCGGGTCGTCTGTCACGCCTGTCTCTTCGCCCTTCAACCAGTGATCCCACCAGCGCAAGGCTTCCTGCAGAAACCCGATGCGCGGCTCGGGGATTGCGAAGTGTGGATATTTATGGGCCCAGGGGCCGATAATGCCTTTGACGGGCGACGACAGTCCGTTCACCAACCGTGGTACAGTGTTTGAGTAGGCATCGCCCCAACCGCCGACAGCCAGGACCGCAGCTTTGATGCGCGAAAAATCTTCGCAAATTGAGCCATGCTTCCAATAGTCGTCGCGCCAGGGATGACCCAGCCAGGTGAGGGCCAGAAGTGGGTTGTTCTCCAAGCGGTTCAGCCAGTTGCCGCGCCACTCCTCTCCCACAAGCGCGGGATCTGCCGGGCGCGAGGAGTAGGACAACATTGTGGCGGCCCAGCCTAGGTTTTCGTTGAGGATGCAACCGCCCTTATAGTGGATGTCGTCCGAATAGCGGTCGTCCGTGGAGCAAATTGTGATCACCGCCTTGAGCGGTTCTGGCTGATGCCAGGCCACCTGCAGGCCGTTGAAGCCACCCCAGGATATGCCAATCATGCCCACGGTGCCGGAACACCAGGGCTGAGCTGCAATCCATTCAATGAGCTCCAAGCAGTCTTCCTGCTCTTGGGCGGCGTACTCGTCGGCCATCAAGCCGTCGGACTCTCCATTGCCTCGCATGTCCACACGCAGACAGGCGTAGCCGTAACCGGCGAAGTAGGGATGGGTGAGTTCATCGCGCACCGCTGTGCCGTCGCGCTTGCGGTAGGGCAGAAACTCCAGAATGGCCGGCACCGGCCGGGCCTCTGCGTCCTCGGGCATCCATGTCCGGGCGGCCACGCGGCAGCCATCGGAGAGCGTGATCCAGAGGTTTTCTGTTTCCTTGACCGTGCGCGGGAAGTTTCTAACCACCGCCATGGCAAAATCCCTTCACGGCCTTGCATATGGCGATGAAACTTTCGGCTGCAGGCTCGCTCATGTGGCGGGCGCGCAAATAGCCGTGGATGAGATCGGGCTCCGTGCGCAATTCAGCCTTCACACCGGCCGCATTCAGCACGTCCGCATAGCGCACTGAGTCATCCAATAGAGGGTCCAACTCCGCAGCAACTATGAAGGCTGGTGCCAAGCCTGAAAAGTCGGTCTCCAGCAAGGGTCTTGCAAGCTTGTTGTTCCAATTGGGGTTTGGCCGCTTGCCGAAATAGATCTCGCTGTAGAACTTCACATCTTCCGTGGTCAGCCCTGGCGCGTTGGCCATGGTGTCATAGGATCCACCTTCGGGCTCGACGCCATAAGCACCGTAGATCAACACCTGCCCTGCCACATGACCAACACCCTCATCACGGGCCTTGATGGCAATGGAAGCGGAGAGCTTTGCCCCGGCACTGTCTCCCGCCAGCACGATGCGTTCAGCCCGTTCAGCGGCCCATTTATAGACGGTCCAACAATCATCAACCGCTGCAGGAAAGATATGTTCAGGTGCCATCCGGTAGTCGATAGACACCACCTCGCAACCAGAAAAGTCTGCAATCTCAGCGCAAACATCGTCATGGCTTTCCAGCCCGCCCACTACATAGCCGCCGCCGTGGGCATAGACAATCAGCGTGCCAGGAAGAGGAGTGCTCGGCGTGTAGTGCCTCACCGGCACGCCGAATACATCGAGATCTTTGGCAGAAACACCGTCAGGATAGGGCTTGAGAAAGTGGGCGCACATGGCATCGTAACAGGCCCGTTGTTCGGCAATGGAAAGGTTCACAGCATCAGGTGGATAGAATTGTTCCGTTTCCGCAATGAACGCCTTTAACCCAGGATCTTTAACTTCTGTCACTTGCACACTCCCTCGGATTTCAGCATCAATTTGCCTGCTTCATTCTGGTAGGTTTTGGCTTGGCACCCGCTGTCCGAATAATTTTGCTCAACCCGGCTGACGAGCGTTAGCGTGCCCTTTATCCATTCATAAAGATCGTGCCCGGAGCGGGCAGCGCCGTCTTGCCAATGCGAGGAAATCTGTTTCTTTTTGGTTTGAACCTCAGGCGACGTCAGCGCGCTCAAAGCGGCGTTCTCGACGAATTTTCCCTGGGCCGGATCAAACAGATAGAATTTGTAGGGGACATTTGCGCCGGCGGGCAAAAACTCCATGACGCCCAAGTCTTCCAGGCCATCGAAATTGAAATCCATGAACAATACGCCAACTGTTTCCAGATCGATGACCGGCTCAGCTTTCAGGGCAATATCTTGTGTTGGCAAGGCGCCGTCAGCAAACTTTAGCCGAATGGTTTGCACCTGATTTGGCGCCGACCCATGCAGTTCAATGCTGATCGTCTCGCCTGGCCCTTTGAATGGACCGTCGCACGTGGCCAGCAAGCCTGGCTTTGCAGGCGTATAGACGGTGCAGCTTAAGTCGTTTGCGGCAAATGTTGCCCCAGCTGCCGTGGGCGCAGCAATCGCAGCGGCAAGAATGAGAGCCGCGATGCGCATTACAGCCCCATCTTTTTCAAACCGCGGGCTCGGCGCTGTAACCACCATTGGTACTGCACGGGCCAGTCATCGTAGGCCTCATCCACCCCCATGGCCTGGCGCTGATGATGGGGCCAGAACGGATTTTGCAAAGCCTCGCGCCCGATGGCAATCAGGTCAGCAGAACCTGACTGCAATATCTCTTCAGCTTGCGGGCCATCCAAAATGAGCCCCACAGCCTGGGTCATGATATCTGCGCCGCGTCTCACCTGATCGGCAAACGCCACCTGAAATCCGAGACCGCGCGCTAGGTTGGCATTGGTTGCCCCTTTCGGGGAGTGCCCCCCGGAGGAACAATCGATGACATCAACCCCTTCGGCCTTCAGCCGCTTGGCAAGTTCCACGGTATGTTCAATCTCCCAGCCACCTTCGATGCCATCAACGCTGGAGGTTCTGAAGAACAAAGGCTTGTGGCTGGGCCAAGCGGCGCGGACGGCCCGTGCTGTCTCGATGGCAAACCGTATCCGCTTATCAAAGGAGCCGCCGTATTCGTCCGTGCGATGGTTTGAGAGCGGAGAGAGGAATTGATGGAGTAGGTAGCCATGGGCGCCGTGCACCTCCACCACGTCAAAGCCAGCCTCATCGCAGCGAGCTGCGGCATCGGCAAAAGCTTGTGTGAGGTGCGCAATTTCATCTGCCTCAAGCGCATCGGGCATCAGCCAGCCATCGGCTGTCGGTTCCGCCGAAGCCGACACAATGCGCCACGGCAACTCCCCGCGGGCGAAATCGGTCTCATCCGGCGCGCCGTTGCCATGCCAAGGCCGCTGCATGCTGGCTTTGCGGCCGGCGTGGGCAAGCTGCATCCCTGCTTTCGCCCCCTGACTTTGCAGGAACGCCACAATCCGCGCCCAGCTTTCAGCCTGCTCGCCGTTCCAGATGCCGGTGTCCCCATGGGTGATCCGGCCTTCAGGCACGACGGCACTGGCTTCAGTGAACACCAATCCAGCGCCGCCCAGGGCAAAATTGGACAGATGGGCGAAGTGCCAGTCATCCGGCATGCCGTCGCGGGCGGAATATTGGCACATGGGGGAGATGACGATCCGGTTGCGCAGATGCACATCGCGCAGGCTGATCGGAGAAAACAGAAGTGGCATAGACATGCCTTTTCCCTAGATCAGTTTTACCGGCTCTCGCAATATAGAATATCGAAAAGCAAACGGCCCCCGCTTTTGCGAGGGCCGCGAAATGTTCATGCCTGTTGGCAATTGCAGCGCCTTAGCGCCGCGCACCTGCTGCTTGCCGGCGGCGCCGATCTTGGGCGGGCTGATAGGCCAGCCTCACATGGTGTTCGCAATAGGGCTGGCCTGCTTTCGGATTTGCGCCGCAGAAGCAAAAGTCTTCTGCGCCCGGATCGCCAATTGGCCAGCGACATGTTTTGTCGGAAAGCTGCAAAATGTTGCATCTCTTACCGGTTGGCGGCAGGTCAACTTCACGCAAGGGCGCGGGTTCCGGCTCGATGATCGGATCAATATCAATATCCGTATCAACCTTCAGCGCATTTGCGCCCGCCGTTCGAAACGTACTTATTTTCGACGGATGGCTCGGCTCGCGAGTCCGCCGTGGTTTTGGCCTCGGTGTGCGTGATGGCGTGGCCCGGCCCGACAGGCCAAGCCTGTGAACCTTGCCAATCACGGCATTTCTTGTGACGCCTCCAAGCCGCGCTGCAATCTGACTTGCACTCAACCCCTCGGCCCACAATTTCTTAAGCACTTCAACCCGATCGTCCGTCCAGGCCATATTGGTCCCTCCATCGCATCTCTTTATGCGTGCCCGCTCGTCAGACTCCTCTCTCGATCTCTGAGTCACCCCTGACCAGAGTCGAACGGAATCTTAGATACTTGAGAACGCTACATGTCGTAGCTAACGTGCCGCGACCATACTATATGGGCCACAAAAATCGCAATCATCCCTCCACAGGTTTCTTGCGTTTTCCCCAGGAAAGCCGCTGAATTGCGAGGTTTTCCACAAGGGGAAACGTGGTTAACAATAGGTTAACAGGCTGCTGACTCGCGGGGCCATGTGGCGGTTTGACTCAGGTCCAGAACTTGATACTTCGCCCCATGCACACATTGACCATGGGGGCAGAAAAGTTGTAAAAACGCTCCCTTCACCGCCGCCTGCCAGGCGGCATTTTCGTTTGTTCAGAACGCTTTAGAGTTTCAAAGGATAGACATCATGACCAGCGCTGTATTACCGACCTATGCCAGGACGGATTTTGCTTTTGAGCGCGGGGAAGGTGTCCGATTGTGGACTGATACGGGCGAAGAATACCTGGATTTTGGTGCGGGCATCGCTGTCAACAGCTTGGGCCACAGCCATCCCAGATTGGTAGAGGCTTTGAAGGCCCAGGCAGAAAAGCTTTGGCACACTTCGAACCTGTACCGCATTCCGGGCCAGGAAGAACTCGCCAAAAAGCTGACGGATGCGACTTTTGCCGATCTCGTCTTCTTCGGGAACTCCGGCGCAGAGGCCATGGAGTGCTGTATTAAGACGGCGCGGAAGTATCATTCCGAAAAGGGCAATCCGGAAAGATACCAGATTATCACCTACGATGGCGCTTTTCATGGCCGCACCCTGGCAACGATTGCAGCAGGCGGCCAGGAAAAACACCTGGCCGGCTTTGGCCCGGTGGTGGAAGGCTTCGACCAGGTGCCTTTTGCCGATGAAGAGGCCACCAAGCAAGCCATTACCGAAGAAACCGCCGGCATTTTGATTGAACCTGTGCAGGGCGAAGGCGGATTGCAGCCATTTCCCGCAGAGTTTCTGAAATTCCTGCGCCGGATCTGCGACGAGCACGGCCTGCTCCTGATCTTCGATGAGGTGCAGTGCGGAATGGGACGGACCGGACATTTATTCGCGCACCAGCTTGCCGGTGTGACCCCCGACATTATGGGGGTGGCGAAAGCCATCGGCGGTGGATTCCCCCTGGGTGCTTGCCTGGCCACGGCAGATGCAGCTTGTGGCATGGTCGCCGGCTCGCACGGATCGACCTATGGCGGCAATCCGCTCGCCTGCGCCGTGGGCAACGAGGTTGTGGACATTATGCTGGAGGATGGCTTCCTGGAAACCGTTCGCGAGCGGGCCAGAACGCTGAACCAAAAGCTCTCAGGTTTGGTGGCGAGCCATCCTGATGTGTTTGAATCCGTGCGCGGCGAGGGCCTTATGCTGGGGATCAAGTGCAAGGCACCCGCTGGTGATGTGGTGAACGCCGCCTACAAGCACAAGCTCTTGACCTTGACTGCCGGAGACAATGTGTTGCGGATTGTGCCCCCGCTAGTGATTTCGGATGAAGACATTCAGTTGGGTATCGACAAGCTGGATGCCGCTGCCACGGACGTGCAGTCCGCACTCGGGGGATAGCGCCATGACATCTCCCAAACATTTTCTCGATCTGTCGGCTATCGAATCCGGCGATCTACACCAGATAATGCAAAGCTCTCGCAGCCTGAAATCTGCCCGCGATGGCCAGCCGAAAGGCGTTCGCGACGAGGGTTCTCCCCTGGCAGGGCGGGTTCTGGTGATGATCTTCGAAAAACCGTCGACACGAACGCGGGTCTCATTTGACGTGGCGATGCGCCAGCTAGGCGGCGAAGCATTGATGTTGTCGGCCGCAGACCTTCAACTGGGCCGCGGTGAAACGATTGCTGACACTGCCCAGGTTTTGTCGCGCTATGCAGATGCCATCATGATCCGCTCCACCAACCATGATAATCTGATGGAGTTGGCCAAGCACGCCACTGTGCCGGTGATCAACGGGCTGACCGATCTCTCCCATCCGTGCCAGATCGTTGCTGATCTTCTGACCATGGAAGAACACAAAGGCTCCATCGAAGGTCAAACTGTGGTGTGGTGCGGTGATGGCAACAACGTTGCATCGTCCTGGATACACGCTGCTGGACACTACGACTTTAACCTGCGCCTTGCCTGCCCGGAGCAATTGCCGCCCAGCAAAGAGGCCATGGATTGGGCCAAGGAGCGAGGGGCAAACGTGAGCGTGAACACCAACCCCGAAGAAGCTGTTAGTGGAGCAGATGTTATTGTGACTGACGTTTGGGCTTCCATGGGAGCAAGCGACAATGAATCCCGGCACAATCTGCTTCGGCCCTATCAGGTCGATGCCCGGCTGATGGCACAGGCCAAAGATGATGCAGTGTTCATGCATTGCCTGCCGGCCCGGCGCGGTGAAGAAATGACTGCCGAGGTGATTGACGGGCCACAATCTGTTGTGTTTGACGAGGCGGAGAACCGACTGCACGCGCAAAAAGGGATCTTGACCTGGTGCCTTGGGGCTGGTCAGGAGCACTAACCCGCAATGAGCATCTCAGGAATTACGGACCCCGCAGCGTATGCGGCAGGTCTGACCGGTGACGATATCGTCACTCCATTTGAAATCAAGCCGCTGGGCGCCCGTGGCCGCACGGTGCGGTTGGGTGCGTCCATCACCGGGCTGCTGGCGCAGCACAATTATCCCGATGAGGTGGCTGCGGTGCTGGCCGAGGCCATTGCGCTGACAGCTCTGTTAGGCACCACACTGAAGTTTGACGGCCGCTTTATTTTGCAGACCCAGACGGATGGCGCCATAGACATGATGGTCGTCGATTTTATGACGCCTGGGCAAATCAGAGCCTATGCGCGGTTTGATGAGGACGCTGTTCGCAACGTCGCTGGCGATGGCCCGGCTGACGCAAGCACCTATCTTGGAAAAGGTCATCTTGCGATGACCGTGGACCAAGGTTCGGAAATGGAGCGCTATCAAGGCATTGTCGCGCTTGACGGTGTGTCACTGTCAGAGGCGGCTCACGGATACTTTGCCCAGTCTGAACAAATTCCAACAAGCGTTCGCCTCGCAGCCGGCAGGGTTATGACACCGGGCGCATCAGGGGGAACCGAATGGCGTGCCGGCGGCATCCTGGTCCAGCATCTGCCTTCAGATGGAAAATCCAGCCCTATCGAGCTTTCCGCCGGTGATGCGCCCGAAGGCTATGAGGGCGATCAGCTTCCCGAAGATGATAATTGGACCCGGGCCCGTGTATTGATGGAAACCACCGAAGATCACGAACTCATCGACCCGCAATTGACCACGGACCGATTATTGTACCGGCTCTATCACGAAGATGGCGCCACGGCCTACGAGCCAATCCCAATCACATGCCAATGTCATTGTTCGCGGGAGAGAATTTCCGAGGTTCTCAGAAACTTTGAACCTAACGAGCTGGCTGATACGATCAAGGACGGCGAAATCACCGTAAGCTGCGAGTTCTGCTCGACATCCTACGTGTTTGATCCTGCTGAATTCGCCGCGAGCTGAATTGCTGCTGGGGTTACGCCTGTTTAGCGCGAACAAAAGACTCCACATCCCCATAGCGCCGCTCAATCAGAGCGAGGTCATCAGCCGTGTGAACATCCACATAGTTTGCCCGAACAACCGCCATATGGGCGCTGAGGAAGGTGTTGTAGAGGCAATGGGTGCGCAGCGCCCGTATGGCTCCGTTCATGGCGTCGTTTTCATCGATTGAGAACACTTCCCAGCAGTCCAGCCGGGTTAAGAGTTGGACGGCCTTGTCCAGGTCGTGCGCACTCATCTCGGGTGAATTTGCCTGCACGGAGATGATGATTTCCGGCGCCAGTCCTTTGCTGTCCTGCAGCCATTTATGAGCGTGCCGGATGGCTTCGATCTTAGGCGTTGCGTCGTCTGCCAGCGCCTGCGGCCGTTCGATGGTCTGTGCACCATGTTGGGCCGCAAGCTCCAACATTTCTTGATCGTCAGACGACACAAACACCGCATCCACTTCGCTGGCCGCAAGACAAGCTTCGATGGACCAGACGATGAGCGGCTTGCCAAAGAGCGGTTGAACGTTCTTGCGCGGCAATCGTTTGGAGCCTCCGCGGGCAGGTATGACGGCCACCGTGCGCATTAACCCAGCACCCGGTTCAGAATGTCTTCAGCCACAACCCGGGCACCATCCGTGGGGATTTCATGGTCCACCATATGGCGTTTGACCAGGTCATATTCGCTGTCGAGAAAGTCATACAAAGTTGGACCGAACCGATCGGCAAGTTTGCCAATTGACGCAAAACTGGCCAATCCGTGCTGCTTCATCAAAAGCATGTTGGACTCCATCTCAGGGTTCAGCGCTTCGCCAACGAGCAGAAGCGGGGTCCGGTGAGCGATGCATTCTGAAATGGTGTTAAAGCCGGCGCGGCACACCACCAAATCCATTTCCGGCATGTAATCGAGCAGCACCTCATCATTGCCGATGAGGGTGACATTGTCGGCCTGAATTCCGAAATATTCCGGAACAAAGAAATGAATGTCATCAATCTTGTGCAGCTGTTCCAACGCCTGTTGCATACGTCCAGACAGAAGCCGTGAACCACTATCAAGGATGAGAACCTTGAAGTCCTGCTTGGCGGAAACTGACATCTTATCTATGCGTTCGCGGACAATCAGCGGCACTTCTTGGCAGTTGTCTCTGTAGGCATTCAGAATGTCCGGCGGTGTTAGGGGCGGGAAATACAACTGTTGGGCGGAGCGCGCCTGTTGCTGCAGGCGGCGCAGAACGGTGGTTCGCACCGGCAAGGGATAGAGTTTTGAAAAGAACCAATCCCAAGTGTGATGGGCAACGCCGAAAACAGGAACATTCTGCGCGTTGGCAATCTCAAAGGCCTCATAAACAAAATCGGAAATGACGAACGCGTAGTCATTTACACCGCCATCTGAAGCAATATGCGCATCGGACCGCTCGAGATAATCGGCATAATCACGTGAGATCGTTTCCAGATCCGGCGTGCCGGACGGCGTTTTGGCCCAGCTGATGTTGTTGAATTTTTCCACATAATTGATGTCATCAAAAATCAACTTAGCCGCACGCATATGAGTCTTGGTTTGCAGTGTGGTACTGAGCTCTGGGCAAATTGCCTGCAACTGATCATTGATCGCCCTCTGGCGGACCAAATGTCCAAACCCTTCATCGGAAGTGTAGATCTTGTAGCGCATTTCTGAGCCGACTGAAGGCGCTGGGTCTGATGAACGGCTGGCTGTCATGGGCAAGGAGCAAACATTTGATCTGACAGAGGTCAGACCATGTTCAGCACCATCTTACGTGTTTGATCAAGGTCCTCAGAGCCCACGCCCATGGCGTTCAGGTTCCAGTTTGGAAGGCTGGCCTTTGGCGCGAGGAAGCGGGTAAACTGGAGCATTAATATGAGCCGATCGCGCGAATTGCCCCGGCTGCCATAGTGCAGGCAGCGTGATGTATCGACCGCTCCCACGGTGCTGGCTGGGCCTGTTAATCGGGTTACCGCTTCGCGACCCATAGTTTCCTCCACCGCATCGTCATCCAACCGAGCAGAATGCCGGCGGTTTCTCCCGATCTTCTCAGAGGCACCGGCCGGCAGAAAGGTGAACGGACCCGTGTTCTCATCAACATCAACCACATTCAAAATGATCTTGAGTTGAGACTTGTCCTCACCATCATAATGATAGAGCTGGCTCTCAGCTTTGCTCTCATTGGGCGGCGACCACCATAAATCCGCGCGCGAGAGTACGGGAACCTGACCGAAATAATGGCTTGCCAATCCGATCAACTCGTCGCTCAAGACGAATTCACGAACCGGTTTAATCTCCATGATCTCTTCATTGCTCGCCAGGCGTACAAGAAACTCAGCCTTTCGCTGATCTGCCGGCTTTTGAACGCGGCCGGCCGCGTCGAGCTGTGTGTAAAACGCATGCATGGCGGTCGTCGCCGGTTGGGCTTCCGGCAGATGCTCGCTGGCCAACAGTCCCGAGCCATTGATTTTGAAGTCTTCGATTGCGGTTGACTTCGGTTTGGCAATTTTAGTGATTTGTTGTTTTCTTTTTGCCTCTTCACCAGGCGCCAAAACGGTTTTTGTGCCCACCACGATCCTGTCGCGCAATGACCTTGGGATCCCGAATTTCTGCAGTGACTTCTGCAGACGCACAGGGTCGGCCATCGGTTTTTGCAACAGTGCTCGTGTGTCAATCGCCATAGTTCTTAAGCCCGATCCTAGTCAGCAGCGAGAATGCGTTCCATGTCTGAGGAAATACGCTTTATCGTCCTTAGGTCCTCCAGCGTCATGGCGCCCAAATGTGCTTTCTCGTTGGAGCGCTGCCAAGCATAGTTGATCGTGTAATGTTTCTCCAGGTACTTGGCGCCGCGGGCCGCTGCAATCAATGCCGCGGCAATGCCCAGGGAATGGTCGCTGATGCCTTCGAAGATAGTATCGTGAAAGGTCGGGACCGAAACATCTTCCAGCAAAGTAGGGTATTGCACGATGCAGTGGAGATAAATGCAGCCCTCGCGAACATCCACGCTAGCCACATCATAGTCGTGGGGCACGGACACAAATACCGTCTTGCCCATGGACGTAATCTTGTCCACCAGGGCCGGGTTCTCCTTGTGCTGGCGCGCGGCGATCTTGTAGTAGGCCTGATCAACATCCAGGCACCACCCGAGGCGTTCTTCGTCAAACGCCGTCGCGAAAACCGGCAGTCCGATCTTGTCGCCATAGGTCTTCAATCGCTTAAAGTCGTCAAACGAGAGCTCTCGGGACTTCACATAGGGATCCACAGGTTCAGGCGAGAACATCTCGGCGGGATAGAGTTGAAGTTTCGCAGCATTCGCGCCGCCCATCTTGGATTCAAGGATCATTTGCTCGGCAATATCCAGATCATTGCCGAATTGCGGTGATATCTCAGAAACAATGAACATTTTGAACCGCCCTATGACCTTGCGTTGTTGGGTGAAGCGCCGTGCTTACAGGCTCAGAGCGACGGTGCCAATGGCTTTTGCGCGTTGCACTCAGCTCTTTTGGATCAGAAAAACCTTGTCATGAACCTTTGAAACGCCAACACCCTGAAAACGTGTCAATAAACGCTGGAAGCGATCAACGCCCTGCTCGACGCTGGGAAGTGGCAAATCTGGAAAGCGGTGCTGATCAAAAGCCAGGTCACTCTTGTGTTTGGGATCGGCCCAATCGCGCCGTTTCTTTGCGGCCCGCAGCTTTGCGCTGGCCCATCCAAGAAGCTTCTTGGCAGCCGGCGAGTGTTCGCCCAGTTTTCCCGTCGTCTCGTGTTCGTCAATGATCGAGGCGATTTTATCGCTCGCAAGTTCATCTTCTTGACACGCAATATAGGGGGTCACCAGCGCATCAATTTCATCTGACTTCTGCAATGCCAAGTCACCTGAAGCATACCCTTCCACCGCCGCCATCAGTGTCTTCAGGTCATAAACCCGGTGGCTCAGTTGGTTCGGCAAATTCTGCTCGCTCTGGGTCGAGCTCACCGGCTGGTAGGACACAACGGGAGTATCAAGAAGATAGCCCTCCATTCCCGTGGTGCAGCCACTGTGGATCATGACTTCACTAGCGAGCAACCAAGGGTATACGTGTCCTTCGTAGAGCACGTGTACGTTCTTATGCTCGCCTCCGGCTTGCTTCCAGGAGGCATGACTTTCGGAGGGGTGGGGCCGAATGACAAGCTGCATGTCGGGGAACTTCGCTGCCAGCTCCGGAACGAGCTTGAGGAAGTGTTTGTAGAGCTCAAACTTGAGCTCGCCCTTCTTTTCGAACTTGGGTGAATTGGGATTGCCGCGCAACCCCGGGTCCACATCGCCTGGGCGGACCACTTCCTTTTCGACGAAATGATTGAGTTTGCCGAAATTTGAGTTGATCAGAATGAAACGGCCAAAGCGCCTGCGAAGCGCCTCAACCTCTTCCTGGAAATAGCCCCTGATTTCCGGCCGCGCCAGATCGCGCCGCGGATTGCCCGTGAGGTAAACTGGACCGGGCACAGGATAGGGAGCCGCCTCGAGGGTTTCCTGATTGACCGGGCCCCAGGCAAAGAAAGCTGAAACCTGACTGAAAGCAAATTTGGATGTGCGGATGATATGATACTCATCCTGATCGAATGGCAACGTTGCTTCTTCGTCCCAGGCCATGATTGTGTGGCCAAGACGCTTCATTATGGCGAACATTACATCGCTGCTCACCCGGAAATCCTTGGCCAGGTACAAACCTGCCGGAAACGAGGTGATGTTGTAGTGAATGGTGTTCTTACACCCCACATAAACGGGAAAACCCCGTTCGGCCAAGCAGCAGGCGAGCAAAAGCTTGGCGTCGAACTCGCGCGCCCAGGTTTCGCTTGGCAAAATTATTGGCGTCTTTGTCTTGATACTCATCCCACGCCACAACTTTTCTGAAAAGGCGAGGCTGGCACCGCCCATTTGAACGATGCCGGTTGTTGTAACCGCGGTCTCATATCAGACCAATTGCCGTAAAGCCAGCCCACGTGACGTCGCTGGTCGCGTCAAGCCACCGGCAAAGTGCCACGCACCTTGGTTTGATTGAGACCAAGCATGTCCACAGCCGTTTGGAGCTCGGTGGGTGAACCAGGCCCATGCCCCGTCACCAGCACAATATCGTGGGCAATGGCCGCTAAGGCTGGCGCGGAGGCGTTCTGTTGCAACTGGCCGCCATCAAAGATTATCAAATCAAATCCACTAACGGAGCTCAAGACACGGGTGCGCAGTGCGCTCTCGGTCAAAACGGGTTCTGGGCCGCGCCGACTCTCGGTAGCCGGCACAAACGCGACGGTCAACTCGGGATGCTTGATCATAACATCGCCGGGCGCGACGATCCCACCCGCGATTTCACCAAGTCCGACAACCGCTGTGCTTGCGAGCGTCGTGGAAAGTTGGCGCCCCGAAAATTCAGCATCAACTAGCAACACCCGGTCGCCGCTACACGCCGCGGACAAGGCAAGGTTCATGGCAATGCCAGGACGGGCCTCAACTTCGCTGCATGAGCCGATAACCACTGTCTGGGGAACTCCTCGCCGCCTGGTGGTCCGCAAGATCCGGTTCAGCTGTCCCATGGCGGCGCTGGCAAGCGACATGGGGTCGCTCGTAACGAAAGGATAGAGGGCGGTTGGGTCGCTTAACCCAGATACTGCCGCCAGCGGGCGTAAAGATACTTCGGCCACATATGGCGGGCGCGGGGAGGGCGCCACAAAGGGCTCCGAAACCGGAACTGAAGAGGGAGCAACAGGTGGGACCGGGGGAACTGGAAAGACCGGAGAGGGACCTGGCGCGGCGCCAGTGGGGGCTGGGTAGGCCGCCATGCGTTGGGCAATACCGCCAGGCGCATGGGGCCTTGCTTGGACTATTGCCGATGGGTCTGACCATGATGTTTGAACTATTGGGTTTTCGGGGCGTGCCAAGACGTAGACCGAGCCTGCGAACAACCCTATTCCAAAGCCCAGCACCAGTAGAGCTGGCAGAGGCAATCCAGCCGGACCAGCAGGAACGTTGGCAGGGGAGACAATACGCATGCTGGCCGTAGCTGCAGGTTCTTGCGTGCCAGCTTGGCGGGCCTTCGCCAACATTGCGTCATAGACCGCCTTTGCCGTTTGCACCTGGCGCTCCAGTTCACGGAGCCGAACCAGAGATTTGTTGGTCTTGACCGTATCGCCCGTTCTCTTTTGCAGCTCTTGTTCAAGTTCCAGCAGGTTGGTTTGCAGTCTCACAGCCTCCGATTTGGCCGCAGTTGCAATTCTTTCCAGCTCAACATTAATCTGTCTGCTCAGCGAATCTGCCTGGTCGCGCATTTGCTTCAGTTCAGGATTGTCTGGATGCAGCACTGCTTCACGTGCAACTTGGCGGACCTTGAGAGATGCGAGTCGGACCCTCAGCTGAGTGACGATTTCTGATTGAATTGCGTCCGTGAGAGAATCCAAACTGGTGCCGCTGCGCTGGAGCCGTTCGATTTGCTCGAATTTGGTCCGTGATTGTGCAGCCCGGGCCCGGGCCCTGATAAGTTCAGCGCCCAGTTGCGATAATTGCTGATCGTTCACAAGGCGGCCGGTTTCATCCTCCAGATGATTGGCGGTCTTATATTCTTCAACCTGGGCTTCGGCGGCTTTTAGCGTGGCGCGCAGCTCGTCGAGCTGCTGAGTCAATGAGGACGCCGCTTTACCCGCAAGAGAGGCTTTGGCTTCAATTTCGGTGCTCACGTAAGTCGCAGCGATAGCTTTAGTCAAACGCGCCGACTTTCGAGCGCTGCCCGTTGAGACCGAAAGTTCGAGCACATAGCTGCCGGGAACGCGCCTTACGCTGGTAGCAGTTGCAAGCAGGCGGAGCGCCCGCTGATCTGGGCTGATTTTGGCTTGCGGACCTGACCCGAAGATCATCGAGACAAAGTCGACTTTTACGCCAAACTCGGGATCTAACGTCAGGCTCTCTGACTTGACGACGCGGCTCAACACACCGTCAGACACGATGACTTGCATCTGACTTGTCATCACGGAAAGATTCGCCGAGCCTTCGCCAAAGCTTGGCGTGTGGTTTTTGTCCACACCCTGAGACCGGGGTGGCTCAATCAGGATGCGGGTCGATGACACAAATTTTGGTGGAAGCAGAACGGAATAGACGGTTGCAACCAAGGCGAACAGTCCAGCAATGGCGAGTACCCTGCCCTTGCTCTTCCACAGTTTGGACCGCGATGCGCCAAGATTGACCGCATGGGGCAGAAATGGAGTAGGTGCCGAGCCGTCAAATCCTTGAGGGCCAGCCTGTGAAACCGTTGCGGCGTTTAGTGTGTTCACGAAATGCTCTCTGCTTCTTGGCATCTAATGTGTGCGCCGCAGAGTAGCGCCGGTAGGGCTAATGTTTGGTTAAATCTTGCTTACCGGAGTGTTTCAGGTTGGGGTTGCCCTGGGGAAAGGGCACACGCATCTTAAGACGGCGAGAAGATGTAGCCGACGCCCCGTACCGTCTTAATGATTTGTGGTTTCGCCGGGTCCAGTTCGATCTTCTTGCGCAATCTGGAAATTCGGATATCAATGCTTCGGTCAAATGGGTCCCAATCGCGGTCATGGGCCATTTCCAGAAGCTGGTCTCGGTTCAGTACGCGTCCGGAATGATCGGCGAAAACCTTCAACAAATTGAATTCCATAGCTGTGATCGCGATTTCTTCGCCATCGGCGGCAAACAATTTATGCTGTTCAATATCGAGCAGGCAGTTGCCAAAATGCACGACATTTTCAGATGACGATGCGGATGCAGCACCAGGCGTGGCCGCTTGGACGGTTGTGCGCCGGAGCACGGCTTTGATCCTGGCCAACAATTCGCGCAAATCAACAGGTTTTGCGAGATAATCGTCCGCGCCCATCTCCAGCCCGATAATGCGGTCAACCGTTTCGCCGGATGCAGTGAGCATAATGATGCCTGTGTCGCCGCGTTCGCGCAGGAAGCGCGCCAGGGACAAACCGTCCTCACCAGGCATCATGATGTCGAGGATGACCACATCAACATCTTCTATGTCTACGAGCTCGCGCAGAGCCAGGCCGCCATCCACCGGGGAGACCCGGTAACCCTGGAGCTCGAGATATTCGCTGACGGTGTCGCGAATGTCTGGTTCGTCATCGCAAACCACAATGTGTTCAGCGGTCTCCGCCATGGCTCACTCCAATCTGCGCAATTTTTCCGCACAAATTCCTATATACCAATTTCGAGAACAATCATCACTCTTTATCAGCTTCCCTCAACGTGCTGAACAGATCGCGCAGCTCGTTCGGGCGGATCGGCTTTTCTAAGAACGGCCGCTGGGAAGCGTCCAGGAACGCACGGGCTTTGGGGCTCATGGTGTCACCAGTGATAAAACCCACCCGGTTTGCAAGTGCTGGGTAGTGTTCTTTCAGTTTGGCAAACAAACTGGCACCGTCCAAGTTTGCCATCTTGAGGTCGCTGAGAATGACCGAAAAGCTCTCGCGCTGGATCTTCCGCAAGGCTTCAGCGCCAGAGTTGGCCACCGTGACATCGTGGCCATCTGAGCCCAGGACCTCCGCAATGAGATCGGCCACGTCGACCTCATCATCGATCACCAGCACCTTGGTTTTTTGCTCCTGGCTAGCATGCTCGAGCGTTTCGTCGGCCAATTCGTCTACCTGTTTGGACGCGGGCAGCCGGACGAAGAAGGCCGTTCCCTGACCGGGTTTGCACTCGACCCTTATGGAGCCCCCATGAGTTTCAACGATTCGGTGGCAGAACGCTAAGCCAATCCCCGTGCCCTCGCCCACCTCCTTGGTGGTGAAAAACGGTTCAAACACGCGCGAACGTACGGCTTCGGGAATACCGGGGCCTGAATCCTGGACTTTTACCACCACATCATTTCGCGCAGCATCGAATCTGCTGACAACCTTGACCCGCTTGGGACCCTGCCACCCCCTGAGAGCCTGTTCGGCGTTGACGATGAGATTGATGAAAATCTGATTGAGTTGATCTGGATCCCCCCAAATGGCCGGAAGGTTCAGAGAGAGGCGCAGCGCAAGGTTCACACCGGACGTGCGCAAGGCATAGCCGGCCACCTCGAGGGAAGTTTCCACAACATCATTGATGTTTACGTTAGAGGTTTGCGCCGGCTGCTGGCGCGCCATGGCCAGGAAAGTCTTAACGATCCGTGCGCACCGGTCTGCCGCGTTGCCGATTTTATCAGCTCGCACCTTCGTCTTCTCGTCGGCGGCCGTTTCGCTCAGCATGAGCGACTGACCAACCACGACCGACAAAGGATTGTTCAATTCATGAGCTACGCCGGCCAGCAGTTCGCCCAACGCACTAAGTTTTTCAGATTGGTGCAGCACTTCCCTCTGCCGGGTCAGCTCCTGTTGCATGGTGATCCGGTCTGTGAGGTCATAGGCGTTCGATACCGCCACATCCTCACCGTGGAAATCAATTAAACGGCCGGACACCGACACCCAACAGGTGTCCCCATTGGGCCGTTTCATTTGCACTTCAAATTCGTCGACGAATCCATTGCGCTGCAGCTCATCAGCATAGCGGTCACGGTCAGCCGGATCTACGTAATAATCAATTGCGGTGTCAGCCACACCGTACAGTTCAACTGTGGCTGGGCTCTGATACAATATCTTGCCGTCGCTGACCTTGGTCATTTGAATGCTGGCCGTGCAGGCTTCCAGAACGCGGCGCACCATTTCATCGGCCTCGCGCTGCATCTCCTGCATTTTCTTTTGTTCTGTAATGTCCGTACGAGTGGCCACAAAGCCGCCTTCCCGGGTCGGGCTGATGGCAGCTGAATACCAACGTCCGTCAGATTGCTGAAATTCAAACCCTTGGATATGCGTGTCTTTCCAGGGATTGCCGTCGGGTAGGCCCCAGTTGGCCGCTTCGGTTGTGAATTGACCAGCTTCGGTCGCCACATCAAGAAGATCTTGCAGTTTGGCGCCGGGCTTATGAAGGTGGCCATTCAACGGGTTCATTTTTTTGAACAATGAATTGCACATGACCAACCGGTGCTCGGCGTCGTAAAGAATGAAGCCTTCCTGCAGGGATTCAATAGCGTCCCTCAGCAATTGGTGGACGCGGCGCGACTCTTCTTCAACTGCAACCCTCTCGGTGAGATCGGAAATCGTGGACACAACCACCTTATGGCCGCGGAAATCGGCATATGCCGCCGAGACTGCTGCCCAGAATGGCTCACCACTTCCTTTACGTAGCTGCATTCTGCGGTCGATCACCTCTCCGGTGGCTTCCAGGTCCCTATGCAATTCAAGCTGGTCTTGGGGGCTCACATAAGTTGCGGCCAGATCATCACGCTCACCTAGGATCGCCACCGCCGCGGGGCTTCTGAACAGAAACTCTCCATCAGCGATACGCCGCATTTCCAGGGCAGATGGGCAAGCATTAACAAGCTGGCGGACCACCGCATCGGCCTCGCGCTGGGCTTCTTCCATGGCCTTGCGCTCAGTGATGTCCACCCGGGTGATCACAAAGCCGCCATCGCGGGTGGGGCGCCTGGCGCCGGAGTACCAGTGACCATCGGAGGTTTGGAAATCATAACGCCGTTCGGTGATGACCGAACCCTTTTTGCGCTCGTCCAACCACTCTTCAACACGGCCAATGGCGTCGGTATACTGGCCGCGCTTGCCACCGGTGCTGAGCAAGTCAAAATATTCTGTGCCAGGAACAATTTTATCGCGCAGGAGGGGGTTCATCGCAATATAACGCTCGTTACACATGACAAGCTTGTGCTCATTGTCGAACAGCGCGAAACCCTCCGACAGAGAATCGATGGCATCTGTCAGGCGCTCTTTGGCATGGCGGGTTGCTTCTTCGGCCTCCATCCGGTCGGTGAGGTCAAGAGAGTTCGAGACCACCACCGTCTCTCCCTGAAACTCGATCAGGCGGGCAGAAATGGAAACCCAAACCGGGTCTTTTGCGGCATTGAAGAGTTCAACTTCAAAATCGTCAATCACACCAACCGTGTTGAGACGGTTGATGTATTCCAGTCGGTCATCGGGATTGATGTAGTAGTCGCGGCCATCTTCAACCTCGCCAAACAGAGCGTAATGCGCCGGGCTCCGGTAGAGCAGTTCGGCTGTTTCCACGGTCGACATCTGGATGGGGATTGGGCAGGCATCCAAGACTTGCCGGACCACCGCATCGCTCTGACGCTGGGCTTCCTCCATGAGCTTGCGCTCTGTTACATCAGAGCGTGTGATCACAAAACCACCCTGGCGCGTCAGATTGCTGGAGATTGAGTACCAGCGGCCGTTGGAATGCTGAAGCTCGTGATTTGTAATCTTTTCTACGCCGACATTCGTGCGTTCGGAGACCCAGTCGTCCACTGGGCCAGTTTCGTTTGCAAACTCGCCGTGCTTGGCGAGATACTGCATCAGCTCACTCCAATGCATGCCGGGTTTCAGAATATCGGCGGCAGTCCTGTTCATCTCAAGGTAGTTCTGGTTGCACATCACCAGGCACTTTTGGTCATCATAAAGTGCAAAGCCTTCGGTGAGAGACTCGATAGCATCGTGCATCAACTCGTTGCTGAGCCGCACTTTTTCCTGCGCAGCCATGCGTTCAGTTTCATCCATGATGGCGCTCACGATGACCTGCTCGCCCTCGAATTCCAGCACCCGCGCTGAGTATGTGGCCGGGAAGAGAGCGCCATCGGCGTTGATCAAATCGCCCTGATAGTCGTTAACCTCCCCGGTTGCCATAAGGTCTTTGATATAGGCCTCACGCTCAGACTGGTCCTGGAAATATTCTCGAGCGGATTTCTTTTCACCCATCAGATCCCAGTGACTGGGATTGCGGTACAGAATGTTGCCGCTGCCGATCTGCGACATCTGGATTGGCACCGGACAAGCATCGAGCACCTGGCGAACCACCGCATCAGACTTGCGGCGTTCTTCTTCCAGGCGTTTGCGCTCGGTGATGTCGAGCCGGGTGACAACGAAGCCGCCCACATGGGTCGGGTTGGTTGAGACGTTGTACCAGTTGCCGTCTGTATGTTCGAATTCGTGCTGACGGTATTCGGAGCGGTCCCGGGCCCGCTCGGCCAACCAATCGTCAATCTTTCCATCCGGCACCGGGAACTGCTGGCGCTCGGCGGTAACCCGCAAAAATTCAAACCAGTTCACGCCAGGCACCAACTTGTCAGCGCATTGGGCATGCATTTCCCGGTAGCGGCTGTTGGCCATGACCAACCTGTCATCAGGGCCATAAAGGGCAAACCCTTCCGACAAGGATTCTATCGCGTCGTGCAGGAGATTTCGGGTTTCGATAATCTCTTGCTCACGCTGCTTCTGCTCGGTGATGTCAGAACGTGTGACCACAAAGCCGCCAATGTCAGTGGGATGGATGGAGATCAGATGCCAGCTGCCGTCCGCATGCTTAAGCTCATAGTTCTTGATGAACTCAATGCCGCTCTCCAGCCGGGCCTCAATCCATTCTTGTTCCCGGCCAATGGCATCGGCATAGATGCCCCGGGCCGCGCTGGCGCGCATCAGATCTTCCCAGCTCAGGCCAGGTTCCAGCAAATCTGCTACCGACGCATTCACCTCCCGGTAGCTGGTGTTGCACATGACCAGCCTGCCATCCTCGTCATAAAGCGCAAACCCCTCTGAAAGGGATTCAATGGCGTCTGCCAGCATCTTGCGAGCGTCCGCGGTTTCTTTTTCGCGGCGCTTTTGATCGGTGACATCCATGATGCCGCCCAGCACCACTTTACGTCCGTCATACTCCAGCAAAGCGGCATTGCCCGTGACCCAAATCCTGCTGCCATCGTCGGTTTTGGCTTCAACTTCAAAGCCCTCCAGCCGGCCCTCGGAGCTCAAATGCTTGATGATCTGTTTGTTGGCATCAGGATCGGCAAAAAACTCGTTGACGTAGTTGGGTGCCCCGCCTTCTCTGCCTTCTGAGAAAAGCCGGTCTGCCGCAGCGCTTTTGTGAATGACCTCACCGGTGTCGGCATCATTGGCCCACACGGGCATGGGGTGGCTTTCAAGCAAGAAACGGAAGTGGTCCTCACGCTGTTTTTGCGAACTCACGTCGGCAATGCCGGAGATCACCACCTCCCGGCCATGATACTCGGTGCGCCGGATGTTGCCGATCACCCAAAACTGTCGGTCATCCTTGGATTTGAGCACGGCTTCGTAGTTTTCAATTTCCTTTTCTTTGCGCAGCCGCTTGGAGAGCGCATCATATTGCTCAGGGTCCACGAAATGGTTGCGCAGATGGCGGTGTTCGTCCGGATCGTCCATGTTCCAGCCAAACAACCTGGCCGCGGCCGGGCTCTGGAAGATGACGTCGCCCGTGTTGCCGTCGTTCATCCACACCGGCATAGGGTGGTTTTCAACCAAGAAGCCAAACAGATCCTCGCGTTCCTTGCGCTCGGTAATGTCGACAATGCCGGATATCAACACTGGCCGACCATGGAATGTCCCGCTACGCACATTTGCAGATATCCAAAATTTCTCGCCGCCGGTCTTTTGCATCTGAAGCTCAAAGTCAGACACCTTGCCCTGTTTTGAGAGCAGCTTCTTTACCTTGCTGAGATCTTTGACGGACACATAATGATCGGTGATGAATTGCGCCTCACCCGGATCCCAGTTCCGGCCGAGCAGTTCAGACGCGGCCAAGCTTTCGTATAGAATTTCGCCGGTATCCTCATCAACCATCCACACGGGTAGAGGGTGAGTGTCGGTGATGCAGTGATAGATTTCCTCATTCTCCAGCTTCTCAAGCTGGTCCAGCTTCAACTCGGTGATGTCCGCGCTTATGAAGGCGACACCGCCTCCCGGGCGAGGGTGGGAGGTCATTAACCTCCACTGACCATCTGTTGTCTCAACTTCAAATGGCAAACCTTCCGGGCTTGCCCAGCGTTCGATAGTTGAAGTCTGAAAGGCAGCGCTTTTTTTTGCCGGCGCGCCATCAACTGTCTTGAAGCGCCGCAAAACCGGCTTCAACACTGTGCTGCACTTCTTTCCAGTGAGCTTTTCGATTTCATCCTGGTTTAGATCGAGAAAAGCGGGGTTGCCCGCCAAGAATTTCTCGTCTGCATCGAACACGGCAAAGCCGGTTGAGGCCCCGGACACCGAAGCATCATGTTTCATAACCACTTATCCCTTCCCACGGGCGAACCCTTGAAAAGAGGACGCCCGGTACGAGGCTACATTCTATTCGGCCAATGTTTCAGCCTGTTTTCAGTAGCATGGGCCTTTGTTTCAATTGTTTCAGCGTGCCGCGACGAGAACAGCCTGTAATGGCTGAAATCCAAGCGCTGCTCGCGACTGAAGAGATCGCCCTCGCGTTACAATCGAAACATGTTTGGCCCAGCCCAGACATTTGACTGAAACAGCCGTTTCGTAAACCAGCACCAACACAAACGACACCTTTTCAGGGACAAAGACGATGACGACACTGACAGCAGGCAAATTCAGCGGGGCAAGCCGCTCGCCCGTTCAGATCCTGACCCAAACCTGGCGCGAGAAAGCCCGTGCCCGGCGCGAGAAGCACGCGGCCATTGCCGCACTCAAGACGCTCAACGCTGCCGTCTTGCGCGACATCGGCATCGACCGCAGCGAAATCACGTCAGTAATTCACAGCCAACCGCAAGGGCGGAGGAAAACCCATGACCGCTTCTGAAATCAAGCCTGCCGGGCCCAACTACTGGACCAGTGGCACTGGAACACCCGTGTTGGCTTTGCACAGCTCAGGCTCAACCGGGCTTCAGTGGAAGAATTTAAGCGACCATTTCCAGGGTCGCTACCGGATGATCGCCCCTGATCTGCCAGGTTATGGCGCAACTCCGGCCTGGCCTGGAAGCGGGCCGGCCAGTGTTGAGAACGAGGCGCGCTATGTGGCTCGGCTCATTAAAGCCGCGGGCGAACCGGTCCATCTGGTGGGTCATTCCTGGGGCGGCGCTGTGGCCATCAAGATTGCCATGGCGTTGCCGGAATGGGTTCGCAGCCTGACCTTGATCGAGCCGGCCGTGTTCCACCTGCTGAGAGACGCTCAGTGCCCCGCCGATCGTGCGTTGTTTGCTGACATTGCTGCCTTGGCCGGAGTGGTCTCAGCTGCTGCTGCTGATGGTCATCCAGAAGCGGGGATGGCACGGTTTATTGATTTCTGGAACGGTGAAGGCAGTTGGGCCAACACCAGCCCGCGCCTGCGCACCGCATTGCGGGCGCAGTTGGGCCAGGTGATCAACAACTTTGCTGCCGGATTCGGTGAAACCTGGGCGCTGGAAGCGGCTGCGGAAATCGCCTGCCCAACCCTGACGATCCTGGGCATGGAGTCTGTACGGTTGGCACAACGGGTCACGGAGATGCTGGCCGAGACAATACCTTCTGCCCGCTTGGCCATGGTCCCAGGTGCGGGTCACATGGCCCCGCTCACCGATCCCCACATTGTGGACCCCCTGATCTCTGGTCATCTGCGCTTGACCGAGCGCCAGGCTCAAGTTCAGGCTCGCCCGTTCGAGATCCATTCCTTCGAGCAGGCGGCCTGATTGAGAAGCGGGGAGCCGGCACGCGCCGAAAGTGCCGGCTCCCCGCAATCCCTTTCTCCCAGAAATCCATCATGTGCTTGTTCCTCCCAGATAACCTTCCTGCAACGCTCACCTTGCGTGATGAAGGGTTCAACGTCAGCGGACTTTCTGACAGTGAGTTGCCAATTGAACGGCTGCGTATCGCCATGCTCAATCTGATGCCCAACAAGATGGAGACTGAGCTGCAATTCTCGCGGGTTTTGGCGAAGACCGGGTTTGCGGTGGAGCTCATCTTGCTGAAGCCAGAGACCTATGTGTGCAAAACAGCCTGCCCGGGCCATCTGGAAGCATTCTATAAGACCTGGGACGAGGTGCGACATGAACCATTGAACGGTTTGATCATTACGGGCGCACCGGTTGAAACGCTGCCCTTTCCTGAAGTGCGCTATTGGGATGAGTTGACCTCGATTCTTGACAGTTCCAGAGAAATGAACTTGGAATGCCTGTTCATTTGCTGGGCTGCCCAGGCTGCATTGCGCCACTTTCACCAGGTCCCCAAACACCCGCTACAGGAAAAGGCCTTTGGCGTATTTCAACAACAAGTGCTGCAGTTCGGATCATCTTATCTGCATGGCATGGGCGCACAGTTTCCCTGCCCGGTTTCCAGGCACACGGAAATCCGCTGGGCAGATCTGATGGGTCATCCGGATCTGCAGGTGCTGGCCGGCAGCCAAGAGGCCGGTCTGTGCCTGGTGGAGGAACGTAAATCCGGCGCGCTCTACATGTTCAACCATCTGGAATATGGCGGCGAAACCCTGGCTGCCGAATATCGACGCGACCTTGAGCGCGATGGCAGTTGCCCACTGCCGGCCAATTGTTTCCGCTATGACGATCCTGACCTGGGGCCAGAGCACAGTTGGTCTGCCAGCTCCGATGCCTTCTTTACAAACTGGCTGCGCGTGGGCTCCCGGCGACGCATGGCTGCATCGTTTGTAGGTTCGGCCGCATAAATCCGTTTAGCCTTCGCGGAAAGCCCGCATGATCTGGTCGGTAAACGGCCTGAGCAAATAGCTTAGAACAGTTCTCTCGGGAGTTTGGATAAACGCTTCGGCCGGCATGCCCGGCTTAAGCCGTTGGTCCCCAAGTTTGGCGATTTCGCCCTCATTCAACCGGACGCGAACCGCATAGTAGGGTGGTTCCTGAGGGTTCTCGCTGGTTAGGTCAGCCGAAACGCCTTCCACCGTCGCCCGCAGTTCCGGTGTGACACGGGCATTGAAGGAGGGAAACCGGACAACGGTTTCCTGGCCGATCTTGATATTGTCTATGTCTTGAGGGTTGACCTTGGCCCGCACGAGAAGGCTGTCCTTTTCGGGCACAATCATCATCACCTGTTCGCCGGCCGAAATGACCCCGCCTACAGTGTGAACCTGAAGATCGTGCACAAAGCCACCCCGGGGTGCGGTCAACTCAACACGTTTTAGCCGGGACTGAGCGGCCAGACGGCGCTCCAGCAGTTCGGAAACTTTGGCCTGCCCCTCGCGCAATTCGGTCAAAACCTCAGTGCGCGCATCCTGATCAACCTGGAGGATGGCCAGCTTGGTTTCGCCAATGCGGCCTTTGGCGCGGGCAGCATCTGCGATGAGCTGACCGCGCTCGCCCTCCAGCCGTGCTGCCTCGCGTTGCAGCGCCAAAACACGCGATACAGGAACCAGCTTTTTCTTCAGCAACTTATTGAGGTCGGCCAACTCCAGCTTGATGAGCCGAGCCTGCTCCTCCTTCGAGACACGCTGGGCTTCAAGTCCGCGGATTTCCTCTTCCAGCTGTTCAACCCGCTGGCTCAGCTGGCTTTTCTTGCTGGCCTTTGCCTCGCGCCGGGAGCTGAAAAGTTTTTCCTGACCGGACATTATTCTGGCGATTTTCGGGTCGGACTTTTGCTTCTGAAGGTCTTCGGAAAAGATCAGGCCGTCCGCCAAATCACGCTCCGCCTCAAGCCGGGCCAAACGGGCCAGAAGCTCGTTAAGTTGGGCGTTGATGATACCGAGACCGGCTCTGGTCTCGGTGTCGTCCAGGCGCAAAATGACGTCGCCAGCCTTAACCAGGTCCCCGTTGCGCACTTTGATCTCGGAAACGATTCCGCCTTCGAGATGTTGCACTTTCTTGGAATTGCTTTCCACAACCACCTGCGCGGAGGCAACGACGGCGCCGGCGATAGAGGCATAGGCTGCCCAACCGCCCATTCCGCCGGTCAGCAGCAAAAGAATCACAAGCCCAAAAGCTTGGAACTTTCTCAGAGAGCCGGTGGTGTTCATCCGCTTCTTGCGCTCAGGATCGGCTAAAACAGTTGCCTTATCCGCAGGCGGCGGAATGCGCTTAGCGCTAGCTTGCGGCTGCGACATTCGCTGACCCCATTTGTTGTTGCCCCCCAGCGGGGCCCTTCAGGATCTTAGCCAATATCTCATCACGGGGCCCGAATGCAAGCTGGCGTCCGTCGCGAATGAACAAAATCTTATCAACCGCCTGGATGGCACTTGGCCTATGGGCGACCACAACAACCGTGGTTCCGGCCGCTTTGAGGGCCTGTATGGCCTTGATAACGGCAGTTTCGCCATCGGAATCCAGATTGGCGTTGGGTTCATCCAGAACCACCACCTTGGGATCTCCATATAACGCCCGGGCCAGGCCAACGCGCTGTCTTTGGCCCGCCGACAGCGCAGATCCACCCTCGCCAATCCGTGTGCTGTAGCCGTCAGGCAAACGCAAGATCATATCGTGCACGTCGGCCAGCTTGGCCGCCTTTACAACCGCTTCTGCGTCGGGCTCGGCGATGAACCTCGAAATATTTTCAGCAACCGTGCCGGAAAACAGCTCAACATCCTGTGGCAGGTAGCCAACCGCTTGACCAAGTTGTGCAGGGTTCCACTGGTCCAAGGCGGCGCCATCGAGCCGCACGCTGCCTTTCAAGATCGGCCAAACTCCTACCAGAGCTCGAGACAAGGTGGATTTCCCAGCCCCCGATGGACCCAAAACCCCTACGGCTTCACCGGGCTCAAGCTGGAAGTTCAATCCCTGCAGCAGGGGCGCATCCAGCCCAGGCGCCGTTACAATCAGGTTCTCCGCAGAAAAATGTCCGACCGGATCGGGAAGATCCATGGGCGGTTCGACCGCCGGCGCTGCGGCAAGGACGGCTTTGATGCGCTCATTAGATTTGCGGGCTGCAATGAAGCCGCGCCATTGCGTGATGGCCTGCTCGATCGGATTGAGCGCGCGCGATAGAATGATAGAGGCCGCGATCATGGTGCCTGGCGTGATTTCCTGCAGTACGGCCAGATAGGCGCCCAGACCCAAGATGCCCGATTGCATCATCAGGCGGGTGGCCTTCGACATGGCGGTGATGGTGCCGGCCCGGTCGCTGGCATGGGTATTGTCGTCCAGTGCTTCGGTGTGCTGTGCCAACCAACGGTCGCGCATAGCTGCGGTCATGCCCATGGCACCGATGGACTCAGCGTTGCGTCGGCTCTCCTCGGTCATGGTATGTGCAGCAATGGCTGACTGGTTGGCACGGGCTGAAGGCGCGCGCGTCAAGATTTCGTTGAGCAAGGCAAAAATGAACAAGATCACCCCGCCGACCACGGCAAAAATTCCAAGCCAGGCGTGCAAAAGGAAAATCACAGCGATGTAGACTGGCGTCCAAGGTGCGTCGAAAAATGCAAACGGCCCCGGCCCGGCCACAAATTGACGCAAGGAATCCAGATCACGAGCAGGCTGCGAACCCACGTGGGGCGTGCGACGAAGCGCATGAGCGATGATGGATTCAAACACCCGGCTGCTGAGCTGTTCATCCAGCCGCCGGCCCACGCGCACGAGAATGCGCGAGCGCACAAATTCCAGAAGTGCCATGAACAAATAAAGGCCAATGACCAGCAATGTCAGCGCAATAAGGGTTGGAATTGAGCGGCTTGTCAGGACCCGATCATAGACCTGCAGCATGAACAGCGGACCGGTCAGCATCAGGAGGTTGATGAAAAAGCTGAACAGGCCGGTGAACATGAATGCCGACCTGCACGCTTTGAAGGCGTTGGAAAGTTCGCCGTTCTTCTTTGTCATGGAGGTCAGTTATCCGCCGCGGATCAGTTAATTGGAGTGGCCGCACATGTATAGCACTGCTGCTCCTGCAAATTAAATATCCAAAAAATGTAACAATGGAAGGTAAACAGCCGAATATGGCATTTTGCAGCCAGTGGGTGCCGGCAATAATTTTTTTCCCCAGGCTGCCATCCTGGTTGACAGTCCGGCCCGGCGGCACTAGTTTCCGCGCGCTCTGGCCTGAAAGCTTGGGCATGGAGCCGCAAAAAGCCGCGACCTTCAATTAACAAGGATGAAGGCGCGCTGTTGCGGAGAGTGGCAGAACCGGTGCAGAATGACCGGGACTAACGATTCTAACTAAATCATTAGGAGTCGTCCTGAGGGCATCCTCAGGTTCGACAGACTTGCACATGCAAATCCAAATCACCGGGAAAAACATTGATGTTGGCGATGCTCTGCGCAGCCATATCGAGGACCGTCTCGAAGGCGACGTAGCGAAATATTTCGACGGTATCGTTGATGGTCATGTTACTGTTTTAAAAGAAAACTCTGAATTCAGATGTGAGTGCAACCTGCACCTGCGTACTGGCATGTCGTTGCAGACCGAGGGGCGCTCGAACGATGCTCACGCGGCGTTTGACAAAGCGGCTGAACGGCTGGAGAAACGGCTGCGCCGCTACAAGCGGCGGCTGAAAGACCACCATGTGCGAACGTCGGCAAAGGAGGTTGCGGCGTTGAACGCGGCGGCGTATATCATCGCTCAGGAAGCGGAGACGGCGGACGAGCCGGACGATTTGAGCCCGCCGATCATTGCCGAAAGCGTGGAACGTATTCCTGACCTAACCGTGGGGGAAGCGGTCATGAAGCTCGATATATCGGATGCCCCGGTGGTTGTGTTTCGCAATGCAGGCCACAGGGGTTTGAACGTGATCTACCGGAGATCCGACGGAAACATTGGCTGGATCGATCCTGGTTCGTCAAATCCGGCAGATTCAATTTAACACTAGTTTCGGGTAGGCGGCGAAGGCTCTGTTGGCGCGTCGTCGGTGAAGGGACAAATTACATGCAACTTTCTGATCTTCTTGTGCGCGATGCGGTTTTGCCGTCTCTGAAGGCAACAAGCAAGAAACAGGCTCTGCAAGAATTGTCGCAAGCGGCCGCAAATCTGACCGGTTTGCCGGCGCGCGACATTTTTGAGGTGCTGCTGCAGCGCGAGCGGCTCGGCTCAACGGGTCTGGGCCAAGGCATCGCTATCCCGCATGGCAAGCTCAGCAAACTTACGACGCTGCATGGCGTTTTTGCACGCCTGAGCCAACCTATCGAATTTGATGCGGTGGACGGTCAGCCTGTGGATTTGGTTTTTCTGCTGCTTGCGCCCGAAAGCGCCGGCGCTGATCATCTGAAGGCATTGGCCCGGATTTCCAGGCTTTTCCGCGATGCGGAGATTGTCTCAAAGCTGCGTGGCTCCGACAAAGGCGCAGCGCTTTATTCGATCATCACCGAGCCTGCCGCTTCACACGCCGCCTAAGGCTGTTAGTGCACCGGCACCATGTGCAGATCTTGCTGAATGGCGTTGGCCATCGCGCCTTCACGGGTGTCAGCAATCGCGATCGGTGTGCCGTCAGCCGCATGCAGGGCAAAAAGCCGGACTGAGGCTGGAATACTGCCGATTTCCACATCTGCTGGGTTACCGGCTGCATCTGTGGCGCCTTTCAGCATGCGTTTTGCCATTTTCGGCGAAATTTCGCGGAGGTAGGCCACTTCGCCGCCACCCAAAACAGCGAGATCCTGGTCGGTCATGATTTTCTCTTCAGAAACTACGTCCATGAGTCTTCTCCTCAGCCTTCAGTTTGCGCCTGAAATCTTCAATTTCCGTAAATCTTTTGCTCAGCTTTTGGCCGTTGATATTTTGACCTTGCGAACAATTTGCTCGGGCACCTTGCGGATGAGATCGACCGAGAGCAGTCCATTTTCAAGGTTTGCGCCGGTCACTTCTACGCCATCTGCAAGCACGAAACTGCGTTGAAACTGGCGGGCGGCAATGCCGCGGTGCAAAAATTGGCCCTCGTTGCCGTCATCCACCTGTTTGCCACGAATGGCAAGCTGGCTCTCTTCAACGGAAACATCAAGCTCGTCTTCGGAAAACCCGGCAACGGCTAGCGTGATGCGAAGCCGTTCTGAACCACTATCATCCTGAATACGCTTAATATTATAAGGTGGATAGCCATCCCCGGCAGACTTTGTAGCGCGGTCTAACAGGCGCTCAACCTCGTCAAATCCGAGGAGATAGGGGCTGGAGAAAATCGAAACTCGAGAAGACATCAAATTTACCTTGTGAAACGCCCTTCACCTGAAGCGGCCGTTACGTGCAGCCCCGAATGGGCGCTGCGTTAACGCATATTTGGGGTTTCAGGTCCTGCGGTTCAAGGTTTTCCGGTCAACCACGCATGCGCGCGTGATCTGCGTCAAACAAAGGTTTGGAGACCAGGGTTGCCGGGCACATCTGACCCAAGATCTCAATTTCTACAGCCAGCCCGTCTGCGATCAGATCCATGGGCAGGAACCCAAGCGCCACAGATTTTTGGCTGTAGTGGGCATATCCGCCTGATGTGACGAAGCCTTTTACCTCACCGCCAACCCAAATTGGCTCATCGGCATGCACATCTGCATCTTGGGTCTCCACCACAAAGGCACACAGCTTCTTTTCAGGGCCGCGGGCCTTTTCCGCCATAGCGGCGGATTTACCAATGAAATCAACCGGTTTATTATAAGCCACAAAGCGCTCAAGGCCTGCCTCAGCGGGCATGAAATCGGGCCGGTACTCATGCAGCCAGGCACCGAAGAATTTCTCCAAGCGCAGGCTCATCATGGCCCGCATGCCAAACGGTTTCAGGCCTAGATCGGCGCCAGCTGCAGCCAAAATCTCATAAAGCACTGCCTGGTCTTCGGCTGGCACATAGATTTCGTAGCCCAGGTCGCCCGTGAACGACACGCGCTGAACCAGTGCGCGGCAAATGCCAATATCCATCCAACCCGCAGCCATGAAGGGCAATGCGGTGTTGGAGACGTCGGCTTTTGTCACCCGAGACAGCAACTCGCGGGCATTGGCCCCGGCAATCTGGAATCCGATTTGGCGGGTGGAGATGTTGCCTAATCCGACGCTGCCGTCATCTGGCAAATGCTGGGTAAACCAGCGCATGTGATTGGCCTGCGCCCCAAAAGAGGCGGTGAGCCGGAAGTTTTCCGGGCCAAGCCGAGTGATCGTGAAATCCCCAATAATCCGCCCTTTTGGGCTCAACATTGGGGTGAGGGTCAGGCGGCCCTGCTTTGGCATGCGCCCGGCCATCATGCGATCAAGCCAGGCTTCTGCGCCAGGGCCGGTCACCTCGTATTTGCCGAAATTGTGGATCTCGTTGATGCCAACTGCTTCGCGCACGGCGCGGCATTCTGCGCCGGTGGTTTCAAATGCGTTCGAGCGCCGAAACGTGGGCGTCTCGTAGAGATCTTCGCCTTCAGGCGCGAAGTAGTTCACCGCCTCCATGCCGTAAGCAGAACCAAACACGGCGCGCTGGGATTTCCAGATCCCATAGGCTGGCGTGGTCTGGAAAGGGCGGGCTGCCGGCAGCTCTTCGTTCGGGTAACCGATGGAGAAGCGGCGTTGATAGTTTTCACGCACTTTGTCGCGGGTGTAACCGGGGGTGACCCAGTTGCCGAAGCGGGCCACATCCATGGCGAACACGTCGCGGGAGGGCTCGCCCTCAACCATCCATTCAGCCAACGTGAGCCCAACGCCTCCGCCTTGGGAGAAGCCGGCCATGACCGCATTGGCGGCCCAGTAGTTGCGCAAGGTCGGCACCGGTCCCACAAGCGGATTGCCGTCCGGGGCAAAGCTGAAGGGGCCATTGATGATGCGCTTGATGCCGGCACGCTCCAGCACCGGATAGCGCTTGAAAGCGAACTCCAAAGCATCGCCGATGCGGTCCAGCTTGTCCGGCAGCAGCTCATGGCCGAACTCCAGCGGCGTCCCGTCTACGGCCCAGTGCTCGCAGGTTTGCTCGTAAAACCCGATCACCAGCCCCCGGCCTTCCTGGCGCAGATAGCTCTCGCCCTCCGGATCCATCACATGAGGCAGTTCGTCATCACGCTCATAGACTTCAGGGGTTTCTTCGGTGACCAGGTATTGGTGCTCCATGGGATGCAGGGGCAGATAGACCCCGGCCAGCGCTCCCACTTCTCGTCCCCACAGACCACCTGCATTGACCACGTGTTCTGCCACGATCGTGCCCTGCTCAGTGACCACGTCCCATCCGCCATCAGCTCTCTGGTTGGTTTCGATCACCGGGTTGCGCAAAACGATATCAGCGCCCGCCATGCGGGCCGCTTTCGCGTAGGCATGGGTGGTGCCCGAGGGGTCAAGATGGCCATCCAGTGGGTCGTAGAGAGCGCCCAGCACGCCATCTGTGTTGGTAATGGGGGAGATCTTGCGGATCTCGTCTGGTCCGACAATCTCCGTCTCCAGGCCCATGTAGCGGTGTTTTGCCCGTTCGGCCTTGAGGAAGTCCATCCGGTCTTCGGATGTCGCCAAAGTGAGACCGCCCACATGATGCAGGCCGCAGGATTGGCCGGAAATCTCTTCCAGTTCCCGGTAAAGCTGGATGGTGTAGCCTTGTAAGGCCGCCATGTTGGTGTCGGCGTTCAAGGTGTGGAAACCGCCAGCTGCGTGCCAAGTGGACCCGGAGGTCAGTTCAGAGCGCTCAATCAGCGTCACATCGCTCCAGCCCAGTTTTGTGAGGTGATAGAGAACCGAGCAGCCGACAACCCCGCCGCCGATGATGACAACGCGCGTGTGTGATTTCATATGCCTATCGCCTGGGGCTTAAACGGCTTTGATCTGATCGAACTGTCCACGGGGACGAAAACGCCCGAGATAGCTGGGAACCACCGCCTCTATCCCCTCCGGCGTGATTCCAAGACCTTCCAACGTCCTCTTTTCGGCCGCTGCCGCATCGCTGACCACATTGTCGTTTTCCAGAAGCTTGACCTGATCCACCGTAATCGGCGCATAGGGGAGCATCTGCAGGAACATGGCCTTCATCTTGGCGATCGCGAACGGGACCGGAACGAGAAGCCGTTTGCGGAGGGTTGTTTCCAGAACGAACTCAAGCAGCTGCTTGAAGGTGAGAACTTCAGGGCCACCCAGCTCGTATGTTTCGCCAGCCTTGCCTTTTCCGTCCACGACCGCTGTAACGGCTTCGGCAACATCGCCCACGAATACCGGCTGGAACTTGGTATACCCACCGCCGATGAGTGGCAAAACGGGCGAAATTCGCGCCATTCCGGCAAACCGGTTGAAGAAACCGTCGCCGGGCCCGAATATGATAGATGGCCGCACAATCACAGCGCCGGGGAATGCGGCCTGAACCGCCTGCTCGCCTTCTGCCTTGGTGCGGGCATAGTTGGCATCGCTTTCCAGGTCAGCACCGATGGCCGAGATTTGAACAAACGCGCGGGCGCCAGCAGCCTTTGCCGCTCTGGCGCAAGCTTCGGCGCCAAACACATGGCAGGCTTCGAAGGTTTGCCGGCCGGAATTTGCCAACAGACCCACAAGATTGATCACAGTATCCGAATCACGGCAGGCGGCCTCAAGCGATTTGGGATAGCGCACATTGGCTTGCACCATCTGGATTTGCCCCAGATTGCCAAGAGGCTGCAGATGGCCTGCAAGATCTGGTCGGCGGCAGGCGACACGCACCCGGTAGCCTTGCTTTGCCAGCGCCCGGACGATTTGCCGGCCGAGAAAGCCAGAACCGCCGATGAGGGTTACGAGTTTGGATGTGTTTGCGTTTGCCACGGTGTGCTCCATCAAGCTGGGAGTGCAGGCCTCAACAGGCCTGAATGCCTGTAAACGGTTTTACAGCTTCCCGCTCAGCTTTCAACGATGTTTTGTTTACGCACATGTCCGCTTGACAATCAGCGCCCGGAAACCCTATGTGCTGCGCGACGTGCCCAGGTGGCGGAATTGGTAGACGCGCTAGCTTCAGGTGCTAGTGATCGAAAGGTCGTGGAAGTTCGAGTCTTCTCCTGGGCACCATATTAATCCGGCCAAATCCTCCGGGTTTTGAAAGACATAAATGGCCATTGCGGTTCATAAAAACGACCTCCCAGCATCGCTCGACTTTGGTTCGTCTGTGGCTGTGGATTCTGAGACCCTTGGGCTCAACACGCTTCGTGACAAACTGTGCGTGGTTCAACTGTCGGCCGGCGACGGTGATGCCCATCTCGTTCAACTGGACAGATCCAGTTACGATTGCCCAAACCTGAAGGCGGTGCTGACAGATCCGGCCGTCTTGAAGATTTTTCACTTTGCACGATTTGATGTTGCCGCATTTCGGCACTATCTCCGCATTGATACCACGCCGGTCTATTGTACAAAAATTGCCTCAAAGCTTGTCCGAACCTATACCGACCGGCACGGCTTGAAGGATCTGTGCCGTGAGATTTTGGACATGGATATGTCGAAGCAGCAGCAAAGCTCCGATTGGGGTGCAGAGACACTTTCTCAAGCTCAACAAGAGTATGCCGCCGCAGATGTGCTCCACTTGCACCAGCTCCAGGCGCGCGTGGACGAGATGCTTGCCCGCGAAGGGCGCACCGAGATGGCGCAAAGGTGTTTTGACTTTCTGCCCTCCCGCGTGGCGCTTGATCTGGCGGGTTGGTCGGAGGTGGATATTTTCGCCCATTGAGGGTGAAGGTCAAATTCTTATTGATTTGCGCTTTTTGTCCCAGAGCTTCACTATGCCGGCACCCGAAAGCGCCAGGTCACACTGGCAAGGATGAGAGATGGATATTGCCAGGAGACCTGCCAGTCTGCGCATACCCACTCCGGCGCCTGCGCCGGAGAATCTCAATTTAACGGTTCCAACTCGTCGGCGCAGCCGCCACCGGGATTACACCAAGTTCATCAGTCTTGGGTGTGTCGTGGTTGGCGTGGGCTTGGTGGCCTGGTTTTTCATTCAAGCTGGCATGTTTGAGGAAGCTGCGGCACCTGTTCAATCATCCAAGTCGGCAAAAGGCGCTCAAATTTCTTCAAAAGAGAGCGTGATGCTGGCACCGGTGTTCACCGGATTTGATAAGAACAATCAACCCTATTCGGTGAGCGCCAAGTCTGCGCGCCGTGATGAGGCCAAACCCGATGTGGTGTTTCTGAATGAGGTGAAGGGCGAACTCAAACTGCGGAAATCAGGCGATCTGGTCCTTATAACCGCAGATAAGGGCACCTACACCTCGGATGCAAAAAAGCTTGATCTCACTGGCACGGTCAGGATGATTTCTACGGGAAAGTATTCAGCCAAGACCGATGCCGCCAAGGTGAACCTGCCGAACAAGAGCTTGCGGTCAGAGACGCCTGTAAATGTCGTGTTTTCGTCTGGAATTATCGATGCAAATGGAGTTGAGCTGTGGGATGCCGGTGAACGGATTTTGTTCTTCAATGGTGTTCGGCTGCACATTCCAGAGCAAGACAAAAAAGGATCACAGTAGCAAATGAAACTCAGGGCAATCCCGGCCAAACTGGTGCCGGTGGTGGGTATGGGGCTTTTGGTTTTGAGCGTGGCATGCGGCCCCGCGGCGAGCCAGTCCGGGACCGGCATTGGCACTAATCTGACCGATGCCAGTTCAAAATCCAAAGCGGCGGTCGATATCTCGGCTGATTCAATGGAACTGCTTGAAGAGCAAAAGAAAGCCGTGTTCACTGGAAACGTGGACGCGGTTCGGGGCAAGATCAAACTCAAGTCTAACAAGCTGGTGGTCGATTACGCCGAGGTGAAGCGCAAAAACGGCTCAAAGAAAACCGAAGTCCGGTTCTTGAACGCGACAGGCAACGTGAAAATTGTGTCCGGGAACCAAACCATCACATCAGACCGGGCAAAAATGAATGTAAAAACCAACAAAGCAATTATTAGTGGTAACGTTACTGTTGTGCAGGGCAAAACGCGGCTGAAGGGGAATAAATTGCATTTGAACCTGACCACCGGCAAAAGCCGGATGGAAGGCGGGCGGGTGCGCGCGAAGTTCTTCCCTCAGCAATAATTTCAGACGATGGCGCTCAGCATGGGGCTGTGGCATGCTTCATCGAAAATTAATCTAAATGGTTGGTAATGCAGTGGAAGAGAGTGACCAAACGGACATGGCATCGTATCGGCGAGATCGGTCAGGCACCGGACCCGCCGATGGGTCAGCAGGCGAGGGGCGTCGTTTCCCGGCACCTGCTCCCAGACACCATGAACCGGTCCACGATGGCCTCGTCGCCTACGAGCTCACAAAGAGCTACAAGCGGCGGCCGGTTGTCAGGGGTGTAAGTCTCTCTGTTCAAAGGGGTGAGGCCGTAGGTCTTCTTGGTCCCAATGGCGCTGGCAAAACAACCGTTTTCTACATGATCACGGGTTTGGTTGCCGCCGACACCGGGGCCATTGAGTTTGACGGGCAGGATATTACCCATTTGCCAATGTATAAACGGGCACGTCTCGGCATTGGTTACCTGCCCCAAGAACCGTCGATCTTTCGCGGCCTAACCGTGGAGGAAAATATTCGCGCCGTGCTCGAGGTTGTAGAGCCGGACAAGGACGAGCGCGAAAGTGTGTTGCGTGGTTTGTTAGATGAGTTTGCAGTTACGCATCTCCGGAGTACGCCGGCTGTGGCACTCTCTGGTGGAGAACGGCGGCGGGTTGAGATCGCGAGAGCCCTGGCGGCAAGACCTACATTCATGCTCTTGGACGAGCCCTTCGCAGGGATTGACCCAATTGCAATCGGCGATATCCGCGCCTTGGTGCACCACCTCACAGATCGGGGAATCGGGGTGCTTATTACGGATCACAACGTACGAGAAACCTTAGAGCTCATCGACCGGGCCTTGATCATTCATCAGGGCCAGGTGCTGATGGAAGGCTTACCTGAGGAAATCGTGCAGAACAGTGAAGTGCGGCGGCTCTATCTTGGTGATGAGTTTTCGCTGCGGTAGGGCGCAGGGCCCGGCGGGGCGTAGAGTAACAGGGTGCGTACACATGGCGATGATGCCAAGATTTGAGCTCAGGCAGGGACAATCCCAGTCTCTGGTGATGACGCCGCAGCTGCAGCAGGCCATCAAGCTGCTGCAAATGTCCAATCTTGAATTGACCGAGTATGTGGAAGCGGAGCTTGAACGCAATCCGCTGCTCGAAAAATCTGAAAATCTAGTCGAAAAACGGGCCTCCGATAGCGTGGCCGCCGATCGAGAATCCCAGCCGGCTGCAGAAAACGCTTCAAACAGCGAGAACGGCGACGCGCCGGATTTGGCCGCAAGCCTGTCGGATGGCGGTGATAGCCAATCCAATGTAGAGCAGCTCGACACTGGCCTGGAGAATGTTTACGCAGACGAGGCCGCTGCTGATTTGGCTTCGCGCCAACAGGCCTCAACCGAAGCTGGCTGGTCCTCCATGGGCCAAGGCAGCTCGGCGCCATTGGGCGAAGATCTCAATTTTGAAGCAACGCTCAGCCGGGAACGCACATTGGCCGAGCACCTGACCGAGCAATTGAACATCGCACTTACCGACCCGGTGAGCCGAATGATTGGTGTGCAGATGATCGGGGCATTGAATGAAACCGGTTATCTGACAGCCAGTACCGAACAGATCGCTGACACCCTGGGCGCCGACATCCAGGATGTCGAAATGGTTCTGGCGACAGTTCAAACTTTCGACCCGGCCGGCATTTTCGCCCGCGATCTCAGCGAATGTCTGGCTGTGCAGCTTAAGGAAAAAGACCGGCTGGATCCGGTCATGCAGACCTTGCTGGACAATCTTGAGCTTTTGGCCAAACACGACTTCAGTGAGCTAATGAAGCGCTGCGGTGCCGACCGCGACGACCTCACCCAGATGATCGAAGATATTCGGGACTGCAACCCGCGCCCAGGTTCAGCCTATGGCAGCGAAGTGGTTCAGCCGGTTATTCCAGATGTGTTCGTGCGCGAGGCCGCCGATGGCTCCTGGCACGTGGAGTTGAACAGCGAAACTCTTCCTCGGGTGCTGGTGAACAATCAGTATTACGCGAACGTGTCCAAGGGTACGACACGCGAAGAAGATAAAACCTACCTGACCGAATGTCTGACGGACGCCAACTGGCTGGTGAAAAGCCTGGACCAGCGGGCCCGCACCATCCTGAAGGTTTCCCGCGAAATCGTGCGCCAACAAGACAGCTTCCTGGTGCATGGCGTGCAGCATTTGCGCCCGCTCAATCTGAAGACAGTGGCTGAAGCCATCGAGATGCACGAATCCACCGTGAGCCGTGTCACCTCGAACAAGTATATGTCCACCTCGCGCGGTATTTTTGAGCTGAAATATTTCTTCACCTCCGCCATCGCGTCCTCGGAAGGCGGCGAAGCGCACTCTGCTGAAGCGGTGCGCCAGCGCATTCGCGAGATGATCGACAATGAGGAGCCCAAGAAGATCCTCTCTGACGACAAAATCGTGGAACTGCTCAACGAGATCGGCATCGATATTGCCCGGCGCACGGTGGCCAAATACCGTGAAGCACTCGGCATTCCTTCCTCTGTCCAGCGTCGCCGGCAAAAAAAGATATTCGCCTGATCCTCGAGTGGCCGCCGTTGGGGGCATCGGTAGGCAGGTTTTTCAAAAGCTGCAATACTCTGGCGTACACACGGTCAAGAGTCCGGTGCGAAGGGGCCACGCCATGAAAAAACACAACTGCGATGTGCTGGTCGTCGGGTCTGGCGCAGGTGGACTGGCTACGGCCGTTTCAGCCGCACATCGGCGGCTGGATGTGCTGGTGGTTGAGAAGGAACCCGTTTTTGGCGGCACCACGGCCAGGTCTGGTGGTTGGATGTGGATCCCTTGCAACGGACCGGCCAAGCGGGCCGGTGTGGAGGACAGCCCGGACCAGGCACGGACCTATCTGGAGCATGAAACGGGTGAACACTTCGATGCAGCGCGCATTGATGCCTTTCTGGAGACTGGTCCGAAGGCGGTGACCTTTTTTGAGCAGGAAACCTCCCTGAAGTTCGATTTGGGACCGACCTTTGCCGACTATCATCCGGACGCGCCGGGTGGCATGCCAGGTGGGCGGTCGATTGTTGCCCGCCCGTTTGACGGCCGGGAACTGGGGGGTGAAATCAAACGACTGCGTCCTCCTCTCGCAGAGATCACATTTCTTGGCCTGATGATTGGCTCGGGCAAGGAACTGTTGCATTTCTTCCGGGTCACAAAATCCCTGGTGTCCGCGTTCTACGTGGCGGGCCTGTTGATGAAATACACTCGTGACTTGCTCTTTCATGGCCGCTCCATGCGGCTGATGAACGGCAACGCACTGGTTGGGCGCCTGGCTAAATCCTGCTTCGATATGAGTATGCCCATATGGACTCGGGCCGACGTCAAGAAACTGCTGCGCGACAAGACGGGACGGCTCACCGGCGCAATTGTGGACACTGTCACAGGCCCGGTTGAGGTGACAGCCCATAAGGGCGTGGTTCTTGCAGCTGGTGGTTTTCCTCACGATGCGGTGCGCCGCAAGGAGTTATTTCCACACGCCCCCTCAGGCCACGAGCATGTGTCGCCGGCGCCCTCTGGCAACACCGGCGACGGGCTGCGTCTGGGTGCTGACGCCGGCGCTGCGGTCAACAGCGATTTGCCGAACACGGCCGCCTGGGTGCCTGTGTCGCGTCCGATGCGGCCTGATGGGACGCTTGGCGTCTTTCCGCATTTCGTTGATCGCTCCAAACCGGGCGTCATTGCGGTCACGCGTTCAGGCCTGCGCTTCGTCAACGAAGCAGACTCCTATCACGACTTCTGTCAGGCCATGATGAAGACTTGTGCGGCTGAAGGGGATGAGATTTGCGCATTCTTCATCGCCGATCACACCACATTGCGCAAATATGGCCTGGGCTTTGTGAAACCGGCGCCGGTGCCGTTTGCCCACCACATCCGCACCGGTTACCTGTTCAAGGGAGATACGCTGCAGGATCTTGCAGTGCAGATTGGGGCAGTGCCCGACCAGTTTGAACGCACCGTTTCTGTGTTCAATGAACACGCGCGCAAGGGCGAAGATCCAGAGTTTCAAAAGGGTTCCACGTCCTACAACCGTTCGCTGGGAGATCCGGAACACGCACCCAACCCCTGCGTGGCACCGATCGAGAACGGGCCGTATTATGCGGTGAAGCTCGTCGTTGGCGACCTTGGCACCTTTGCCGGACTTCGCTGCGATGAGCATTCCAGGGTGTTGGATAAGGACGGAAAGCCGATCTTGGGCCTCTATGCTGCGGGCAATGATGCGGCCAGCATAATGGGCGGCAACTATCCGGGCGGCGGGATCACGCTTGGGCCAGCGGTGACGTTCGGCTATATCGCCGCACGACATATGGCGGGCGCCAATGACTAGCGCTTGGACGTCAGAAAATCGATGAACAGCCGCAGCAACTCGAGGCGCCGATGCTGCTCGGGATAGTAGAGATAGAACGGCGGCAGCTGCCGCACAAAGGGATCTAGAATCGATTCCAGTTTGCCGTAGTTCAAGTCTTCTTCAATGACTGTTTTGAGGGCCCAACCGATGCCGTGGCCATCACGCACAGCCTGTGCAACAGACTGCATGTTGTCAAAGATCAATGTGGCGGGAGGGTCGACCGTTTTTGCCTGGCCATCCTCAACGAAATGCCAATCCCCAGTGACCGGGCTGCGGCACGAAGCGAGCCTTCACGGACGATGGCCAAGAAAACTTCAATTCCGTTGAGCGGTGAGCGAGGCATTATTCGATTTTTTGCAACATGATGATGTGATTGCTATATCTATTTGAACACTACGTCTCCCGCTAACATGGCCGCGACACTGTAGGTCATGAGGCATCTGTCGTGGCACACTTGGAAGCATCGCGGCCCCAGCAAACCGCATTGGGGATTGGCATTATCCTGGCGTCGGTCCTGACCATGGCCTTTGCGGATGCTGTGGTGAAGTTGGTGAGCGCAGACATCACAGTCTGGCAGGTCTTTGTGGCCCGCTCGCTTTTTGCAATCCCTATTCTGGTTGTCTTGTTGTTGGCGACCGGTGTCGGCCTCAGACTGCGGGCCGCAAAGTGGACCGTGGTGCGCAGTGCGCTCCTGCTGCTCACATGGTTGGCGTTATATGCTTCGTTCCCAGTGCTCAGCCTGTCTGTGGCCGCGGTGGCCGTCTACACCAATCCGATCATGATCGCCTTGTTTTCCGCTGTGCTGATCGGCGAACCGGTGAGCCCGCGGCAATGGGGTGGTGTCATCATCGGCTTCTTCGGCGTGTTGTCGATCTTGAAGCCGGGCACCGATGCGTTTTCGTGGTTCACGTTGTTGCCACTTCTTGGGGCGGGGTTCTATGCCTTTGCGATGGTTCTCACGCGCAGCAAGTGCCAGGAAGAGGCCCCGCTCACATTGGCGCTCGCCCTTCATTCTGCATTCCTCGCGGTTGGGACGGGTGCAGTGCTCTTCCTCATGCTCATTGGGCTGGACGCAGATGCAGTGGCGGCATATCCGTTTCTGTTCGGCGATTGGGGGCCAATGGGCGTTGAGGAGTGGGGCCTTATGGCCCTGATCGGTGCTCTTTCTGCGGCTTATTTCATGGGCGTTGCGCGCGCCTACCAAATTGCTGCGCCGCCGATCGTCGCAACCTTTGATTATGCCTATCTGATATCGGCAGCTCTGTGGGGCTTTGTGTTCTTCTCCGAGACACCAGATCGGCTGACCGTGTGCGGTATGGTGTTGATAACAACGGCAGGCCTGCTTGGTGCAACGCCGGCGATCGAGCGCGGGGATTGACGCGGCCGGCCGCCATGGAGACCCGCTTAACTCGGGGTGGGATATGCTGGGGTGAACACGTTGCCACATATGCTCTGGATGGGTTCCTCTTGAAAGTTGTGCGTTAACACGAGACAGTGCTTGCGATGTACAAGCCAGGACCCCTCCGAATAAGCCCATGAAAGAGATTCAAAATTCTCCAATGGGACAATTGCTGAAGCGCATACAAACGGCGGTAGGCCGATTGACACAAGCCGGTACAGCTGACTACCCGCCAACTACAAAACGCCGACTGATCATCACCAATATGATCGGTTATCTGTCCACGATATCATCGCTGAGCTATGCCATTACCTACGCTGCACATGGCTTCGGTGTTCTGAAATGGCCGATACTGGTCAACCTGTTCTCTGCTGCAACAACAGCGTCTATGCCCTTTTGGCACCGTTTTGGCTCTGCAGCCGGGGGCATGGTCCTCGCCGTGGTGATATTTATCACCTTGTTTTATTTCACTTATTTTTTCGGTCGGGAATCCGGTATCCATCTGCAATACTTCGGCGCGGCTGCCGCTGCCTTTTTAATCTTCGGATTGACGCGCCTGTCGTTGATCCTGGTGATCGTAGTTTCGGGGTTGGTGCTGCACGTCGCCGCGCAGTTTTTGTTTGTTTCGGGTCAGGCAACAACAGCAATTGATCCTCCATTTCTGACACAGATCTATGTGATTGCGTCAACGAGCCTGACCGCCATTGTTGCAATCGTGGTGTGGTATTTTTATCAGATGGCAGCTGACGCCGAGAGGCGGTCGGAACAATTGCTCCATAACGTGCTGCCGGTGGCGGTGGCCGAACAGCTTAAAGACCAGCCCGGAGAGATGATTGCTCAGCGCTACGACGAAGTCACCGTGCTGTTCGCTGATCTTGAAGGATTTACCCCGCTGTCACGGACCATGGAAGCAAGCGAAATTGTTGAACTGCTTAACGCGATATTTGTGCGCTTTGATGAGGCCACTGCCGCTGCAGGCGTCGAGAAAATAAAAACAATTGGTGATGCCTACATGGCGGTTGGCGGCTTGCCGGAAGTGGTTGGCGATCACGCCCACCGAATAGCGTCTCTAGCGTTGGAAATGAGATCGGCCATTGCTGAGGTCGCGCATGTCAGAGATCTGCATTTGAATATCCGGGTGGGCATTGCAACAGGACCGGTAGCTGCCGGCGTGATTGGCCAAGCCAAATTCGCCTATGACGTTTGGGGAGACACGGTCAATCTTGCGGCTCGGCTGGAAAGTGCAGGCGAGGTCGGCCGGATCCATGTTTCAAATGAAACAAGAACGGTTTTGGAAACGAGTTTGCATTCGAGAAACGGGCGCAAATAGACATCAAGGGAATTGGAAAAACACAAACCTGGTACCTCAACGCAAAACCCGAAAAGATAGCGTGAATATCAGATTTGCATTGGAAATTGTTTCGATGCCATGAGGGTCATGAGGGTCATGAGGGTCATGAGGGTCATGAGGGTCATGAGGGTCATGAGGGTGGAGTTGGAATTCCGCTCACCGAGTCTTGATTGTGGCGTCGAGAACCCTGCCAGCATCGACTTTTTATAGCCGATCGGCAATTTTCGTCCAGGCGGGGCGATGTGTAACTGCAATCACAGTGAAATCGCCAGACAGCGCGCGAATGCTGGAAACAATTTCAGCTTCCGTCTCAGGATCCAGGGCGCTTGTAACTTCATCTAGAATGACAAGTTGCGGTCGGGTGACAAGTGCGCGTGCCAAGGCGATTCGCTGCCGTTGCCCACCAGATAGTTTTGCGCCCAATTCTCCTGCAACCGTTCCAAGCCCGCCTGGGAGCATGTTTACGAACACGTCACCACCCGCATGTGCGAGCGCCCGCATAACATCTTCGTCGGTTAGCAACTTGTCACCCAATGTGATGTTCTCACGGATCGTATTGTGAAAAAGGCTAAGTTCTTGCGGAACGTAACCAATCTTCTTACGCCAATCCTTAATGTCGATTTCACCCAAAGGGATTCCATCAAGCAGCACAGTGCCGGAATTGGCTTTGTGCAGGCCAATGAGAAGATCGATAAGCGTGGTCTTCCCGGCACCAGACGGACCTTGCAACACGGAGATCTGATAAGCAGGAAATTCCAGATTGATATCTCGAACGATTGGTTTATCGCCGTGCGAAAAGCTGACGTTTTGGAACTCGATCGATTATGACAGATTGGCGATGCGGGTACCCAAGTTGATTTCTTTCGCTTCGGCAGTTGATTCCAGGAGCTCATCCAAACGCCAAAACGCACTTTCCAACTGTGCCGCATCCTGAAGGGTGGCCTGAAGTTTTGAGATAATTGACGTTACCTGGAAGAACACGACCCCGGATACGACCAGTTCAGATAGCGGAATCTTCAGATGCTTGGTCGCGACATATATGGTTATACCAATCAGCAGGCCATGAGGATGTAGTGGGCATAATGACGACCATACGTCGCTAGGCCTTGCCGAATTAACGAGCCGCGCAAGACGTTTATGCTGTCCGCAAACAAGGCCACGAAGGGCGCTTGCGCTCCATTGTATTTAGTGGCCTAATATTGTTCATCGTGTCAGCCACAAGAGTGGTCAAATCGGAAGTGCTGTCGGTTTGCCGGAAGCCGGCGTCGCGTGAAATCTTTACCAACCATGACGTGGCAAGCAGCAACACAATCCCCACAACCGCGGCCATGAGAGCAAGCTCATGAGAAATGAGAATAGCCGCGCTGACATAGACGATCGCTTGAACGAAGTAGGCCACAAATCGCGCTGCACGCTGATAGGCGGTTCCGGCGCGGGTGGCATCGTTTGACAGCGCATTGGCAATGCGACCAACGCGCTGGTCTGTGTAATAGCTCCAGCGCGCATCGAGAAGCTGGCGCACCAGCTGAGACCGCATAGCAGAAACAACATCGGCGATTGCATAGCTCACGTAACCCAGCGCGCCAAACGCCATCACCCCTTTGATGACCATTGCGCCGACAATCACGAACACGATGGTTTCAAAATTGTTGGCCAATCCAAACATCTCGAAAACCTGTTTGATCAGCAAATCCAATTCGGACGGATTTGCAGATGGAGTGCCTCCGAGCTGTCCCATCAACGGCAGCAATGCACCAATCGAAACAATCTCGAACACCCCTGCCAACACTAAGCAGAAAAGAACCAGACCAGGCCTGGTGCGCTTAGCACCAAAGAAAATTCGAAAGATCGTCATCATATCGTGGCATTCCAATGCATACGGGAAAGCAGCGGTCGTGAACCGGCGTCGGTGCGTCCAAGAGCACCGATTATTTGCCCCAAACTGCTTCGATTATCTTGCGGTCAATTACCCGGTCGGAAAAGAACGGCAACAGTGAGTATAAAAGAAAAGATGAGCGTTTGCGCTGGATGCGGATGCGCGTGGGTGGATGTTTGGCCGTGAGCGCACGGAGGACCGCTGCTGCCACCTGTTCTGGGGGCTGGCCTCTATGGCCTTTGCCGATCGCTTTGCTTTTGACTTTGGCTGACGCCTGTTCATATGGCGTCCCCTCTTAGGGTTTTAGATCAATCTGCTCGGCCTTGTCCCACATCGAAGTTTTGGTTGTGCCAGGTTGCATCCGCTCGAAGGGGGCCTCATCCGCCGAAAATACCGGCGTGACCGTCGCCCGGGGATGCCCATCTTGAATCCTTTGATTTTCTATCCGTCTTATGCCTTTGAGACGATCAAGAAAAACGTCAAGTATGGCCTGGCGATCTTGAGCGCAATTCGGCTGTTCCGAAAGGTGAGCCGCGACCCGAGGCGCACTGAATATACCGACCTTGCGATTACACCGCCTGAGGATGACGAACACGAAACCCTCTCACTGTTCCAGGACACAACCGGCGGCGGTGCGGCCATCGCCCGCAAACTAATGGCGGACCAGGTGCGCACCGAGATTGCGGCCAAAAAGTGCCTGACGCCCAGAAAGGGTATCCTTTGCGTGAATTTAGAACAGGCGCTGGCCAACCCGAGCCGCGGAGTTGCTGAACAAGGAGGCCAAGCCTGCAGAATCAACCCAGTTTCCTGATGAAGTTAATGTCTTGATCGGTGACCCTGGTGTTGATGGAAAGTTTCGGTGAGATTGCACGTTCTTTCCAGAACCCTTGAAAATGCCGGTTGCGACACTTTCGACAAACTCGTTTATTATTATTTTTCAATGCCTTAACCGCAGTGCCCTTAGCTTGACTCGGTCCAGGCGCCGCCCTATTGTGCGCGCGGTTTTCAGGGGGGTGGATTTTGACCGGTCCGCCCACCCGTTTTGGGGTGTCTCACATGGGCGATGACAAGCATCCGCGGTCGCCTGACAATTTGAAGGAATTCAACGAACGTCTGCGGCACGCGCAGGAGGCAATCAAGGAGCAGGACCGGAAAATTGCCGGAAAAGGCACTGCCTACAGCCTCGGATTTCGTATTGCGACCGACCTCGTTGTCGCGGTATTAGCAGGTCTGGGGATCGGGTGGGGTTTGGACAAGGTTCTGGGGACATCTCCGTGGTTTCTTTTAGTGTTTATGCCCTTGGGCATTGCAGCAGGCATCGGGAACGTTATTCGCGTCGCCAAATCAGATGAGGCGCGCCGGCATATGGAGCAAATGTCTTCGAATCCGGCCCCATCTGTTAAAGACGACGAGGATTGAACGGCGTGAATTTGAGGAAGTGACTTAATGGCAGGCAGTTCAGAAGGCGGTGGCGGTATCAACCCCATGCACCAGTTCGAGGTGCATTCCATCGTTCCAATCAAGTTGGGCAGCATCGACGCCTCTTTCACCAACGCCTCGTTGTGGATGGTGATTGTGGTGGCTTCGGTTTGCCTGCTCTTGTTGCTCTCGTCCTCCAAGCTGGTGCCGAGCCGGCTTCAGTCGGTTGGCGAGCTGGCCTATGAGTTCGTCGCCAACATGATGCGCGACATTCTGGGCGATTCAGGCCGTGCGTTCTTCCCGCTGGTGTTCACCCTCTTCATGTTCGTGCTGGCCTCCAACATGTGGGGCATGATCAACATCCCCGTGCTGCTGCACCCGTTCACGGTCACCAGCCACATCATCGTGACCTTCGCCATGGCCATGTTCGTCTTCATCCTGGCCACCATCGTTGGCTTCGTGAAGCATGGTGCGGGTTATCTGAAGCTGTTCGTGCCGTCCGGTGTTCCGGCAGTGTTGCTGCCCTTGCTGGTGGTCATTGAAACCATCTCTTACTTCACCCGGCCCATCAGCCTGTCGGTGCGTCTGTTTGCCAACATGATGGCCGGCCACACCATGCTGAAAGTGTTTGCCGGCTTTGTGGTTGGCATGGGCGTGCTGGGCGGCTGGGCGCCGCTGGCGCTCATGGTGGCCTTCACCGGACTGGAAATTCTGGTGGCGTTCCTGCAAGCTTATGTGTTTGCGGTGCTCACCTGTATCTACCTCAACGATGCAATCAACATGCATCACTGATCCATCACTCATATTTTCAAATTTCTAACGAGGAGTTATTCCCATGGAAGCAGATGCAGCTAAATTGATCGGTGCCGGCCTTGCCGCTATCGCTCTGGCCGGTGCCGGTGTTGGTATTGGCCACATTTTCGGTAACTACCTGGCGGGCGCTCTGCGCAATCCGGCTGCTGCCGCAAGCCAGTTCCCGAACCTTCTTTTGGGCTTTGCGCTTGCTGAAGCCACCGGCCTGTTCGGTCTGGTTGTTGCCCTGATCATTCTCTTCGTCTTCTGATTGGGCCTTATCGCCCTTTTAAGCTGAGATGGCGTGATGGGCCTCAAGTGGGTCTTGGCGCCATCTTTTGAAGACTTTAGAGACCTGAACTAGGACGGGACGGGCCCATGCCTCAACTCGACTTTGCCACCTGGCCGCCGCAGCTGATCTGGCTGGCGATCACCTTTGGTATTCTCTATCTGGTGATCTCAAAATTCGCACTGCCCAAAATTGGCGGAACGATTGAATCGCGCCAAAACCGCATCGCCTCTGATCTTGACGAGGCCCAGCGGCTGAAGGACGATTCTGAAAAGGCCATAGCTGCCTATGAGGCCGCCCTGGCCGAAGCCAAGGCGAAAGCTCATGGCATCGCCCAGGAAACCCGGGACACGCTGAAGGCGGAGATCGAAGCAGAACGCGCCGCTCTGGACGCTCAACTGAACGAGCGCCTGGCCAAGGCGGAGGCTTCCATCGCAGCCACAAAGGCAGAGGCACTTAAGAGCGTTGAGCAAGTGGCATCAGATGCCGCTGGCGCCATCGTCTCCCGGCTGATCGGCAGCAAAACAACCGCGGCGGCTGTGAAAAAAGCCATCGCGGATGCCAAATAGGGGCGCTTAGACATGTCATTGCTTGCAGATCCCGGATTTTGGGTTGGCGTCAGCTTCCTGCTCTTCGTCGTCCTGATGCTCTACTACAAGGTGCCCGCAATCGTCACCAAGGCCCTCGACGACCGGGCTGAGCGTATCCGCGAGGAACTGAACGACGCGCAAAAATTGCGTGAAGAGGCCCAGGCGCTTCTGGCTGAATATCAGCGCAAGCGCACCGAAGCTGAAAAGGAAGCTGAGGACATTATTGCCCAGGCGAAGGCAGAAGCAGAAAGCTATGCCGAAGAAACCCGCGTCAAGCTTGCCGAAACCCTCGAGCGGCGCACTGCGCTGGCCGAGCAGAAAATTGCTCAAGCCGAAGCAGGCGCGCTGAACGAGGTGCGTGCTGCGGCCACCGATCTTGCCATTGCAGCAGCGGAGAAAATCATCGCTGGCGAGGTCAAAGGCGACAAGGCAACAAGCCTGATTGATGACAGCATCGAGGCGGTGAAGACCCGTCTGAACTGACTTCGGCTCCTGACACAGGATACGAAAAACGCCCGCCTTTTGGTGGGCGTTTTGCTTTCCTGCTTCGAGTTCTGAAAAGACTCACTCAAAAAGGCCATATGGCCTGAATTTGGAACTGAATTCATGGGCTTACGGGAAATTGGGTTCGTTTCGCAGTGCCCAATTTTTCCCAGTTTTCCGCCAATAAAGATGAACAGACGTAGATCTATAAGTCAGCTAATTAGTGGCATATAGATTTAATGGCATAGAGATCCCCTTCGCGCTTGCATGAACACCAGGTGAATTGTGCCCTCAGACTTGGTTCAGCCCCGCTTGCCTATAACCGGCATCAACAAACACGGGCCAAGGGGGCTCGGGTCTCACTCAGAGGGAAGAAATCAATGTTC
>JAAEUE010000003.1 GCA_024227565.1 Alphaproteobacteria bacterium
AACCGCTTTTCCGAAGCCTACGAAGAACCGGGCGCGCCGGAGCCGCTGCCGGCGCCGACGCAGAATTATCTCTGGTGGCAGGAAGGCCGCACCCGGGTCGAACGGGTCCGCGCCAAGGAATTCCTAACCTACCCGGTGGGCCAGATCGTCGGCGACATGCACGAAGAGATCTCGGTCAAGGAAACCGTCTACGAGCTGCTGAACGAAATGCTGGAAGCCCGCGAACGCCTGGACGAGATGCTGGGGTAGCGGGTGGTTTGTAAGAGATCACCGGGTCATGTGTGGACGGCCCGTTGTTTGCAAGCAGTTTCTCGGTTTTGACGGCTGGTCGGTAGCTGTCATGTGTTCGGCCTGTTTGCGCGGTACGTTCTGACCGCTGGCCTTGATGGTTTCCGTTACCTCGGTCCCAATCAAGCCCACGCGCTCTGAGGCGCTTGACCCGAGGACGGGTTTTCCGAGGTATCGGTTGCGACCGGGTTGCCATCACTTACCAAGAGCTCCTTGCCAACAGGGTGTCTGAACGCCTGTGTGCGCCCGCCACCTTGCCTCTTCGTTAAACCGCCGCCGTCATCGCAACGCCGGCTTTTGATAGTTGGCCTGATACGGCTGCCCGGAGCTCAGCACGGCCCAGACAATGCGCGCCATCTTGTTGGCCAGCGCCACCGAGGTCAGGCGGTATGATTTCTTCGCCAGCAGCTCTCCCGCCCAGGGGTAGGGACCCGGGCCGCACCTTCGGCTGTTCTCGCTATAGTGTTTCAGGGCCGAGGTCGCGCCCAGTACCAACAAACGACGCAGATAGCCATCGCCCTGCTTGGTGATCTTGCCCAGACGTGTCTTGCCTCCCGTCGAGTGCTGCCGCGGCACCAGGCCCAGCCAGGCCGCCAGCTGCCGCCCCGATTGGAACGCCGAGCCGTCGCCCAGGCTGGCGGCAAGGGCGGTGGCGTTCAAAATCCCGATGCCGGGTATGCTTTCCAGCAACTGCGAGGTCTTGCAGTTGCGATGCCAGTGCTGGATCTCCCGCTCCAGAACGCCAATCTCCTGGCGCAGAGACTGTAATTGCCGAACCAGCGGCAGCAGCGCCCGGCGGGCAAGACCGTCAACGGCGCCCGCCTCTTGCTCCGCCTCGACCAGAGCAATCAACCTGGCCGCCCCATCCCGGCCCTTCGCCGAGACCAGGCCAAGCTCGCCCAGATGACCACGAAGCGCATTGATCAACATGGTCTGCTGCTTGAACAGCAACTCCCGCACCCGGTGCAACATCAGGGCGCTCTGCTGCGCCTCGCTCTTGATCGGCACAAAGCGCATCCGCGGACGCATCACAGCCTCCGCAATCGCCGCTGCATCCGCCGCGTCGTTCTTCTGCCGCCCAACATAGGGCTTCACATGGAGCGGCGCGATCAGCCGCACATCATGGCCCAAGGCGACAAACGAACGGGCCCAATGATGCGCCGAGGCACAGGCCTCAAGCGCAACCAGCGAACGCGGCAATGCCGCAAAGTAGGCCACAAGGCCAGAGCGACGCAGACGCTTCGTTTCCAAAACCTGGCCAGAAAAATCCGTGCGCTGAACTTGAAACACGTTCTTCGCGATATCCAGGCCGACAATGCTAAGATGTTTCATGGATGGCTCTCCTTGTTGACTGAAGATTTTCACGAACCTCAGTCTGGCACATAGATGCCGCAAAAGGAGGGCCGTCCACACCATCAAGCCCGGCAATGACAAGAATATGTCTTTTCAATAGTTTACGTCATGCCCGGGCTTGACCCGGGCATCTGGTGATGCGCAACGCTATCGCGCCCGGTGGTCGCGGTTCAGGCCCGGCTTTTTCGGATGCGGGTAGGGGTGGTGGAAGTCCTTGGCCTCGGGTTCGATAGCCGCCAGCGCCTCGCAGCTTTGCCGATAGACCGCGGCAATCTCGTCTTCCAGGCGGTAGTTCTCGGCCAGCTCGGCAGCGTATTTTTCCGTCACCGAAGGCGGGTTGTCGCGATACCAGGCAACGGCGCGCTCCAACGCCGCCTCCACGGGAGTGGGCTCGTAGCCCAGCTCTTTTATGGCGCGGGAGCTGTCGAAGAACATGCATTTGCGTGCCATGCGCACTCCGTCCAGTGGGACTTCCGGG
>JAAEUE010000004.1 GCA_024227565.1 Alphaproteobacteria bacterium
GGGTGAGGGGGGTCCAAACAAGAAGCCCTCCCACTCCGACACTGTTTCTGTATGAGAACGATTCGGAGATGGAGCAAGAGAATCAACAGCCTAGGCAGGCGCTCTCGGCGGACGGCAGTTGCCGCCAGGCGGTGAACGACGCGGCGGTCCAGCGCCTGATCGCCGGCATGGAGGCGTTGCGCTGTCGCGCGCCCGAGATGGCGCGCAAGGAGCTGTGGGTCTACCTGCTGGCGTACAATCTGATCCGGTTGCTGATGGCCCAGGCCGCGCTGCTGACCGACCAGGTGCCGCGCCAGCTCAGCTTCAAGCACACCGTGCAGGTCTGGATCAGTTGGCACCAGCGCAGCGGCGGCAACCACGACGGAGTGGTCATGCACGGGCTGCTGCTGCTCATCGCGCAGCCGCGGGTCGGCCTCAGACCGGGACGCATCGAGCCCCGCCAGCGCAAGCGACGGCCCAAGGCCTTTCCGCTGATGACCAAGCCGAGGTCAGAGGCACGCGAGGAGGTGCGCTTGAACGGCCATGCGAAAAAACAGCGGTAATCGTGGCGCTAAACCTATGACAGGGCTCCCGAATCGCTTAAGTTAGCGCCATTCGGCTCTGACCCCTTTTTTCCTGTAGTGTACCCAGTACACTACTGACTGACTGATTGGCTTTCTCTTATGAAACAATCGGTTACGGGCAAATATCAAGTCTCAGCGAAGGAAGTTAC
>JAAEUE010000005.1 GCA_024227565.1 Alphaproteobacteria bacterium
ATGGGGCAAAATTCCCCTTCTTGAGCCGGGCCCAAGAATGTCCGAAGTACCCCCAACTCCAGACTCTTTTATCGAAAACGTCTGGAACAACCCCGAAACCAGACTCGTTTCAGCGTCGGTCAATACGGTGATTTTGTGCCAATAGCTGCCGTCTCTGCTAAACGGTGTGCTGCGAGTCGATCTATTCTGCCGCATCGGCCTCTGGATCTGCCGCATCCACATAACCAAGAACCAGGTCCCGCAAGGTGACAATGCCCAAAAGCTCCTTGCCGTGGATGACGAGCGCGCGGGTCAGGCCGAAGCGAGAGAGCAGCCGGATCGCATATTTTGCGTTCATTTCCGAATCCAACGTGAGCGCCGGTTTGGTCATGACCTCATAAATACTGGTTCGCTCGGTGGCCTTGTTCACTGCTACCACTTTGGAAGCAATGTCATGAACGGTGATGACACCGAACTCATCGTGTTCGTCACGCCGTTCGATGACCAGCGAGCTGACTTCAAGACGGCTCATTTCCTTTATGGCATCGTGAACAGATGCCAGACCGCTCACCATATGAATCGTGGTCCGCATCACGTCCGAGACCTTCACGATTTTCCCTCCCATTACAAATCCTCCTCGCTGATTTCCTGCCTGATGGTCGCAATCTGCTCCTGCAAACCCATCGCGTCCTCGATGTCGATTTGAAACGCCACGCCGGCCCCCGGCTGGGTCTCGAACGCGCAGGCCTTTGCGATCGCCTCCAAGATCTCTCGGCTGTGATGCTCCTCCACAAGGAACAACACCACGTCCCGTTGGCCGGCGACGGTGAGGCCAAGAAAGGTTTGCGCCGGTTTCAGGCCTTCCCCGCGGGCGCTGGTGACCACCGTGCAGCCCGTGGCGCCGTGAGCACGGGCAACTTCAATGGCCTTGTCGGTAAGTTCGTCTTGCGTCATGACAATAAGAAGCTTGAACTTCATGGACTGAGCTCTCCTTTGCTCGAAGGCGGCGAGGCCTTGGGCTTAGACCTTCTAGCTTGCAGCCAGCTGGTCACTTGCGCATATCCCATAACTGTGATCATGGGGAACAGGCTGGCGAGTGCGATCAACCCGAACCCGTCCAGTAACACGCTGCGGCCCGGCACACTGGATGCAAGGCCCAAGCCAAGCGCAGCCACCAGGGGCACGGTGACGGTCGATGTCGTGACACCGCCTGAATCATACGCCAGCGGAACGATCATACGCGGTGCGAACATTGTCTGCACCACGACAATCACATAGCCGGCGATCATATAAAAATAGGGCGGCGTGCCGGTGACAATGCGCCAGGTGCCGACCGCAAGCGACAGGGCAACCCCCAGCGCCACCGCTATGCGCAGCCCCCACGCGCCCACGGCGCCGCCCGACACTTCACGCGCCTTGATGGCAACGGCGATCAGCGACGGTTCGGCAATTGTTGTGGCAAAGCCGATGGAAAAAGCGAAAATGTAGGTCCAGTAATAGTCGCGCCAGGTGAGCTGCTCTGGGGCAATGCCGGCGCCTATGAAGGCCGGGTCCGTGAGCTGTCGGGCCATGGCCTTGCCCAACGGAAACAACGCCTGCTCCAAGCCGAACAGAAAAAAGCTGAGGCCGATGATGACGTAAACCGAACCGATGATCACGCGCCTCATATTGGGGATGGGCTGGCGCAACACACCAACTTGAAAGCCGATAAGGATCGCGGCGATGGGCAGGACATCGATCACGGTGGAGCCAATCATCTGCACCAGGTCATATGCGATGGTGCTGCTCATGCGGCGAGCACCAGACCGAACATAAGCACGAACACAATGGGCATGAGGCTGGCAAAGGCGATCAGCCCGAAGCCGTCGATCATAGGGTTGCGTCCCTTGATCACGCTGGCAAGCCCAACCCCAAGCGCGGTGACGAGCGGCACCGTGATGGTGGAGGTGGTCACCCCGCCGCTGTCGTAGGCAACGCCGACAATCTCTTCCGGCGCCACTGCGGTGAGCAACATGACCAGAACGTAGCCGGAGATGATCAGCCATTGGATTGGCCAACCCTTCAAAATGCGCACAACACCAATCACCAAGGAGACCCCAACGGAGACCGCCACGGTAAAGCGCATGGCTTGGGCGTAATAGCTTTGCGAACCTTGGCCCGATTCAATGAATCCGCCTGCCGCCATAACCTCGGCGGCCTCTCCGGCAACAGCGATCAGTGCCGGTTCGGCCACCGTTGTCCCGAACCCCAACCCGAAGGCAAACAACAGGAGCCAAACCAGAGACCCTTTGTTGGCAAAGGAATTGGCCAGTGCCTCGCCAAGGGGGAACAGCGCATTTTCCAGGCCTTGCACGAATATGGTCAGGCCCAGCAACACGAAGATGAAGCCGATCACGAGATCGGCCAGATTGTCGACAGGTTGACGCAGCACGAAGATCTGAAAGAACGCGACGATCAAGAGGATCGGCAACAGGTCGCGCAAGGTGGAGCTGAGAAGCCCAAAGGCGCCGCGGAGCGCGCCCATCATGCGGTCAGACAGGTCGCCGAATGACCGGTCATAGGCACGGGATGCCGCGGCGAGATGACGAGGTTCGTTAGGCATCTGGGCCGGCACCTGCGGCTGTCAAAATCTTAAGTGGCTGCATCGATCAACGACCGCTTAGCCGCGGCCGCGAGGGCTTCGGCGTCATCCGACCATTCCCCACACCATTGCCGGCGTTCTGTTGTAGGGAACTTTTGCACCACCACACCGGTATCCGGATTGATGGTGACCCCTGGCGGAAATCTGTGGCAGTGGCCCACTGTTGGGGGATCAGTTGTATGGTCGTTCACCCAATAAACGCAATGTGAACATGTGGGTCTTATGGGGGTGATGTTCATAGACCGGCTCCTGAATGAAATTGGCTATTTGGGCACACAAGCCTTCCCATTCATCTTCGCCGTTCAGAGCACGCCGTGAAATGATCCATGTCAAACCGAGGCACAGGCCACACAAGTCTTGGCGCACAATTTGTGGGCTCGGCATCAGAGCACCGAATAGTCGTGTCGGACGTCCGCTAAGGGTCAATTTTCCCCTTTTCCGGCCTGCCAAATCGACGGGGAATGTCCGCCCGTTACCGGACTTCGGACGCCAACTTTACACGCAAGGCACAACGGTGATTCTAGCTCGTGGCAATCCGGCCAAACCGACAGCACAAGCAGGAGTCGCAACAGGCCTAGTGCACCGCAACGCAGGTGCACGGCGCAGCCCGGCAAACCTCCTGAGAAACACTGCCGAAGGTCAATACATCGATGTTGCGCAACCCCCGGGTGCCCAAGACGATTGCATCGGCACTGGTGGCTTCCGCCGCGGCGACAATCGCCTGCGCCGGCTCTCCGTCCGCCAGATCCAGAACGTCGGCCTCGATACCCCGGTCAGCGGCGCGTTTCTGTGCTGCATTCAGCACCTGGATGCCGAGCAGGCGAAGCAGCGGTTCGGGCGCAGGCCGTTTGACCACATTGGCCATAAGCTCTTCCGCGGTCAGGGGTTCCTTCGGGCATTTCGCCAGGCTTTCTAGTTCGCCCATCACATTGTCGCCGGCCGCACCGACATCGGGAAGACGCAGCAGTTCCTCCGCCTCCTTGTCACGCAGCAGCACATGCATAAGCCGCACGTTCGCTTCGTGCTGGCACGCCAGGTCGAGCGCCACGTCGAGCGCCTTGACCGCCGGTTCAGAACCATCGGTCGGCATCAGAATAGTCTTCATAATCGTCCACTCCCAAGAAATGTTTATCGGAGACAGGGCAATCATTGCCCGGGTTGGTCCACCGGCGCATTGAGATATCTCAAGTCGCCGGAACGCTTTCTGGTCATATGAGCCGCCCGAGGGCACCAAATCTGTTCGTCTGCTAGGGTGCTGCGATACGATGAATTTCTGGATGCGGGCGGTCTGGACGACTGCGCGGAGGTTCAACTAAGTGCCGGGTCCGGAAGTGGGTGGCTTTGTCATTTGCATGGATTGACATGGCTCGTTTCGCTACTCTCAGTCGCGATGAAGTGCTTGCAATCCCAGGTGCCCGTGATAGAGGGCTCACATGAAATGGCTTGGTTACGCACTCTTTGGCATGGTCGTCGGGAATATGATCTTCGGGGTCGTCTGGGCAATGATTCACAACCACGCAAAGACACCTGAGGCCAAAAGAGCGCCAGCATGGCCTGTTTGGGTAGCAATGAATTGCGCATTCATTTTTGTAGCTTTGCAAATGCGTGGCTTTGTGGGCGAAGTGTTGCCAAGATTTTAGCTCTATTCAACCGATAGGCCGCACTTCCGTTCAGGGTCATTATCTACCGTTTTGAGGCATACCGAGCGACGTCTGCTTTACCCCCGCAACCGGTCGTCAGGGCATAGAACTTCCGCTTTGCCTCCGATAACAGACTCTATTCGAGAGGCTGCCACACTTCCGTTTTGTGCCACTTTCTGCCTTCAGGGAATTTGCGATGAAGGTCAGGAATGAGCCCATTTTGACCAATGCCGCGCACGTGATGGATGTCTTCTTTTCGGCGATGCAAACCTGCAACCGCAGCTTTGCGATCAGCAGGCATAGAAGTACACAATCCAACTTCGCTTCTCTGAACTGCCGCAACTGTTGACAAGTCTCTCAGTCAATCCGACGATCACCTCGACCAATTCAAGGGATGAAAGAACCTTTCCATGTATGAAGCATTTTTTCCCATTGCAGCTGTATTGGCTGCGCTTCTTTTAGGAGCTATGAGCCCGGGGCCAAGCCTTATTTATGTCGCACAAAAGGCCGCAAAGGTTGGTCGCGGCACCGCCATGATGACAGCGGTAGGTATGGGGGTGGGTGGCATGCTATTCGCCATCCTGTCACTTCTGGGGTTGAGTGCCGTACTTGCCCTTGCCCCCAAGGTGTTTTTTGTCGTTCGCATTCTCGGTGTGATCTATCTTGCCTATCTTGCGATCAAGATCTGGAAACACGCTGCTGATCCATTCAATTTTACTGCCAATACGCACGCTGCAACGAAGAGTTATGGCGTTCTAGGAGGCCTTGCAATCCAGATCGCAAATCCTAAGACAATTATAGTCTATTCAAGTGTCTTCGTTGCCGCGCTTCCAAATGGAACTGATCTAGGCTTGGGAGTTTTCCTCGTTTGTATGATCTTTTTGATAGAATTCGGTTGGTATGCTTTCGTCGGTCTGGTTTTTTCTTCACCTGCCGCAAGGGCTACTTACGCCGGGGCGAAGAAAGGTGTCGATCGAACGGCCGCGCTAGCCATGAGCGGATTAGCAGGCAAGGTAGCTTGGGATGCTTTCAAATCACTTGGAGTACAAGAAGGCTAGTGTACGCCTTTAGATAGATGTCCTCTTTGTCCCGCAGAGCCGCCATCAAGAATTGGTGCCGCTCGCAACTGCAGCGAATGTCCGAAAACGGGATTACGAATTGATGGGGTCGAATGTCGGCAAAGGGCCGACAGCGTCATCGGAACGACATTGGCTGCGCTGCATCACAGCGAACTTCAGCTCCGAGCCCATTAATGACCTTCCGCTAATGTCGCAAACGCGATGATCCGATTTGAGCTGAATGTGCAAGTTGTGACCCTTATACGACTCTCGCCGAATCAACTGTTAGGGCCACTTTGCGCTATAATCGCCCCTGCCAGGATGGGTCCCGGCAATCCCGCATCTGAGGGTAAACCTGCCGCTGTGGCCAAGCCCGGCACGAGCATTGAGTACCAGAATGCGGCATACACAGTTGAGTGACCCTGAGCGAAGTGTGGTGCGTCGAGGAGCCCGTGATGGGCTGTCCGGAGACCTCACAAAGTGCCTCGGAGTGCTCTACTAAGTCACATTGGGAGCAGACGGTACATTTCTAGTTGAGCGCCGGTTCGCTGTGGCTTGTGCGAAGACCGCGAAAACCTTCAATCGCGCGCTCCAGGAACAAGTGATTGGGGTTGTCCTCGCTATAAACAATATGCCCGTTGATCATAAACTTCGGGGCGCGTTTCACCCGGTAGAGGCGTTTTTGCTGCAACAGCGGTCGCGCTGTTCTGAGCGGTACATAGCCGCATGCGTCATGTTCCAAGATGTAGCGCAGTCCCAGAATGCCGTTTCCAATGGAGAGTTTGTTGCCCGGCAAGTGAGATGCGATACGGGCAATCTGGCCGTTGAATTGCGGACCCCAGTCGAGCCGCACAAAGGCCGGCATGCGGTCATCGTTCAGGTTCGCCGGGCTGCGCGCCACAAGAACCATGGCTTCATCGAGCAACGGTAAGGCGCGTAAGCCTCGCGCAGGCGCTGCCGCTTGGGTGATCGCCATATCCAACCGCCCATCCTGCACCGACTTCAGCATGTCCGTGTTGAAATCGAAATTCAGTTCCAATTCGGTTTCGGGAAGTGCGCGGAAATCCATGCGGCCCAGTCAAGGGCTAACTGTGCCCAGGTGCTGAACTGGGCACCGATGCGTATCGTCACTGATCTGGAAACCGGCACTCCTAGCATGCTGGTCGCATGGTCCCAGGTGCGCGCGATACTCTCGGCATGGGGCAGCAGCTGCTGGCCCGCAGCGGTCAGGGCCGCACCATTCCGGCCGCGGTCAAACAGGCGTTGCCCAAGCTGATCCTCAAGCACCTTTATCCGCGCGCTGACCGCTGCCTGGCTAACGTTGAGCCTTTCGGCTGCACTGTTGAAACCGCCGGTTCTGGATACGGCTATGAACGTACGCAGGCCGATCACACGCATGATCCAATCAACAAAGAAATTCTATAGAAAACGATATATTCAATTTGCTTTACTTGTCAAAAGGATACCGTCACTCTCAGCAACATTCGAGATCACACGCCGTTCCGGCATATCAGGAGAACGACTATGCAAGAAGTGAACTGGACCCGTATGGAGGACGGCACCAAGGAAGAATTCCAGCATCTCATGGCGCTGGAGGAGGAGTTCAATGTCGACCTGGTGGACCGGGTACTCGGGCATTTGAAGCTGCTGGATGTGGATTGGGGCGGTTACCGTATCAACCGCTATCAGCACAGCCTGCAATCGGCGACCCGCGCCTACAATGATGGTGCCGATGAGGAAATGGTTGTCGCAGCGCTGCTGCACGATATGGGCGACATCATCTCGCCCTATAATCACGGCGAGCTGGCGGCCGCGGTGCTGAAGCCGTTTGTCTCCGAACGGGTGCACTGGATTACCGCCAATCACTGCACCTTCCAGGGCTATTACTACAATCAGCACCTGGGTGGTGACCGCCATGCGCGAGACCGGTTCAAAGACCATCCATGGTACGATGATTGCGTCGATTTCTGCCACAAATACGATCAAGTCGCCTTCGATCCGGACTACGATACCAAGCCGCTGGAGTTCTTCGAGCCCATGGTACGGCGCCTGTTCGCCGGAAAATCGGAGCACCTGGAGCTGAATATCAAATCCGCTTGACTGCCGGTCGCGTGAGAGGGATGGAGCACATGAACTCAAGACAACGCCTGATGACCGCCCTGGACCTGGGCGTGCCGGACCGCGTGCCGACCTGGGACTGGTTTGATGAAGCTGTGACCATTGGGGTCGCCGAGGTTCTCGGCCTGGAAGGCCATAGCTCCGTCACCACCTTGCGCAAGGGTGACGAGACCGAAGAGTCCATTGACCTTTATTGCCGGGTCGTGGAGGCGCTTGGTGTGGACGGCACATCGAGTGTTTATGATACCGGCTTGCAGGCGGTGAGCGAGCATCTGGGCCGGGACAAATACGGACGGGGATACATCCTGAGTGAGAACGGCATGCCGGCCATCATCGAACCGGCCGTCTCGTCCCTGAAGCAGCTTAATGCTTACGATATGGTCTCGCGCATCGAACCCTCGGACTTTCATGGCTTGCGCATGGTGGTGGACCGGCTGGGCAGCGAGCACGCACACTGCCTGAACCTGAACGGGCCGTTCCAGGAGGCCTGGAACGTGATGGGCGGCATGGACAAGACCATGATCGCCTTCATTGAGGATCCCGGCCTGGTTCAGGCTGTCCTGCAGGAGGTCACCCGCTTCAACAAGACGCTGATGGATGAGGGCGCGGCTATCGGCGCGGACTTCTTCATGATCGACGGCGACATCTGTGGCAATGATTTTCCCTTGATGTCGGTCGAGATCTTCCGTGAATTCATCCTGCCCTACAAGATTGAGATGGTGGATCACGCCCACGGCCTGGGGCGCAAGATCGTCAAACACTCGGACGGCAAGGTATGGTCCATCATGGACGATCTCATCAAGGCTGGATTCGACGGCTTTCATCCGGTGCAGCCGCAATGCATGGACATGACGACCACCAAGGCTCACCTGCACGGCCGTTTGTGCGTGTTCGGCAACGTGGACTGTCTGGATCTGCTGGTATTCGGCGAGCCGCAGGCGGTACGCGAGGCGACCCGCCGCTGCATCGCAGAAGGCTCACCCGGGGGCGGTCACATCCTGTGCTCGTCCAATTCCTTGCATCCAGGCTGCAAGCCTGAAAACGTCGTCGCCATGTTCGAAGCGGCAAACGAGTTCGGCAATTATCGCGGCATTGCGAGCCAGCCCATGGCCTCGCCGCCGCCGCCAGACGCAACGCCCAGCCGGCCGCGGCGCCAAACGCGCCGCCGGCGCACGCGGCACGCCGCCTGAACCGGGACAGGCGTCTCTTATTAGTCACGAATCTCCTTCTGCCTAACGGTGGTTTTCGAAGGGACAGCAGAAGCTCTCTGAAGCCGTCCGTTACAGCTGTTTAGGGGCATTTCTATCCGCGCGGTTAAATTGAGCAGACGGGCGATAATGGCACAAAGCGTAAAGGCGAGGTTTGTCGCACATCGGATGTAGCGAGTGTTCCTCTTTGGTCACTTTTCCGCATTGCCGTCCTTCAAGGCTGACTTACTCGTTAGCATTGATGAATGTCAGCTATTGGATATCGCAGTGCAAAAACGGAACGGCTCTCGAGTGTCAGCATTGGGCCGTTCAGAGCTTCTAAAAGGCGCTAATAGTCACCTTTCGGTCGATGGTCGAAATCGGGGGTAGACCGGAAGACACAGGGTGGCCTCACACTCGCCTTTTTGACTTAAAGCGGCCTCCGCTAGGGCATGTAAGCAGTCTAAAGTATGCGGCATAAACCGCTGTACTGTGGGGCTATTCGACGCCCGGTAATGTTATTTCTGGAAACGACGGCGAAGTTTCTCGCATTGGTCTTCTCGTTCCGCACGCGGCGTAATCCAGAAATAGTCTGCCGCCGGTTCGCCATCCGGGCCGTTCTTGGCCAAGTCTTCGACGGTCCTTGCATCGTCTGCGATCTCCAAAAGCATCACGCTGGATACTCTTGCCTCGGCTGCTTGGTGGGCTAGGTACCACGGCACACCCCGATCGGAGCGCACATGTCCATTTCCCGCGATCAGGATCGCGCCGTTGCTCTTGCCGGCTTTGACGATTGCGCTAGCCAGTTTCGCATCGCGATAGCGTTGCGCGTGCGTCATGGGGCCAAGCGCTGCCTCTGGCAACAGATTGCAGTGCGATTCCTTGATATCTTGGCAGAGCGCATCGCCGAGTTTGGGCGGTAGCGGTCTATCCAATCCAAGGCGCTTTCGTTCAACCCTTTCAATGGAGTCAAGGCCGTGGCTGGAGACGTACTGGACTGCGGCGCGGCTTGGGCCACCAGGCAGGAGATGCAGTCC
>JAAEUE010000006.1 GCA_024227565.1 Alphaproteobacteria bacterium
CTCGGTCTGCAGCAGACCATCCCTGCTTTCATTGAAGTAGCCGTTGACGAATGCCGGATTACCTGCTGTGTTGCTGCCGTGGTAACCCGAAGTATCGGTGAGCAGCGAGAAGAGCGGGTTCAGCTGGTCAGCCGTAACCAGATTCCCATCAAGCACACCCAGGTCGTCCGAGTAGCTATCCACGTTCTCCGTGGCCACGTTGCAGCTCGCGTCATTGGGTGCGCAGGTGGCCGGTACCAGACCGGTTTCGATGACCGGGGTTGCCGGATTGTCGAAGTTCGCCCAGTAGAACGAGCGGTTGTGGTAGATGATGTCATCACGCAGAACGGGATCAGAGAACGCAATCCAGGTCTGTGCGGCCCGCCCAAGCGGATTCGATCCAGGTACGGGCAACACACCGGAGTCGATGAACGACATCAGCGCCGCCAGATCCGGGCTGTGGAGGCGTGACACGATTCCTGCCGGCAAGGGCTCGGACAGGTTGGGCGTGACACCCGCCATGAAGGCCGCGGAGCCCGTCGATGTGCTATCGTTGTTGGCAACGGTGTTGTTGCGAATCACCACGTCGAGGGCATCCGACAGTGAGATGCCACCGCCGGCCACACCGGCCACGTTGTTGTTGATCATGTTGTTGAATACGAACAACCGGTGCCAGCGCTCGGCTGGTGTCTGCAGGTTACCGAGGTTGGCAGCAACATCCAGTCCGTTGACATTGGCGATGCGGATACCCGCGCCGTCACCAGCGCCCGCCAGGTTGCCGCGGATCAGGTTGCCGTCGATGATGACATCACCGGTGCCTGGGGTAAGGACCAAATTGTCTCCGTTCGGAACCAGACCGGGCTGGCCGCCGATGAAGATGCCGCCACCCGAAGGCGTGGTGCCCACGGCCTGATTGAAGGTCTCGTTGAAGATAATCCTGTTGTCCTCGATAAGGCCGTTGTCCGAAAGACCGAGGTGGCCGATACCGCCGCCGTCGCCTTGGCTGAAGTTGCCGCAGATCCAGTTGTCCTGGACCCTGTAGCGATCCGCCCCAGTGTGCAGGGAGATACCGCCGCCGGCGCCGTTGAAACCACCGTTCTTAATCACCTGATTGTGATGGATACGGATGTTGTCGTTGATGGCGTCGTCATACACTAACTCGTTCTCTGCCGTTTCGTGGCTTAGCTGTGGATGACCCACGCGGATACCGCCGCCGTAGAAACCGGCATTGGCAATCAGACGGTTGTTGCTGATGTTGAGGAACTGGTTATAGCCATTGGCGATGATGCCGCCGCCGGTGCTCGCACCGAGGATGGTAAAGCCGTCGATACGCGCCCCGCGGTTGGCAAGACGCCCAAAGCGATTGGTCCCGGTTCGTTTGCCGGCGACGAAAATACCGGCGCCCTCCTCGGTGGGGAACAACGCCTCGGCCAGGGCCGGGAAGGCGAAGGGTGCCAACGCTTGACCCGGTAGCCGGTCAATGGCGCCGCTAGCATCCAGGGACGTGGCCAGGTTCCGCCACTCCTGGATTTTCTCGGTTGGGGCCTGGCGTGCATTGATGGTTACCGCACCGGCGCCCCAGCCCTGGAGTTTGACCGGTTTCCACATGATTACCAGCTCGTTATAGACGCCGGGTGCGACCAGGCTCACGTCGCCGGCAGCGCCGCCATCGATAGCATCCTGGATGGCGGCAAAACTTCCCGGTACGCTCCCCACATCGACGGTCCCGCCATCGGGTC
>JAAEUE010000007.1 GCA_024227565.1 Alphaproteobacteria bacterium
CGGCTTGAGCCTCCCAGCCACCACACCCACCATGAAGAAACCTCCCGTGCTCCTGGTCGTCCTCGACGGTTGGGGTGAGCGTGCCGAAAGCGAGCACAATGCCATCGCCCAAGCTGCCCCGTACTTCCACGAACTGCAGAGCAATAATCCCTCCACCCTGCTGACGGCTTGTGGCAAAGAGGTTGGGTTGCCGGATGGCATTATGGGCAATAGCGAGGTGGGTCACATGAATTTGGGCGCCGGTCGCGTGGTGTATCAGGACATCAGCCGTATCGACAAGGCCATCGAAGAGGGCGATTTTCAGGTCAATGGCGTGCTGCGCAAGCTCATGGATGATGTGCGCAGTGAGGGCAAAGCCCTGCACTTTGTGGGGTTGGTTTCCGATGGCGGCGTGCACTCGACCAATCGGCACCTGTACGTCATGTTAAAGATGGCAGCCGATGCGGGTTTCGCGAAGGACAAGGTGTTGGTGCATGTCATCACCGATGGTCGCGACACCCCGCCGCGTTCCAGCGATCGTTTTGTTGCCGAGCTGGAAGCCAAAATCGAAGAGATCGGCGTGGGGCGCATCGCTTCGGTGATTGGGCGCTATTGGATCATGGATCGGGACAAGCGTTGGGAGCGTGTTCAGCGTGGTTATGAAATGCTGCTGGGTGGTGTGGGCGAGCAGCACGCGTGCGCTATGGACGCGGTGCGGGCTTCGTATGCCAAGGACGTGAACGATGAGTTCATCGAGCCTTGCATCATTGGTGAATCGGAACCGGGTCGTTTGCACGCGGGCGATGGGTTATTCCTGTTCAACTACCGCTCGGATCGCGTGCGGCAGATTTGCGAGGCCTTGGACTTCGATTCCTTCGATGGTTTCGAGCGCAAGTCGCGCGCGAAGCTGAAGATTGCGACCATGACGCAATACCGTGCGGACTTCCCGTTCCCCATGGCCTTCGCTCCGCAAAACCTGGAGGAGCTCTTTCCCGACATCGTTTCCAAGGCGGGACTCAAGCAAGCGCGCATCGCGGAGACCGAAAAGTATGCCCACGTGACGTTCTTCTTTAGCGGAGGCCGCGAAGCCTTGCTCGAGGGCGAAGATCGCGTGCTGTTGCCCAGCCCCAAGGTCGCCACCTACGACCTGCAGCCGGAGATGAGTGCGCAGGGCGTCACCGATGCCGTGCTCAAAAAATTGGCTGCCGGCGACACCGAGGTGTACATCATCAACTATGCCAACGCGGACATGGTGGGGCACTCGGGCGACATGCCGGCGGTCTTGAAGGCCGTGCGTTTTGTCGATGCATGCCTCAAGCAGATCGTGCCCAAGGTTGTAGAGCTCGGCGGAACGATCGCGATCACCGCGGACCATGGCAACGCGGAAATGTTGTGGGATGCGAATACGGATCAGCCGCATACCGCGCACACCTTGAACCTGGTGCCTTTTGTTCTCTGCGGCAAGTCGGTCGATGGTCAAGACCTGCGCTCCGGCGGCATGCTCGCCGACGTGGCACCCACCCTGCTCGCCGTGCTTGGACTCGACCCTTCCGCGGCCATGAACGGCCGCTCCTTGCTCTCTTGAGGACTCGAATCAGATGACCTCCAATTTTGCACCGGGCTTTCAGGCTCGCATTCCTGTTGGGTTGCTTGGAGCCACCGGCTCGGTGGGGCAGAGGTTTGTGCAACTGCTGCACGGCCACCCCTGGTTTGATTTGGTTTGCCTGGCGGCTTCGGACTCACGCGCCGGCGAAGCCTACGGTAGTCAAGTGGCTTGGGCCCAGAGCGATCCTTTGCCCAAGGCCATCGCTAACCTGACCCTGTCCAAGTCCGCGGACTTGGACCCGTCCCAGACCCCCCTGGTTTTCTCGGCCCTGCCCGCATCGGCCGCAGGCCCCATTGAAACCCTGCTTTCAGAGCGTGGCATATTCATCGTGAGCAACGCGGCCAGCCATCGCACCGATGCCGATGTGCCCCTGCTCATTCCCGAGGTCAACGCGGCGCACTTGGACCATCTGAATGGCAAACGCTTGATCACCGGACCCAACTGCTGCGTGGCAGGCTTGATGCTCGCACTCGCACCCTTGCACAAAGCCTTCGGCCTCAAACGCATCTTCATCGCCACCATGCAAGCCCTCTCCGGCGCCGGCCTTCCGGGTGCCGCAGGACCTCTCGCCGAAGCCAACGTGCTCCCACAGATCAACGGCGAAGTCGACAAGGTCGAAACCGAACCCTTTAAGATCCTCTCCACCTGGCAAGACGGCAAGTACATCGCCCCCGACTTTCAAATCAGCGCGCTCTGCAA
>JAAEUE010000008.1 GCA_024227565.1 Alphaproteobacteria bacterium
GCAAGATTGTGGGTCAGGAGTTTGTCAACATGACCTAACGAATTCGCAACCAGATGTTGCGATAATCTTAGGAAGAACCCATGGGGGTTCGAATGAGTGAGGACTGTTCAAATGGTTCAAACCGCGTCAAACCGCAGAAGAGCATCCCGGGCCGAGTATCATACGGCGGGAACCATCAAATCCGTTTTGCGGAACACCGAACTTCCTTGTGTTGTTGATGACTTGTCGGAAACAGGCGCGAAGCTATTGGTTGAGAATGTCAACCACATCCCAGATACGTTTCAGCTAGGCATAACGGGGTCCACCTTCGCGGCAGAGTGCATCGTGGTTTGGCGTTCACGCGTGGCTGTCGGTGTGATTTTTGAAACGGCCCCTGTATATTGAGACGAACGCACATGCGTTCGCATTTTGCAGCATTCTCCATAATCGGACTGGATTGAGCGCTAACTGAGCGCTATTTTCTGCGTGACTTTTGCGTCCAGCACTGTGTGTTTGGGCTAAAGAAGCCATGGAGCGAGCCCTTCACTATGGAACAAACGCCTGACGGCCCGTTTTTCCCCGGAAAAGCGTTGATTGATGCCTATGGGAACGGTGGTTTTCGGTTCGCAGAAATGTCTCATCGCGGGTCTATTTTGTGTTTGCCCAGCGGAATCTACGCCTGGTCGCCTTCACGGTTCGAAGACTTAAGCATATCTGACTTTAATCGTGTATTAGCAGAGGCGGGCGAGATAGAATTTGTGTTGTTGGGATGTGGCGACGGGTTAAGGCATCCGCCGCCTGAAATACGGGACGCCTTCAGAGACCATGACACAGGACTCGAAACAATGGGAACCGGCGCCGCCGCCCGGACCTACAACGTCCTCCTCGGAGAGCGCCGCGCCGTCGCAGCAGCCCTCATCGCCGTCTCCGACCCCGACGGAAGCCGAGCTTGACACCACACAGGACGATTTCGACTATTGCAGCCACCTGGTGCGCCGCTTTGACCGTGACCGGTACCTGTCCGCCCAGTTTGCGCCGAAGGGGCTCAGAGGAGCTCTCCTGGGCCTCTATGCCTTCAATGTCGAGCTGGGACTGATCCGTGAAAACGTCACAGATCCACATTTTGGCGAGATGCGCCTGCAGTGGTGGCGTGACACGGTCTCTCAAATCTACCGTGCAGAACCGCTAGACAATCCGGTTGCGCGTGCATTGTCCGATGCTGCCATGGTGGGCAGGCTCTCTAAGGACGGCCTGTTGAATATGATCGAAGCTCGAACGTTCGATCTATACGATGATCCCATGCCGGCCATGAATGATCTTGAAGGATACCTGGGTGAAACCTCGTCCGCGACTATTTTGATGGCGTCCCTGGTGCTCACTCACGGCGAGCAAAGTGCTTGCGCTGATGCTGCTGGTTATGCAGGTATTGCCTATGGTTTAACTGGGCTGATGCGAAGCTTGGCGCATCACATTGACCAAGGACAGTGCTACTTTCCTGAAGACGTGTTGACACGCTGGGAGCTGACACCACAAACATTAAAAGATGGCCGGGACGCGTTGCCACTGATGGTGCGCAGTTTGTGCACCCACGTCTCTAAACGACAGCAAGAAGCGAGAATGCGTCTTTCCACTGTGCCTACCCAGGCTATTCCGGCCTTTCTGCCAACCAGCCTGGTCGATCTCTACTTGCCGAAAGTTTTGGCCGCAGGGCCTAAGTTGGTTCAACAAGCACCCGAAGTTGCCCAGTTCAGGCGGCAATGGCACATGCTGCGCTGCGCGATGCGCGAAGACTTTTAGATCTTAGATGGCCTGAGCGGTTCGACCGCTGTGATTAAAACTGTCATCGGCTGCGCTCAGTGCCGCGTTACCGAGCATCATCCATTGTATGCAGAGGGGCGAAAGGGCCGTATTTCACTCGCAAGGAAAAGCAGATGAGAAAATTGTTCGTATTTGGCATCTCCCACTTTTGCGAAAAAGCAAAATGGGCGCTCGATTGGCACGGTGTCGATTACGATGAAATTAACTGGCCTCCGGGGCCACATTTGTTGCTGGCAAAGCGTCTGGGTGCGCCGCGCTCATCGGTCCCGATTTTGCGCTCCGGCGAACAGCTTGTCCAAGGCAGTGACCATATTATCGATTGGGCCGATGCATTGGCACCGGACTCAGCCAAGAACCTAAGTACTCCGGAGGCCCGCGCGCTCGAACAGCGGGCAGACAGGAGCCTCGGTATCCACACCCGGCGGCTCGCCTATGCTGAATGCCTCAAGACCCATCCTCATGTGGTCAAACCGGCTTTGTTCCACAACCTGTCCATGCCGCACCTCTTGTTAGCAAACATCATGTGGCCGATTACCAGGCGGGCCATGATCCGGGGTTATGAGTTAGGCGAAGGCGCGGCCGCCGAGAGCCGTGCCCGCGTGGAGACCGAACTGGATTGGTTAGACGGCGTGATCGCCGATGGACGGCCGTTCTTGGCGGGCGACAAGTTCACACGTGCAGACATAGCGGTGGCAAGCCTGCTATCGCCGTTCGCGCGCCCTGATGCGATGCCGCTTTATCAACGGATGGAGTTCCCGCCAAATTTGGCTGCTGATCTGGCCCGCTGGCAATCTCGCCCAATTCTGCAATGGGTTGCTGATATCTACGCCCATCACAGAACGCGCTAGCCAAGGTCTAGTCCAAAGTAAAACCTTTGCTCTTGATAAAAGCGCCAAAATGCTCGCGCTCCGGTTTGGTATACTGACGGGCCTTATCTTCGGACCAACCGTAGGCCTCCACTTCACCATGGGTCTCCACATCGCGCTGAGCACCGATTGGTCTGTGTGCGTTGCGTTGTTGATCGTAGGCCTCAATGTCGTGGGATATATTCTCCTCGTTAAACTGATCCTTGTGCAGGGTTGCCGTCAGTGGCAGCCGCATGGTGATGCGTGGAGGAAATTTCGGCCACCCAAGCGCCAGTCCTGCCACGGGGAACACATGATCGGGCAAACCCAATAGATTGCTCACCTGTTGCGCTTCGTTGCGGATGGCACTGATTGGACAGCAGCCAAGACCCACGGCCTCTGCTGCTTGCATAAATCCAGCCAGTGCGATGCCTGCATCGACCGCCGGATTGAACAGGGCGTCGAGGTGGTCGTTGACGAAAGGCTTGCCGCGTATCTGATGTATCTGTCTCTGCCGCCGGTTGTTGCCGCAAAACACCAGAATATGTGGGGCCTTGCTAATCCACTCTTGGGCCAATGGACCGGTGGTGAGCAGTTGATTGAGGACAGTCCTGAGGCGCTCATCTTCGATCAGGATAATATCACGCTGCTGCAGGTCACTCTTGGAAGGGCTACAGAAGGCCAGCGCACAAAGGGTTTCAATAAGCGAGCCAGACACCGGTTCATCGGTAAAGTGCCGGCAGGATCCGCGCCCAGCGATCATGTGCCAGGCATCAGGAAGGTCATCAGTCAAGGGTGCTGACAGGGGCGCTCCGAAGCGTTCTTCCAATAGGGCATGTAATCGATCGTTCATCAGAACCGGCTCCGTGATTGGCATTGGCGCAATCTGCATAGAGCCTCTGAGCGCAGCAAATATCAAGGCCCGTCGGGAAGCCTCTGTAGAGACCGGTTCTTGTTCGCGCCGTTTACTCCTCAAAGCGGCCAGTTGTGTTTCGATCCCGGTCATATCGTTTCGCAAGCGGGAATGGAGGCAGCCAAGCTTCGCGGCGGATGATCCAGCTCTCGTAGGTCGGCTTCAACTGGTCAATTGCATCAAGGGATCCAAGGTTTATCTCGATCTCATCTGCCGAGCGCGCAAAAACGGATGAGCCGCAGCGTGGGCAGAAAAACCGTCCGGCATAGTCGCGTGTCTCGCCGTCAACCGTCACCGCATCCTGAGGGAATATCGCCGATGCATGAAAAAGTGCTCCATGATGCTTGCGGCAGTCCAGACAGTGGCAAAGACCTACCCGGTATGGGGTCCCGGACGCTACAATTCGAATGTTGCCGCAAGTGCAACCACCTGTGAACCGGTCCATGCTGCTATCCTCCAAGATCAAGCCGGCGGCATGGGTACAACGACGGCATCTTTGTTGCAAACGCCGATCGTGGCGTGGTCGTTCACCGCGTCCTGGCGGTCCGCTGATACACTTTGCAAGGATCGCCACTCATTGGATGAGTTGTGGTGATTGTTTGGTTTAGCGCATGCAGAAAAGTTTCAAGAATATGCAACGCATTTTTTGAGAATTACCGGCTAAAGAGAGGGCGGGATCGAGGCATGACCTGACGGCCAACTGGCGGCTGGGTCAACTAAGGATCGCAAAATTGCAGAACCAAACCTCTGAGCTCATAGGCTTGCATGACACAATTATTGCCGCCAAGGCACAAGCTGACCGCTTGAAAATGCCGTTTGTCGTCTACTTGCTAGATCTGGCAGTGGCGGCTTTGAAGCAAGATCGTACAGTGCGTTGAATTGAGACCGATAGGCATAATTTGAGCAATGCGATCTGACTTGCTGTCAGGATTAGAGCAAAGACTCTAAACTGCAGCTTGCAAAATCACCGTGATTTGTGTACGTCCGCTTCGGCAGTTGCCGGGGGTTAGAAATGATGCGGTCAAATTGTTTCATCCTCTATCAAGGTAATTGTGACCAATATCGAAGAATCTTCCAAACCATATTTCAGGCTCTTATCTGAGAGCGATGCTGGCTCCGAAAACATTAGTCTTCAGGTGGCAATCCTCTTTCGCCTGCTGAACTCAGCTTATCCGGATCCGGTGGTTGAACCCGCACAAGCCATCTCTGCGCTGGAAGATGGACTTGCACAACAGATCGTCAGTTGGCTGAAGTCTGAGCATTTCATCAAGGTGGAGGGCAACCAGGTTTGGTTGACGCTCACTGGCTGGGAATCCATCAGAACAGTTTGCCGCACGACTCCGGCATTCAAGAGCTTTTTTGACGCTCCGGACGGACCGCTCCCGCCGAACTCAACTGAGCTTGTGCTGGCATTGCTAAAAACCCATTTTGCAGGCGGCAGGGCCGCCGGTCGCTGACGCGTTTTGACTTATGCGCAAGATGTGGCGTCTCTCAGCCGACTCGTTATAACGGGCAAGGCGAAGCATTTGGCTGGCGCCTTTGAACGACTTGAGGAAATGTGGGCGTCTTCACCCGGTCAGATCCCTCGCTATTCAGCGACAAGCAGTTTCTGCGCGTATGGGCCGTGGGGTGCTTTACCGGCATTGTGCGGTGGCTTGAACTCTTGGCCTTTGGGCTCTTTGCCTACGATGTGACCGGCTCGCCCGTTCTGGTTGCTCTGTTGGCATTGTTGCGGTTTGCGCCGCTCGCCCTGTTTGGGGTGTTTGTCGGGGCGATCGCAGATCTAATCGACGCACGAAAACTTTTGATCGCAGGATTGGCCGGCATCGTTCTGGTGAACGCCGGAATGTTCGCGCTCTTTGTTTTTGATCTTGCCGACTATTGGCACGTTGCGGTGGCAACATTCTTATCGGGCGTTTTCTGGTCGGGCGATTTGCCACTCAGGCGCCGCATGATTGGTGAGTTGGTGCCGTTTGAACGCTTGGCTGAAGCGATGGCCCTGGACAATGCGACAAGCAATGGCACCCGCATGCTTGGCCCGCTGGTTGGTGGTGTGATTTATCAGGCTGTAGGCGTGGCAGGTGTATTCGCCCTCGGCACCGTGCTTCATGGCCTTTCTTTGCTCCTCATCCTCAGCGTGGTTTATACAACGGTTTTAGACCGGCCGGAGGCTGGTAGCCTTCTCATGCGGCCGATCCGCGGGGCTGCCAGAGCGGTTTCGTTCTCCTGGGCGAATAGCGATGTGATGCGCATTTTTGCGGTTACCATTGTGTTCAACCTTTGGGGTTTTCCGTTTGTCTCAATGATCCCCGTAATCGGTAAGGAACAGCTGGCCTTGCCAGATGCCACAATTGGATATTTGACGGCGTTGGAGGGGGCTTTTGCCCTGATAGGTGCCGTAATTCTTTCGCGCATCGCGCGCCCCGCAGCCTTTCGAAAACTCTATTATTTTGGTGTTTTGGGCCATTTGGGTGCGGTGATTTTTATCGGCACGGTGCCGGGAATTGTGCCCGTGGCGATTGGGCTGATTGCAGCTGGGTCCTTTGCAGCCTGTTTTTCCACCATGCAAGCAACGTTAATCTATTCTGTTGCACCACCTGAGATGCGGGGCCGACTTTTAGGCCTGATGACCATATGCATCGGCACAGGCGTGATCGGATTTGCAAACATGGGATTGACTGCCGAATTGTTTGGAGCGTCCACTGCATTGTGGATCGTTGCGCTGGAAGGGGTGATCCCCATGTTGCTCATTGGGTGGACTTGGCGCGAACTCAACACGTGACCGTTATTTGTATTTGAACAGATCCGTGTGCAGATAATCCTTCGCGCAATAACATTTATGGACCGTACAAACATGAAGACCCTCTTTGCTTCACTCTTGTTTGCGATAGCTCTGCTCAGCGCTTACCCCAGCCAAGAGGTCAGGGCTGAAGAACAAAAACTCGCTATTTTCGCAGGTGGCTGTTTTTGGTGTGTAGAATCTGATTTCGACCATGTGCCTGGTGTCTTGAAGACGGTTTCTGGCTACATTGGCGGAAACACTGATAGTCCCACCTACAAAAACCACTCGAGTGGCCGGCATCGCGAAGCTGTCCAGATCACCTATGATCCCTCCAAGGTGACCTATAAACAGCTACTGCATGTATTCTGGCGAAGCGTTGACCCCACTGATGCTGGTGGTCAATTCTGCGACCGGGGGCATAGCTACACAACAGCGATCTACGGCATTGATGAGGAGCAGCTGAAGCAGGCGGTAAGTTCGAAAGCGGAGCTGGACAAGTCCGGGGCGCTGAAATCTCCGGTCGCAACGGCTATTGAGAAGGCTGGAGAATTTTGGCCGGCCGAGGGCTATCACCAGGATTATTACAAGAAGAATCCAACCCGCTATAAGCTTTATCGCTTCGGTTGCCGGCGCGACAGTAATGTGGTTGCAGTCTGGGGCGACCAGGCTCACGCCGGCATTGCCCCGCACTGACGCTGCATACTTGGCAAAACCCCCCGCACCGGTGTAGCGTCCGCGCTCACCTCGTGTGGGGAGTGGTTGCATTCTAAACGTTCACCTCAAGAGTGCTGTTGCCGCCGGATTGGCCCTCACAGGGCTTCTGGTGCCAGCCAGCGCAGAGACGCTGTATTTCAACGGTGCCTGCACGCCGGGTAAGCGCATCACTGTTGCCGCAGTCGGTGATTTGCTGTTTCACAAAAAGCTGCAGGCCCAGGCCTACGGCAAGAACGGTTCATTCAAGCGTTTCTTCACACCAGTGCTGAGCGTGCTCAAGGGGGCCGATCTTGCCTACGGCAATTTGGAAGGACCTGCTGCGAGGGGCGTGGGCCCAGGCGGCCGGGCGGTTAAGGATCCGGGAAAACGATTGGGTGCGGTCTATGGCGCACCGCTCAAGTCTCTGGCTTTTAACTATCACCCTTCAGTGGCCGCAGATTTGAACCAGAGCGGTTTTGATGTTCTGTCCACAGCCAACAACCATTCCATGGACCGCGGTGCGCTCGGCGCTGATCGCACAATCGACACTCTGCGCAAAGCGCGCATGCCCTTCACAGGATCGCGCAAGCGCGGCGAGAGCCCCGAAAATTGGCATGTTCTGACGAAATCAAAGGGCTTCACCGTCGCCTGGATCGGATGTTCTTTTTCCACCAACGGTATACCTGATCGCAAGAAACAGATCCTGCATTGCTATAAGCAGTCCGACGAGATTCTCTCGGAAATCAAAAGCTTATACGATAATCCTAAGGTGGATGCCGTGTTCCTCGCGCCGCACTGGGGCATTGAAAACCGTCACCGTCCTGGGGAACGCCAGCGAAAACTTGCCCGAAAGGCCATCGAGGCCGGTGCTACGGCGGTGTTCGGTGCACATCCTCATGTGCTCCAGCCTTGGGAGAAAATTGTAACTGACGACAATCGCGAAGGACTCGTTGTCTATTCAGCGGGCAATTTTATCTCCAACCAGCGGCAAACTGCGGAGCGAACCGGCATTATGGCCATCGTTGAGCTGGTCAAAACAACGGATGGCAAGACGAAACTGGTGGCCGCTGGATACATCCCCACGTGGGTGGTGATCGACAACAAGGGTCACCGCGTGACCTTCAATAACAGCTCAAAAGGGCGCACTGGCGAGGCGTTGGCGCGCACGTTGGGTTTGTTGCCGGCGGGCAACCGCATCGCCGCCAAATGGCCTGCGGTGCTGCCGACCGAGTGCAAAGATTCCAAGTACGCGCGGCTGCGAGGTCCAAAACCGGACCGGCATTGGGTCCGCAATATTGACTCGCCAAAATCTGGCCGCGGCCGCAGGGTCAAGAACGCAGGGGCCTGGAGCCGGGTTTTTGGTGGATCCAAAAAGCGAAAACGGCGCCGGAAAAGGCGTACTGGCGCCTCGCGCTAAGTGATTTTACACGAGGAACACTGAATGCATCTGAAATTCGAAGATGAGCAAGTTCGCCGTGCTTTGCAGGCTTCTTGGTCTCTGAAGACAGCGCCTCAATGGAGCCAAGAAAATCCGGCCAACGGCCAATGCAACGTGACGGCGGCTGTGATCCATGACCTGTTCGGCGGTGAGATCCTGCGAACGCCAATGCCCGGCGTGTTGCACTATTACAATCAGTTTGATGGCCAGCGTGCTGATCTCAGCGACAGCCAATTCACCGACCCCGGTGCTCGGTTTGCCGCTCCTGATCCTTACGAAGACCAGCCGACAACACGCGAAGCTGCGCTTGAGGGGATTCCCGAGGCAGAATACACAGCGTTGAGGTCTGCATTGCTTGCAGAAATGGAGCATTACGAAGGTGGTTGCGACTGTGGGACGATCCGTTACCGGCTAACGTCTGCGCCCCTGTTTGTGCACTGCTGCCACTGCACCTGGTGCCAGCGGGAAAGTGGGGCGGCCTTTGCGTTAAATGCGATGATTGAAGCAGATCGTGTCGTATTGTTGGCCGGCGAGCCGGAGATTGTGGACACTCCCACAATCAGCGGCAAAAGGCAGAGTTTCATCGTTGCCCCAAGTGCCGCATAGCCGTGTGGAGCAACTATGCCATGGCCGTAGGGGACAAAGTGCGTTTCGTGCGCGTCGGAACCTTGGATGAGGCCCAGAGGATGCCGCCCGACATCCATATTTTCACCTCAACAAAACAACCGTGGCTGGAATTGGGGACGAAGACACCGGTTCACCCGGAGTTTTATGATCGCTCTGAGCTATGGCCGGCCGAGAGCCTGACCCGATTTGCAGCCTTGGAGAATTGAGCATCTGCGCCGCCCGATCAGCAGGCGACGCAGAAAGTGGTTCAGTTCATCGCCCACATGCAGCGCTAATCGCATCCACATGCCGATGATCGGTGCCGCAGCAGCCGCCCATTACGGTCAGATTGGGCAGAAACGTCTTGAGGTCTCGATATTGGCCACCCAACTCGTTGGGGTTGCCTGCGTCCAGTTCTTCAGCATTGTCCAATTCCTCATGGCTCATGCGCGATGCATTGGCTCTGAGGCCCATGATCCGTTTTAACCATTCTGCGTTCCCGCCAAGCGCGCCTGCAAAGTGATCAGGGTGGGCACAATTGATCATGAAATAGGCCGGAGCAGAGCCCGTGTCGCGGTCCACCTGTTCAATGGCCTCGCCGAGGGGTTGGCCAGAGGGCAGGTTTCCATCGGTTTCTACCGTGAAGGATATGACGCAGGGGATCCCTGCTGCCTGGGCTGCCATCGCCACACCAACAGCCTCTTCCACATAGGTCAAGGTTACTGCTGAGACCATGTCGGCTCCAAGTTCGGTAAACCAGCCGATCTGTTGTGCGTGGTAATCCCGGGCTTGCGTTGGAGACATAAAGGTCTCCGGATTGTAGCCATCGTCTTGTGGTCCCAGAGCACCGTTGATGACGAATGGAGACGCGGGAGTTTCAAATTCAGCCCGCAGCACCCTGAGAGCGCTGATAGCCTGTGCGTGTGCTGCCCTTAGATCGCCGGTAGAGATCTTGAGCTCATTGGCCCAGCGGCGGCTGGCCCGCCAGGTTGGGGTGTCCAATATAAAACCTTTCTTGTCGCGAACGGCTATCTCGCAATATTTGCGCATATACCGGTCAATTGCTGCTCGGCCGTCTGGGGATTTCAGCAGAGTGAAGGCGGCAAAGAGTGGCAGGTCAAACGCGTCCAGAAACACCAAAGTGGTTTCAAGGCCACCATCGGTGAGAAATGGTTTGCCGTTCATTTGCGGAAGATTGTTGCGATAGAGAGCTTGGGTCATAGAGTGAATCCCTTTGTGTGGTTTTGGGGGTGCCGAATAGGGCGCAAATGCCCGACGGAAAATCAGGCTGCATTCTGTGGTGTTGAGCGTGGGCCGTTCATCATGGCGTCCGCCACCTGGTTGTAAAAATCGGTCCAGGCCTTTCGCACGTCATCGATGAAGGCACTGCCAAGGTCTTGTTCCAGGGTCCAGACCAGAGCTTGGCCCACAGCTTCGTAATGGCTGTTTTTGACGCCATAACTCGCATGGCGACGACCTATCGCCTCAAGTTCTGGGGCTATGGTGTTTAGGGTGTGAGCGTTGATAACCGCCAGATTCAGAGCGATCAGGAGTTTTTGGCGCTGGGCCGGCATTTCTGCAAACTTGAACAGATCCTGTATCTCCGGGGCGATTTCAAATAGCCGGGTATAGAAGAGATGGGCAGCATGGTCCGCAAAGGGACCGACGTTTCGCCAACTGCTGCGTAGTAACTCGACCTGTTTTGGTGTCATTTTCGCTTCTCGCGTATGCTTGGTCCGGGAGCGCCGGACCATGGAGGGTGCAGCGCCCAGGGATCCCCTGAGCGCTGCGGTAGGCGACGGCAAAAACACAGTTGAACTAGTTGCGACGCCTCCGATTGTTGCAACGCTTGAAGCCATTGCGGCGCTTGTTGCGAACCTTGAAACCGTGCGCCGTGCGGTTGCCACGATATTCACGGCTCAAACGCTTGCGCCCGTTACGCTTGAATTTGCGATCTCGTTTCTGGGCCCGCTTCAATTCGCGGCGATCCTTACGCTTCTGTTTGGCATCTTGGTTCTTCTCAACAGTCCGTTCGGCCTTGGCCGGGGCGTTCTGTTCTGTGGTTGAGATGCGCTTGGTTGTTGCGTGTGTTGGGCGCCCGTTTTCCCGCGTAACGCTCGCTGCTGCAGGCCGCTTGGCGCCGAGGCCAAGGTCTTCGCGCGTGATGCCTTGATTTGGCGGGCGTTGGTCGAGGCCAAGATCTTCGCGCGTAATGCCCAAATTGGGCGGAGACACATCGTTTCTGATGATGCCGCGAGGCGCAATACGACCAGCAATTGTTTGGGTTGTGCTTGCGGCAGGTTGAATGTTGCCAAGGCTGATGGCCTGGGCTTCATTTGCTGTGGGAATGGCGGTTGCCAAAGTGAGCGCGCCTGCAACACCAAGTGCTGCGGGCAGCGTGAGGGTGAGAGCGGTGCGAATTCCGGCTCGTCGAGCCAGGGTGCGCAGCCGCAGGAGGGGCTTTGTAGTCATGTTTTTCCAATCTCAAAATGAAGTGCAGATGCGCGTGAACCGGTCCGGAGATCTGCCAAACACACCAGACCTTGAGCAGAAAGCCTGGCAGCGCAGTCCGGTTGCCGGTCACGCCATCCGGTTGAATTTTTTCAAGTGCGACGTCAGGGGTCGCAGCCCGTGGTTTTATTGACGGAAGGAGCGGTCATCGCCACGGGCCGCGGGGAGAGTGATGCAAGCGCCAGGAGGGGTCGCTTGCGCCTATTCAGACGTTGCGTCATGCGGCTTAGTAGTAGTAGCCACCGTGCATGCAACGGTTGTACTTCTTCCACCAGTAGCGCGAACCGGTCCACTTGGCTTTCTTGTAGAAGTAGCCGCAGCCACCGAAGCCATAGCCGTAGTGCTTGAAGCCGTGGCCGTAGCCCCAGCCGTGACCAAAGTGCCGGTTGTGGCGACGGAAACGCTTGAAGCGCTTGCCACCATTGTGGCCAACTTTAACAACCAGATCAGCATTCTGGAAACCTGCGGCGCCGCTGGTGGCTGCGCTTGCAGGAGAGGCCAGGGCGATTGCACCAGCGATGGCTGCTGCGATTGCGATTGTCTTCGTGTTCATTTCTTCGTTCCTTTTTTTCGTTTGTGTTGAGCCGCGGTTGGTGCGGCGTTGTTGAGGAACGTTATGACGGAGTTCTGTATCGGTCTGATTTCTGAAAACCGGGTATCTTGTTTCGTTTGTTTGAAGGCGTGTTTCGATTGTTTCAGGGCACGGCTGTGCCAAAGACATGCCAATTGCTTGGTTTTGTAAGGCTTGACCATTAGATTGGCGCCATACTCATGATTCGTGTGGTGGGCCAGCTTTTCCAATGCCGATAAACTCAATGACAGGATTTTCCCGGGCGGACGGCGCTCTGGGCTCAGTCAGTTGGCACTGGGAGCTTAAGAGCGTGAACGGGCGCGGGTTGGATGTGCGTTGCCGTATGCCCTCGGGCCTGGAGGCGTTTGAACAGAAGGTGAGGGCGGCCGTTTCGGCCAGTTTGGCCAGAGGCAACTGTCAAATTTCCCTCAACCTGGTGCGTGAGCAGGATGGCCGGGCCATAAAGATCAATCATGACGTCCTGGATGCGCTGGTCGCTGCAGCTGAAGGTCTGAAGGACAAGATAAACGCAAGTCCCCCGACGTTAGACGGCTTGCTGGCCATCAAAGGGGTTGTGGAAGTTGCTGAGCCCGAAGAGACCGAAGCAGATCGGCAGGCCCTGGCCGCAGCCCTGATGAGCAGCCTGGAGGCAGCGTTGAAGGATCTCGTAGGTGCACGAGCCGAAGAAGGCAGTAAGTTGCATGACCTTCTCAGCGGCCAGATCAGCCAAATAGAAGATCTAACCGAACAGGCGCGGCAATCGCCGGCGCGAACGCCGGAAATGATCAAGGCCCGTTTAACAGACCAGGTGGCAAAACTGCTCGAAAGTACGTCAGCGCTGGATCCTGATCGGTTGCATCAAGAAGCGGTCATGCTGGCGGCCAAGGCAGATATTCAAGAAGAGCTAGACCGCCTGGATGCGCACGTTACCGCCGCGCGAGATCTAATGGCAGGCGTGGGTCCGCATGGGCGTAAACTTGATTTTCTCACCCAAGAATTCAACCGTGAGGCCAACACGCTGTGCTCCAAAGCCAATGACACATCCGTCACGTCACTCGGATTGGAGATGAAGGCGGTTATTGATCAAATGAAAGAGCAGGTTCAGAACATTGAGTGACCGATCAGCCGGTAGCCCCATAGAACGGCGCGGGCTGATGCTCGTGCTGTCATCTCCATCTGGGGCAGGTAAATCCACACTAGCGCGTGATTTGTTGGCCAAAGATGAAGCCATCACCATGTCCGTTTCGGTGACAACCCGCGAACCGCGCGAGGCCGAGGTGGATGGCAAAGACTATTATTTCATCTCCCAGCAGCAGTTCGCGAAAATGCGCGACGCAGGAGAGCTTTTGGAATGGGCCGAAGTTTTCGGGAATTCCTACGCAACGCCCCGTGGCCCGGTTGAGGCCGCCTTGGCCGAAGGGCGCGACGTGCTGTTCGATATTGACTGGCAGGGCACCCAGCAGTTGGTGGAAGCCATGGCCGAAGACCTGGTACGTGTTTTCATATTGCCTCCTTCAGCCGAAGAACTCAGCCAGCGCCTGATCAACCGTGCACAAGACAGCGCCACCGTGGTGGCAAAACGCATGGCCGAAGCCGCGAACGAAATCAGTCATTGGGCTGAGTATGAGTATGTCATTATCAATGACGATCTTGAGAGGGCCAAGTCGGCTCTTGCTGCAATCTTGACCGCAGAGCGGTTGAAGCGCAAACGGCGCACCGGCCTGAGCGAATTCACACGCAAACTGGTTCAGAAACTCTGATCAGGTCAATCCAGGTCAGCTTGTGCGGGTCTTCTTGACCCAGAATTCACGCGGCAAAAGTTTCTTGGGTCCGTGCTCCATCAGCTCAAAGCTTGATTGGTCGGAAATAACGTTCCAGCGAAACTTGTAGCTTCGGGTCAGATGGTTTCGCAGGAAGTGCACGGTGGGATACATGGAATCCAGCAGAATGAAGGCCCCCTTGTGGAAGGTGCTCTCATAGAGAAGCACGTCAGCCACGACTTGCCGTCTTAGATGGTTTTCGCCAATTTGAAACGACAGCCCGCGCACTTCGCCCACCACATCTGCCGCACCCGGACCATCGACATAGATGAAGTCTGGCACCACATTAGGGAGCTTCTGGAATTTGAAGCAAAGTTGGCCATTGAGCTCGCTTGCCACAATCTTTGAATGGCTCATGGAGACGAACTCTTTGAGGTCGGCGGGTATTTTAACCGCCGTGTTATCCATCCATTCTTCGCTCGATTCTACGCTGTGCAGCATCGGTGGCGTGTCGCTGGGCTGTTCGCGCTGGTTCATTTGAAGCGCATGAGCCAAAACGATGGTGCTGAACCCGGAGCCAAACTCAAGGACGGTCTGGGGTTTGCGGACCCGCACCAACCGGTGCATGTTCGCAAGGTCTGTAAAGACCGGAATAACTTCGATTTCGTTGCCCAAGTTCAAGCAGTCCAGGACCCCGTTTGATTCCAGATATCTTTTGGCGTTCTGTTTGATTTGCCCTCTAAAAATGTATCGCAGAACCCTGATTGGGTTCAAAATTGTGTAAAAAAATTTGCTTCGATACTTATAGAACATGGGAGGTCGTCGGCTCTGGCTGGAATGATGTGATGAGCGCCCACAGCCCATCAACAGACGCCCCCACTAGACCAATAGTAAAACGGGATCAACAATCTTGACCCCGCGCTGCCGTTTTAGCGCTCTGAAAGGGCCAATCTCAAACCCAAGAAGCCAAATGTGGCAGCAAAGGAGCCCCTAAGCCATGTCATCACTCGTGGGCGCGAGATGACAAATTTCCGAGCAAGAGAGGCCGTCGCACCGTAACCTACAAATATCACAAAGGTGAGCAGCATGAAGATGGCGGCAAGCAAAACAAGCTGTGGTGTGGGGTTGGCAAGGTTGGCAGGCACAAATTGCGGCAGAAAAGCCAGGAAGAACAGAGACAGCTTTGGATTGAGCACATTCAAGAGCATGCCGGTAACAACAACGTGGCGTGCCGCGGTGGGCTCATTGTGTTCATCAACCGACAGGGCGCCGCCTTCACGCAGGATGCTCCAAGCCATATAGAACAAATATGCTACGCCCAGGTATTTGACGATTTGAAAGGCCAATGCACTGGTGTGAAGGATCGCAGCCAGACCGACGATGCTCGCCAGTGCTGCAGGCAGAATCCCCAAGGTGCAGCCAAAAGCTGCAGCAACGCTCAGTTTGAAACCGCGGCCCAGGCCAACCGCCAGTGTATAGAGCACTCCCGTGCCAGGCAGCAAAACCACAACAATGCTGGTCAAAAGATACTCGAGGCTCATTCGTCTCACTCCTTATTGCCCAGCCGTTGCTGGCGTCTGCATGCAAACCTATCGGCTGAATTCAGCACCCGCAACGTGCAGAGCCAGGGCGATGACGAATTCCCCCTTCCCAATGGGTTCATCCTCTGATTTAACGTGAAGGTGAGCGAAGTCAAATCCGCAAAAGGGGGACGTACCCCCAGGCGGAGCGGAGAATGGGAAAGCTTAGATGAGATTTGAAGCGCCGACGACAGTTGAAGACGCCGTTTCGTTGCTGGCCGCAGAATCCGGGATGGCCCGGGTTCTCGCGGGTGGCACGGATCTGCTGGTGCAAATGAAATCAGGCATATCAGAGCCAGATTTGGTTGTGGACATCAAACGCATTGCTGCACTGCACGAGATATCCGAGGAAGATGGCGGTTTTCGCATTGGGGCCGCTGTGCCGGGCATTGCTCTTGGCGAACATGCCGGCGTGAAAGCTGCGTGGCCAGGTGTGGTTGAGGGCACAGAGCTCATAGGCTCAACCCAAGTGCAAGGCCGCGCCACGATGGTCGGGAACTTGTGTAACTGCTCACCAGCGGCAGACAGCGTTCCAGCAATGGCTGCCGCCGGAGCGATTGCTCGCGTGGTTGGACCTAATGGTTCTCGCGACGTGCCGGTCGAAGACATTGCCCAAGGACCCGGTAAGTCAACCTTGGCCAAGGGTGAGTTGGTTGACTCTGTGTTGCTGCCCGCACGGCCAGATCATGCAAGCGATGCATATTTGCGCTTTATCCCGCGCACTGAGATGGACATTGCGGTCGTTGGGTGCGGCGTCAACCTGGTACTGGACGCAAACGGCACCTGTACGGATGCCCGTGTGGCACTTGGCGCCGTGGCTGCACGGATCTTCCTCGTGCCGGCCGCTGCAGATGCGCTCATTGGTACATCGGTGGACGATGCAGCTCTTGATGCGGTTGCAGCAGCATGCTCTGCCGCCGCAACCCCGATTGACGATAAGCGCGGCACGGTTGAGTTCCGCAAGAAAGTCTCCGGTGTGCTGGCTCGCCGGGCCGCAACAATTGCGCGCGATCGCGCCAAAGGAACTGCCTAATGTCTCAAGTTCATGTTCACACCAAGATTAACGGCGATACGACGGAATTCCTCTGCGAAGCCGATGAACCTCTACTGGATGTATTGCGTGACCGCCTGGGGCTGACCGGGGCCAAGGAAGGCTGCGGTACCGGTGACTGCGGTGCCTGCTCGGTGATGGTTGATGATCGCCTCGTCTGTTCCTGCCTGGTGCTTGGCGCCGAGGCTGAAGGTCGCACGATCGAAACGATTGAAGGAATGGCCGATGGGGAGAAATTGCATCCCCTGCAGCAGAAGTTCCTGGATCATGCAGCTCTGCAATGCGGGATCTGCACGCCTGGTTTTCTGGTGGCCGCGAAGGCCCTGCTGGATCACAACCCCGATCCAACCGAAACTGAGGTGCGCTACTGGCTCGCCGGCAATCTGTGCAGGTGCACCGGTTATGACAAGATTGTCCGCGCGGTCATGGATACCGCCGCTGAGATGAGAGGAGCTTAAGGATCATGCTCGACAAAACGGCAGAAAATGGTGAATTCAAAGTCATCGGCACGCGTCCTGAACGCCCCGACGGTGTTGACAAGGTTACCGGCCGCGCCCGTTTCGGCGCTGATATGGTTATGCCCGGCATGCTGATTGGCAAGGTGCTGCGTTCACCGCACGCTCACGCCAACATCAAGTCAATCGATACCTCGGCCGCCGAGGCCCTGGAGGGCGTCAAAGCGGTCATCACGGCGGCTGATTTCACCGCGGATGTGCCGGAGGCCGAGTATGACACGATGGTCAACTGCATTGCCCACGGCAAAGCGTTGTATGACGGCCATGGCGTAGCCGCAGTTGCGGCCACCAGCCGGTCGATTGCAAACAAGGCTCTGAAGCTGATCAAGGTGGAGTATGAAGTTCTGCCTCACGTCACAGATGTGGAAGAGGCCTGCAAGGACGATGCCCCGCTCTTGCACGACAACATTTTTACCGAAGGCTTGGAAGAAACCCCCACCACACCATCCAACATCTCAGGCCGCGTGCAGTTTGGCCATGGTGATGTGGATGAGGGCTTTGCGGCCGCTGACAAGGTTGTGGAGCGCAAGTTCCGCACAGAGGCGACCCACCAGGGCTATATCGAACCGCACGCCTGTGTGGGCAACCTCAGCCCGGACGGCACCGGCGAACTGTGGTGCTGCACCCAGGGCCACTTCATGGTGCGCAACAGCTGCGCGGCCATTCTGGGCCTCGATATTTCCCGTCTTCGGGTCACCGCATCTGAAATTGGCGGCGGGTTCGGTGGCAAGACCACAATTTTCATCGAACCACTGGCTCTCGCTCTGTCGCGCAAGGCCGGGCGGCCGGTTAAGCTGGTGATGAGCCGCGATGAAGTGTTCCGGGCAACCGGCCCAACGTCCTCGGCAAGCATGTGGATCAAGATTGGCGCCAAGAACGATGGCACCATCACCGCAATGGAAGGTCTGCTGAAATATCAAGGCGGGGCCTTTAAAGGCAGCTGGGTGAGCCTTGGTTGCATGACCGCGTTTGCCTGTTATCGGGCTGATCATATGAAAACCGTGGGTTATGATGTTCTGGTGAACCGGCCGCGAGCGGCCGCCTACCGGGCGCCGGGCGCACCCATGGCTGCTTTTGCGGTTGAAAGCGTGGTCACTGAGCTTGCCGGCGAACTCGGCAGGGATCCTCTGGAGTTCCGGCTGCAGAACGCAGCCAAGGAAGGCGATCAGTCGTCGTATGGTCCCAAGCACCGGGCCCATGGCCTTATGGAAACGCTGGAACAAGCCAAAGCGCACGATCATTACAATGCGCCGCTCGGGCCCAATCAGGGCAGGGGCGTTGCCTGCGGTTTCTGGTTCAACTTCGGTGGGCAGACCAGCACGAGCCTGAACATCGGTGCGGATGGCACGGTCAACGTGTCCGTTGGCACGGTGGATGTAGGCGGCTCACGTGCCTCCATGTGCCTGATGGTGGCTGAAGAACTGGGCGTACCCTACGAGAAGGTGCGTTGCGTTGTGGCTGACACAAGCTCGCTGGGTCACAACGACATCACAGACGGCAGCCGCACCACGTTTTCCAGCGGCATGGCGCTCATTCTGTCGGCTCGAGATGCCAAGCAGAAACTTTGCGCACGTGCAGCGAAGATCTGGGAGATTCCGGAAGATGCCGTCGAATGGGTTGATGGGCATGCGCGTCCGGCGGGACCCAATGCCGGTGAATTTGACCCCATGTCTCTGGCGGAAGTTGCCGGCAAGGCGGAAACCACCGGTGGGCCGATTGCCGGCCACCACGAATGCAACGCCCGGGGCGCCGGCGTCAGCTTTGCCACCCACATGGTGGACACTGAAGTTGATCCGGAAACCGGCCGCGTGACCGTGTTGCGCTACACCGTGTTCCAGGATGCCGGCAAGGCGATTCATCCCGCTTATGTCGAAGGCCAGTTCCAGGGAGGCGCGGTGCAGGGCATCGGCTGGGCCATCAACGAGGAATACATCTACGGCGAGGACGGCCGGCTGCAGAACGCTGGCTTCCTGGACTATCGTATCCCGGTGGCGTCTGATCTTCCCATGATCGACACGGTGATCATCGAAACGCCCAACAAGGGGCACCCCTACGGCGTGCGCGGCGTTGGCGAAACATCGATTGTGCCGCCCATGGCGGCGATCGCCAACTCAGTGTCGGCTGCTGCGGGAGTTCGTTTGACCGAACTGCCCATGTCTCCGCCTCGGGTCCTGAAAGCCATGGATGATGCCAAGGCATAGGTGATCTGCCAGTTCTAGATCCCCCGCGCTCCGGCGCGGGGGACGTTCTGATGTTCTAAGGTCTGGACCAATGGTCAAAGTGAACCTTTGGGGGTCTTTGAAGTCCGCCGCCAGCGGGCGCGCTTCCATTGATGTGGAAGCCCAGACAATCCGCCAGATGTTCCGCGCCTTGGGCGAACAGGAACCCGGTCTGGTACCAATCCTCGACAGCGGTATCACCGTGGCGATTGACGGTCAGATCTATCGTGATGACTGGTTCAAGGAGGTGGACGATGACAGCGAAGTCTATCTCTTGCCGAGGATGGAAGGCGGATAGCGCTGGCACACGCCCCGTTCCCAATCGCAACATTGAACCTTGAAGGCGGCGGCCGGATTGGGGTTTGCCCTTTGCCGGGTAGGCACAACACGCTGGAAACCGATTTGGCAACTGTGTTGGATTGGCAGCCGGTGCTTGTCCTCTCAATGACCGAACTGTCGGAAATGCATGCAGCAGGCAGCTCATCTCTCGGTGAGATGCTAAAGAGTGCAGGGGTTGAATGGGGGCATCTCCCCGTGCGGGACTATGGGGGGCTGAGCGGCGAGACTGCCAAGGCCTGGCCAAATTTATCCTCAGCGCTTCATGGTCATCTCGACAACGGAAAAGGCGTGCTGGTGCACTGCCATGGCGGGCAGGACCGCTCTGGCATGATCGCACTGCGCCTTATGGTTGATCGCGGCGAAGACCCAGGCGCCGCACTCAGGCGCCTCAGAGCGGCAAGGCCAGGGGCCGTGGAGACGGACGAGCAACACGCCTGGGCATTGCGTTCCAGGTCGTCCACCGCGTAGGCTCGCCGCGAACGCGTTACTATTCAGGTCCCCCTCCATGATCATCAAAGACATACGTACCTCGCTGCTCCGCGTGCCTTGTACCGATCCGCCGCGCACCGGTTTCATCGTGACAGAAAACATCGATCTGGTGGTGGTGGAGGTTGAAACAGCGTCTGGGATCATCGGGACCGGTCATCTGCAACCCTTGGCAGGCGGGATGCGCACCATCGAGATGTGCATCCACGAGATGATGAAGCCGCTCCTTCTGGGCGAAGATGTGCGCGAGGTTGAAGCGCTTTGGCGCAAAATGTGGCAGGCAAGCTTCATTCAAGGGCGCATGGGCATCACCGTAATGGCCATGTCAGCGCTCGACATCGCTTTGTGGGATGCGGTGGGCCGGGCCGCCGGCAAGCCGCTTTGGCAGCTTTGGGGTGGATCTGGCGAGGCATTGCCGATCTATGGGTCCGGCTGTTACCGGGGGCTTGGCCACGACGGCATGATTGAAAAAGCCCAGAACTTTGTGGCCGAGGGTTACAAGGCGATAAAAATGCAAACGGCGCACATCTTCAGCCATGATGAAGACGTGGCAAACGTGCGCGCCATGAGGGCAGCGTTGGGCCCCAACATCGAGATTATGGTGGACGTGAACCAGGGGTGGTCTGCCGACGAGGCGATTGCCGTGGGCAAGCGGTTGGACGAGTTCCAATTAACCTGGCTAGAAGAGCCTGTAATGGCTGATGATTTTGACGGCTATCATGCGGTTGCCGACGCAATCGAGACCCCGGTCTCTGGCGGCGAAAATCATTTCACACACCATGATTTCAAGCCATTCTTTGCCAGCGGCAAGGTACCGTTCCTGCAGCCCGATCTCATGCGGGGCGGCTTTACGGAGCTCAAGGTGATCGCAGATCATGCACATCAGGCAGGGCTGAAAATCGCGCCTCACTTGTTTCCAGAGTTAAGCAGCCACCTGCTGTCTGCCATTCCCAACGCGTCCTGGTTGGAAGGCATGGGCTGGCACGATCATCTTTGGGTTGAACCGGTGCCGCCCATGAGCGGAATGTTCACTCCACCGAGCCGGCCCGGGCACGGCATGGACTTCAAGCCGGAACTGTTCACAGATTGCGCCTACACCAGTTGATCCATCAGCCGTTGGTGGCCGCTTGCCTGAGCTCCGCCCAAACCGGTGTCTTGGCGAAGATATCATTGTTTCTGGCAAGCCAAAGACTGGTGGCAATCCGTTCTGCGGTTTCCAGCACGATGGGCACCGCGTCTGCCTCCATCAGCTCATTGGCCGTCTCTTCGAACAAAGTAAGCCACTCATGGAAATCCTCAGTTTTGATTTCCGCCAGCTTCATGTGAACAGGTACGGGTTTGCCCTTGTATTCGCCGGTCTTCAAGAGCACCGACCGCCAGAACGCCTTCATGCGGGTGAGATGCTCCGGCCAGTCTTTCTCCATGCCTTGGGCAAACAATAATCCCAACCGCTCGTGCGCCCGGACCTTGGTGTAGAACCGATCCACGAGCTCGGATATCTGCGCTTCATTGATCGAAGGATGCACAGGTTGGCGCTCAATCTTCGGGCCCACGGAGAATGGAAAATCAGACATGGATCTAGGTCCGGTGAGGTATCGCAATGATGGCTCTATAGATTGGGTGTGACGCTTCAAATTCAACCGGTAAGCTCATGTTTTTTATGAACTCTGCGCAAGTGCCAACTCCTCGCGCGCTGAAAGAATGGGCAGGCCCGCAATGGCGCGGGACGCGCGCCCGTCGGTTCCTCTTTGAGTTTCTCCAACCAACGTGATCCGGTAGAGCTGGCGATCAAAATCTGTTTGGAAGATGTCGCTTGGAGCAAGATGGGCGGTTGAGCGGTTGTCCCACATGGCGAGATCGCCCGGTTGCCATTTGAACCGCACCGTAAAGTCCTGACGGACTGAGTGTTCCCATAGGAACTCCAGCAGTGCTTGGCTTTCTCTGGGGGCCAGCCCCTCAATCTCCTGCAGGAAGGCTGGGCTCACATAAAGGATCTTCTCACCAGACACCGGATGCACCGTCACGAGCGGATGAACGCTCTCCAACCGCCGCTTTTCGATGAGCTCGGCATAATCTTTCTTCGCGTCCGGTTCGGCTGGAGCCTCGAAGCGGTGGATCCCGTTCAGCCCTTCAACAAATGACTGGAGAGCGGGCGATAATGCCCGGTAGGCGGCCGCCAGATTGGTCCACAGCGTGTCGCCCCCAAACGGCGGTATGGTCACCCCGCGCAGAATTGACGCCATGGGGGGATTGATCGCGGCCGTGATGTCGGTGTGCCAGTCGGTCCACGCTCTGGCCATGCTCGCGCCTCTGATGCTGTTGGCGGTCCGGTGCTTGGCAATGGAATAAACTTCGGGAAATTCATCTTCGTGACCAAACACCGCGTGGCCAATGGTGGGCTCGCCCATCTGGCGGGCGAAGGACACATGCTGCGCATGATCCAGGTTTTGCCCCCGGAAGAATATCACCTTCCAGTCCACGAACGCAGCGGAGACTTCGGCCAGCGCCTCAGGTGCCAGCGGAGCGCCAAGATCGACGCCGCTGATTTCAGCCCCGATATTGAGCGTGAGGGGGGAGACCCTGATGTGTGTGTATTCGCTCCTCGGCGAAGAGAACTCCTGTGTGCTCATAGGGCGGTCCCATTAATGGCAGGTGGGCTAAGCTGTTCAAGCTTATAGCCCACAATCACCCTGAGCGACACGGGATGGTTCAGTCGCAGCCGTGGTAGCGCATGCAGCCCCAGAAGTCCTGGTTGCCATATCCCCAGTTGGCCTGGCAACGACGTCTCCAGCGCGAGCAGCTTCCGCCTCGGGGCGGCGGTGTTGGGGTGTAGTCGTAGCCGCCATAATAGTAGGGATCATAGCTGGCAGAGGGGTAGTCGTAATACGGGTTGCTGTCATAGTAGTAGGGAACAGCCGGGCTCGGGAATGCAAGATAGGGCCCCCGGAAACGCCGGCCTCTGCGCCGAAACAGCCGGCGCCCGCCTCTAAAGCGCCGTGCGCCGCGTCGGCCTCGCCGGATCCCACGCCTGCGGTTGCGGGCCCTCCTGCGCTGTTGAACCTTTTCAACCGCATCAGACTTGAAGACACCTGCTGGAAGAACGCCGGGAGAAAGAACAGCTCCAACCGGCGATGCGGCCACAGCGGCAGAAGGTGCGCAGAGCGCCACGCAGAATGCAGCCAACGCTGCCATCGACAGGGAGTTGCGTGCTGATTTCATCATGTTGGTCACCTTTGCATAGATGTGTTGCCCCACTCTCGCAAAAGCGATGGCGTGTTTCTTTGATCAGGGTCAAGCAAGACACGCACCACCAGGAACTCAGAGTTTAATGCGCAATAAGGCGAAAATACATCAGGCGATTGTGATCGCACCAGGCGCTATGTCGGCTGGCTTCGTACTCGCTCACGGTATGCGATGTAGAACGCGCTGGCAGAGATGATCATGCCGCCAACCCAGGCCCACAGGCTGGGGACCTCGGCGAACAGCAAATATCCAAAGATGCTGGCCCAAACCAGTTTGAGAAAGTCGAAGGGCAAAACGAGTGTTGTGTCGGCCAGGGAGAACGCCTTGGCCAGGCTCAACTGAATGATGCTCCCCAAAATGCCAACCACCACGAGCCAGAGGCACTGCTCAAGCGTTGGCCATTGCCAAAAGAACAGCGCCGGGATGAGACAAAACACACCCACCGAGAAGGCCCCCCATGTGGTGATCGCCAGAGGGCTCTCTGTGCCTGTCAGCTGCTTGATGGTGATCATGGCACCGGCCCACATCACGCTGGACCCCAAGGCGATCAAGGCGCCGAATTCGATGATGCCGGAACCGGGACGCAAGATCACGATGGTGCCTGCAAACCCGATCGCCAGTCCCGCCCAGCGCCGCAGGCCCACCTTTTCGCGCAGGATCAAAATGGCCAGCAACGCCGCAAACAGCGGCGATGCAAACCCGATGGCCGACACGGTTGCCAAGGGGGCCAGCGCCACCGCCCAGAAATAGAGCAGCATGCCACCCGCGTTCAACGCACCGCGCAGCACATGGCGGCCAATTTGGCTGGTACGCATGAACTCGAATCCGCCGCTGCGCCAGATCAACGGCAACAGAACCAGGAACCCGACCAGGCTGCGAAAGAACGCAATTTCAAAGGGGTGCAGATCGCTAGTGAGCTGTTTGATCGCAGACAGCATCACCGTGTTGAGGAAGCCGGCAGCGACCATGCAGGTGATGGCCAATAGGGCATTGGAGGACGCCGCGGACGGCGAGGAGGGGGCCATTCAGGTGATCATAGGCCGTTGAGCCCCGGTGGCAAGTGCCTGTCGCGCAGAGCAGGGTTGCGTCCAGAAATGCTGCGATGCACAAATTCATTGTGTCGAATTATCAACAGGTTACAGGTGTTTGGGTTCGTTTGGCAGTTTTTGTATTTGAACGCGTCAATGCAACCTGTGACACGCAATGAGTGCGCATTCAGTTTCAGATGGCCTTCAGCAAAGCGTCTGGAGTGTTGAAGTTGTCCCAGCTCCACTTTTTGATCAGCTTGTGGGAGTAATGCCGCCGGGGGCCAAACATCAGCATACCCAGATTAGGAAGCTGGGTGAGGGGGCCGGGAGAGATGACGTTTTACGGCGTGATTGTAGAGGGTAGCGGCTGAGTCCTCTGTGCAGGTTTAACTGCGGCGTGCCCAACTCACGAAGTGTTCGCGCAGGCCATGACAGCATCATAGCGCTCGGCGGCGAGGCCGATGCAAAGGTTGATATCCTCTTCCAAAAGATACCGTCCCTGCACCAGTTCGCCGGCCGCTGCCCGAACCTTGGCGAGATAATTCTCGCGGGTGCCGTAGCGTTCAGTGATGGAAGGTCTGGGGTCGTGCAACCCTTCGCGTCCCGCAGCGTCCCTGGCGAAGGGCAGGGATAGCCCCACGTACTCGAGGATCTGGCCCTCTCCGCCACTGTCTGTATGACGTACGTTGAAGCCGGTGTGGGTCGCGACGGGCACAGAAACGTCGGGCATTCGGAGGCCGCCGGTCTCATTGCCGTCCAGGTCAACGTCTGAAACAACACAAGGGTAAGCCTGATCCATCTGGGTTGCGGGGAAAGTGCCGATGCCGCGCGCAGCATGCGGTCCCAGGTCCAGGAGGTGGAGGCTGGGCAGCAAAGCATTCTCAGGGCACACCAAGCTGGGAATCTGCGACAGCTTTGCGGCGACGTTTTCGCGCGAATTTGCGGTGCCGTCGCCGGCCTTGGGATAAACGCTTGCGGGCGGCTCAGCATTGCCGCGCACCCAGGCGAGCAGGTTACACAGTGCGGCGCGATAGAGCGGACGGTAGTCAATCACATTGAACGCATTGCTGCCGTGGCTGCCGAATGCGCTTACATCGGTAAACGGCAATGCGCCGGCCACATGCTGCGTCCCGGCAAACAGATAGCGCCGGACATTTCCGGGCAGAAGGGCGTCGGACCCGTCCACAGCCGATGTGTGGGCAAGGGAGGCATCTCCCCGCCAATATTCTGAGGAGGTGTCGGTGTAAAAGATTTTCGGCATGTTTCCCGCCGCCGCCTGGGCATCCAGGAGACCGGCCTCGATGCCCGTTCGCGGATCTTGTTGAGCCTGATCTGCAAAGGGGAACCGATGGCCGAAGCTCGGCGTCGGCTGCACCGAGGGCTGGCCATAGCGATGGTTGAACTCGCCGCGCCGGCCGCCGGCGATGTGAACGAGCAAACCATCATAGACTTTCCGGCCCTGTTCATCAGTGTTTTGTCCCAGTCCAAGAAAGGTCCGCTGCAGCCGTCCGCATTGCGAGATGCCTTCACAGATCGCATGGTCCACGCGGCCAAATAGGGGGGAGTCCTCGCTGTGCCGGAGGAATGAGCCGAGGTCTCGAATTGCGATCAGGCCAGCCCCCACCACTGGGCAATCACGAGGTCGGTAGAGGATATCGTAGACCCGGCCTGGTGCGAAGCCGCCGTCAAGCCAAACATGCTCCGGATCGGCAACGGGCGATCCATCTTCATCCCGCGCAAACCGCCACTGCGCGCGCGCGATCTCTTGAGGTGCGGCGTACATGGAGGTGCGCACCAACATCCGCGCACCTGGATCATCCACCGACGAGGCCGCTATTGCCTTATGGTTGCCGATGGAGCCCACATGCTGATCGGTGAGCGGGAACGAAGATGTGCGGGCATTCGGCTGTATCCGCAGTTGCATATTCCCATCTGGTTCCAAAGCTGAGGCAGGAACCCTCGGTGGAGTGATCCCCATGCGCGGGCCAGGCTTGGGCGCATCCCACTGCCAACCACACCACGCCAGCGTCCATCCGTGCCGCATGAGGAAACCGTCGCCGGGCTTGATTTCATCCCCGGGGATCAGGTCCACGACGCCCTGGTTGAACATGCGGTCCAGCACGCGGTTGCCCCGGTTTGGCAATTCCAGCAACAACGATCGATTGCCGTCGTTTTGTGGGATCAGCAGCGTGACGTCACCGGTGAAGCGCACCAGCCCGTCGGTGCGGGGCGCCAGGGCAAGGTCCGTGATGGGCTCATTTGCAGCCGCAGCCGGGTCGACTGCGTAGTGCGCGACAGCATCGATACGTTCATAGGCGCCTGACGCACCGAAGCCTTGACCGCTTAAGTACGGCTCACGGCGGATAATCTCAAATCTCTCAATGGCCACTGGAATACCTTATGGAAGCAGGGAGGACCCCTCATGCGAAAGGGGCGCAGGGGAAGAGTATTCATCAATATCTGGCGCATTGACAAGCCTTGCCAAATTCTGTCGCGCCGCGATTGCGGTGCCCGGCGTCTGTGCTTTAATCCTCTTCGTCGCAGCAGCAGGTGAAAGATTGGTCACAGATCGATCTGTTGGAGGTAAGCCTTGGAAGAATTTATACGCAGCCTTGACTGGGTGGACGTTGTTGGCAGCACGGGGGCGCTGATCGTTGTCGCGGCATATTTTGCCACGCAAATGAGATATCTGAATTCTGACGAGCTCCTCTTCCCAGTTGTCAACTTGGGCGGCTCGCTTCTCATCGCCTTCTCCCTGATCTTCAACTTCAATCTTGCCTCCGCGCTGATGGAGGTCTTTTGGATAGCCATCAGCATATTAGGCATCGTGCAGGGATTGCGGCAGCGTCAAGCAAATAGGGCCTAGCCGGATTTGAGGTCTCTAGGCTCACGCAACAGATATGCGCCATCCGTTACGAAGTTGGCAGGCCGTCTCCTCCAAGCAAAAGGGCGGAACACTTCTGCTCCGCCCTTGCACATCAGTTCAATTGTCTTGCTCCGTCAGCTGCACCCGCTGGTGCCGCCGCAGGTGTCGCACTTCAGGCAGGTGCCGTTGCGCACCATGGTGAAGTTCTGACACTCCGGACAAGCCTCGCCCTCATAGCCCTTCATGCGGGCTTCGTGGCGCAGGGCGTCTGCCGCTTTCGGTGCCGGTTCCCCCAGCGCCTCGGCCACCGCCGCCACAACACTGGCTTCCAGCGCCTGGTGGCTTTCGCTCACTTCGGCAATGGCCACCCCTTGCGTCTCGGCAAATCCGGCCGCCTGGGCCTGAAGCGCGGCAACCGGGCCGGCCTCGGCATAGGCGAGATTGGATCCTGGCATCACCACGATCTTCTCATCCACGTTCTGGCGCACATAGCCGGACGACAGCACATGCTGGGCCTTGACCGGGGCAGGGGCCGGAACGCCGCCGTCCTCACCATCCGCGGGCACCTTGCCTTCGCTCACACCCTTGCCCAGGCTGTCGAAGGCCAGATCGGCCGGGTCCACATGGGCCAGGTCGTTGCGTCCGGCATAGGACACAGCCAACTCGCGGAACACATAGTCGAGGATCGAGGTTGCGTTCTTGATGGCGTCGTTGCCCTGAACAATGCCCGCCGGCTCAAAGCGCGTGAAGGTGAAGGCCTCCACATACTCTTCAAGCGGCACGCCATATTGCAGGCCAAGCGACACACCAATGGCGAAGTTGTTCATCATGGCCCGGAAGGCAGCGCCCTCCTTGTGCATGTCGATGAAGATCTCGCCGAGGCGGCCATCGTCATATTCGCCGGTGCGCAAATAAACCTTGTGCCCGCCAACAACGGCCTTCTGGGTGTAGCCCTTGCGCCGGTGGGGCATCTTCTCACGTTCCCGGCTGTTGATCTCCACAATGCGCTCCACCACCTTCTCGGTGATCCGCTCTGCGGCGATGGTTGCCCGGGCGGCCGCTGGGGCTTCGATGAACTCATCGACCGCATCCAGATCATCCTCATCATCCTCATCGGTGATGAGCGCGGCATTGAGCGGCTGCGAGAGCTTGGAGCCATCGCGGTAAAGCGCATTGGCTTTCAGCGCCAGTTTCCACGACAGCTCATAGGCGGCCTTGCAGTCCTCAACCGTTGCATCGTTCGGCATGTTGATGGTCTTGGAGATCGCCCCTGAGATGAAGGGCTGGGCTGCCGCCATCATGCGGATGTGGCTATCTACCGATAGGTAGCGCTTGCCGATCTTGCCGCATGGGTTTGCGCAATCGAACACCGGCAGGTGCTCGTCTTTGAGGCCAGGGGCCCCTTCCAGGGTCATGGCGCCGCAAACGTGCACGTTAGCAGCTTCGATATCGGCCTTGGAGAAACCCATGCCTGCCAGCAAATCGAACGAGAAGTCATCAAGCTGTTCGTCAGTGAAACCAAGGGTTTCTTTGCAGAAGCTCTCGCCAAGGTTGAACTTGTTGAAAACAAACTTGATATCGAATGCCGTGCCAAGATTGTCTTCGATCACCTTCAACTGGCTGTCACTCAGACCTTTGGCTTTCAGGGCCTCATGGTTGATGCCCGGCGCACCGTCCAAGGAGCCGTGGCCAACTGCATATTTGATGATCTCCTCGATGGCTTCCGCTTCATATCCCATCACCCGCAGGGCTTCGGGCACTGCGCGGTTGATGATCTTGAAGTAACCGCCGCCGGCGAGCTTCTTGAATTTCACCAGGGCAAAGTCCGGCTCAATGCCGGTGGTGTCGCAGTCCATAACCAGGCCGATTGTGCCGGTTGGTGCAATCACCGTGGCTTGGGCGTTGCGGTAGCCGTGCTTTTCGCCCAGGTCCACTGCGCGGTCCCACGCAGCTTTGGCGTGTTCAACCAACCTCTGGTCCGGGCAGTTGGCGTGGTCCAGCGGCACTGGATTGGTGTGCAGGGACTGGTAGCTGTCTGCTTCGCCGTAAGCTGCGCGGCGATGGTTGCGCATAACCCGCAGCATGGGCTGAGCGTTCTTGGCATGGCCCGGGAATGCGCCAAGCTCTTTGGCCATCAGCGCTGAGGTCTCGTAGGCTACACCGGTCATGATGGCGGTGATGGAACCGCAGATCGCGCGGCCTTCGTCGCTGTCATAAGGAATGCCTGCGGTCATCAGCAGGCCGCCGATATTGGCAAAGCCGAGGCCGAGCGTGCGGTACTCATAGGAGAGTTCGGCAATCTGCTTGGACGGGAACTGCGCCATGGTGACGGAGATTTCCAGAACCATGGTCCAGAGCCGCGTGCAGTGTTCAAACGCTTCCACATCGAAAACGCCGTCCTTGCCGCGGAACTGCAGCAGGTTGAGCGAAGCCAGGTTGCAGGCCGTGTCATCCAGGAACATGTATTCCGAGCATGGGTTTGAGCCGCGAATTTCACCGGACAGCGGGCAGGTGTGCCAGTCGTTCACCGTGGTGTGGTATTGCACGCCAGGATCAGCACAGGCCCAGGCAGAATAGCCAACCTTGTCCCACAGATCCTTGGCTTTCACTTCTTTGATGGGCTTGCCGGTGATCCGGCCGATCAGTTCCCAATTGTCGTCTTTGGCAACCGCATTCAGGAACTCGTCGGTGACGCGCACCGAGTTGTTTGAGTTCTGGCCGGAGACCGTTCTGTAGGCTTCTGAATCCCAATCGGTGTCATAGGTGTCGAACTCGATTGAGGTGTAGCCCTGGCGTGCGAACTGGATCACACGTTGGATGTAGTTGTCGGGCACCTGGGCCCGGCGGGCCATCTTCACGGCGCGCTTGAGGGCAGGGTTCTTGTCGATCTGGAAGCAGTCGTCGCCGTCTGCCTTGCAGTTGACGCAAGCCTTCATGACCTCAGACATGTGAGTGCGCACGGTCTTGGAACCGGTCACGAGGGCTGCAACCTTCTGCTCTTCGCGCACTTTCCAGTCGATATAATCTTCGATATCCGGGTGATCGATATCGACCACCACCATCTTGGCGGCCCGGCGGGTGGTGCCGCCTGACTTGATGGCGCCGGCTGCCCGGTCGCCGATCTTCAGGAAGCTCATCAGGCCCGACGACTTGCCGCCGCCGGAAAGGGCTTCGTTCTCGCCGCGAATGTAGGAGAAGTTTGAGCCGGTGCCGGAGCCATATTTGAAGAGCCGCGCTTCACGCACCCAAAGGTCCATGATGCCGCTTTCACCCACAAGGTCATCTTCCACAGACTGGATGAAACAGGCGTGTGGCTGGGGATGTTCGTAGGCCGAAGCTGATTTGGTCAGCTTGCCGGTTTTGAAATCCACATAGTAGTGGCCCTGGCTTGGGCCATCGATGCCATAGGCCCAATGCAGGCCGGTGTTGAACCACTGCGGAGAGTTTGGCGCCACCTTCTGGGTCGCCAGCATGAAGCAGAGCTCTTCATAGTAGGCCAGGGCATCTTCTTCGCTGTCGAAATAGCCGCCTTTCCAGCCCCAGTAGGTCCAGGTGCCGGCGAGGCGCGAGAACACCTGGCGGCTATCTTTTTCCGGACCAAAACGTTCCTGTTCCGGCAATTCTGCCAGGGCTTCGTCGTCGGCCACACTGCGCCACAGCCAGGAGGGAACCGTGTTCTCTTCAATCCGCTTCAAGCGGGCAGGAACGCCGGCCTTGCGGAAATACTTCTGAGCAATGATGTCTGAAGCCACCTGGCTCCAGCTCGTGGGTACGTCAATGCCTTCCAACCGGAACACGATAGAACCATCGGGATTACGAATTTCCGAGGTTGTTTTCCGGAATTCCAGTGCGTCGTATGGGCCTTTGCCGGCTTCAGTGTAGTGGCGCTCAATCCGCATTTCTTGTTTAGTCCCCTTGACTATCTTCACCCGCAGCCCTTGTGCAGGCGTTAAAGTTATCGATCCCGGCCGCTTTGGCCCCGCATTTACCCCGGTGTCCGGGCACAAAAAGGCCCAGGCGTGTGCCACCTGCTTTGAAGCCCCAATGGCTTTCCCGTAGAACCTTGGGAAAACCCGACACAAAGCACACACCAACCCTGTCTCCTGATGTACGTCAGCCACCGCCGACCCCAACAGGATACCGCTTACAATGTTTTAGAATTCGATCTTGCGATCTTTAATTTGGGTCGCCCCAGCGGTCTTCAATCTCGCCCCACGACCATGTTCGTAATTAGCCCCAGATCTCATCCGCCGTCAACACTTAGTGTGTTAACGAGAAGTGAATACCATATCTAGTAGTGAGGAGTTGACAATCTGTGGACAAGTTCCACAGTCCGACGATTCGGGCGATGCATTCAAGGATTTCTGCGGCCCTGGCTCTTATCTGTTGTGGAGAGTGTGGCCGAACCTGGCGGCGCCCCTGTTAACCTCTTGGCAGATGTTCCTAGGATGGGTCAAATTTTTTTGGTTAATGAAAGATTGAGCATAGCCCGTCATGAGGGAAATGAGCTCTCTGCCGCCACCATATGTATGGGTAAACGACACAATTTTGTCGTGCTCGGCGATGTTCGTTACGTGGAGTGATTCGTATTCCCCCTGCGCTGGCTTCGAACCTTCTGCAGCTTTCCCATTGGCGGCACCGAAGATTCCCGGTAAACCCACCGGAACAATCACAAGCACCAAAGTTTCCCATGGCCGTTCTCTCGTCGTCTCTATCCACCACCTCCACTGAATTCAAGGCCAACGCATCGGCCATGTCGGCGCTGGTGGCCGATCTTGCCCAGAAGCGGGCGATTGTGGCGCAAGGCGGCTCTGCGCGCTCGCGCGAACGCCACCTTGCCCGGGGCAAGTTGTTGCCGCGCGACCGGGTGATGGAGCTCCTGGATCCTGGCACACCGTTTCTCGAAACCTCGCCCATGGCGGCTTGGGACATGTATGAGGGCGAGTATCATTCCGCCGGCATCATCACCGGGGTGGGCCGCATTTCCGGACGCGAATGCATGATCATCTGCAATGATGCCACCATCAAGGGCGGCACCTATGTGCCAATGACGGTGAAGAAGCACTTGCGCGCCCAAGAGATCGCCATGGAGAACCGGCTGCCGTGCATCTACCTTGTGGATTCAGGCGGAGCGAACTTGCCCCACCAGACAGATGTTTTCCCGGACAAGACCCACTTCGGCCGGGCCTTCTATAATCAGGCAAACATGTCGGCCATGGGCATTCCGCAGATTGCCTGCGTGATGGGCTCGTGCACAGCCGGCGGCGCCTATGTGCCGGCCATGTGCGACCAGGCGATTATCGTGAAGGAGCAGGGCACAATCTTCCTGGCCGGCCCGCCGCTGCTGAAGGCGGCCACCGGCGAGGTGGTGACCGCTGAGGATTTGGGCGGCGCCGATGTGCATGCCCGCCAGAGCGGCGTTGCAGACTATTACGCCCTGGACGACAGTCACGCATTGGCCATCGTGCGCGAAATCATCGCCGCGTCCAATTGGGAGAAGAAGCCGAACATCGTGCTGCGCGACCCGGTTGAGCCCCTGTTTGATCCAGCCGAGATCAACGGCATCATCCCGCCCACCTTTGCCAAGCCCTATGACGTGCGCGAAGTGATTGCCCGGCTGGTGGACGGGTCTCAATTTGATGAGTTCAAAAAGCTTTATGGCACCACGCTCATCACCGGCTTTGCCCACATCTGGGGCATGCCGGTCGGGATCATCGCCAACAATGGCATTCTGTTTTCGGAGAGTTCGTTGAAGGCGGCCCATTTCATTGAGCTGTGTTGCCAGCGCAAGATCCCGCTTTTGTTCCTGCAGAACATTTCCGGCTACATGGTGGGCCAGAAATATGAAGCTGCCGGCATTGCCAAGGACGGCGCGAAGATGGTGGCGGCGGTGGCTTGTGCCAAGGTTCCTAAAATCACGGTGATCATCGGCGGTTCCTTCGGTGCAGGAAACTACGGCATGTGCGGCCGCGGATACTCACCGCGCTTTTTGTTCATGTGGCCCAACAGCCGCATTTCGGTCATGGGCGGAGAACAGGCCGCCTCGGTTCTGTGCACCGTGAAGCAGGACGGCGTCGAGGCGTCAGGCGGTACCTGGACCGAGGAGGATGAGCGCCAGGTGAAAGAGCCGATCATCGAACAGTTCGAGCGGGAAGGGCACCCGTACTATTCGAGCGCAAGGGTGTGGGACGACGGTGTGATTGCGCCCGAAGAAACCAGGATGGTTCTGGGGCTCGCATTTTCAGCCTGCTTGAATGCACCGGTGGAAGAGTCCAAATTCGGCGTGTTCAGGATGTAGGTCTGGGTGGTCATCCACTGTCATCCACTGTCATCCATTGTCATCCATTGTCATCCATTGTCATGCCTGCGCAGGCATGACGGCGAGAGGTTTGGCGTATTCACGCCCCCCGGCATCCCGCCCTAAACCCGGTGATGTGACTGCTGCAGCCCATAAACCGGTGTTTCCAGCCCCTCCATCCGCGCTTTGATCTGCAACGCCAGAAACCGCGAGAAGTGGCGTGACTGCATAAGGTTTCCCCCCTGGAACCAAAGCCCCTCCTGCTGGGTGGGTTTCCACATGTTGCGCAATTCGCCCTCCCAGGGGCCAGGGTCTTTCCGGGTTCCCGCGCCAAGCCCCCAGCACTTGCCCACCTTGTCGGCAATCTTCTGGCCGGCAATATCAGCCACGAAACGGTTCATGGAGCCATATCCGGTTGCGTAGATGATCACGTCAGCGTCCACCTGCGTGCCGTCGGCCATCAGGACGCCGTGCTCGGTGAGCCGCGAAACCTCCACGCCGCTCTTCAGTTTAATCTCGCCGCCGCAGATCAGCTCCGAGGCGCCCACGTTGATGTAGAAGCCGCCACCTTCGCGGAACGATTTCATCACCAGGCCGGTGTCGTCGGGCCCGAAGTCGAGAAGGAAGCCGGCCTTCTCCAATTTGGCGTGCAGTTCACCATCGCGTTCACGCATCACTGCACAATTGGCAACCTGCCGGCGCTCGAGCTCCCGGTGGGGCCAGGTGGTCGATATATAGTCCGCCGTTTCCGTGTCGATGCCGGCCGCCAGAGCCTCTTCTGAATAAAGCGGGCCCAGAACACGGTCGAGAACGGTTTCGGTCTGCACCACCAGCGAGCCTGAACGCTGCACCATGGTGACGTCCGCCCCGTGTTCCCACAGGTCAGCGCATATATCGTGGGCTGAGGTGTTTGAGCCGACAACAACACACCTCTTGCCGGCAAACGGCGCGCCTGTCCGGTATTTGCTGGCGTGCAATTGCTCGCCCGAAAAGGTCTCGCGGCCTGGAAGTTCCGGCACCTGAACATAGCCCGACATGCCGGTGGCAAACACCAGGTGGGAGGGGCGCAGCGAGTGGCTGGTCCCGTCGCGGTCAACTGTCACCGTCCATTGGCTCTGATCGGTGTCGTAGCTTGCATTTGTGCACGTTGTGGCAGACCAGTAGTTGAGCTGCATCACCCGGGTATACATCTCCAGCCAGTCCGCCATCATGTCCTTGGGCGTGAACACGGGCCATCCGTCCGGAAAGGGAATGTAGGGCATGTGGTCGTACCAGACCGGATCATGCAGACAGAGCGATTCATACCGGATGCGCCAACTATCACCTGGCCGCGCGTGCTTGTCGACGATGAGGGCAGGCACATCCAGATGCGCAAAGCGCGCAGCCAACGCCATGCCGCCTTGGCCGCCGCCGATGATGAGGCAATAGGGCTGGCGCGTGCTGCCGATCTCGTCAATCTCCTGGCTGCGCCGCTGGCCCCAGTGCGTTTTGCCGACGCGTGCCCCGTGTTCAGCGCCGCGGACCCGGGCAGGGCCTTCTTGGAAGGGGTGATCCTTCAAGTCCTTCAGGGTGGTGAGCAGCGTCCAGCACTTTCCACCCCTCAGCCGAACGTGTCCCTTGCCGGGCCCGCTCTTGGTTTGAAAGCTGAACCAGCCTCCAACCGCTCCATCAGCTTCGCTAACCTCGCCCTCCAGTGTCCAGGCACCGGGCTGCACATGGCGCAACGTTTCGGCCAGCATGGCGGAGATGGCCTCTTGGCCCTCCATCGTCCTTATGTTCCAGGTGAAGGCCACCATGTCACGCCAATAGCAGGTGTCGGCAAACAAATCGCAGACACCGGCAAGGTCACTGGCTTCAAGCGCCGCTTCAAAGCGTGCCAGCCACCGTTCAATTATTTCAGCAGGGTCCGTCATTCACGTGCACTCAGCGTTGCCGCACTTCAGGTGAGAGCAATTCGCTGACCAGACGGTCGCCATGGCCGGCGTCGTTGGCCTGGGCGAACACCTGTTGCACTGCCTGCGCAAGCGGGCTTTTGCCGTCCAGCGTCTCTGCCATCTCACAGAAGTAATTGACGTCCTTCAGGGCGCTCTTCACATCGAACACATAACCGCCGAAATCACCTTCAACGGCGTTGCCCACAATGCGGCGCAGGGCGCCTGAGTCGGCCGATCCGCAAATCACCACATCGTAGAGCTTTTGCCAGTCAATGTTGGCCTGATCGGCCTTGGAGAAGGTTTCGGTGATCAGGGCAATGAGGCCGGTGACCATGTAGTTGTTGAGCAGCTTGGCGGTGTTGCCGGCGCCCGGTGGACCAAAGTGATGAACCTGGGCGCAACAGGCATCAAGCAGGGGCCCCACGTTCTCGAACGTGGCTTCATCAGCCCCCACCAACGCCCCCAGTTCGCCCGCCGCGGCCTGTTTGACCCCGCCGGTCACGGGTGCCTCGGCAAAGGCAACGTCCAGGGCCGCCAATTGTGCGGCGACGTTTTGCGTTGAAACAGGGCTGGAGGTGCCCGTGTCGATCACCGTCATCCCGGCGGTCATGTGGGGGGCCAGTTCGTTCACAACCTGCTCAACTACGGCAGAGCTGCTGACGCACAGCATGATCACTTCGCTCTCGGCGGCCAATTGTGCCAAGGATGCTGCTTCATGGGCACCTCTGGCCACCAGATCATCAACCGGCTTGCGGTTCTTGTGGGCAATCACCGTAATCCGGTAGCCTGCGCGCAAGAGGCAGCTGGCCATGCCGTGGCCCATGATCCCAACGCCAACAAACCCAACGCGTGGAAGGCCCGAATTCCCCGCTGGCAATGCTGTCACAGCGACCAACCTCCATCGATGATCTGTGTCGTGCCGGTGGTGAAGAGGCTATCGTCCGAGGCGAGATAAACCACCAGGGCGGCGATTTCCTCTGCTGAAGCTAGGCGCCCCATGGGTTGGCGGTCAATGAACGCCTTGCGGGCCTTGTCATAGTCGCCTTGCGCCTTGATGCGCTCGTCCAATGAGGGGGTCTCCACTGTGCCCGGGCAAATGCAGTTGCACCTAATGCCTTGTGTCACATGGTCAGCGGCCACGGCTTTGGTCAGCCCGATCACCGCGCCTTTGGTGGCCCCGTAGATGGCCCGGTTGGGGGCACCTTTGATGCTGCCGGCCACCGAGGCCATGTTGATGATGGAGCCGCCGCCATTGTCCAGCATGGCGGGCAGAAACGCCTTCATGACGCGAAAGTGGGCTTTGACGTTCAGATTGAAGGAAAAGTCGAAATCATCATCTGTTGCGTCCAGGACGGTGCCGTGGTGCACAAAACCGGAGCAGTTGAACAGAATATCCGGCGCGCCGACGCGCTCAGCAGCAGCCTGAATGGCGGCCGGATCGAGCGCATCCAGCTTGAACGTGGTGATGTTGTCCGATGCGGCCGCCAGCGTCTCAAGGGCTGCCTCGTCGATATCGGTGGCCGTAACCTTTGCGCCTTCTTGTGCCATCGCGAGGGCTGTGGCCCGGCCGATGCCGGCGGCTGCTGAGGTTACGAACGCACTTTTTCCCGTCAATCTTCCCATCTGGTCTGCTCTCCTGATAAACGCCTGTTTCCCGGCGACCATAGCCGCTCTCACAACGGCTGCCATCCCTGGGGGTCTGCTTTTGCGCCCCTTTTTGTTTTGGGGCCTGTGTCCCAAGAAGCTATATCCAGGTTGGGGGCAGGCATCAATCGGGTCAGCACATGCTGTTAAAATTTTTATCTTCTGCAGTGTCCGGCCTGTTCCTGGTGCTCATCAGGATCTATCAGCTCACGTTATCTTCTGTGATGGGGCGCCGCTGCCGCTATCTGCCGACATGTTCTGAATATGCAAGCGATGCGATCAAGCGCCACGGCCCCTGGGCCGGTTTCTGGCTGGCGTTGGGGCGCGTCGCAAGTTGTCATCCCTGGGGTGGGCATGGCTATGACGGGGTGCCCGAAAACCTGCCACCCCGGATTTGGATGTTCTGGCGCCAGCGCCACGGGGATCAAAACCAGGACTAATTCAGCTGAACCGAATCGCCCGGCTTGAGGTCGATTTTGGCCGCCGTGCCGCGCGGCATTTCCGCAGCTTTGGAAACGGCAGGCTGGCAAAAGGCGATGAGCGCAAGAAACAGGATGGTGAACACACCAGCCAGGGGCGCGGCCAGATACTTTGTCCTCAACGCTAGGCCCGACCTGTAGGTTCCCCATCGGCGAACAGGCGGGCGCCTTGTTCGTCAATGATCTGTTTGGCTTTGCGCACCGAGTACTCAATCGCTTCGTCGTGCGATGGAAAGGTGTCAGCCCTGAGGAACTTCCGCTCCAGCGGACCGTCATCAGATTGTTTGATGATGAAACCGGCCAGGCGCCACTGGTCACCGGCCTCTTCAGGCGCGGCCTGGATCACCAGATCATTATAGGAAACCGGATCGCTGCGCTTGGGTCCGCTTGTGCCTTTGCCGGAGGAGCCACCGAAGAGCTTTGAGAGAAAAGATGCCATTTGGGTAGTCTACCATTTTATCCAACGTGAGCAATGGCTGGCGTCTGGCCATTGCTCAACAAAGTATAGAAAAATTTCATTTCTTTTGAAGTACAGTATCGCCAAGCGCGTTGGGGAAGGGCGTGCCAATGGTGGTGCCTGAGATGATGACGATACAAAACTACGAAGACCGACGTAACGCCCCCCGCCAAGAATGCGACGTTGCAGCGATTATATCTGACAGGGAAGGTCAGGTGCTTGCAGCCTGCAGGATCAAGGATATTTCCGACACTGGCGCGCGGATCAAGCTTAATGCCCCAATAGAATTGCCGCCGGAATTCATCATTGTGGATTCCGACAGCTCCATAAGGTGCATTTGCGAGACCAGATGGCGGATCGACAACCAAATGGGATTGCAATTCCGCAAAGCCTTCTCGGTTGAGCAAGTGACAAGCTTCGGGGCTCAGCCCAGTCTTGCAGCCTCCGAGCCCAAGCAAATCAAGTCAAAAGTCTTGAAGCGGCCGATCGTCGTAGGATAAGGCGGTGGGACCGTGCGTCCGTCTGGCGTAATGTTGGCGAGCTGGCGACTGGCCAGATAGCGCGCGCGTTGGACCTTTGATTGTGCCTTCCAGGTTTATTCCCTTAACGGTGGTTTTGTTGTGCGCCGCATTGTGGGGTCTGTTTTGGATCCCTTTGCGGGCCTTCGAAGCCCGCGGGCTGGGCCCCGCTTGGGCAACACTTGCGCAATTCATTCTGCCGCTGGCGCTGCTTCTTCCCTTTGCGCTTTGGAGAAAAACCCAGCATCAAGCGAGCGGGGTTGCTCAGGTCACCAGCGGCTTGCTGGTGGGGGCCGCCTTTGTTCTCTACTACCAAAGCCTGCTGCTTACTGAGGTGGTACGTGCGCTCTTGCTTTTTTACATCACGCCCATTTGGGGAACCGTGTTGGAGGCTGTTTTCCTGCGGCGGAAGATCAGCAGATTTCGCATTGCCGCCCTGGTTTGCGGCGTGTCCGGTCTGCTGGTTGTTCTCACCAGCAAGGGTGGGATCCCGGTTCCACGGAATGCAGGAGACTATATGGCACTTCTGTCGGGTTTTGTGTTCGCGGTGGGGGCGTTGCGCATCCGGGCCATGCCACAGATGGATGTGTTTGAGCATGTTTTCTCGTTTTTTCTTTATGGCAGCCTGTTCGCCTTTGCCATGTCCCTGTTGCCCCTTTCAGAACTGGGCTCTGCGCCGAGTTGGTCTGTGGCGGCGCCTCTTATGCCCTGGTTGCTGGCCGTGGCTGGGCTGTTTCTCATTCCGGTCATGTGGGGGCTGTTGTGGGGCGCAAAACATGTGGACCCCGGCCGGTTGGGAATTTTGTTCCAAATGGAAGCCGTGGTGGGGATTGGAAGCGCAGCGGTGCTGGCCAATGAGCCCTTCGGTTGGGCCGAAATGGCGGCAACCGGCCTGATTGTGGGCGCCAGTGTGCTGGACGTGTTTGGCAGCACTGCCGAGGAGAGTGCCGTCATGTGATCCGCGGCAATAATTTTGACTCTTGAGCCGCAACGTCTAATCTTCTCTCAATCCATCACGAGTGCCCACCCAAAATCAACAAACCGGAGACGTCGCAAATGGCGAATGAAACCCTGGACAAACTGGTGCAGATCAGCACCGCAACGATCACCATGCAGCTGCTGAAGCGAGGGATCCGGCGGTGTTACATCGAAGGTGCAACGCCGCTCACGGGCGGTTATGAGCGGGTTGCAGGACCAGCCTTCACCATTCGGTTTGTGCCTATGCGCGAGGATGTGTCCACGCCGGCAAGCTATGCCGGGTCCAACACCCTGCGCGAGGCCATTGATGCCACGCCGGACGGCGCCATAATGGTGGCCGATGCCCGCGGTGAGGGCAGCTGCGGAACGTTGGGCGATATTCTTGCGGCTCGTCTCGTGACGAAAGGCGCCAAGGCCTTCGTTTCAGATGGCGCAGTACGCGACGCCAAGGACATCATTCCAACTGGCCTTCATATCTATAGCCGCGGCACCGTTGCGCCGCCCTCTATCGGCGCTCTGCACTTTGCCGGCTACGGTGACACTATCGGGTGCGGAGGGGTGATGGTTGTGCCTGGCGATATTATCGTTTGTGACGGGGACGGTGCTGTCTGTATTCCAGCAGCATTGGCGGGCGGAGTTGCAACCGATGGCATTGAACAGGAATTGTTTGAGACGTTCGTTCAGCAACGCGTCTCTGAGGGCGCACCGGTAACGGGGCTCTACCCCCCAAATGAAGACACAACCAAAGCGTTTGAGGAATGGCGGGCTGGGCGATAGAAGAACTTAGCGCGAAAACGAAACAAGATTTTCGATCAAAGGGAACCAAAAATGAAACAAGAAATATCAATTGGTTACAAAGAATTATGCGAACAAGCTAATAATGAAGTTAAAACTATCTCCACGGGCGATGCGATAAGTGCACATACAGATGGCAGGGCTGTTCTGGTGGATATCCGCGATGTTCGCGAGTTGAAGCGCGATGGCAAAATTCCTGGTGCCTTTCACGCCCCACGTGGCATGCTGGAATTTTGGATCGATCCAAACAGCCCATACCATAAGGATGTTTTTGCAGGCGACGGGCCTTTCATGTTCATGTGTGCTGGCGGCATGCGTTCTCTTTTGGCCACCAAGACCGCCCAAGACATGGGGTTGAAGCCAGTGATGAACCTCGAAGGCGGATTTGGCGCCTGGAAGAAGGCTGACGGCCCGGTGGAGCCAGAATGAGCACTGGAGCAGAGTTGCATCTGATCATCGCCAACAAAAACTATTCGTCCTGGTCGTTCCGTCCGTGGTTGTCCATGAAGGCCGCCGGGATTGAGTTCCGCGAAACCGTGGCGCCATTCGATGAACCCAATCACAACCAGCATTTTCTTGAGTTCTCACCGTCCAAGAAGGTGCCGGTTCTGCAGCATGGCGATCTGACCTTGTGGGAGTCGTTGGCGATCATGGAATATGTCGCCGACCTGCATCCGGACTGCAGACTATGGCCGGCCGATGTGGCGCAGCGCGGGATGGCGAGGGCGGTGTCTCACGAGATGCATGGCGGCTTTGGGGCGCTCCGCGCAGAATGTCCCATGAACATGCGGCGCAAGATTGCACCGATGGCGGTTTCAGAGGGTGTTCGCGCTGACGTTTCAAGGATCGAGACCATTTGGGCTGAGTGCCTGGAGGCGTCAGGCGGCCCATTTCTGTTCGGCGAATTCTCCAACGCCGATGCGATGTATGCGCCGGTGGTCAACCGCTTCGAGATTTATGAACTCAGTTCCGCCGGTCACGTTGAGGCCTACGCTCGAACCATGAAAAGCCTTCCAGCATGGCGGGAATGGGCGGAGGCATCCAAGGCTGAACCGTGGACGGTGGAAGAAGAAGAGGTCTAGGCGTGATCTTCGTGCGTGCCAAAGCGCAGCAGAAACTCGTCTATGGCCGCTTCGCTCTCAGGCTCGTCGAGAAAAGGCACGTGACCGCGATCCGGTATGACTTGCGACAATAGGTCGGGCTTCACATCACGCATCTGATCAACGGTCTCATCGGTCAACAGGTCAGAGTGTTCTCCTCTGAGCACCAGTGCCGGATTGCGGCTTAGCGCTTTAAACTGGGGCCAAAGATTGACCAGCCGACCCTCCATGATGTCCTCATGTGAAGGGAACGTTTTGGTCAGGTTGGGATCATAGTCTGCCATCGGCAATCCATTCACGCTACAGTATGTGCGCTTGGCCCATGCCATCCATTGCGCGTCAGTCAAGTTTTCAAAGCCCTTGTTGGTCTGACTCAGCATGTCCGCTGCATCTTCCCAGGACTTTGGCTCGGGGATCTGTCCGATGTATCCCTTAAGCCTGAGCAATCCGCGTGGCTCGATCTCCGGTCCCACATCGTTCAGAATAACCCCATGCAGAACGGTAGGGCTGAGCGCGGCCATCAACATGGCGATCAACCCGCCGCGTGAGGTGCCCAGAACGATCACCCGGTGAACCCCGAGCACGGTCAACAATGTCACCGCATCCTTCATTTCCTCAAGCGGGGAATAGGTGTTCCACTTTTTCGTGTGCTCAGAACGCCCGCGGCCCCGGTAGTCCATCGCAATGACCCGGCGTCTCGGAGCGTGCTTGGCTGCAAAGTCATGAAAGTCTTTTGAATTGCGTGTGAGGCCAGCAAGGCAGAGGATGGGAACCTCTGCGCCGCCGCCCACCTTGGGATAGTCGCGTGCGTAGAGCCGCAGGCCATCCTGGCTGGTAAAGTGCACATCATGCCAGATGGATTTGTGAACGGCCGGGTTATCTGGCCCGATGTCGAACCCATCAGATGCCGGATTTGTCTCTTCGGCCAATGCTTCAGATTGTGTCATTCAGTCAGGTCGCACGCATTTTGCGCCTATACGCAATCCTTTGATTTTCTCGTCACAGGAATCCGCACCGGCCGTCTTCACAGGAACCATTCGTCCGCGGTCCAGGTCATCGGCCAGTGACAGTTCAACATGGGGTTCCAGCAACCGGCGATAGATCTGGACGTTCCGCATCACCTGTTTGACATAGTTGCGGGTTTCCGTAAACGGGATTAGCTCGATCCAATCAACCGGCGAGATCTGGCCCTTGCGCGGATCGCCCACAGTTTTGTTCCAGGTCTTCACCCGGCTGCCCCCGGCATTATAGCCCGCAGCCGCCATGATGTAGGAGCCTTTCCACTCATTCACCAGCGCGTAGAGGAAGGCAGAACCCAGTTGCACGTTCAGTTTTGGTTTGGACGTGAGTTGGCCGGTATTGCACTTGATGGCATGGATGCGGCAGAGCCATTTCCCGGTTGCCGGCATGATCTGCATAAAGCCCCGGGCGCCGGCATGGCTCACCGCGGTTGCATCAAACTCGCTCTCCTGGCGCGCAATCCCGAGCACCAACGCGCGCTCTGGTTCGCCCTTCGAGATATGCTTGTAGTCCGGCAACGGATCGGACGGGAACGATGGCATGCCCACCTGCAGGCCCGCCCATGCACCCCAACGCGCCGTTTTCATGGCCAGTGGCAGTCCGCCAATGGTTTTGACAGCCTGCATCATGGCCGCGAGCTCATTCGGCGTTCTTGCCGTTCTGGCCAGGGACAAGGCAAACTGCATCACTTGGCGGTCTGCCTCAGCATCGACGAGCAGCTGCAATGCTCTCAACCGGCCTGAGGCATGCGTGTTCAGCACCGCACGAACCGAGCTGGAAGCTGAGGGCGGCACTTGCGTGCCGCTGACGAACCCACCAGCCTTTGCAGCGCCCAGCAACCCGTAGAATGTGAAGGCATAGCTGGCAGCATGCTGATATTGTTCGGCGGCCTCGTCGTGCTTTCCGCTTCTCTCAAGAGCGCGAGCGAGCCAATAGTGCCCGCGTGATTTGTCCGGATCGCGGATGGCTTTTTCCGCAGAATGCTTGAAGTGTTTGATCGCCTTCTTGGTGTTTTTCAAATTACGGAAGGCGATCCACCCAGCCATCCATTCGCCGTCTGTGAGAAACTTGCCCCCTACCAACCCGTGATTGGCCGCCAGTTCATAGGCCGTATTGTGGTCAATAGCTGGCTTCTTGGACGAAAGGGCGCGATGAATGATCTCGCGGCGCTGGCGCCACCAGGTTTCGGCACTGGGGAGATGTTTGTGGCCAAGGCTGGCGCGCAACATGGCATTGGCAGCCGCTTTCACCTTGGAAGGCTGGTAGCGCGTAACGGTACGCCGCTTCTTGCGCTTTCCCTTCCCCCTCAAAATGACAACCTTTCTGCGCGCCTGGCGTAAATGATAGCGCATCAAGGTGTATTGCAGAGCTGGTTGATACCGGTATTTCAGAGGCAAGGCGGCCTTGGCCGCAAGCGCATCTTTTGCCTGCGTTAAAAGTTTGTGGGCCGTCTTAGCAATCTGTGGGAAGGGATCGCCCATCGCTGCTGCGGCCTTTCGCGCCTTTGTGGTTTCATGCGAAATGATCAGCTTTGACAGCCTCGCGAACTTGTCTTCGTCGGTGATCCAGTTTGGGAATGTTTTTACGATTTTCTCGCCGAACTGTGTGCCGCGTGCATGGTTGCGGTAACTTGACCGGACCAGTTCTTTTGCGCGCTCAGGGTCCTGTTTCTGCAGTGCAGTGGCGTGCAGAAAATGGCCAACGGCTGTAACTGGCGGATATTTTTTGAAATACCATTTTAGTTCGGCCGCTGCCGCGCCTTGTGCATACATGTAGCGCTCAAGTCTGGAGCGGATCAGTTCTTGCCGCGGCCAGTCCGGGTTGTCTTTAAGGAAACGTTGGATAAACGGCACAAAGCCGGTGCTCTTTGGCCCGACAATCCACAGCCAGTCGATCAATGTGCGTGCGGCCGGGTCGTCAAGCTCAGATTTGATGTCTTGCGCTTGTTCATGCTTGCCGGCGAGCGCAAGCTTCACCGCTTTCACGGCCCGGGCGTGTTGTGACCAATTGGCCGAACGGTAGATAATGGCGCGTGGATGCCGGTCAAACACGTGTGTGGAAAGCAGTTCGCTTTTCAGGACGATCTTGCCTGCGAACGCGTGATGTGTCGCTGGCCCGCCATGAAGCGCGCAGGCGGCAATCAGAATTATGATGATCCAACGTTGCATGTCGTCGTCTCAGCCAACCTTCCATGGGCTTAAGCTAATGCGGAATTTGAGTTGCGTCCAACTTACAAAATTACTAACGAGGACTTACTAACGCGGACGCGGTGCCTCCGGCACGACCCCAGCCTAAAGTTTCACAGCCGCCATACTCATTAATGCTGAAAGCGACGTTTTTGTGGCTTCAGCTTGTTCCGTCCGCGCGATGGGGCTAATGTGCCTGCCAAATCGGCGCATTCTGCCCCCATATTGCCCGGGCGGGTGCTGCTATTAAAGGGTTAGTACCATGATTCACGGATCGATTCCGGCGCTTATTACGCCGTTCGCAAATGGCGGTATTGATGAGGCTGGATTTCAGGAGTTTGTCGATTGGCAGATTTCTGAAGGCAGCAATGGTGTTGTGCCGGTGGGCACAACTGGCGAATCGCCCACATTGAGCCACAGCGAGCACCAGCGGGTAATCGAGCTCGCGGTGGAAGCTGCTGGCGGGCGCGTGCCGGTTATTGCTGGCACCGGTTCCAACAACACCGTAGAAGCCATCGACTACACACAGCACGCCAAAGCGGCTGGTGCGGATGCTGCCCTGGTGGTTGCGCCATATTACAACAAGCCGACCCAAGAGGGGCTCTACCAACACTTTAAGGCGATTGCCGAAAGCGCTGATATACCAATAATTCTTTATAACGTGCCTGCACGTACAGTTGCGGACATCTCGGTGGAAACCATGGCACGTCTGGCCAAGGATGTGGGCAACATCATCGGCGTGAAGGATGCAACCGCCGTGCTCGACCGGGTGTCTAAGCAGCGCCGTGAATGCGGCAAGGACTTCATCCAGCTCTCGGGCGAAGATGGCACCGCGCTTGGTTTTAATGCTCATGGCGGTACAGGGTGCATCTCCGTCACCGCAAACGTTGCACCGCGCTTGTGTTCTGAGTTTCAGGCCGCCTGCGCGACGGGAGACTACGACAAGGCCATCGGCATCCAGGACCGGCTCATGCCCTTGCATGAAGCCCTGTTTGTTGAGACCAGCCCGGGACCGGTCAAGTACGCTGCCGAGGTCCTTGGCAAGGCATCCTCCCGGATTAGGTTGCCGCTGGTTGAAATCAGTGACGGCACCAAGAAAGTGGTTCGCGACGCCATGGCGCATGCCGGGTTGATCAACTAGAGCGGATCTGCGGAAAGCAAAATGTCCAAAAAGAGCGGCGGGGCCAAAAAGGCACGCAGAGAGCCCGGCCGAACCATCATTGCCGACAACCGCAAGGCGCGGTTCAACTTCGAAATCATGGAGGTGTTCGAGGCTGGGCTGCAGCTCACCGGCACAGAGGTGAAGTCGCTGCGCGAGAACAAGGCTGGCCTTGCTGAATCCTATGCCAGCGAGGAGGGCGGCGAGCTTTGGCTGATCAACAGCTTCATCCCTGAATACGGCCAGGCCAGCCGGTTCAACCATGCACCACGCCGCCACCGCAAACTGTTGATGCATCGCCGTGAAATTGAACGCCTGATCGGCGCAATACAGCGCGAGGGGCTGACATTGATCCCTCTGAAGCTCTACTTCAATGACCGCGGCATGGCCAAGCTTGAGCTGGCTCTGGCCAAGGGCAAGAAGATGCACGACAAGCGCCAAACCGAAAAAGATCGCTCGTGGCAACGAGATAAAGCCCGGTTGATGCGCGAGAAGAGTTAATCCCAATCCATGAGAGGCAGGGCCCGAACCACATGACCAAATCACTCGAGCAACGCTTTCTCCGACCCCGTGACCACCCAAGACCATCTGCGCGGCATTCTGGGCACACCAAGCCCAATCGCGCGCGACAAGGTCATCGACCATATCGACAGCTATTGCGCTGAATTCATCGAACATGCGCCCTTCGTGGTGCTCAGCACCCGGGGCGAGGGGGGTGAAATGGACCTCTCCCCACGCGGCGACCCGGCAGGGTTCGTCAAGATCATCGATGAGCGCACGTTGGCCATTCCAGACAGGCTGGGAAACAACCGGGCCGATACTTTCGTCAATTTGCTGGCCAACCCGGAAATCGGGTTGATCTTCCTGGTGCCGGGCAACCGGGAAACGTTGCGGGTCAGCGGCAAGGGCCTGTTGGTTCGCGACGAGAACTTGCGCGCAAGCATGGCACACAAGGACAAGGTGCCCCATCTGGCTCTGGTGGTTGAGGTCAAGCGTGTGATGTTCCAGTGCGCCAAATGCATGGTGCGCTCCGGCTTGTGGCAACCAGGCAGTTGGGCCGATGTGTCGGGCATGTCGTCTCTGGCCGAGGCCATCAAGGTGCACTCCCAATTGCAGGAGAGTGTTGCCGAAATTGATGAGGTAATCGAAAGGTCTGCGGCCGAGCGCCTCTACTGACGCCGCTAGGGGCCTATCTGGGCGCGCTTTCAAGATATTTCCGGATATTGGGGCCGTTGGTCACATCGGCGAAATATGCCGGGTCCTGCATGAAGCGGCCGGTCTTTGCCCTTGTGGCCTCCGGAGGAGTGGGCAATAGTCCGTGTGATGACGGAATTCCCGATCCCAAAGGAGGCAAATCTCATGCGCAATATTCTTTTGTTGTCAGCCGTTTTGGCAATGCTGCTTCAGGCTTCGGTGCCGACGGTTGCAGGCCCAATGGTGGAGGAAGCCACCAAAGCTGAGGGACTTGTTTTGGAGAACAAGGCTATCGATGCGATTATTGCGATGGATAGTGCAGTGGGCAAACTTTGGAATGTTATCCCGCTCACCTTCGTTGATTTTCACTTTGTGACGAAACGGCCTACGGGATACGGAGACTATGAGCCGCGGCCCAACAATGTGTTCAAGCCTGGTGAGGACATGATCGTTTACGTTGAACTGGCGGGCTACGATTACAAACAAGAGGGAAAGCGGTTTAAGGCTGAATTTTCTGTAGACATGGAAGTGAGGAGCCCGGAAGGCAAAGTGCTCGGATCTCGTAAAAACTTCCTTCAGCTGTCACGAAGTTCGCGCGTTCCGAACCGGGAGTTCTTTGCCGTGGTCATTTACACATTCGACCAGATCACCAAGGGAAAGTACGCCATCCGCACTTTTGTGACCGACAAGAATGCGAACGACAAGCAGTGGTTCCAGCTGGATTTTGAGGTTGAGTAGTTTGTAGGCAATCATCAAAGGTTGATCGAGAATGACAAGGGCTGCTGCGCCACAGGCGGCTCGCGGCCGCTGAGCAAGGCTTCGAGATTAGGTCTCATGTAATCATGGGGTGACACAGCGTTCTGAGGAGACCCGAACTCCTGCCAGTTGGCGTAGCTGGCGCGAAGAACCTTGCGGTCCTGCTCGACGATCATGCGGAATATGGGAATGAACACGATCGATTTGATATAGGCAAAACCATACTTCAGCGGTGTGGTGAGGATGATGAAGCCACGTGTTCGGCCTTCGTCCACAGGGCTGAAAAAGATTGTTGTTACGATGTTGATCCGGTGTTTTGCCGAGTAGACCACCTCTACGATCCCAGGTTTGAGGATACGTGTGACGTTACCGGTCCGGTCGCTGTCGCCGGTAAGCCGGCTTATCAGGCCATCTTGGCGTTGTTCCCCGGTGAAAACGAGCTCCAGCATGCCGGCTCGCTTTTCCGTCAGCTCCACGCCCACCGCCTGCCGATTCTCGGTCATGCCCCGCATGAGGGTCTTATGGGTGAAGGCCGTATGGGTGGGATCAAGCACGTTCTCCATAACGTTGATCAGGCTTGTCTCCACTTCAGTGGGAATAATCTTGCGCAGCATTTTGCGGTCGTCATCCCAAAAGGGATCATAGATCTCGCCCTCATCGCCGTGGCGTGCGAACACAAGACCATGGCGTTCCTCAACCGGAACAGCGGGTACGAAACGGCGCGGCAGATCACCATCGTGAAACGGAATGAGCGTGCACTGCCCATCGCCGCCAAAGCGCCACCCGTGGTAAGGGCATTCGATTTCGCCGCCGACCACACGGCCATCCGAGAGCGGGGCGGAGCGATGTGGGCAGCGGTCCTGCAATGCGACCGCGCGTTTCTGGTCATCACGGTAGAGAACAAGCGGGATGCCGCAGAGCTGTCGGCGCAGGGGCTTGCGTTTCAACTCCGCGCTGGTGGCAACAGGGAACCAGCCTGAAGGAAAGCTGCCAGGGGACGCTTTCATTGTTGAGGGCCTTTCTCCAGCGTTGTGGCGGCGGGCTTATGGCGGACTTCGAGGACTTGTCCATAGCCGCCAAGCAGCTGTGTTTCGTGAACCGACAGGCGCCTGTCGGCAGCGAGGAATTCAGGTAGCTCGGGCCGTGGGAAGACATGAAAGAGTGAGAGGTTCTTGTAGAGCCGGCGTTGCACTGGCCCAGGCCAGGCCTGACAGGCACCAAAATCTGCTATCAGCAGCTTACCTTCGCCCGGCTTAACCAGAGGAATTGCGCTCTGCAGCACCTGCTGCCAATCCGGGATCATCGACAATGAGTATGAAAAAAGTACCACGTCAAAGGGCGCGGGCTCAGGACCGGTCGATGTGGTGTAATCGGCAAGTTCGCATTCAACCAGCTTAATACGCTGGCTCAAGCCGGCTTGTTCAACCCGTTCGCGCGCATAGCTGATCATTTCCCGTGAAATATCGAGCCCGATAAATTGAGCCTGCGGCCAGCGCCGGGCAAGGACAATGAGGTTGCGCCCTGTGCCGCAGCCCACCTCAAGGACACGGGCTCCCGCTTCTGCCTGCACCAGTCCACGAACTGTTCTGCGGCCCGCCAAAAAAAGTGGCCGGGTTGCGTCATAGATGTACTTCATGTGCCGGTACACATGATCCATCCTGTGCTGGTGATCCAGGTCCATCGCGGTCAGCCTTCGCGCTCAGATGTGGCAGAGGCGGGGCTCATTGCTGCGCCGTTCCATGCGATGTCCTTGGTCGATGCGGCAAGCAACGAGGTGCCGTCCCGCCATGCGTGGCGCGCCAATTCCCACAGCGATAGGGGTTGAGCGTGCAGCGGAAGCCGGTCACCTGGCCAGGACAAGGCGTCCCGGGCCTTCGAATAGTCTTGCCACCAGGTTTTCAATTGCCCTTCACGTATCGCTTTCTTCAAACTGTAGACCCACATGGCAGCCGGGATCATCAGGGGGTGGCTCACAGTTGGTGGACACGGTGCGCCGGCCAGCATCGAGCCGGGAAGGGATGATCCCTTGCCAAAAAAATGGACCCCACTTGTGGTGCGCGGATTGCACTCCAATACTCTTGGCCGGCCCGCAGTATCACGGCAGAAGTCAAAACTGATCTGGCCATTCCAACAGGTTGCGGACACATAGGCACCCACATCGGCTGCAATTGCCTCGTCATGCACGGGTTTAAGAAAAATCCCGGCGCCCATGCCCGCTCTGTAGGTGGGCCGGTAGATGGAGAGCGCTGCGACACGGCCCTCGGTTGCAACCGCATAGGCGCACAGCTCTTCGCCGGCGACAAATTCCTGTGCAACCCAGGGAGAAATCGGCGTTGGCACGATCGGTTCAAGAGCCGTCGCAGATGGCCTGATCAGGGTTGAGGTTCCAAACCGGGACCACTCTGGCTTGAACACCAGATCGCGCGACTGGGGTTTCAGTTTTTCCAGATCTTGGATTGTGTTGACGCGCCAGCTCGCTGGCGGTTCGAGACCGAACGCAAGCGCATCCTCTGCAAACTGCGCCTTGTTGTGTGCATGCGCCAGACGGTCAAAGGATGGAGCCAGCAGACGGGTATTGATCGGCCGTTGGGCAAAAGCCCAGGCGACGTAGAACACCTCTTCACAGGTGGGCACCACGAGGGTAGGGGCCGTCTCTGCAACCAGGGCGGCGAGCGCATCGGCAAAAGCGTCCGGCGACACATCCGGCTTTGGAAGCTGAACATAGCGTGCGCAAGCTGGTGACCACCGTGCCAGAGGTGCCGTCAACGTATCGGCCAGGATCACTTCCATTCCGCTGTCAGAAAACAACCGCGCCAGATGCAGCGCCACGGGCGCCCGTGCGCCGGTAATAAGGACCCTGTTCATGGTGCCCCCGCCGCCAGACGCTGCACGCGCCGGCGTTTGGCCATGAAATCTGCCGGTTCCATGTGATGAAACGTCAGATCGGGAAGGATGAGGGCGTGGGCCTCAAACAAATCCACCATGGCTTGGCGGACTGCATCGCAGGCAGAGGCAAAGTTATCGGCCGCAAGCCGGATGGTCAGAGCGTCAGATCCGGTTTGAACAACGCGGAAATCGTCAACATCCGTGTGCTGTTTTCCGCGTGACCGGGCGCCGGTAACCGCACGGGCCACGAAATCAGGCATGAGCTGGCCGACCGGACCACCGGTATCGCGCGGAAACAGCAGGATATCGTCGGCGCGCCCTTCGATCCGGGCAATCACGCGTTCCGGGTTGCCGCAGGCACATGGCCGCGGGTCGTCTGCCAGCACGTCGTCGAGCCGGTAGCGCACGATCGGCTGGGTCTCGCGGCTAAAGTCGGTGATGATCGGGCAGTAACGTGTCTTGCCCGGATCGACCCAGTCGCGTTCCACATGCAGGAATCTCTCGTTCAAATGGAGACGTCCGGCGCTGCATGTGTAGCCAAGAAAGCCCTCAGTGGCTTGATAGATCTGTTCAACAGGGCGCGCAAACACAGTTTCGATGATTGCGCGGTCATCCTCAAAGAGGGTTTCAGCAACCGAGATGATGCGCTGTGGGGTCAAAGTTCCTGTCCCATCTTCCAGGAGCGCAAGTTCCCTTAGAACCTGAGCGGGGGCGATCAGGATGGAGGGAGCGAAGGCGGTGATCTTCGAGTGCAGGGTGGCAAGCTTCTCCTTCAAATCGAAAAACTGAAATGCAATGCGCCCGCGCCCGGATACGCTTTCATATAGAGCATTGTTGGCGCGCAATAAGAACGCGATGCGGTGGCGCCCGAACAGCTCGCCCGGGAGCATCCGGCCGAGCATCATGCCGGCCCAGCACATGCGTTCAGCCCGGCTGGCAAGGAACACGCTGCGCCGGCCTGAGGTGCCGGTAGAGAGTCCCACCGACACATCGCCCAACATGGGGGAGAAATTTCGTGTCGCTTCTGCCCGTTCCGCCAGATCAAAGGCAGCCGCAAGGGAGATGCTGGCCGTGTTGATGCGATCAAATTCCGCCAACATCAGCGACTTCGTCATGACGGGGAATTCATGCAGCGGCGCATGGGTAAGGGGACGGTAGAACGGCGAACGCGTCAGAGTTTGCTGCTTGAAGCGGTCCAGGGTCCGCGCTTGGTGCTTTTCCAGACCGGCGCGAGATCGAAAGCCCGCCTGTGGCCGTGCTTGCCAGTAGTTTGCAGCAAGCCGGGAAATGTCTGCCAGCCGGTTCATTGCACAAACTCCGCTGTGCGCTCGGTGCAATGGGTCGGGATCATCACAATCTGCGGTGCCAGCGTATGAAGCTGATGCAATCGGTTCAAAGTCTCGGGGTAGGCGGGGGTATGGCCAATGAGCGTTGCGGCGATGGGCATGGGAAGTGCGTTCTCGCGGATGGCTTGCATCGACCAAGCGCCATCAGCAACGAGAAAAATCCGGCGATCTTCACGCTCGTCAACGAAAGTCAGACCAAACTGGCCCTCCGCGTGCCCTGGCAGGTCGACGGCCAGCAGGCTGCCATCCCCAAGCGGATCGACACCGCGTTCGAATGGCTTCAGTTCGTCAGGCAGAGCAGTCACCTTAAGGTCTCCAAGAAACTGCACCCGGTCTGCAAAGTCCTCGGGCAAAAGCGCAGGGATCATTCCGCGCCTAACGCCGGTAACCCGGCCCAATCCCATTAGGCCTTTCCAGCCAGACCGACTGCAGATGAACTGGGCGTCTGGAAAGTCCTTGAGGCCGGCAACATGGTCGCCATGGAAGTGGGAAATGATAATCGTCTTGATATCACTGGGAGCAAGGCCCCGCCGCGCCAACTGAGCTACCAGCTGTTGGTCGGGTGAAAGGCTGACCGGTGCGAAAAGAGCATAAGCACGCTCGGGCCATTGCGCAGTGGCTGCATAAAAGTGCGGTGAATAGCCGGTGTCGAACAGGATTGCCCCGTGCGCCGGGTGGTGGAGTAGGCCCACCAAGGCTGGAAACTCGCAATTTTCCCAACGCGCTGCGCGGCACGCCAGACGCGCATTCTGGCGGCAGTGGCCGACTTTCAAGATTTCAAAGCCTACGCGGGTCATGTTGCCGAACCCTGCAGCGGCGATGACGCAGCGGCCTGTTGCCCAAGCCAGGCAGCGTATCGCTCCAGGCCCTCCGAAAAGGAAATGCGCGGGGCGTAGCCAAGCGCACGGCGCGCAGCGCTGATGTCCAACGTCTGGCTGTACGCCATGACACCCATGGTGTAGCGCAGGAGCCTGGGCTCGCTGAGGCGCAATGCGGCGGCCGTCCATTCCCAACAGCCTGCCACTGCGCTCAATGCGCCATATGGAACCGCAACCAGCCGCACTTCGCGGCCAAGTGCTCTGAATGTCTGAACCAAAAGATCGCGCACTGTGAGCGGTTCGCCGTTGGTAATATTGTAAATGCCGCCGGGGGCATTCGGCCGGTCACACAGCACCATCGCATGGGCCGCATTGCCCGCATAGGTCACGTCCACCAGGGCATTGCCGCCGCGCAACAACGGAACCCGCCCGGAACGCGCCATCTCAAAGAGGCGCGGCGCAAGTGCGGTGTCAAACTCGCCATAGATGCCGCGTGGTCTGAGGATTGTGGCCACAAGGCCCCGCTCCGCGGCGGCCGTCACCACGCGCTCAGCATCGGCTTTGGAGGCGGCATAGTGGTTTGCAAACGATTTTGCCAGTGGGGCATTTTCGCGGATGGCCAGCCGGTCAGTATATTCGAAGTAGACGCTTGGCGATGACACGTGAACGAACCGCTGGCAACTGGCTGCAAGCGCTGCATCTGTGAGGGATCGCGTCACCTCTACGTTCGCTGCCTGGAAATTTTCATAACGTCCCCAAGGCGAGGAGAGGGCGGCGGAGTGAAACACTGCATCCACGCCGGTGACAAGTTTGCGCACCAGCCCCACATCCTGCAGATCGCCCGCGACAAACTCAGTTGCGCCGCCATGAAGCCGGTCGCCAATCATCTGGTTTCGGCCGGACGCGCGCACGCGGTAACCTGCCTCAACCAATTTTCCGACCAGATGTTGACCAAGACATCCGGTTGCGCCAGTGACCAGGGCCAGTCTTTTCGACATCGATCTAGCCTTAGTACTCGATGACCATGCCGCCGAATGAGATCCCGGCTGATGTTCCAAGCAGCATAACCTTGTCGCCGCGTTTCACCGCGCCGGAGGAGACGGCCTGGTCAAGCGCATGGGGGATCGAGGTCGCGATCTGGTTGCCGAACTGCTTGAAAATCAGCACCATCTTATTGGGATCAAAACCAATAAGATCCTGAACCACCCCAAGCGCGTGGTGGCTCGCCTGGTGAAGAATTGCAGCGTCCAGCGTACCCACACTCAGTTTTGCCTGCTGGCACAATTCGCCAACAAACGCGGGAAGATGGTTCACCACGCATTCCAGCGCTTCTGGACCGTCCATTTTAAACGTTGTTGCGTCTTGAAACCGATCGGCCTCGCGCGTTGCGTTGATGCGCGTGCCTCCCGCCTCCAGTCGGCAAGTGTCCTGGAACGTGCCGTACGTATTCATCCGGCTCGATAGGATCCGCGCACCGTCGCCTGAAGGTGACGGGGCAACAACCACCGCTGCGGCGCCGTCGCCAAAAATTGCCGCAGCTTCCGGATTGGACCAGTCGAGACCACAAGATGCGATGTCAGAAGAGACGATCAACACACATTTGTAACGCCCCATCGCGATAGCGTCAGCGACCGTATCGAAGGCCGTTACAAAGCTGAGGCAGGTCGAATTAACATCGAAAGCCGCAATGCCGGACCGGCCAAGTCCCAGTTTGTTTTGAACCAGGACTGCTGTTGAAGGAATGGGCTGTTCGCCCACGCCGCAGGCGGCCACAATGCAGTCGATGTCATCCACATTCAGCCCAGCCTTCGCCAGCGCGTCACGGCCCGCCTCAGCGGCCATGAAAGACGTGCTCTCATCTGGTGCGGCGTAGTGGCGTTTCTCGATACCAAACAAACGTTGTGTCCATCCGGCGCGTTTGCCGAGCCGGGCATCGATCTCAGTCGAGGCAATGGTGGTTCTTGGTACGTAAGAGCCGGTCGCCAGGATTTTCACACATCGCTGCAGATGCGGCTGAAACTCTGCCTGACCGGTGCAATCGATTTTATTCGTTTCAAATGCTGCGCCCATGGTCCGATCCTTTAACTTAAAAACGATTCGTGCCGCACCGAACCATCAGAGGGAGGAATTGGCATCGCTCTAATTAATCGGTGTTTAGAATAAAATAGATATATTCAGGTTCGCGTCAATGAAAAATTAGACACTGATTAATTAATCAGTTAATTAAGCCTTTTTGGTTTGGATTGGAATATGGCTAGAAGAACAGATCATACCGCTGAGGAACTGAGGGCGCTGATCCTCAACGCTGCTGAACAGATCATCGTTGAGCAAGGCGCAAGCGCGCTTTCAACGCGCGCGGTCGCCCGGCAGATCGGATACACGACCGGAACCCTCTATCAGCACTTCGAAGACATTCATGACATTGTGCTAAACGTTAATGCGCGCACAATGCAGGGGCTTGTGGAGGCTTTGGTGAAGGCATCCAAATCTCTGCCTGAGGCACCGGTCGAGCAGATTCACGGCTACGCTGATGTCTATTTGACCTACATCGAGGAAAATCAAAACGCGTGGGACGCCATGTTCTCCAGGCGCCGGGAGCCCGGGGAACGCGCCCCCGAATGGTATCAGGCACATATTGATAAGTTGGTTGGGATGGTGGAGACCTGTTTTGCCGCGCTCAACCGGGACGGGGCAGCGACAAGTCCTGACGCTGCAGCGCGCATGTTGTGGGCGAGCGTCCATGGTGTTTGCGCACTGGAGACCACGGGACGTCTAGGACTGATCATGCGTAATGATCTCAATCCATTGGTGCACAGCTTGGTTGACGTCCACCTCGCGGCTTTCCAGTGCGTTTAATTTTGCAAACCAGAAATATTGCGTTCCGGCTCAATCCATCTCAATTTTACCGCTACGATTTTTCTTGATGGAACCGCGCTTGGCCTTTCCATCAAGCCTTCGTTTCTTGGAACCCAAGGTAGGCCTTGTTGCAATGCGCCTCCGGGGGACATGGGACGCCTGCCGAATAATTTCTTTTAGCCGTTCCAAGGCATCGCGGCGATTGGCTTCTTGAGTGCGGTGGCGCTCGGCAATCAGAACAAGTTCGCCGTCCTTTGTAAGGCGCGTGTCGCCGCTGTTCAGAATTTTCGATCGCACCCGTTCGGGCAGAGATCTTGACTGGCGCACATTGAACCTGAGTTGAACCGCGGTCGCCACGCTGTTGACATTTTGCCCTCCTGGTCCACTCGACCGGATGAACTTTTCCTCAAATTCATCGTCGAAGAGCGAAATATCATCTGTGATCTGAATATGGGCCATGCCCACGTTCTCTATCAGAGTTTCGCTCGGGACGTGAACAAATGCGCGCTTGCTGCTGACAACCGCGCAGGGCAGAGCCGGCGCTCAGCCCGCTATTCGCCGGCCTCTGGAGGGGCGACGATGACTTGATTGCGTCCGGCCTCCTTTGCCTGGTAGAGCGCACGGTCGGCCCTGACGAGGGCGTTTTCGTAGCGCTTATCTCGTTGGTCAGATTGTGTAACACCGATACTCACCGACACTTGAATTTTCGGATTACCGGCGCAAAATTGGCGACTATGAACGGCTTCACGGACTCTTTCTGCTGTTGAGAACGCGCCCCCCATGCTGGTTTCCGGCAGAAATGCAGCGAACTCCTCGCCGCCATACCGGCACACCACATCGGGATCGCGCAGTTCGTCGGCCAGAACCCCGGCCAGTTCCTTCAAGACAACATCACCTGTTACATGGCCATAGGTGTCGTTGATGCGCTTGAAGTGATCGACGTCGATCAGCAGCACCGACATGACCCCACCATAGCGGCCTACACGTTCATGTTCCTGCGCAATCCGGTCCAAGAATGAGCGCCGGTTTGACAAGCCAGTCAAAGCATCTGTTACGGAGAGCCTTTCCAATTCGTGCTCTCGCCGCTTTGCGTCGGTGATATCTACTCTGATTCCGACGGTGCCGCCGTCTCTCGTCTTGCGCTCTTCGATGCGCAGCCATCTTCGATCATCAAGGCGCTGTTCCAGAGGGTCGCCTGGGTTCCTGTGGGCCTCGATCCTGTGTTTGATCCAGGCCTCCTCATTGCCGATGGCTTCCTGGTATTGACCACGCTCCACCCCGTCTCTGATGAGTTCATCAAAGGTCGTCCCTTGGACTATCAAGTGAGCGCTTTTTGGATAGATCGCACGATATTGTTCATTGAACAGTTGAAGGGCATCTTCGTGGTCAAAGTAGGCAAATCCATCAGGAATGGCGCTGACGGCGTCCGTAAGCCTGGTTTCCGACGCAATCAACTCCCGCTCGATCTTTCTTTGGTTTGAGACATCTACGACAAGTGCCACAAAACCGCGGATGGCCCCCATTTCATCCATATCGGGCACATAGGAAATTTCCACGGCCCGGGTGACCCCATCAGGATACTTGATCTCAGCGCGTTTCTTAACCTTCTGCCCCGTCAGCGCCTTGTTAATGCAAGGCAGAACGATCTGGCTCGCCGTGGGACCGAGCACATCTTCAAACCTGGTGCCAATGAGGTCTTCCCGTTTCCGGTCGTACCATTTCTCAGCGGTTGAATTGACAAACCGCAAGGTGTGATCGGCACTCACATAATTGACCAATTCGGGCAATGAGTGGGCGATTAGGTTCAGCAGACTCTCATTTGCCGCGGTCTTTCGGTGAACCTGCTCGCGCTCAGTGACGTCCCGTATCGCACCAAGGTATCCAATCACTCGACCTCCACTGTTGCGCAACGGAGTTCCTATGGTTTCACCAGAAAAGACGCCCCCGTCCTTTTTGCGGTATTTCACTTGATAGGGGGCAAGTTGTTCTTCAGCAGTCAGGTTGAACCGGGCTCGCCCTTGGATTTCAAACTCTTCCTTGCTCTCGTAAAGCAATGCGGTTTGTGCCCCGACCAACTCTTCTTTGCTGTATCCAAACAATTCGGAAAGTCCAGGATTGCTGATCTGGATCGTTCGATTTTGATCAGCAATCGCCAAGCCGTCCGGCAGACAGTCAAAAACACTCCTGAAAAGCTCGACGTTTCTGCGTTGCTCATTGAGTTCGGTTTGCAGGCGCTCGTTTTCCTGAAGCAGGGAAACCACAAGTGGATCAGGCTGGCGAGCAGGTTCTGGCTCGGTATCGGAGGCCAGTTGAAGCTTCATGATTGTCCTCTCGTTGGCCAATTGAGTTTGACGGTAGCAGCAGACAACCAGATCGTGCGATCCAGGCGCCTGAGACGACCGCGAGCGCGCTGGCACGGACAGATTATCGGGGTCGTGCGGAGACGCTTGGGTCAAGATTTTGGAGGGAAGGCCTAATGCTCTCAAGGACGCTCTTCATGTGCGTCTGAGCCCGCAGGTTCAGAGGCTAGCGCCTATGCGTAAACTAATTGTGTCTGCAAAACGAAAATGTAGAGATATTGGTGCGCGCACGGTGCAGTTTTCGGCCTGCTTGACCGGGCCTATCGGTCTTCCCATTCCGGGGAGCGCTTCTCCATGAACGCGCCGATGCCTTCTTCAGCGTCTCGGAACATCATGTTCTCTACCATAACGTCCGAGCAGTACTGATAGGCATCAGCCAATGGCATGTCCCGTTGGCGGTAGAATGCTTCTTTGCCTTTGGCCACCACAGCCATGGATTTGGACGCCACCGTTTGGGCCAGGGCGTCTGTTTCGCCGCGCAGGTCTTCGGGCGCAACCACCTTGTTGACCAACCCAAACCGGAACGCCGCATCCGCATCCATCATGTCGCCGGTCAGCAGCATCTCCATCATGTGCTTGCGCGACATGGTCCGAGAAATCGCCACCATTGGCGTTGAGCAGAACAGCCCGATATTGACGCCGGGCGTGCAGAACCTGGCTTCGGACGAAGAAACAACCAAATCGCAACTTGCCGCCAACTGGCACCCGGCAGCGCTGGCAATGCCGGCCACCTCGGCGATCACCGGTTTCGGGCTGTAGACCACGGTTTGCATGACTTTCGAGCAGGTGGCCATGAGCCATTCGAAATACTTCCGGCCACGGTCTTCATCCTGGCGCCGGGCTGAGACCTCTTTTAAATCATGGCCGGCGGAAAAGGCAGGGCCGTTGCCGGAGATGACGATGACCCGCACATCGGCATTGCTCTTTGCCGCATCAAGGCTCTCTTGAAGTGCAGCGAGCATAGCTTCGGAAAGTGCATTGCGGGCCTTTGGCCGGTTCAAGGTTAGCCGCAACACCCCGTCTTCGAGCTCACCGAGCAAGATGGTTTCAGCTGCGACGTCTGGAGATTGAATGTTCATTGGCAGGGCTCCGGAGGGCGATGCTTGATGTTGAGGATAAGTACGACAGTTTTGCCCACATCGCAAAAGGGATGTTGAGGCATCTTGCACCCGTTTGGCCCTGGGGTTACCTGTTTTTGATCCAGAACCAACGGAACGCCTCATGTCTATGCAAGATCGCCCATTAAAATGGAACGCCGATCAGGTCATCGCCTGGCTCAGAAGAGAATTTCCACAAGCTTTCCTCCATGGCGGCGATTTTCAGATTGAAAACCTGGAGCCGGGGCAGGCGCGGGTGAGGGCTGTGCTCGACGACACGGCGCTGCGGCCCGGCGGCACCGTCATGGGTCCGGCCATGATGAAGGTTGCCGACGTGAGCTGCTACGTTCACCTGCTGGGCCACGATGGCGAGCAGGCTGCGCATTCGGTGACGACCAATATGGCAATGAGTTTTCTGCGTAAGCCGGAGCCGGGAGATATTGTGTGCGAAATCAAGACGTTGAAACATGGCCGGACATTGGTTGTGATGGACTTGAAGATCTATTCTGCGGCGTCGAATGATTTAATCGCCAATGCCGAAATGACGTATTACAACGCTGTGAGGTAATATAATACCGCATATGTAAACGCTTGAATTTGCGTAATTATTGCCGATTTTGTGTTGACATACACAGTGGCACGCCTTAGAACCCGCTGCGAACGTGACGGGCAACGTGCCAGGACACGATAAACGAATTCAAACTCTGTAACCTTCAGGACCAAACCCATGAAGACCTATTCTGCGAAACCCGCAGAGGTGGAAAAGAAGTGGCTGCTGATTGATGCCGACGGCCTGGTCGTCGGCCGCCTGGCAGCGCTCGTGGCCACCCGCCTGCGCGGCAAGCACAAGCCCAGCTACACCCCCCACATCGATTGTGGTGACAACATCATTGTGGTGAACGCGGAAAAAGCCGTGTTTACCGGCAACAAACGTACCGACAAAACCTACTACCGGCATACTGGCTACCCAGGTGGCATCAAGTCGATCACGGCAGACAAGGTGCTTGATGGCAGGTTCCCCGAGCGGGTCATCGAAATGGCCGTTCGGCGGATGATGCCAGGTGGCCCGTTGAGCCGCGCTCAGTTGAAGAACTTGAAGATTTATGGCGGAACCGATCATCCGCACGATGCACAAAAGCCTGAGCCACTGGATGTTGCCAGCTTCAACGGCAAGAACAAGAGGGCAATGTAATCATGTCTGACACAGAAACAACAACACTGTCCGATCTTGGCGATGCCATGGGTGTCACACCTGCCGAAGCTCCGGCGGTTGTTGAGCCCAAGATCGATGAACACGGCCGTTCTTATGCCACCGGCAAGCGGAAGGACGCTGTTGCCCGCGTCTGGATCAAGCGCGGTAGCGGTGTGGTCACCGTCAACGGCAAAGAGATGAACGCATATTTCGCTCGCCCGGCCTTGCAGATGATCCTGCGTCAGCCTTTAGAGGCAGCTGACCGCGCCACTCAGTTCGATGTGGTATGTACAGTGACCGGCGGAGGCCTGTCTGGCCAGGCGGGTGCGGTACGTCATGGTATTTCACGCGCGCTGACGTTCTTTGAGCCTGAGCTTCGATCAGTCTTGAAGAAAGGTGGCTTCCTGACCCGCGATTCGCGCGTTGTGGAACGAAAAAAGTATGGTCGGCGCAAAGCCCGCAGAAGTTTCCAGTTCTCCAAGCGCTAAAGCGCATTCAGCGGAAAATTGGCAAACAAAAAGGCGCCGGGCTTCATGCTTCGGCGCCTTTTTTGTTGCTCTGGCGGGGTTTGGTGCTAGCGCTTCGTGTTTTCAGGATCTGTTTTTTCTGCCGCAAAATTGTTCTTCAGCGGTTCTGCGGTGACCGGAACAATCGACAGGCTATCGGATTTGTTTTCCCAGGCCACCCGTTGTGGCTGAGTTTCAGACACAGAGGATAACGGATCAATGTTCAATGGCTTATTTTGTTCAGCCGCAAAAACTGAGGCGCTCGTTGCGAACAATAGGGCCGAAGCAACTGAAAGCGTGCGCATATGCTGGCATCTCCAAAGGGAATGTTTGTCAGTTAACCCGTAGGGGGATCCTGGTTGTTTGTCACAACATATGTAGTCACGAATTTGGCATTAACAAGTAAACGTCACGGCGCACTTGGCGGAAACGGGGCAGCTGAGGTAAACCGGAACCACTATTTGGAGAAATATAATGACGAATAAGAAGATTAAAGTCGGCGTTGTGGGCGCATCTGGGTACACCGGATCAGACCTGGTGCGTCTGGCTGCCCGCCATCCAAATATCGAAATCAAAACGCTTACCGCCAATACCCATGCCGGTAAGACAATGGGCGAAGTATTCCCACATTTGGGCGGCTTGGATCTACCCGCATTGGTGACCAATGACGAAGTGAATTGGCAGGATTTGGATGCGGTTTTTTGCGGCCTGCCTCATGCCACCAGCCAGCAACTCATTTCTGGCCTTCCGAACCATCTGAAGATCATCGATATGTCTGCCGACTTCAGGCTGCGGGATGCGAACACCTATGCACAGTGGTATGGACACACCCATGCTGCGCCAGAACTGCAAAAAGAGGCGGTCTATGGGTTGAGCGAGCATTATCGCGACCAAATTGCCGGAGCCAGACTGGTGGCTTGTCCAGGGTGCTATCCCACCGCAGCGTTGATGCTTCTGCTGCCGGTCGTGAATGCCGGGGCTGTGGATGCAGAGGATTTGATTATCGATGCAAAGTCCGGGGTCTCCGGGGCTGGCCGTTCGTTGAAGCAGAATATGTTGTTTTGCGAGGCAGGTGAGGGGATGTCCTCCTACGCTGTAGGCAGTCATCGCCATGCCCCGGAAATTGAGCAGGAGTTGAGCCTGGTTGCAGGTCGCCCGGTCACCATCAATTTTACGCCCCATCTGGTGCCGATGAGCCGGTGCGAATACCTCTCGGTTTATGCGCGTCTTTCTAATGGGATGAGTGCACGTGATATCCGCGAACTTTTGATAGAGCGTTATGCAGATGAGCCGTTTGTGCGGGTATTGCCCGAAGCAACGCCTCCAGCCACCCAACATATACGCGGCTCAAACACCGCTTTGATATCCATCTTCGAGGATCGCATTCCTGGACGTGTGATCATGTTTGCAACGCTCGACAATTTGGTAAAGGGTTCTGCCGGCCAGGCGGTGCAGAATTTCAACCTGATGTATGGCATTGAAGAGACGACAGGCCTTGAGCAAGTGGCTCTGTTTCCGTAAAAGGGTTTGAGTCGGAATTAACCAGTAGTTGCCGCACAAACTGCGAGCGAGGCCGCCAGCACGATGATGAATTTCTTGAAGCAGGTTTTCACTTGGTGGAATGGCCAGACTCTGGGCACACGATTTTTCACCTGGCGCAAAGGCGAAAAAGTGGGCGAGGACGAGTTTGGCAACGTCTACTATCGAGCGCCATCGGCGCTTCCAGCCTCGATCGCCGAGCGGCGTTGGGTCATCTACAATGGGTTAGCTGAACCATCAACCATTCCGCCTGGTTGGCATGGCTGGATGCATCACCGAGTGGACACGCCGCCCGATGGCGATTATGAAGCGCGCGATTGGCAAAAGGCTCACGAGGCTAACCATACAGGCACTGCGCAAGCTTACCGGCCGGCTGGTAGTTTGTTCAATCCACAGCCCGCTGAGGCTGAAGCCAAAGGTTATAAGGCCTGGCAGCCCGATTAGGTGAATTGGCGCTCGAATCTTCGCCCGTTGCACTATGCTACCCTTGTGGGAGAGACCCGATGAAAAATAACCTTGTTGAAACTCTGACCGGAATGGTCGTGATTGGCCTGGCTGTGGCCTTCTTCACCTTTGCATATTCGACCGGCGGTGTTGGCAAGGGCTCTGGCGGGTACACCATCATCGCTGAATTTGAAAATGTTGCCGGAATCAACACCGGATCTGATGTGCGCATGTCCGGCGTAAAGATTGGAACCGTTCTTTCTCAAGAGCTCGACCCGACAAGCTATCAGGCTGTGTTGAAGCTTTCGGTCGATCCGAGTGTGAAGCTTCCAGATGATTCTACGGCCAAGATTACGTCCGAAGGCATTCTGGGCAGCAATTTTGTCGCGCTGGAAGTTGGCGGCAGTGAAAAGATGCTCGCCAGTGGCGACAAGATCGAGAACACCCAAGGTTCGATCGATCTGTTCGGGCTCATCAGCCAATTCATCAATAAGGGTGATTAGTCCTCTGTACCCCGCGTCACGCGATCAAGTCATATGAACACCACGACCCGCCAGCAGGCCTGGCAGCCCAAAGACTATGCGGCCAACGCTCGGTTTGTGTCTGATCTCGCAGGCGCTGTGCTCGAATGGCTTGATCCAAAACAGGGCGAGCACATTCTCGACCTAGGTTGCGGCGACGGCGCACTAACCGTGAAACTCATGGAGATCGGGGCTCATATTGTTGGGGTCGATGCGTCAGATAAATTCATAGAGGCGGCAAAGGGCAGGGGCGTTGACGCACGCCTCATGAACGGAGAAGCGCTTCAGTTCGAGCGCGAATTTGATGCCGTATTCTCCAACGCCGCCTTGCATTGGATGTCAAATCCTGGCGCGGTGCTTGATGGCGTGGAACGGGCGCTCAAACCTGGCGGCAGGTTCGTGGCAGAGTTTGGCGGATTTGGTAATGTGGCCGCGATCGCAACGGCGTTGCGAGCGGTGGCTGAGCGCCGAGACGGTGATGTGTCGCTCACAGCGCCATGGTTTTTTCCCTCGCCTGAAGAATATTCAACACTGCTCAACGCGCGCGGATTTGAAGTCGACCGCATTGGTCTTTATCCCCGGCAAACCCCGCTGAAGACCGGTATGGGCCCATGGCTGAAAACCTTCCGGACGCCGTTTTTTGAGCAGTTTGGCGATGAGGACGACGCTGCGGTTCAGGAGGTTGTGGACCTTCTAAAGCCTGCCTTGTGCGATGCCCATGACAACTGGATGGCTGACTATGTGCGGTTGCGCGTGGAGGCTCACCTTGTCTGATCTCGGCACAAGGATGGGCGCGCTATTGCTTGGATGCATCTACCTGTCGGCCCACTCGCTGCCTGCAGCGGCCAATAAGATTGAAAACCCGATTGCTGTTTTTGCCGGTTTGGACAAGATCACCGCAACCATCACCACCTTTGAGGTTCCGGTGAACAAGACCAAGCAGTTCGGCACGCTGCAGGTTACACCCCGCATTTGCTACACGCGGCCGATTACAGAAGCACCAAAGACAACGTCCTTCGTGGAGGTCAATGAGGTGTTGCTGAACGGTAACCGCAACCGGATTTTCACCGGATGGATGTTTGCTGCCAGCCCAGGGCTGAACGCTGTCGAGCACCCAGTCTACGACGTCTGGTTGACAAACTGCAAAACACCGGCGGCCGAAACATCAGAAGAGAGTGCGCCGAACTCACCTTCGACCCCGAGCGCACCTTCCAACAATTGATGATAGACCTCACGATCCACTTCGTGTGCGCCGAAGGTGCTGAGATGGTCGGTTACAAATTGAGTGTCGAGAAGTTTATATCCGCCTGCATTCAGCCGCGCGACAAGATGGACCAGGGCGACTTTTGAGGCGTCCCGCTCGCGCGAAAACATGCTCTCGCCAAAAAATGCCCCTCCGATAGAAACACCATAAAGCCCACCAACCAGAGCTCCGTCTTTCCAGCATTCAATTGAATGGCAAAAGCCCATGCGAAAGAGCTGGTTGTACAGCGCCATAATTCTGGTGTTGATCCAGGTGGTCTTGCGATCAGGCTGTTCTTCGGCACACGCAGCAAGGGTTTCGGCGAATGCCGTGTCAGCGGTGACCTGAAAGGGCTCGGCCAAGACCGTCCGGCGCAATCTTTTGGGCAGATGAAAACTGTCCAACGGAATAATGCCCCGTTGGTCGGGATCAATCCAATACAGGGACGGGTCGTCGGCACTTTCCGCCATGGGAAATATGCCGGCAGCATAGGCCTTGAGCAAAATTTGTGGCGTAATCGTTGACATGTTCACCTGCACGCCTTGGAAGTGCGTTAGAACCCTAATGGGCTGCGAGGTAGTTTTCCAACCAGTGAATATCGTAGTCGCCGTTCAGGATATCGGGATGTCCTACCAGATCCTGGAACAAGGGTATGGTCGTGTCCACGCCCTCAATGACATACTCACCCAGAGTGCGCCGCAAACGCATGAGGCATTCGGTGCGGTTTTTACCGTAAACGATCAGCTTGCCAATTAAGCTGTCATAGTAAGGGGGAATGGAATAGCCCTGATAAATCGCCGAATCCACACGCACACCCAGTCCGCCCGGCGGGTGCAACGCCGTGATGCGCCCTGGAGAGGGCACGAAGGTGCGCGCGTTCTCAGCATTGATGCGGCACTCGATGGCATGGCCCTCAAAGGTGATATCACTCTGTTTTTGGGTCAGTCGTGCACCTGACGCGACGCGGATCTGTTCTTGCACCAGGTCCAGGCCCGTGATGGCCTCGGTCACAGGATGTTCAACCTGAAGACGGGTATTCATCTCGATGAAATAGAACTCGCCGTTCTCGTAAAGGAACTCAACGGTTCCAACACCGGAATATCCCATCTCCGCAATGGCATTGGCGACAATGGAGCCAATTTCCTCGCGTTGCACAGCATTGAGCGCAGGAGAAAACGCCTCCTCCCAGACCTTCTGGTGCCGCCGTTGTAGGGAACAATCGCGCTCTCCCAGGTGCACAGCGTTGCCATTTCCATCCGAAAGCACCTGAATTTCAATATGGCGGGGTTTGTCGAGATACTTCTCAAGGTACACCGTGCCGTCTCCGAAGGCAGATTTCGCTTCGGTGCTCGCCGTGCTGAGCGCTTCGGCAAGCTCGCTCTCATCGCGGGCAACCTTCATGCCACGGCCGCCGCCGCCAGATGCCGCTTTAATCAAGACCGGAAAGCCGATGTCCTTCGCAATGCGCAATGCTTCAACCGGGTCTTCAACACCTCCCTCAGACCCAGGAACCACCGGGATACCAAGGTCAATGGCCGTTCGTTTGGCCTGGATCTTGTCGCCCATGATCCGGATGTGCTCTGGCTCGGGACCAATGAATGTAATTTTGTGTTCCAACAGAATGTCGGCAAAACTATCGTTTTCTGAGAGAAAACCGTAACCAGGATGCACCGCATCGGCACCAGTGATCTCGCATGCGGTGATAATGGCGGGAATATTGAGATAGCTCAGTGAGGCGGGGGGCGGGCCAATGCAAACGCTCTCGTCAGCCAGGCGCACGTGCATGGCATTTTCGTCTGCTGTAGAGTGTATGGCCACTGTAGCAATGCCCATTTCACGGCATGCCCGCTGTATGCGCAGCGCAATCTCGCCTCTGTTTGCAATAAGAACCTTGTCGAACATCCGCGCGCGTGCCGCCTATTCGATCCGCATCAGCGGCTCGCCGAATTCAACGGGCTGGCTGTTGTCAACAAAGATCTCTGCAACTCTGCCTGCGACGGGTGACGGTATCTGGTTCATGGTTTTCATGGCCTCGACGATCAGCAGTGTCTGACCTTTCGAGACAGTGTCACCCACTTTGACAAATGCCGGTGTCCCTGGCGCTGAGCTGTGGTAAACGGTGCCAACCATGGGGGAGGTGACCAGGCCAGGGCCGCTGGCTGGTGTCGATGCCTCTTCCGCGGTTGCCGCTGGTGCTGCTGGAGTCGTTGGCGCCGGCATTGCAACGGCCACTTGTCCGCCCGCTGCGCGTGCCACCCGCACTCGAAGTCCAGATTGTTCGATTTCAATTTCTGACAGACCGGTTTCGCTGAGCAGATCTGCCAGATCCTTGATCAAGTCCTGGTCAATTTTGGATTTTTTCGAAGCGCTTGCCATGCTGGTCCAGTATTCATCTAAGGGGCCATTCTGCAAGTTGCCGCCGGGCCCGCATCTAACGTATCAGGTTCTTGTGGCCGAAATCGCTTTGCTTGTAAACATTCAGCACAAAGCAAGATCCAATGATGGACAAGTTCGAGGCCTCAGCTCTGACTAGACTGAAAAAACAGTTGGTTAAACAAATTCTTAAGAACAAGCGGTGAAGTTAGCAGACCTTGCAGCCGCCCGACTGGCGAACAGAAGCAACTTGTTTTTGTAAGGCCTGGAGCCCCATCGCGCCTGGAATCAGCTTGTCGTCGATGATGAAGGCCGGTGTGCCATTCACCCCAAGCTTGTTGGCCAAAGCATAGGTCTCATCAATTTCAGCGCTCACTCGGTTGGCCTTCATGTCCGCACGCAGTTTATCGATATCCAGTCCGACTTTGGTCGCGATGCTGATGACCTTCGCTTCGTCAAGTGAGCCGCGAAATTGCATCAGCGCCACGTGAAAGTCCCAATATTTGCCCTGCTCTTTGGAGGCAATCGCAGCCTTTGACGCAAAAATGGAGCCTGGGCCCAAAATGGGAAACTCTTTGACAACAAGTCGAAGCTTCTTGTCGGACTCCAATATGGAGAGCACATCGCCGAATGCGCGTTTGCAGAAGCCACAGTTATAATCGAAAAACTCGACCATCGTGATGTCGCCCTCAGCATTGCCTGCAACATAAGAAAGCTTGGATTTGTAAAGGGTATCGGCGTTGTCGGAGATGCCTTTTTGCGCCAATTTTTCTTTGGCTGCATTTTCGCGGCGCTCAAGCTCCCCGAACGCCTCACGCAGAATTTCCGGGTTCGCCAGCAGGTACTTTTTAACGAGTTCACCGATCTCCTTTTCTTGAGCTTCGGAGAATGTTCCAGCCCACGCCCCAACGCTTAAGGAAGCGGATATGATCACCCCGGCGGCCAACTTGGTTGCGGTGCGGAGAAAAGAACTGACATTCATTGAGCAATGCTCCTGGTTGCAAAGGAGAGGTTGAGTATGGCCTATATGGACAAAAGTGGTTTTACAAGTCCAACGCGGAGCTTACTTTTTTTTCTGCGGTCTGTAGTTCAAAATATCGTCAGAGCGGCGCCAGGCGGCGCTGCCGCGTTTTAATTTTTTCCGAGAGTGTTTGGCCTTCAGTTTTGCCAGTTTCACATCGCCTGAACGAAGTGCCGCTTCGGCCGTTTCCAAATCTGCAAGGCCTATTTTGCCTTGCATGGCGTAGGCTTTGGCGAACTCAATATATAGCTGCGGAGAACGGCTCTCAGAGCGCTTGGCCCTGCGCAGATGAGCGAGTGCTTTGCCGGCATATTTCTTGTTGCCGGTGGCGAGCATGGATTGGGCAAGCAAGATCCGAATCAGACCTGCATTGGGCGCCAATTTGACTGCTCTTTCCAATGGTCCGATCGCGGCGCGCGGCTTACCCGCGTTTAGCAGCGCCTGGCCCCTTAGTTCCCAAAAGAACGGGTTCTTGGGCAGTGTCTTTGTCAGAACCGCAATTTCCCCGAGCGCGTTGTTAATGTCGCCAGATTGAAAAGAGGCAATTGCCCGGGCGTAGTAAGCTGGCAAGCTGCGGTCGGTTTTTGGAAACTTTCTGTAGACTTGCCGGGGATTCAGGAACCCTATCAATTTTGCCTGCATCAGCTTGTGGCGCAGCACGATGGCCGGAGATATTGGTGCGCCGAAATAAGGGCTTTTCTTAACATTGGTCTCCAGCGCGCGTATGCGGGAGCGCTCAAACGGATGCGACCGCGCGTAGAGATCCTGGTAGCGCAGAGACGCCAATGATTGGTCGGCCATCCGCCCGAACAACGTCAGCATGCCTTTGCCGGATTGTTTTGTTTTCTGCAGATACCGCGCTGCGGCTTGGTCGGCCGCCGATTCTTGGGCGCGGACGTAACTCAGCAGGTGGCGCCGCGCCACCGAACTTCCGCCAGCCACAATACCGCCGCCCGCTTGGGCCAAATCGCCGCTTCCGGCCGCAACGCCGCCCGCAATCGCCGCGGCACCAAGAAGCATGCCAATTATGGCGTTCGTACTTGCCCGCTCTAGAGCGCCGTCCAAGGAGGCCAGGTGACCACCGGCAATATGCGCGGTTTCGTGCGCGAGCACACCAATGAGTTCTCCGGGGACCTTTGCCCGCGTAAGCAATCCGGTGTGCACAAAGATCCGCTGTCCACCGGCAACAAATGCGTTGAGCGTGTCTGAATTGAGGAGATAGACCCTTACAGAACTCGGATTGAGGCCGGCGACCCGAAACAAGGGCACGGCGTAGTAGCGCAGCAAACCCTCGATCTCAGCATCCCGGATAAGACCGCCCTGTGCACGTGCCATGTGTGGTGACGTTACAATCAGGCCAACTGAAAGCGCCAACATAGCCAAACACATCGTCAACCGGCAGAGTGCTGGGAGCGCGTGGTCAAGGAAGGCGGATTTCATTTGTGCGGCCTGCAAATTGCTTCAGAGTGATTTTCGTTGGTTGTAGCCAAATCTCACATGCACGCGCAATGGCGCCATATCGCGAGGCAGATAGCGACGGAAATTACGGCGATACTTTGTCCTTTCGCATGATTGGCCAAGCAAGTATCAAGGTATATCCAAAATAGCCAGCGATCCCTCCGTTCGGTCTTCAATAAGTCAGAGATTCTTACCGGAAATGTCAAAATTATCTGTCTCAGATCGTGGTGCGCGCGTGGCGCCGTTTATCGCGATGGACATGATGCGCGAAGCCAACCAGTTAGAGGCAACGGGCAACGATATCGTTCACATGGAGGTGGGCCAACCTTCTTCAGCACCGCCGCGCCAAGTCGTTGAAGCTGCAAAGGCTGCGCTCGACGTAGACCGCATCGGCTATACCAATGCGCTTGGCATTCCTGCGTTGCGCGAGCGGATATCCAGGCACTATGCCGATGCCTATGGGCTTTCCGTTCCAGCTGAGCGTGTTGTCATTACCACGGGCTCGTCGGCCGGATTTATCTTGGCGTTTCTTGCAGCTTTTGAGCCGGGCGCTCAGATCGCACTGCCGATGCCGGGCTATCCTGCCTATAAGAACATTCTCGCCGCGCTCGATTTGGGACTGGTTCCACTTGAGACCTCTGCCCGGACCCGTTGGGCTCCTGATGTGGACGATATCCGCCGTCTGGCCGCGCAACCGGACAACGCCATCTCCGGCTTGCTGGTGGCCAGTCCAGCCAACCCGACCGGTACGATGTTGAGCCCGGCCGTGTTGAAGGAAATCGCACAGACTTGCGAAGCGGCGGGCGTCAGGTTCTTGTCGGACGAGATCTACCACGGCCTTGTTTATGGGATGGAGCAGGCTTGTGCGCTGAGTTACTCAGATGAGGCCGTCATCATCAATTCGTTCTCCAAATACTTCTGCATGACCGGTTGGCGGATTGGCTGGATGATTGTGCCTGAGCCGCTGCTGCGGCCGGTCGAGTGCCTGGCACAAAGTCTCTACATATCGGCGCCTACTCTCTCCCAGCATGCCGCTTTGGCGGCATTCGATGCCGTTGAGGAATTGGAAGGCCACAAACAGATGTATGCTCGCAATCGGGAGATGCTGTTGAATGAGCTGCCGGGCGTTGGCTTCAGTGAATTCACCCCGGTTGATGGTGCCTTCTACGTCTATGCCGACGTGGCACGTTTTACGAATGACAGTTTTGAGTTTGCCGGTAAGATGCTCAGAGAAATAGGGGTGGCAACAACCCCAGGCGCCGATTTTGATGCGGAGCTTGGCCACCGCTTCATCCGAATGTCTTTTGCCGGTTCGGAAGATCAAATGCATGAGGCGGTCAAACGGCTGCGCACCTGGCTGCCTTGATCACAAGACCCGTTCGTGGGCAGTCTAGTTTTCCTTGGAACCGTCTTGGCTGGTCGTATCGTCTGGCATCCAGCCGGAGCTAACCGATTTCTGTTTAACCTCATAGCCCTCCAACACATCCATGATGCGGGACGTGAGCCGTTGGGCAGCTTCGTCTCCTTCTTGCGGCCTGCGCGACTTGAACAGCTTCCCAATGGTGCGGGGGGCTGTTCGCAAGGACGTGTATATGGCATTACGGAGATAGCTCATGTCGGCTTTTTGGCATGAGAACAATACAGGAACAAGATATCAGATTCCGCGTATTGCAGCCATGGATGCAACGTAAGCGTCCGGGGAACCCGCTCTGATACGGTTCGCTAATGGGAGATAGTGTCCATTTAGAATACGTGGACATTAGCGAGCCCTGAATGGCGAAGAAGCGGCGCAGGCGCCGGAATTGGAGCGACGGCGAGAAGGCGA
>JAAEUE010000009.1 GCA_024227565.1 Alphaproteobacteria bacterium
AGTCTAGGGGGTGTGGGGCTTACGATTCTCAGCAGGCTTGCAGGTGAGAAGACACCTAAGGAACCTCTAATTAAGCCGCAGCAATCAGCGAATGCGATCAGCGGGGCCAGTTTTGGCGGTCGCGGTGATGTTTGTTTGCATCCTTGCCGGAGGCTTTTGGCGCCTCCTGCCTGTGTTTGGCGTGGATCAGGCGCACTTCAGCTGTTGTCTCGCCAGATAGAGTTTGGCAAGGGCCAAAAGCGCGAACACCTGCGCGCCGTTCTTGGCGATGCCGCGATAGCGCACCTTGCGATAGCCGAACTGGCATTTGAGGACGCGGAAGACGTGCTCGACCTTGGCACGGACGGAGCCGTGGCGCCGGTTGCGTTTCTTCTGCGAGGCGGAGAGCCGCCGGCCGGCCTTCGCCTTGTCCTTCACCGCCCAATAGACCCCGGCGGCACGTGCTGCTCGTTTCTTGTTCTCATTGACGTAACCCTTGTCGCCAAACACCGCGCGGTCGTCCTCGCGGATCAGATTGTCCATCACTCTGGCATCGTGAACCTTGCCCGTCGTCACGCCGGCGGTATGCACGAGCCCGCTTCTCGCATCAACGCCAATGTGCGCCTTCATGCCGAAATACCACTGATTGCCCTTCTTTGACTGGCTCATCTCAGGATCGCGGGCCCGGTCCTTGTTCTTCGTCGAAGGCGAGGCGGCGATCAGCGTCGCGTCCATGATGGTGCCGCCTCTCAGCAGCGCGCCCTTGTCCTCAAGGTGCGCGCTCACCGCTTCGAACAACGCCTTCGTTAGATCATGGCGCTCGAGCAGGCGGCGCAAGTTGAGGATCGTCGTCTCGTCCGGGATCGCATCATGGCCGAGTTCGAGGCCGGCAAACGCACGCATCGACTGGATGTCGTAAAGCGCCTCCTCGGCACCGGGATCGGAGAGCTGATACCACTGCTGCAGAAAATAGATCCGCAGCATCACTTCAAGCAGATGCGGCCGGCGGCCATTGCCCGCCTTGGGATAATAGGGTTCGATCAAGGCGAGCAGCAGCGCCCACGGCACCACGCCATCCATCTCGGCCAGGAACTTCTCCCGCTTGGTCTGCTTCTTCTTGTGGCGGTGGGCAAGTGTGGCAAAGCTCAACTGCGTCATCGGATGGCACCTCGCGAATCAATCTCCAGAGTGTGCCATACTTCGAGACTTGTTCAGAGGTTCCCTAGTTTGCTGTCGAGCAAGTTTAACACTTGATGGACGTGGTCCGGTTGAGCCAGGATCCGACCTGAGATCAAACGACTGCTCTATTGTCTGGTTCTGAGCAGCACCGTTGCGATGCAATCGCGAATGGGAGATATGTCAAGAAAGTTTGAACGGCTCGGCCCGTTGAACACCGCCTCCGTTGTATGGATCGGCCACAGTCTTATCGAAGCAAAGGTTCAAACGGTGCGCGGTGAGACCGAC
>JAAEUE010000010.1 GCA_024227565.1 Alphaproteobacteria bacterium
CCAAGGATTGGTTTGACTGCTTCGATCAGCGCGGGGTGCCGAATGAGTTCGTCAAACGACGGAAGGAGTCTGTCGGGATAAGTGCGCAGAAGTGCGAGCCGCTCTGGATCATCTGCCAGTTCGGACTCTGCGGCCTCAAGATCCGCTCGAACCGCTTTCGCATCCGGTTCGCTCAGGACGTCGAGTGGAAAAACAAAACCGTCCCGCTCGCAAGTTCCAGCGATAGTGTCGATTGCCAGCGCCATCTTGAGCTTCTTCCAACTATACCGCAATCTGCGTGCTCCTTCGCTGCCGGTCAAGCGGTCTGGGGGAGTGGCTCGCTAGTTGGTCGCTACAGCACCCGCCGCTAGGCGCTGCTGTGCGTCATGGAGCTGTGCGGGCGTCATTTTTGCGGTCAAGCCATCCCGCAGGCTTGCTGCTTCGCGCTGGCCTTTCGTCGCCGCAAGGTTGAGCCATTTGTGGGCGAGGACATAGTCCTGGGGAACGCCAATGCCCATGGCGTAAGCCCGGCCAAGCGCGTGTTGCGCCGGCGCCAATCGCTGGACAGCTGCGAGGCGGAGGAGTCGGGCTGCCTCGACCGGGTCGGCCTTCAGGCCTTTGCCGTGTTGGAGCCGGAGCGCCAGTTCCAATTGCGACCCCGCATCCCCGTTCTTCGCCGCTTCCTGCACCTCACCGAGTGGAGCGTCCGAGATCTTGCCGGCATTCGGGTTTGGCTTGATGTCGGCCAATGTCTTCCCGCTAACTTTTGCAGCCAGGCGATAAAGCCGGGTGGCCTCTTTTTCGTTTACCGGTGTGCCCAGTCCTTTTTCATGCAACAGGCCGAGATTCAGCAATGCCACGGGCAGACCCTGCTGCGCGGCGCGGGCATACCACTTGAGCGCCCGGCGGTAGTCCTTCTTCACGCCCAGGCCTCTGGTGAACATCTGACCCAGATTGTTCTGGGCACGGGCATTGCCCTGCCGGGCTGCCAGCAGGAACCAGTTGCCGGCCTCCACATAGTTGCGCGTAACCCCTTTGCCGCCATGATACATCATCCCGATGCTGGCTTGCGCATCTGCCAGTCCCGCATTTGCTGCGGTAAGATAGAGCTGTGCCGCATGGGTCTCGTTCTTCTCAACGCCCCAGCCTTTTTCGTACATCAGGCCGAGCCTGATGTGGGCCAGGACCGCCCCCGCCCGGACCGCGTCGCGGTAGAGTTCGGCCGCCTTATCCAGGTCCTTCCCGACACCCAATCCTCTCTGGTGCAGTTCGCCAAGCCTGATCTTCGCGTCGGCATGCCTTCGTTCGGCCGCCTTGGCGAGCCATTCGGCGGCTTTCTTGAAATCCTGCGGCACGCCTCCTTTGCCACTGAGGTGCAGGACGCCAAGCTTGTGTTGAGCGTGCACGTCACCCATGGACGCCAGTGATGTAAGAGAGGCTATCGTTTCCTTGGGGTTGGCTTTCTTTTCAACCGCACGACTTTGAGGAGCGTGTGCGAGCAGGAGCGCCAGAGCCAATGCAACGCAAATCTGCGAACGGGGCCTCATTTCTCCCCTCCGCGATGTTGGGCAAACCACTCCCGGGCGAGTTTCTGGGCGTCAGCGATCTGCGCCGGGGTCATCAGATCAGAGAACAGCTCTCGTGACTGGCGCGCGTCTTTGTGGCCTAGCGCTGCAGCGAGGTTGAACCATTTGTGGGCGCGGACATAGTCCTGCGGTGCCCCGTTGCCCTGAGCATACTTCTCAGCAAGCGCAAACTGTGCCGCAATTGCGCCACGATCAGCCTCCGCCCGAAGCTCGTTGAAGGCAGAGTCCTCTGCATCGCTGGCAACGGCCAGCGGCCCGATGGGCACCAGAAACCCAACAAAACACAAGTAAAATCCAATTGTTTTCATTTTTTCAACCGCCCACTCCGATCGTGCCGCAATAAAATCAAACTCTCCGTCTAGAACTATATTCAGAAAGATGGCGAAGTTTTGTGTGTTCTAGAGTTTGGGGAAGTCCAAAGCCGCAAGGTGCGGATTGCCGGGGGGCGATCTGGCAAAAAAGGCGTCTTGCAAAATGCGGTCAGTTCTCGTTCACTCCCAAATCTACCGTCTCGGATTTGCACTCCTCACGGTAGCGATCATCGCAACATTCTTCTGGGGCTTCTCGCGCTATCCCGCTCTCGGCGACAAGGCGATCATGAGCGGCGCAATCCAGCTTGAGGATCCGCTCAGTTTCGAGGCTCTCCTGCCCCTGCAGGACGGATTGTCCGTCTGGAAGCAGGTGCTCTACACCTGGATCAACTGGCTCTACACCAACCATCGGGGCATGACTTTCGGCGTCCTGTTCGGCGCTGTCTTCCTCACAGTGTTCCGCTATCTGCGCAAACGCAGCTTCAGCGGCGCGTTTTCGAACACGGTGTTCGGAATGGCTTTGGGAGCCCCACTTGGCGTCTGCGTAAACTGCGCTGCGCCCATCGCAAGAGGCCTCTATTCCGGTGGGACACGGGCTGAGACCACACTGGCGGCCATGGTC
>JAAEUE010000011.1 GCA_024227565.1 Alphaproteobacteria bacterium
CCCATTCTTCGGGAGCTTTAGGTTCGGTCCGAAGGCTTTCTTCGTGATTTTGAAAAAAGCGTGTCACACCGTCTGCGGTGGCAACCAAACGAGCAAGCCCTTGCGTCTGAGAGCTATGGTTCATTGCGCGACAACTGACGGGCAATTGAATAGGCCGCAGAAAGGTGGCTTTTGCCCCCTAACAGACTCTTGAGCTGCTATTGGTCGGCGTCTGCTGTGCCTCCAAAAACGTAACTGCTCACCCCCATTCCTGCCACGGTTCACGAGTGTTGATAAACTGAGCATTGACACGATGACCGGCAACTGATTCAAGCTTGGGATGATCCCCGAAGCTCTTGATTCGCTTAGTAAAAAAGAATTGATTGCGATCATTCTGGCACAAGCTGAGATGATTGAGGCCTTGCAGGCGCGCATCGCGCAATTGGAGGCAAAGCTGGGCGAGCCGCCGAAGACGCCAGACAATTCCTCAATGCCACCATCAAGCGGCCGGAAGGCCAACCGGCCAGCCCGGTCAGGCGACCGGCGCAAGGGCCGCAAGGGAACAAGCCGCAAGCTGGCCGAAAACCCCGATCACGTGCGCGACGTCTTCGCCGCAACCTGCCCGCATTGCGATGCGCCCGCCTCACCCGCCGACCAGCCGGATGTTCACGCCTATGATCACATCGACCTGCCACCAGTTGCGCCGGTCACAACCCGCATCCGCCTGCACTCAGGCGAATGTTCATGCTGCGGCGGGCGCATCAAGGCGGCTCCGCCCAGCGGCATGCCCCCGGCAAGCCCGTTCGGCCCGGGCATTGTGGCGGTTGTCGTCTACCTGCACACAAGGCACATGGTCAGCTATGAGCGCCTGCGCGAGATTTTGCACGGCCTGTTCGGGCTCAAGATCAGCGAAGGGGCCATCGCCAACATGCTGATGCGGTCCGGGAATTGCTTCGCGGCCGAAGCCGAACGCATCGAAGCCGTGGTGCGCAAAGCGCCGGTGATTGCATCAGACGAAACCTCGGCCCGGGTTATGGGGCAGACCTGCTGGCAGTGGGTGTTCGCCTGCGATCTGGCCGTCGCCCACCGCATCGCCGCCACCCGCGCCAAGGCCGTGGTGAGCGATTTTCTTGATGGCACGAAGCCGCGCGTCTGGGTTTCCGACCGCTATGGCGGGCAAATGGGGCATGGCGATCTCCATCAGGCCTGTCTGGCGCATCTCTTGCGCGATGCCCAATACGCTATCGATGCGGGCGACAAGGTCTTCGCACCGGGCTTCAAATTCCTTCTGAAACGGGCGCTGGCCATCGGGAGGCGGCGCGGTGAGCTGAAGGACACCACGCTCAAAGCCCATCAACGCGATCTTGTGCGGCGTCTTTCCAGATTGCTGGCGCGCAAGCCGGACACCGTGGCTGGGCGCAAATTCCGCACCGCCATGGAGAAAGCCAGGGACAAGCTGTTCGTGTTCGTCACCCGGCGCAATGTGCCGCCGACCAACAACCTGTCCGAGCGCCTGCTGCGGCTGTCCGTGATCTTCCGCAAGGTGACAAACGGTTTCCGATCCGCATGGGGCGCCCAGGTCTATGCCGACATCTGCTCGGTCACCGCCACCGGAAACCTGCAAGGCCTCACCGCCCTCGACGCCATCCGAACCTGCCTCAAAGGCGGCTCCGTGCTGGCGCCAGCCTGATCAGGGGGTGAGCAGTTACGATAGTCACGAAATATGCTGTTTAGCCCATTGATTTAATTGATCTAATTGGCGTTTTGGGCCAATGCAGTTAAAACACCACTCACATTCTTTCAAAAACAGGGCGAAATGTTGCTTGGGAACGCCATTGAATTTACGCATATGGCGCTTGGCCTAGTTCCAGAAATTCTCAATGCCATTGATGTGGTTTTTCCGGTCGGCAAAAAGCTCTGAATGGTTGATGCGGAAGTGGTGAAAATCAGAGATATTAAGCAGTTTCGAGAACGCGTCCCGCGTGCAAATTCCGCCACCAGCACCCTGCGTCTCAGAACAGGCTCATCTGTTCTCCAGCCAGATCACTGAAACTTGTCCCCATAAACTGCAGAATGCCATCGGCCACGGGCGCGAGTTGCTTGTCGAGATAGTGCTGATAGTCCGGCAGCGACTCCAGCGCGCCGATTGGCTCCGGCCCGTTATGGGTTATGACGTATCGGACCCGGTTGCCCTGAGGTGGACGCTTTCGGGCCGCCTGCACATGGGGCGGCACATTGCGCTTGTAGTCCTCAAGCCGCCGGCGCAGGCGCTTGCTGTACACCAGGGACGCGTCGAGTTCGCCCCGCCGCAAGGCATCCGCCGTGTCGCGGACAAAGCCCTCGAAGGGTTGTCCCAGAAACACCCGGCGCAGCAGTTCGCGCTGAAACTCCCGGGCCAGCGGCGTCCAGTCGGTCCGTGCGGCCTCCAGCCCTTTCACAACCAACTCAGGCTCACCGTCAGCCTTCGTGACCATCCCCGCATAGCGCTTCTTGCTGCCGGTCTGCATGCCGCGCACGGTGGGCATGAGAAACCGGGTGAAATGGGTTTCAAACTCAACTTCCAGATGACAGGCGATGCCGTAACGATCCGCCAGCGCGCGGCTCCACCACCGGTTCAGATCCTCCATAAGGAATCTGCCGGTCTCCTGCGCACTGCGGGCACCGTGGGACGGGCCCAGCAGCACGAACAGGGAATCCGTATCGCCATAGATGACCTTGTGGCCGAGTTCCTCGATCCGGTCCCGCGACTGGGTGATGATTTCGTGCCCGCGACGGGTGATGCTGGACGCCAGTTGAGGAGAATAGAAGCGGCAGCCGTTCGATCCCAGAACACCATAGAAGGAGTTCATGATGATCTTGATCGCTTGCGACAGGGGGGCGTTGTGATCGCGCTTGGCCTCGTCGCGGGCCTTCCAGAGTTCGTCGATGAGGCCGGGCAGGATATGTTGTTCCCGCGAAAATGTGGCCTCGAGGAATCCCGGCAGAGGGTTGTCTCCAGGCTCGGCAAGCCCGAGCGGGTCGATGAAGAACGTCCGGATGATGCTGGGATACAGGCTCTTGAAATCAAGCACGAGCACATTGTCGTAGAGCCCCGGCTCGGACTCGAGCACATAGCCGCCCGGGCTGCCCAGCCCGCTGCCATCGCTCCCGACATCCGGTGCCACAAAACCCCGCCTGTGCAGGCGCGGCAGATAAAGGTTGTCGAGCGCCGCCACCGACCCGCCGAGCCGGTCGATGGCGAGCCCCGTCAGATTGGCGCGCTGAACGGCAAACGGGATGAGGTCGGCCGCAACGAAGATCTCGTTCACCAGCGTACAGTCGCGCATGTTGTAGTCGGCCAGCAGGGGCTTGTCCTCGCGGAACTGGCGGTTGATCTCCGCCACCTTGTCTTGCTCCGGCGTGATCAGCTTGCCTTCCCCCAGCAATTTGGAGGCGACGTTCTCCAGGGAAAAACTCTCAAAAGCCCAGAACCCCGCCTTGAGCAGATCGATGCCGTCCAGAACGGCCCGGCCCGGGAGACGCGCCATACGGGGCTGGCCCGGGTTTCCCGGCTGAAGGATCGCAGCGCCCTCCCCTCCGCGCCCCATCGCGAACGGAATTCCCAGAGCACGGCATTTGCGGTCCAGAAAGTTCAAATCAAAATTTACAATGCTCCAGCCGATGATCAG
>JAAEUE010000012.1 GCA_024227565.1 Alphaproteobacteria bacterium
CAACATCTAACTACTCCTGGATCTCTTTAATTGACCCCGGTTACGCAAAGTTAGGCCGTGTCCCGAAATGCTGTCAAGTTTGCCCAGAAAAGCCGGGGCTGCATCTTCGGCTTGGACCTGTTGTTCCGCATTCTAAGTGGGAACCCATAATGGACAATGGTGCGCGGTCTTGGCGGGAATGTCCGGTCCACGCGTGATGGTGGGCTTTTCTTGAACAGGCACCTAATGTCCGGCAAGTCTTGGGAGCGGACATAGGGCTGTGCATCCACCCGTTAGCTGTGGGTTTGAGATTGATCGCGAGCGGCCTTCAAGGGACCGCGCTGCGTGAACTGGCAAAACAGTGTAAGAAGATGCCCTTCATCTTTCATCCATGAGGCTACGATGTGGCAGCTTCCGAAAACAATTAAAGACCCCGACGTTCTGCTGGCCCTAGAACCTGAAGAGCTCGCGGCCACGATGTTGTTCCTCATTAAGCGTGCTTACAGGGATGAGAAGTTCCACCCTGGAACCATGCAACGCGAACTCTGGGATAAGCCGTCACCTGCTCGCCCAAAGTATGATCGAGCCCACGAACCCCAAATTACGCTCGCAGTTGCAGAGGCCTGGGCTTGGCTTGAAGCACAAGGATTGATAGTGCCAGCTCCGGGATCCAATGGTCAGAACGGCTGGAGAGTTCTGAGCCGTCGGGCTCGCCAGTTCGAAAGTGAGGCAGAATTCGAGAGCTATGCTGTCGCCCGACGGCTTCCCAAGGAACTTCTGCATCCGAAAATATCTGGTCCTGTTTGGATGTCCTTCATGCGGGGAGAGTTCGACACGGCAGTATTTCAAGCCATGAAAGCGGTAGAGGTCGAAGTTCGAGACGCGGCTCGATTTTCCGCATCTGACATGGGTGTCGCCCTCGTCCGGAAAGCATTTAACCCGGAGACTGGTCCGTTAACCGACAAAGATGCAGAAATGGCGGAGCGCCAAGCTTTAGCCAACCTCTTCGCCGGAGCAATTGGCTCCTACAAAAATCCACACTCGCATCGCAATGTACCGCTCGATGATCCTGCGGAAGCAGCTGAAATCGTGATGCTCGCAAATCACCTACTGCGGATCATCGATGCTCGCAGATCGAGTAAAGTCGCTGCGCGAGATGATTCACTGCAAGCACAGTGACCATATCAAGAAATGCGAATGTCTGCAGATGCCCCGTTGGTGGCAGATAGTGTTGAAACGAGACTGAAGCGGGCTTTCCACTCCCCCACACGCTGTAATACAAGCTGATAGTATGATCGATCCTAAGATCACGAACACAGTTATAGACGCGAACGTTCTGAGATACGACGGTTCCGCCAAGGATGCCGCAGTCAACCGGTTAATCTCGTTATGGGCTGAAGGTGAGGTGACCCTGGTTGTTCCCCACAGCGTAATGTCGGAACTCGAGCATCCCAATACACCGCCACAGGCAAAGCAGCTCGCAAACTCACAAATCTTCTCAATCCCGGTGACCCTAACACCGGGCGAACGGGAAAAACGGCAATTAATGCGGCAGATACTTCAAGGGAACGCCCAAACCGGCAAGCACTGGGCTGATGCTGACCATGTTTTCGAGGCGTCGAAGTATGGCGGCTATTTCATAACGGAAGACACGCGGATAAACGACAAAGCACCCAAACTTCAGCCTGCGTCAGAACTATGCATTGTTCGGCTGGCGGAATTCTTGGCAATTTACGATAGGTTCGCAGCGGCGTCTTAACTCTGACACCTACCAACAGCCTGCTCGCGACAACCTTATGTCTCCTTTTGCCCCGAGGCGGACCTCTCCCCACCCACCCCGCCTCTTCCTCACCCCGTCAAGCGTCGGGGCGTCGTGGTGATGGCCTTTCACGCTCGTCGTTGAGTGCGGCGATAAAGGTAATAAGCCAAAGGGTAGGCGACGACAGCTGCAATGGGCATCCTTATGTACCAATGGGTAGATAAAATGAACCAGCTGATGATGGCGAAAACAGCTGTAAATACCAGGGCAATGATTAGACCAAACCAGAGCTTCCTGAATGTCTCCAACTCAGGAAGGACCTCCTTCACTTTTTGAGCGAGATGTCTGGCATCTTGGTCAAAGCTCTGATGCGAGAGTTCTAGGGTTTGCCGGTGGACCAACGGTCGGAGATCTAGTGGCAGTCGATCTTCCGTTGGCAGCTCTGCGCCGTCGACCAAGACTGGAATGACGGGAATGTTCCGACGAAGGGCCGTGGCAACCTCTAGGCGAACATAATCATCCTCATTGTCGAGCCGACGCTTCCCTTCGTGGTCTCGTTCATCAAGCCAATGAGGCCCAATAATCACGAGGAAAGCACCGCAATCATTTAGGCTTTTATCGAGTATTTCGGTGAAGTCGGAACCCGGTGCAATCCCGTCTATATCAATGAAGATGTCCCTTGGGTAAAGGCGCTTCTTCAGGATCGCACATAGTTGACGTACTGAGCCTGGACTATCACTTCGTCTGTAGCTTACGAATGTCTTATCAGTCACAACTATTCTCCACCCTCAGCGTCTACATCGAATGCTGGGGCGGCGCATTGATCTGAAGCAAGGAAGGTCAAAGAGCGAGCAGTGCGGTGGGCTCGATGCCTAAGCTCATGCGGTACCGCATGGTCATTTTAAGGCAAGGGCTTGAATGGCACTTTTCACGACTGTGGAATCACCGAGCAGATGTCCGCTTGAGGTCACACCCCAATGCCGCCGCCAGAACAAGGTTGGCATGCAGCTTGCTTAGTCCCTGTAAATTGGGCGGGTGTAGCTCAGCGGCAGAGCAGCGATCCTCCAGATTGTGGTCACAGGTTCGAGTCCTGTCGCCCGCTGCAATTGTTGGTCCCGTGGCCATCACTTCCGTCTTGAGGCATGTTCGCTTGTCATTCAGAGCCTCACCCAGCGACGATTTCCGTACTCACATCAAGAAAAATGCATGTCGCCTTTTGCCCCATCCCGGTCATGCGAGAGGCCGCCGAAGAGTGGCAACAGTGGCTCCGAAAATCACCCTATCCGGATCGGCGATAGATGACCTATTCCGGAGATCCGCTGATTATTAGCCGGCGGTCGAGAACAAACCTCGTGAATCATTGTCCGGGCGAACGGAGGCCTAGCAAGGAGCACCCAAAGCTCCCTGATGGCTCTGAGATCAAACGTCTATCGAACATCTCTTCCGGCCACGTGATCATGTAGTGCGTACAACTGTTATCTTTCTGACAGGACTGTTCACATTCAGCTTTGACACGCTCAAACATTGAGCGGTCCCAAAATGCCCCAAGCGAGCTCTCCAAGATGACCACTCGGTCTTGTCCAACGCATGCTTGTCGGTCACCAATCTCTTCTCCACCCTGGGTATAGCAAATATGCTGAGGAAAAAAATATGGATACAACCGCCACACAAGGGCATCCAACGTCGCAAACGCAGATGCGCCGAGCATCACAATTGTTACGAGTACGCAAATTAGGATTGAGCGTCGGCTCATTCGGTGTGCCTCATTCATCAAGCACTACAAAGGCATCAAAGAACAAACACCGACAATGGTCAAAACCCCTTCCACAACTCATATTCAAAGCAATTTGGTTCACGGACGCACAATTCGCTCGGCAGCCCAGCTTGCCAACAACCAACCCATGCAGGCTATAGCCGCAGCGCAGAGTATCTGCACCAGTGTGTAACTCCACATCTGCGGATCAAAGAACATGCTCAAGTGCAAACTGCCCAAACCGATGCTTTCAGCAAACAAGACACTTTTAATTAGAAAAAACAGGTAAAACGGCAAATACATAAACGCCTCAACCGGAGATATATAGCGCGTTGTCCCGTCGAATTGCATTAGGAAGATCATTTGCGCGAGCGGGATGGCAATCACAGCAGGGATTAGAGTTTCCCTCCCGCCCAGCGGACTGCCTTGAAGCAATTTGACAATGATGTAGACGACAAAAACGAAAGCCTGAGCCAAAAGTGCGCAAGTGAATGTTTCAGCCCGGTATTGACGCTTGTCGACGCCAAATATCTCAGTATAAAGCAGCTCGAACATGCCAGAACCGGCAAACAATAACACCAGCAACATTATCACCCCGAAGCAGGCCAATGCGACAACGCTCGTTTTACGGACTGATCTCACGTGAGTTTGCCAGAATTTCTCGGGTGATTCTCAAAACCGGCCCCTATGATAGCAGTAGCAGCTCTGCTGCGGAAACCGTCCATTGGGCAAAGTCGGACCTAAATCGTCCCGCCACTTTGCAATGTCGCCCATTGGCACTCAACAACCCCACAGGGCTTGGCCGGAGCGGCAGGCTTGGCCTCAACTGCGGGAATGCTGGGGCCTGTCCTGGCACTTCTCCTTATAGCGCAAATTCACCTTTCTGCATGCAACGCTGAGAGTCGCGAAAGGGTCATCTATGACCGTCAACCAACGGTAAGTTTTGGCGTATTTCAGAAGTCCATTACCCGATACCGCATAAACCAATCCGTATGTCCGGAATTGCCCCGGAACAGAAATGGTAGTCGCTCGAATTCGTGATAAGATTTTTCCGGAACCGAGCGGGAGAGCCTGATGCGAGTAATTGTATCAATCGTGATTTTATGTCTTTTGAGCACTGGAGCCCTCACCGCTGGCTCAATGGCCACCTCGGCTTGGGCGGTAGGAAATGGAAATGGAAGCCCGTGGCCTCACATCGTGTCCAGATTGGCAGAAACGTACGGAGTGAATGGCGATCTGGCAAGGCGGGTATTTGACGACCTGGTAAGCAAGCCTCACTCGCATCTCTACCTTCTGAAGGACGAAAAAATGCCATGCGACGTGTATTTGCGTTGCGAGGATGTGCCCGACCACTTTCTTCTGAAACTGATAGACGCCGCGATGAAGCACCAAGTGGTCGAAGAACAAAGGTGGCGAAGTTGGTGGGCGACCATGGCCGGCGTGGCGTCTGCCCTCATTTCTCTGATAGCTTTGGTGCTCAGTATCGTAGCAGTGTACCGCTCCAAAGGCAGGACGCATGAATGAGCTCATTTAATCTCCACGTTCATCACCGGCACTGCTACTCCCGACCGCACGAGGGCACTTTCATCCACTCGCTGACGCTTCAACGAAGGGCAGTCGGGCGTACTGGATCAGGAAATTGTTATGTTTGTTGATGCTCCGGCCCAGACGGGGCAGTCGCGTTCAGCCGGCTCACACGGCTGGTGCCGCGTGTAGTTGCCGCCTGAGGCGGAGCGAGGTCGGCGAGGGGATATCACAATGGCAACAGCGAAACAAAAGTTGGGTGACTGGGGCGAGAAGCTTGTTGCTTCGACATGCGCCTGTCCGTCGTGCAAGCGCTCCAAGACGACTCGATTGCTCCCTCCCAACTTCAAGTGTGCAGATATCATTTGTGATTTCTGCGGCTATCTCTCTCAGGTCAAAACTGCCCGTGTGAAGGATGTCCGTGTGCTGCCGAAGAATCTGCTGGGGGCGGCCTGGGGACCGCAAAGGGAACGAATGCAAGCGGGGGTCTATTTTCCACTCTACGTGGTGCTCAAAGACAACGCGGGAAACTCGTCGGTAAATTTTCTGTCCGCGGATCTCCAGGTCCCTGAGATGTTCCAATCCCGAAATCCGCTGTCGGCCGGGGCGAAACGGGCAGGATGGCAAGGCTTCACGATAAACTGTGAGGTCGTCAGAGACCGGTTCGTTCGGTTGAGTTGAAGCGGATGTCCGCTTCATACCCAACTCGGTCTACAAGGCATGGCCGTATCAGAAATTCGTTATGTCCGGAACTGCCCCCAAAACCGCCAAGTCCCGAACATGCCACCCGGATGTCATGTCGAAGTGCCGAACTGAGCATTCCGCAATCAGTTCTTCGTACCCTGGTGGAATGTAGGGGTGTTGCCAATCATCTCCAAAGTGAGCCTTAACAGCATCCAGGCTATGCCAGACAGGGACGAACATGACGGTGTCATCGCCGCCTTGTACTCAGCGACCACCCATGGATGTTTGTCGCCAACTGGATCTAACCATGGACCAGAAAAACCTATGTTTTCTGTCGGCCTGCTTTCAAAGCGCTTTCAAATCTGGGGAATTTTGGGAGAAGGTGACTGCTAAGTCATTGATTTAATGGTGCTGCCGGGTGGAATTGAACCACCGGCCTCTCCCTTACCAAGGGAGTGCTCTACCCCTGAGCTACGGCAGCATATTTGTACCAAAAAACTCCGCTGAAGAAACCCTAGGGGAAACCCCAGCGACGTCATTGTAATTTTTTCTCGATATAAATCAACGTCATGTCGATTTATACCCGCCCCTTACCAAGGGAGTGCTCTACCCCTGAGCTACGTGGGCAACCTGGTGTGACTACGGCTCTTAAACCTTGCCATCGCCTTTATCCCTTTGCACAAACGCCGAAGGGAAATGGGCGCCAACACTCGAACTCACATCACAGCCAACAGCGTTTAGGAAATCCAAGCTCGGATGTCCATAGATTTGTTCAGTTCGGGCGCCAAAGATTTGGGGGCCAATCGTAGGATTGTTTGGGACGCCCGAACGGGTGCACACTGCCGGCATGCTGAACATCTCAAGCCAGACGCTGCGCAGGGTGATCGGGGCTGCGGCCGTTGCGGCTCTGCTCGCCGTCTGCGCGGTTCTGATCTACCCGAACACCGCAAACGATGCGTTGAGCCGTGGCTACTATGGCCTCGCCCGAAGCTATCTGGAAGATGAGGCCACAACCGGGGACGCAAAGGCGCAAAATGCCTTGGCCAATCTCTACTATCTCGGACTTGGAGGGGCGAAGAACCAGGTGACTGCCGTCCAGTGGTATCGGAAATCAGCGGCCCAGGGCCATTCGCCGGCGCAGGTGAATATCGCACGCATGTATCGGCTGGGTCTGGGCGTCAAGCGGGACGTTATCCGCTCGCTCGGATGGCTGTTGCTGGCCCGGTCGAATGGCAACGAACGGGCTGAACTGTGGATGAGGGCTGTGATCAGCGGTGTGGCGATACCGCCGAACCAGGTCATCTTCGCCAGAGAGCACTACCGCACCCTGGACGCCTTATTGTCCGACGCTAAACCCAGCCCCTAGTGCCGGCCGCATGAGCATGCCGGCGCCCCCGCAACTTCAATCGGTTGGGATAGGACCGTCAAGCGGATGACTGGGCACATCCGGTTTTGCATCAACTGGTCTTGGAGCCTCGCGCAACATCTTTATCTCCGTTTGCTGTAGCGGCGGACCTTGCCACCCAAACCCAACCTTCATCAGGGTGCCGGTGGCATCCGTCGTGTTGAGGCGGGCAGCAAATTTCGCGCCTTAGAGCATGGTCTTGCGAACCAGCACAGAGCCAAAAACGCCGCACCCGCCGGTTTTTTAACTCAGCAATTTCCGTGCCATGCCTGGTTTGGCGATAAATGCCAGAATTGCGCGGTTTTCCGTGGTGGGGGTTGGTGCAAATGCCTGTTCTACGGACAAATATTTGCTCTAATGTGTGGCAATCTTGCCAGCTTTTTCGGCAAGATTGGTGGGGGCCATGTGCTCGATGGGCAGCTTCAGGAAAAGCGCGATGCGCCGCATCAGTTCCTGATAGGTTGATTCGAAGGCACGTCGCACCAGCCTCTCGTCCCCGTGCACTGCAGCAGGGTCCGGCAGGCCCCAGTGAACCGTGGCCGGATGGCCCGGCCACACCGGGCAGGTTTCGGCCGCCGCATTGTCACAGACCGTGAAGATGAGATCCATCGGAAGGCTGCCCGGCCCGGCAAACTCGTCCCAGCTTTTGGAGCGGGCAAAGGCGATGTCGTGACCCATCTCCTGGAGCACCTTCAGCGCCTCAGGATGCGGTTTGCCTTGCGGGCGGGACCCGGCGGAGCAGGCGGCAATCCGCCCCGCGCCAGAAGCGTTGAAGAGGCCCTCAGCAAGGATCGAGCGGGCTGAGTTGCCGGTGCACAAGACCAGGATATTGAGGACGCCATTGTGGGTCATGGGCTTCGCCAGGACGTCTCCATGACAGGTGCATGCCCCATTGCCGGCCTATTTGAACGCCTTTGCGTGGTGGCGCAGATGGTCGTCCATGAACGAGGCCATGAAGTAATAGGAATGGTCATAGCCCGGCTGCAGGCGCAAGGTGAGCTCGCGGCCCGAGGCCTCGCAGGCTTCTTGCAAGAGATGCGGCTTGAGTTGTTCCTCCAGGAAGTTGTCGGCATCGCCTTGGTCCACCAGCAAAGGACGACTGTCGGAGGTGTCGGCCATCAGGGCGCAGGCGTCATGGGCGGCCCAGGCCGCCTTGTCATCGCCCAGGTAGCCGCCAAGCGCCTTGTGGCCCCAAGGGCAGTTCAGCGGAGACACGATTGGCGCAAAGGCGGAGATGGAGCGGTAGCGATCCGGGTTCTTCAGCCCGATGGTCAACGCGCCGTGGCCGCCCATGGAGTGGCCGAAGATGCCCTGGCGGTCCATGTCGAGCGGAAACTCGGTCCCCGCCAGCGCCGGCAGTTCGTCAACGATGTAGCTGTACATCTGATAGTGCTCGGCGAAGGGGTCTTGCGTTGCGTTGACGTAGAAGCCTGCCGCCAGCCCGAAATCGTAAGCGCCTTCCGGATCATCAGGCACACCTTCGCCGCGCGGGCTGGTGTCGGGCGCAATCACCGCCACGCCTAGCTCTGCCGCTGTGCCTTGGGCACCGGCCTTGGTGACGAAGTTCTGGTCGGTGCAGGTGAGGCCGGACAGCCACCACACAACGGGAACCTTGCCCGCCTTGGCTTGCGGCGGCAGGAAGATGGAGAAGGTCATCGGGCATTTGCAGGCCGCGCTCTGGTGGATGAATTGCAACTGCTCGCCGCCAAAGCAAATGTGGGCATCGGTTTGGGCCAGGTCCGCCATGGAAATCAATCTCCTTCGTTGAATTTTTGTGCACAGGGCCACACCCTGACGCTGCGGTCAACAATTGCAATTGCGCAATAGTCCAATCTCCACCACTGTCCCGCACCATGAGATCTGCGCAGCGCATGATGACCCGCCCGCAAGGGGCAACAGACCTGACCAAGGGGTTGGGGCTGATGCTGGGCACCATGTTGATCTTGCCGTCCATGGACATCATCGCAAAATACGTTTCCGCCAACATCGTCGGCGTGCAGGTGGCCCAGGCGCGGTTTGGGTTTCAAATGATTGTTCTTCTGCCTGCCGTTCTGGCGTGGCATGGGGTGGGCGGGCTGCTTCCCAACAACCTTTGGCTCAACACTGTCCGCTCTGTGCTGATGGCTGGGGCGATTGCCTGCTTCTTTACCGCCTTGAGATGGATGCCCGTGGCCGATGTGATTGCCGTGTTCTTTCTTGAGCCGATGATCCTCACCGTCTTGTCAGCTGTGTTCCTGGGCGAGAAGGTGGGCTGGCGGCGCATGATGGCGGTGTCACTGGGCTTTGTGGGGGCAATGGTTGTGGTGCGCCCGAGCTACGATGTGTTCGGGCCGGTTTCCTTGTTGCCCATGCTGGCTGCTCTGTTGTTTGCGCTCTATCTCATGTTGACCAGCAAACTGTCTCATTCTGAAAACATTCTAACGATGCAATTCTGGTCTGGTTTCGTTGGTGTAGTCACCCTGAATGTGGTGATGGCTTCCGGCAGCTTTGCAGGGGTGGAGATGCTGACGTTCCGCCCGCCAACACTGACCGAATGGGCGTTGATGGGGCTTGCCGGGGCAATTGGCACAAGCATGCATTTGCTGATTGTGCAGGCCTTCAGGTTGGCGCCCGCATCGGTTCTGGCGCCGCTCAACTATATGGAGATCGTTTCGGCGACCGCGCTTGGTTTCCTGGTGTTCGGCGATTTTCCCGACGCTCTCAAGTGGGTTGGGATCACCATAATCGTCGGATCGGGCCTGTTTATCTTCTGGCGCGAGGCAAAGCTGGCGGCAAAGCCCAAGCTCTAAGCGCTCGCGGCGCCGCCGGCCTTTGACGCCCCGCCCATCACGAAGCCCCAGCAGGTTACAACCGAAAGCACTTCGGGCAACGAGGCATCGTCGAGTTCAGCCAAGGACAAACAGCCGTGGTTGTGGCGCAGATACAGGTGGAACAGGTCATCCAACCCCTGACCGTCCATTGCCTCTTCAATCGCTTGAACCAGATACTCGCGAGGCTGGGTTTTGGCTGCGTTCATTTTTGTATAGAGGCGCGCGATGATCCGCGCCCGGGCTTCCGGCGTCAGCTTTGCGCTGTCTTCGGTGTCGGCGCGTTCCACGCCGGTGATCACCTTGGCCATCAAAGCTTCATCGAGTTGGCCGGCCGAGGAGTTCAGGAGCGCTGTTTCACCGGTCAAAAGCCAGCCGGGAGAGACGTTGTAAACTTCGGCATATTTGGCCGCCATTTTCCGGGTTAAACCCCGCTGGCCGCGCTCGTGCTGGCTGTATGTGCTGTAGTTCCAGCCATTGGCGGTGGTGGCCGAGATTGCGGTTCTATAACCCGCATCCCGCCGGGCTTTTGCAAGCCGTTCGTGCTGTTCTGTCATCTGTCGCAATCTTTCGCAATCGTTGCCGGGGAAAATGTGCACCCACCCTGTCCCGGCTGGTGGGGCACATCAGGTTCGCCGCACTTAGTATGTGACCACACTTCTGATGGATGTTCCAGCGTGCATCAGGTCGAACGCCTCGTTGATGTCCTCCAAAGGCATGGTGTGGGTGATCATCGGATCGATCTCGATCTTGCCGTCCATGTACCAATCCACAATGCGGGGCACGTCGGTGCGGCCGCGGGCGCCGCCAAATGCGGTGCCCCGCCAAGACCGGCCGGTGACCAGCTGGAACGGACGGGTTGAGATTTCCTGGCCGGCGCCGGCAACACCGATGATGATGCTCTCGCCCCAGCCTTTGTGGGCACATTCCAATGCAACGCGCATAACGTTCACGTTGCCGATGCACTCAAACGAGTAGTCGGCGCCGCCGCCGGTGAGCTCAACAAGGTGTGCGGTCAAATCGCCGTCAACCTCGTCGGGGTTCACAAAGTGGGTCATGCCAAACTTCTCGCCCATGGCTTTGCGGCCCGGATTTAGATCAACGCCAACAATCATGTTGGCACCAACCAGCCTGAGGCCTTGCAGCACGTTCAGGCCAATGCCGCCAAGGCCGAACACGACGCAGTTTGAACCGGGCTCAACTTTCGCCGTGTTGATGACGGCGCCAATGCCGGTGGTTACGCCGCAGCCGATGTAGCAAATCTTGTCGAAGGGCGCATCTTCACGCACCTTTGCCAGCGCGATCTCCGGCACCACAGTGTGATTGGCGAAGGTGGAGGTACCCATATAGTGATAGATCGGCTTGCCATCCAAAGTGAACCGGCTTGAGCCGTCGGGCATAACGCCTGCGCCTTGGGTGACGCGGATGGCCTGGCACAGGTTGGTTTTCGGGTTCAGGCAATATTCGCAAGTTCGGCACTCTGGCGTGTAAAGCGGAATGACATGATCACCCTTCTTGAGGGTCGTCACACCGGGGCCTGTGTCAACCACAACACCGGCGCCTTCATGGCCTAAAATCGCAGGGAACAGACCCTCAGGATCCGCGCCCGAACGGGTGAACTCATCGGTGTGGCAAACACCGGTTGCCTTGACTTCGACCAGAACTTCGCCTTCTTTTGGGCCGTCTAAGTCAACTTCGCAAATTTCAAGAGGTTTCCCAGCCTCAAACGCCACCGCCGCACGGGTTTTCATGGTCGTCTCACTCCGCTTTTTTATTGGTCTGCTATTGCCGTCGTTTTGATTGTTTTGTGTTGCTCAGGAGTTTGGCAGGGGAGAGGATTCAAAGCAAGTGGCGGGTGATAGGTTGTGCAAATTGCGAAATATACGGTGAATATAATGATATCAACGCGGCAGAGGTGTCCCAAAGTATGAAAATTATAGTTAATGGCGCGGTAACTATCTCAGAAGTTCCTGGGCTGGATGCCATCGCGGGGGAGGCCGAATTGGTGTGCGCTCCGGATGCGGAGCACTTGGCCGCGGCCCTGCCTGGGGCAGAAATTTTGCTGGGCTGGAATTTTCGCGGACGCGACCTGCCTGATGCCTGGAATTTGGCCGATAATTTGAAGTGGATCCACTGGTGCGGCGCCGGCGTGGATGCCGTTATGTTCAAGGAACTGGCCGATTCAGATGTGATGTTGAGCAACTCGCGCGGCATATTCGATCGTGCAATGGCCGAGTATGTGGCCGGTTATGTGATCTCCGAAATGAAACTGTTTCGAGACACTTGGAGCGCCCAAGAGAGACGGTTCTGGGACTACCGAAGAACCCACAATGTTTCAGGAACCCGAGCTGTGGTTTTTGGTGTGGGATCCATCGGCCGTGAGGTTGCAAAAGTGCTGAATGCACTTGGTGTGATTGTGAGCGGAGTGGGGCGATCGTCCCGGGACGGTGATGCCGATTTTTCCAAAATCTACTCACAGAATGATGCGCAGGGCGCAATTGCCGATGCCGAGTGGGTGATCGGTGTGATGCCACTAACGGCGACGACGACCGACTACTTCGATGCGGACCTGTTTGCCGCGATGAAGCCCGGGTCCCGGTTCATCAACATTGGCCGCGGGGCGTCGGTCGTGGAGCCGGCATTAATCTCCGCGCTTGAGAGCGGGCACCTTGCTGGCGCGATGCTGGACGTGTTCCAAAACGAGCCTCTGGAAGAGGATGATCCCATCTGGCAGGCACCCAACATTATGATCTCGCCCCACATGTCCGGTGATTATTTGGAAGCCCAGCCTGACATGGTGCAGCTGTTTCTCGAAAATTTTGCGCGCTACCGGGCCGGCGAACCGTTGCTCAACTTGGTGGACAAGAGCCTGGGCTTCGTGCGCTCCTAGGGCGCCTCAGTTAGTTGCTGCGCGCACTGCGCCGTAGACCGCAAACAGGGCGCCCACAAAGTAGATGGCCAAGCCCACCAGCGTGGCGGTGGAATAGTCCACCCGGCCTTCGATCTGCTGCAAGGCGAAGATGACGAAGGGGCCGATGGCTGTCAGGGCACCAATGGTGAGGGTGGAGACCGAGGCCACGGCGCGCTGCAGCGCATAGAGCGGCGGAACCGTCAGGGCGAGCCCGATCGCGATGATGGGCAATGTTTCATTGAGGGAAGGCGCCGGCATATTGTCCAAACCCAAGGCCACCACAGCACCTGCGGTGAGCACATAGAGCGGAAAACGCAGGCCGAACACCAGTCCGGGGCCAACTCCGGTGCGGTCCATTCTTTGGCAATAGATCAACATCACCGTAAACAGCACCCCATCAGCAACCGCCAGAATGACCCCGCCCAAACCGGCCAAGGAGCCACCGCGGACAAAGCCTGAGAGGCCGAACACGGTGACGAACCCCAGATAGACAATGCCGATGAACAAGGCCAAGACCCCCAATGCCTCGGTGCGGTTCCGCATGGGCTCGCCTTCGGGCAGCCCCAAGCGGTGGGCCAGATAGGCGGTGATGGGCATGACGCCGGCCCCGATGGTGTAGGCAATGGCCGGCTCGATAAGTTGAACCGAGCCAAGATAGGCAGCCCAGGCAAAGGTTGCCGAAACATTGGCGCCGATCAGGGGGGCGGGATTGGCGAAGGCGGCCCGGAGCTGGCCGCGGGCCGCCAGGGTGGCCCAGAGCCCAACCACGATAACCACCACGCCAAACACCAGGAAGCCGAACAGGAACGAACTCATCTTCTGGAAGAGGCCGCCGAAATAGACGTATTGAACAGATTCCAGAATGACGAAGGCAAGCGCCCAGATCACGCCTATGGCGGCAGGGTTCATGCGCTACCCAGGTTCAAATGTGATTTCGACATCTCCCAGTCCTTCAAACACGGCCCGGCAGGTGTCGCCCGGTTTGGCCAGCACCATGGCTGTGGTGCTGCCGGTGTTGTGGATCTTGCCGGCCTCCAGGCCAATGCCGTCTTCGCGGCATCTGTTGGCTAGCCAAACCATAACATTCAGCGGGTCGCCCAACACATCGGCACCCGACCCTTTTGCGCCAATCACGTCGTTCACCGAGACAGTGGTGTGGACATCGCTTAACGGGCCGGTGTCTGCCAACGGTTTGCCTGCACCGAAAACCAGGGCGCCGTCCGTGCCGTTGTCGGCAATGATGTTGTAGATGGACTGGTGCGTCCAATCGGCAAAATGGCTGGTGACCACCTCAATGGCCGGATGCACCAGGGCGATGGCGGCGCCAACCTCGTCTTTGCTGTAGGGCGCATCGCGTGGCGGCAGACCGTGGCCCAGGGTGAAGGCGAACTCGACCTCCAGGGTGATGCTGGGGAAGCGCCTGGCCGGGAGGCCAGCCGGAGAGGGGTGAACCGTTGAGGCGCCCAGCCGGGCGCAATAGGGCTCAGGCAGACCCAACTGGCGCTGAATGGCCGGATTTGAGCAGCCGACAAACCACCCGGCCGGCGCATCGTTCAGGCCCTCAAACACGAGGTCCCGTATGGCAAGAGCATCGTCCAGGGTGCCCGGTTTGCAATGGGCCGGCAGGCCGTCCATCACCTGGCCGGTGCGGCGGCCTTGCAGAATGCGCGCTGCAGCCTCGTGCTGTTGCTCGGTGGTTAGGCTGGCGTTGGTTGACACTTCGGGAACCTCATTGTGGCTGGTTGAACGCGCCCTCGGCGACCGCGCTGGTGAGTGCGTTGATATCATCTGTCAGGGGACGGTCTTGGGCGAGGGCAGGGCTGTGGGCACGCACTTGGCGTATGGCCAGCGCGACAGCGGGCGCCACCTTGCCGTCCAACTCTCTCAGCTCCACGCATTGTGCGCCGAGCATCAGTTCCATTGCGCTGAGCCGGCCGGCCAAATCGGTGACCCGCAGAAGGGCCCGCGCCGCAGAAAAGGATGAGGACATCACATCCTCCACCCCGTCCGCACAGGCGCTCGACCAGATTGGTGTGGGGCGTGCCGCCGCGGTCAATTCGGTCAACAGGGCCTCGGCCACCTTGATGACCGGCGCAAACCCGCTGGACACCGATCCCGGCGCGGCAAGGAATAGCGGCAGGCCGGTGAACTGCTCCGACAACAGCTTGGCCATCCGGGCAACCTGCGCGGTGGCCAGGTGCACGAAGGCCCGGCTCAAGGTTTCAGCTGCGCTGGTCAGATGCGGCGTGAGATAGTTGCCGCTGGAGAGGATTTCGCCCTCGGTCGTGAGGGTGGCCGGATTGTCGCTTGAGCCGTTCAGCTCAGTTTCAACCACGCTCCGGGCGTTTGCCATGGCCGACAGAACCAGGCCGTGGATCTGAGGAATGTTGCGGATCGACAACGGGTCCTGCAACCGGCGTGCTTGGCCCGCGGTGAACAGCGTTGAGCCTTCAAGGTGGTCAAGGATGCCGCGCGCAGCTTCAGCTTCCCCGTCCTGTCCTCGAAGCTTGATGACCCGCTCGTCGAACGGCGAGAGATTTGCCCTGAACCCTTCCATGGATACAGCAGCAGCAGTTTGCGTAGCGTTGAACACCCGCGCCGCGCCGGCAACTCCCAGGGCACACAAGCCCGCTGAGAACCCCGCATGGTTGGCCAAGGCCAGGCCATCTCGCGGGCCAACCTGCAATGGCGCCAATCCTGCAGCCTGCAAAGCTTCGGCGGCCTCAAGCGGCGCAGCCCCGTCAGCCGCCAGAAAATGCCCTTCGCCAATCAGGGCCAGGCCGGCTGTGGCGCCCAAGATCAGATCGCTCGCGCCGATTGAGCCATATTCGCCCACTGCAGGCGTGAGCCCGGCCTCAAGAGCGGCTTTCAAACTGTGTGCAACGCTGGGCTGTGCGCCCGATGCGCCGATCAACAGCGTGTTGAGGCGCACCAATAGGGCGGCCCTAACCTGTTCGGCGGGCAACAAGGGGCCGGCGGCATGGGCCCGACCTCTGACGGTTTGTTCAGAATATGCGGCAAGCTGGTCAGCGCCCAATGCGGTGTTCGCCAGCGCGCCCAAACCTGTGGTGACACCATATACGGGAACCTTGCGTTCGATCACATCATCGATGATGGCGCGCGACGCGGCCATGCGGGTGAGGCCCGCTTCGGCCAGACCGATCTTCGGGCAGCCGTATGCTGCGGCCTCCAAAGCCTCACAGGTCAGGGTTTGACCGCCGAGGTTCAGGGGAGGCGAAGGCTTGGTCATGGTCAGGCTATTTCGATCGCCAGCTGTCCTTCTTCCACCACATCGCCTTCTGCAATATGGACGGCGTTGACCGTTCCGGCGGCTGGCGCTTCGTAGGGCACCTCCATTTTCATCACTTCCATGATGAAGAGCTCCTGGCCCTCCTCAACGCTGTCGCCCGGCTTAACGTGCATCTTCCAAACCGAACCGCCGGTCTCCAGATTGATGTTTGTGGCCATAGTCTTTGTCCTTGTTGATCAGTGTTCAGGGCCTGATCGAAAAGCCGGTGGGCCCAAGCAGGGGCGGCAACAGCGGTTGGATCCGGTCTATCCAGCGGCACAACATGGGCCGGGTCTCACGCGGGTCAATCAGTTCGTGTACGGAGAAAGCTTCTGCCCGCGGGAATGGCGATTGCTTGGCGGCCATCATTTCTTCCAGCTCACGCCGCTTGGCATCGGGGTCTGCCGCTTGCGCGATCTCCCGGTGGAAGGCAACGGCAACGCCGCCCTCAACCGGCAGCGGTCCGGTTTCCGCAGAGGGCCAGGCCAGCACGTATGCGTCGTGGCCATAGTGCGCCACCTGGGCAACGCCGAACGACCGGCGCACCATGACCGAGGCCCAGGGCACATTGGCCATGGCGGCGGTGAGGGCGGTGTTGGCGCCGTGCCGGATGGTGGCCTCGCGCTCGGCTTGAGAACCGATCATGAAGCCCGGCTCGTCCACAAAACTCAAGATGGGCAGGTGGAAGGTTTCGCACAGCTCAATGAAGCGGCGGGCCTTGTGGGCGCCGTTCGCGGTCATGGCGCCGGCAAGGTGGCGGCCGTCGTTGGCCCATACGCCAACGGGCTGGCCGTTCATCCGGGCAAGGCCGGTGATCTGGCTGCGGCCATAGCCTTTGCCAACCTCAAAAAAGCTCTCCTGGTCCAGCACCCAGCGCAGCACCTTGCGCATGTCAAAGGCACGGCGGCGGTCACGGGGGACAATATCAAGGAGGGCTTCTTCCTGGCGGTCCTGGGCATCGTCACAAGCTGTGACGGGGGCATTTTCCCAAACGTTCGAGGGTAGATAGCTCAAAAACTTGCGAATTTGAATCAACGCATCAGCTTCATCTTCACTGGCATTGTCCACAGTGCCGTTCTTGGTGTGAACGTCTGCGCCGCCAAGCTCGTCCTTGGTTTTCTTTTCGCCCATGGCGCGCTGAACAACGGCGGGGCCGGCGATCAAAACCTGGGCGGTCGACTTGGACATGACCGAGAAATGAGAGGCCACCAACCGGGCCGCCGGCATGCCCGCCACCGCGCCCATTGCGCCGGTGGCCACAGGCACCCGGGCCATGGCTTCGGCCACTGAGCGGAACCTGTGGGGCTCATTAACCGGGGAGCTCAGGCTTGCTTTCTTGGTGCCGCCCACGCTGCCGCCGGCGCCCTCATGGAGCCGGATCAGGGGGATGCGGTATTTGGCGGCCAGGTCTTCGGTGTAGACGCTCTTGCGCTGACCGGCAGCAGACGGCGAGCCGCCCTTGAGGGTGAAGTCCTCGCCGCCGACTATGCAGCGGCGTCCGTCGATTTTGCCGAAACCAAGCACGTAGTTGGCCGGCGAGAACTCGACCAGATTGCCGTCCTCATCAAGCTCTGCATCGCCGGCGCCCATGCCGATCTCGTCAAAGGTGTTTTTGTCAAGCAGCGCATTGATCCGTTCACGGATGGTCATACGGCCCTTGCGGTGCTGTGCGGCAACGGCCTTCTCGCCGCCTTGAAGCTTTGCCAGCTCGCGCCGTTGATGGATCTTGTCGGTTTCTTCTTTCCAGGTCATGGGGGCGTGCCGGTATTTCAGGTTGGGCCGGAGGAGGAGATGTGCTGACCGGGGCGTGTCCTTGTCCTTAAGTCAGCACACTTCACAATAACCGCTTGGCCGATGGCCCACAACGCTGGAGACAAAATGTTTCATCAAGCGCTTGGCAAATGCTCATAATTTTGCTGCTATGCGCGGCAGTTCGCTGCAATCGCGGCGAATTTGGTGTGATTGGGAGGAAATTCAAATGGAACGCCGTAAATTTTTGAAGACAGCCGGTTTGGGAGCAACGGCTGCAGCTGCAAGCACTTTGGCAGCACCAGCCCTGGCCCAGGGCGTAAAAGACATGGTCATCGTGTCCACCTGGCCGCGGGACTTCCCGGGCCTCGGGCTCAGCGCTCAGCGTCTGGCTGCACGCATTACCGAACTTTCGGATGGCAAGCTGAAGACACAATATTTCGCTGCCGGTGAGCGGGTTGGCGCGTTTGACTCGTTCGATGAAGTGGCCTCAGGGAACGCCCAGGCATACATTGCCGCCGACTATTACTGGAAGGGCAAGCACCCTGGCTGGGCCTATTTCACCACCGTACCGTTTGGCATGACCACGGTTGAGTGGAACGCCTGGATAAAGTTCATGGGTGGTCAGGCCCTGTGGGACGAGTTGGCTGGCGGCTTTGGCCTGAAGTGCCTTGCCTGTGGTGCGACCGGCACCCAGATGGGCGGCTGGTTCAACAAAGAAATCGAAACTGCTGAAGACCTGAAAGGCCTGAAGATGCGTATTCCGGGTCTTGGCGGCGACGTGATGGCCAAGCTTGGCGCATCGCCAGTTTCGCTTCCTGGCGGTCAGATCTATGAAAACCTGGTCTCCGGCGCGATTGATGCAACCGAGTGGGTCGGGCCTTATAACGACTACTTCATGAAGTTCTATGAAGCGGCCAAGTTCTACTACTATCCGGGCTTCCACGAGCCGGGTGGTGGTCTGTCCTTCGGCATGAACAAAGGCTGGTGGGAAGGCCTCACCAAGCTGGAACAGGAACTCATCACGGCGGCCTGCATGGAAGAACACGCGGCGCAGTATGAGGAAACCGTTGCCAACAATGGTAAGTACCTGGCCCGGTTGGTGAACGATCATGGGGTTGAGGTGAAGCAATTCTCAGATGAGATCTATGACAGCTTCGGCGAAGCCTCTGCGGCTGTCTATGAAGAAACCCGCGCGCACAGCCCGCTGGCCAAGAAGATCGACGATGCCTTCCAATCTTCCCTGAAGGAAGTGGGCGGCTGGCGCAAGATCGCCGAAGTGGCCTTCTCGGTTCAGCGTAACCGGGTGCTTGGGATTTAGGCTCTAGAAACTGATCGCCCGGGCTCAGCATTGGTTGCTGGGCCCGGGCGCACCTTTTTTTCGAAATTTAGCAGGCCTGTTTCAGGCCCGCCCGGGGGATGACGGCTATCTTTGGCCGAAACCGCCGCCGTTTCTCCTGCCGAATGAGGCCTGCGGGCCGTTTGCCGCAAACGCTTGAGCGCCGTGGCCGGCCGGCATGCCAGCGGGGGCCGCCGGTGCCGCGCGCTGGGGCTGTGGGCTGGTCTGCGCCGAAGTGCGTCCGCCGAACATCGAAGCGAAGACGGCAATCGCCACAAACAGGCTGATCCCGTTGAAGAACAAGATCGCAATGATCCGGTTCCAGAAATACTCCTGACCAACTGTCGATGTCAGCTCACCTGTTTCGGTGCTTTTCAGCAAGCGCACCGTGTCGGGGGCGCCAAGCGAAAAGATCACGTAGTTCTTGCTGTGCTTCTCTCCATCCAGCTGATATTTGAAGCTGCACTGATTGAGAATGAAGAAGGTGGATTTACACCTGCGGTCAGATGTGGCGATGTTCGCTGGAACCAGCGTTTGGCCCCGCATGCCATAATCAGAGGCGAGATCGCCATCAAGCCAGAACATCAGCGGGCCTAGCCCCATGAGAAACACTGCGATTAAAAACGCTTTCATTGTTCAGCCCCTCCAAGATATTGAACCAGCGCACCATAAGTGTGCGACCTGAATGTTCATTTAAGTGCAAAGCTACATATCGAGCGGTTTTAGAAGGGATTGTTTACTCTGGTCGCTGCAGGGGCATAAGCCTCGCGCATGGGAACTCTTGGCAAATTTATTGCCACTATTTAGCTTACTTAAGTTTATTTGCCACAAATTGTTGTTCATCTTTCTCGGCAGAAAACTGCGAAAAACACCGATTCTGCGAAACGAACCCAAATTCGCGTAACCAACTGATGCAAGGGTTAAATTCGGGCTATATGGCCTTTATGGGTGAGAATTTTGTTCATCTTCGGAAGTTGCCCCCACTCGCTCTGAGCTGTGGACCCCTGCTTGCGCAAGGGTGCGGGAGAATGGCGCTCGGTGCGCGGCCCCTGGATGCCTGCCCGCGCAGGCATGGCGAAGGGGGGAAGCCGCGGCTACGCCAGCGCCCCCTTCAGATCACGGATCAGGTCATCCAGATCTTCCACCCCCACTGAGAGGCGCACCAGCCCGTCATCGATGCCGATGCTTTCGCGGATCTCCCTAGGGATCGATGCATGGGTCATGATGGCCGGATGCTCGATCAGGCTTTCCACTCCGCCAAGGCTCTCGGCCAAGGAGAACAGCTCGGTGCGCTCCAAAAAGCGCCGGGCCGGGTCCAATCCCCCTTTGATTACCGCGGTCACCACGCCGCCGCAGCCGTGCATCTGGCGCATGGCGAGCTCGTGCTGGGGGTGGGACTTGAGGCCGGGGTAGTAGACCTTCTCAATCTTCTCGTGCGCCTCCAGCCATTCGGCGATGGCCTGGGCGTTGGTGCAGTGGCGCTCCATGCGCAAGGGCAGGGTCTTCAGGGCCCTGAGCACCCAGAAGCTGTCGTTTGCCCCCAGAACGCCGCCCACGGCATTCTGCAGGTAGAACAGCTGGTCGGCGATTTCCTGGCTGCCGGTGACAATCATGCCGGCAACGATGTCGGAATGACCGTTGAGGTATTTGGTGGCCGAGTGCACGACGATGTCGATGCCATGGTCCAGCGGCCGCTGGCAGTAGGGCGAGGCGAAGGTATTGTCGGCAACGGTGATCAGGCCATGCTTGCGCCCAAGCGCGGCCACGCCCTCCAGGTCAACCACCTTCAAAAGCGGGTTGGTGGGGGTTTCCACCCACAGCATCTTGGTGTCGGGCCCGATGGCCGATTCCACTTGGCTCAGGTCTGAATAGTCCACAAACGCAAAGCTGTGGCCGGCGGTGCGGCGGCGCACATTCTCAAAGATCCGGTAGGTGCCGCCGTAAAGGTCATCTCCGGCCACAACATGCGAGCCGGAATCCAGAAGCTCCAAGATAGCGCCCGTGGCTGCCATGCCCGACGCGGCGCCGAACCCCGCAATGCCGTTCTCCAGATCCGCTACGCATTGTTCCAGCGCATTGCGGGTCGGGTTTCCGGTGCGCGAATACTCATATCCCTTATGCTCGCCCGGGCTCTCCTGAACATAGGTTGAGGAGGCATAGATCGGCGTCATGATTGCACCGGTCACGGGATCGGGCCGTTGGCCGGCATGGATGGCGCGGGTGGCAAAGCCCTGACGGTTCTTTTCGGTCATTGTGTTGATTAGCCTTTGTTGACGGGCATGGGGGAAACAGGAGCGTTGACGAGGGTTCTAGTCAAAGCCGGTTCAGCCTGCAAATAACAACAAGTTTTGCAAGCGTTCCTGCTGCCAGCGGGTTTCGGGAATGGTTGATTTGAGGCAGGTGCGGGCCTCGTCAAAGCGCTTCTGCTCAAGGAGGAATTCGGCATAGTCCATCAGGAACTCCTGGCCACCGTATTCAGCCTCCATGGCGGCGCGGTAGGCCGCATCGGCCTGGTCCAGATTGTCTGTGGCCCTGTGGATGTCGGCGATCAAACGGTAAGGCTCTCCTGCCGTGGGCGCCAAGTTGCTCCAACGCTTGGCGGCGAACAGGGCATCGGGCCAATTACTCAAAGCAACCTGGGCTTCGGCCAACGCCTGCCAGATGCTGGTCCGTTGCGGCTCGGCCTCGCTCAAGGTTGTGAGAAGGGCAACTGACTGTTCAGCCTCTCCGTTCGCGGTCATCACCCGCGCTTCCAGAACGCCGCGTTGCCAGCCACCCCAGTCTTTCGGAATGGAGGCGATTGCCCGCTGCGCATCCTCTGAGCGGCCGAGGGCCAGGCAGGTTTCAGCAAACAGGGCGGCCAATTCAGCGGAGGTGTCCAACTGATCAGCGAACGGTTCCAGAAGGCGAATGGCTTTCTTGCGTCCGCCATCAGCAAGCGCGGCGCGGGCCTTGGTGATCTGGGTGTCGAGATCGGCGCTGCCTTTTGAGTCTCGGCTGACATAGCCGTCAATCATGCGCCCGATGTTGAGATCGATGGCGGCCTGTTCCACATGGCGCTGGTCTTCTTCCCAAGCCGCGTCGCGCGTGCTCAGTGTGACGCTCTCATAGCTTGGGAAATAGTCGATATGATCGTTCTCCGCGATGATCTCATCGGCTGCCGTGCGCAGGACGGCTTTTGACAATCCGTTGGCGACCAGCACGTCCCGGCCGGTATAGGTGGCGGTCAACGGCACCGGCGAAACGGTGAGAAGGAGGCGTTGAGCGCTGCCGCACTTTTGTTTCAGCACGGCCACGATCTGGCGCAGATAAGTGAGGGTGTCCGCGTAGCTTAGCACGTGCAGTTCAAAACGGTCCGGATGCTTGGCCACCAGGGCCCGGCGCGGGGAATAGTTCAGGTAGAGGCCAGATTGGCGGTCGAACCAAACTTCCGTCAGCCCCAGGGTCATCACCACAACGCGGCAGTTTTTGACCTCGCCGGTGATGTCGGTGATCACCTTGCGGCGCTCAAGCACCTCATCGCGCGAGGCCGGCCGGATGGCGGCCGGCAAGTGGATGTCGACGAAGCGATCAGGATAGAGCTCGAACAGGTTCGCCTCCGCGTCAAACGGACGGTCCTCATCCAGCGCCCAGGTCAATTCGTTGAGAATTGAGGGCACGCCGTAATTGTTAAGAATGTTGGCGCGGTGCCTGAACAATGTGTGGCCGGCGCTGAGGATCCGCCGGGTCACCACATCGAAGCCGCGCGAAGCCAAGGCCTTTTCGATGTTGCGGGCAAAGCACGAGCCGATGGTGAAGATCTTCTCGCCCGATTCCAAATGGAAGTTCGGTGAGAAGCCCGGCTTGCATAAGGGTTCGATCCGGTTCTCAGGATCAAGCCGGGAGGGCCATGCGGAAAGCTCGTTGGCTTTCAGATTCTCAACCGCCTTGCTGCCTGGAATGATGGTTGTTGGCATGGTTTATCCTGCCGCCAGCCTCATGTGGTTGAGGACGTCGATCTTTGTGATCAGGCCTTGGAACTTGCCATTGTGAATGACCGGCACCACCAAGCCGCGGGTGAGCAGGAGCAGGACGCGGGCGAGGTCCTCATCGGCGCTGACCGTGCGCAGATCGGTGGACATGATCTCAGATGCGAGCCCTTCAAATCCGCCCGTGTCGTAAACGTGCAACAACAGGTCTTCCTCATCCAGCAGGCCCACCAGCTTGTCGTCATCCAGCACGGGAATTTGCGATATGTCGTAGAGCTTCATGGACCGGTAGGCCTGTTCAAGCGTGGTGCTTGGCTTGATCGCAACGGTTTGGCGCTCGGCATGTTTGCGAGACACCAGATCGCGCAAGTCGCCGGTCATCGGGCTGTCCATGAAGCCATTGTCGACCATCCAATAGTCGTTGAACATTTTGGACAGGTACTTGTTGCCGCTGTCACACACGAAGGAGACCACAGTCTTCGCCTCGGTCTGAGCCCGGGCGTGTTTCAGGGCAGCAGCAATCAACGTTCCGGAGGAGGAGCCGGCGAGGATGCCTTCTTTCTCCAGCAGCAGGCGGGCGGTATCAAAGGCCTCGCCATCGGTGATGGTGTAGGCGAATTTGACCCGGGAAACATCCATGATTGGCGGCAGGAAGTCTTCGCCGATCCCTTCGACCATCCATGAGCCGACGTCGGTGGAAACCTCTCCAGTCTCCACATAATGGGTGAGGATTGAACCCTCAGGATCCGCCAGGACCATTTCGGTTTCCGGGCAGTTGTCTGCAAAGTACTGGGACAATCCAGTGATGGTGCCGCCTGAGCCGACGCCGCACACCACGGCGTGGGGCAGGGTGCCGGCCGCCTTGCATTGTGCCAAGATCTCCGGGCCTGTGGTGTCGTAATGGGCTTTGGGGTTGGCCGGATTGCCGAACTGGTTGACGTAGTAGTAGCCGTGCTCGGCGGCCAGGCGTTCGGCCATGTCCTGGTAATAGTCCGGATGGCCCTTGCCCACGTCGGACCGGGTTGTAATCACTTCGGCCCCCATGGCCCGAAGGTGAAAGATTTTTTCCTGGGCCATCTTGTCCGGCACGATGATCACCAGGCCGTAGCCCTTTTGAGCCGCGGTGAGGGCTAAGCCCAGGCCGGTGTTGCCCGCGGTTGCCTCGATGATGGTGCCACCGGGTTTTAGGGAGCCATCCGCTTCAGCCGCCTCAATCATCGCCTTGCCGATACGGTCTTTGATCGAGCCGCCCGGGTTCTGGTTTTCAAGCTTCACAAAGAGCCGGCACTTGCCTGTGTCCAGCTTGGTGATCTCGTGCATCGGCGTGTCGCCGATTTCATCCAAAACAGATGCATGAACAGAGCTAGGCGGTGTCATTCAGTTCGTTCTCCGGGGCAGATAGAACATGGCGCGGCACTGGGCAACCGCTTGTGCTGTTCATGTGCGTGATAAATCAAACCCTTTCAAGGGTCACGATGTCAAAGTTCGCGGTGTCTTTGGGGCCTTCCTGGTGATGCTCGCGGGCCACTTCTTCCCATTCATCAGATGGGAGCTCGGGGTAAACGGTGTCGCCCGCCATTTCCGCCATAACACGGGTCATATAGATACGCGTGGTCCGATCCAGGGTTTGCAGATAGATCTCGCCGCCGCCAATCACACAGACCTCTTCAGCGCCTGTGTCCTTTGCCAGCCGAACGCCAAGCTCCAGCGCTTCGTCAATGGAAGACACCACGTGCACACCGTCGGCTTGATAGGCGGCTGAGCGGCTGATAACGATGTTGGCCCGGCCCGGGAGCGGTCTGCCGATGGAATCGAAGGTCTTGCGGCCCATTATGATGGGTTTGCCCATGGTGATCTGTTTGAAACGTTTCAGATCCGAAGGTAGGCTCCACGGCATGTCGCCGTTGGCACCAATGACGCCATTTAGGGACACCGCCACCACCTGAACTATTGCAACGGTCATTGTGCCTGTGCCTCTTCCAACTCAGCCAATGTTGCGCCGGGCCCTTGGGTGCAAAAGTGCTTTGCTTTCGTCTTGCCTATCTGCTTAACCAGCCAATATTTCATTGCCGAAGCACTATACGGCAACCGGGGCGGCAATGTGAGGGTGGTTCTCGTAGCCTACGATTTCAAAGTCATCGAATTCAAAGCCATCGATCTCCTGCACATCCCGTTTGATCACCAGCCTGGGCAAAGGGCAGGGCTCGCGGGTGAGCTGTTCGTCGGTCTGGTCCAGGTGATTGAGATAAAGGTGGGCATCACCAAACGTGTGGATGAACTCCCCAGGCCGCAAACCTGTGATATGGGCCATCATGTGGGTCAGGAGCGCATAGGACGCGATGTTGAAGGGCACGCCCAGGAAGATGTCTGCCGACCGCTGGTAGAGCTGACAGGAGAGCCTGCCGTCGGCCACATAAAACTGAAAGAGGCAATGGCACGGCGGCAGGGCCATGTCGTCAACATCCGCCACGTTCCAGGCACACACAATGTGGCGGCGCGAGTTGGGCGCGTTTTTCAAGCTTTCAACCACCGTTGCAATCTGATCGATTTGCCGTCCGTCCGGTGTCGGCCAAGAGCGCCATTGATGCCCGTAGACGGGCCCAAGATTACCGTTCACATCGGCCCACTCATCCCAAATCCTCACGCCGTTGTCTTTCAGATAGGTGATGTTGGTATCGCCCTTCAGAAACCAGAGCAGCTCGTAGATGATTGACTTCAAATGCAGGCGCTTGGTGGTGACCAATGGGAAGCCTTGTGCCAGGTCAAAGCGCATCTGGTGGCCGAAAACCGAAAGTGTGCCTGTGCCCGTGCGATCGCCTTTTTGAGCGCCGGTGTTGCGCACGTGGCGCATGAGATCGAGATATTGTTTCATTCTGATTGTGCCGCTTGAACGTGTCTGCCCATCTTAGCGTTTTGCCTTCATGCCCGCCACATGATTGGTGATCAGGACATTTATGGTGTCGCGAATGTTGCCCAGGCCCAAAATTCTGTGCCGGCCATGGGCCACCAGAGACAACATGCCATGCACCGCGGCCCAAAGAGCCCGTGCGGAGGCTTGAATTTCACTATCGTTAGTTTCAGGAGATACGGCGCGCAAAGCCTCTTCGATGTAGCTGAACAAGTGCAAAGTTTGCGCGAGATTGCGCTTGTGGGATTCGCTTTCCGGGTCGACTTCCCCAACAAACAGCGCTGCCCAGGTGTTCTCATTCGTTGTGACAAAGCCAATATAGGCGTCCGCATAGGCCATCAACAGTTCGTCACTTTTGCGCGCTGAATTATCCACACTGGTGATGATGCCGGTGATCTTGGCTATGGTTCGCGCGTTCACCTCGCCGATGAGATCGTCCATCTGGCGAAACACATTGTAGGTGGTTCCCACCGCAATATTGAGATCAGCGGCAAGCCGGCGCGCTGTGAGAGCCTCAACCCCCTGATCGGTGATAATGCGCTCTGCGGCATCAATCATCGCAGTGCGCAGCTCCTCGCGGCTTTCCATTATCTTTTTTGGCATGCGGGTGCGGTCTCCAGTGTCTCTCTATTATAGAGCATTCTTTGTCTCGATTCTGAATGTTGTTTAAGCGGTGGTGGAGTGGTTCTGAGGTTTCATATTTTCTATTGAACATTGTTCAATAAAAGGTTATATCATATATGAACGATGTTCAATATGGAGTGTGACAATGGTAAAATCTTCGGAAAAACCCGTTGCGGTTGCTGGAATCATGATGATTCTGGCGCTGTGCTACCAGGTGCAAGCGCCGCAATGGATTTATGCTGGTATGGCCGGATTCGCAGGCGCGGGTGCTGCGCTCTGGTTTAGGGTGGAGAAACGGGTCACATCGTGGATGCCGGATTCTGAATTCCCAAACTGGCTACTCACTAAAATGTCTTGAATTGTCCCATATTCCTGGGCCCACATGACGAAATCGATAGTGGAAGTGAAGAGAAGCCGTTATCTCTTTCTGAGAATCTCCTCTATGGTGATTCTTGGTGGGCATTCAGGGGTATTAAATGGCGGCATCGAAAGCGGTTTCCCTCAAGGCGTTGGCCACGGCCGTTCCGGGAAACACTATACTACAAAGCGACGCTGCTGAGGTGGCCACGCGAGTTTTTGAATCACGATATTCTGAGTTCAATCGCCTAAAGTCCGTGTTCCGGACTGCCGGCATTCACAAGCGCCAGATGGCTCAGCCTATTGAGTGGTATCTTGAGCCAAAGAACTGGCCAGAACGCGGTGAAGCTTATCTGGACAGCGCAACGCTGCTGTTCATTGAGGCAGCACAGTTGGTCCTGGATCAGTCCAACCTCATGCCCGCTGACATCGACACAATTGTCACGATCAGCTCAACCGGCATTGCAACCCCGGGCCTGGAAGCCAGGGCGCTGAATGAAATGGGCTTTCGCCGTGATGTGAAACGGGTGCCGGTGTTTGGCTTGGGCTGTGCCGGAGGCACATCCGGTCTTGCGTTGGCGACGCGGCTTGCCCAAGCGGAGCCGGGAACCAATGTGCTGATTGTGATCGTAGAGCTGTGTTCCTTGTCGTTCCGCTTTGACGTGCTGACCAAGGCAAACGTCGTTGCCACCGCTCTGTTTGGTGACGGAGCCGCAGCGGCTATCGTGAACGCTGATGGCAAGGGCGAGATCATCGTTGAAGGCGGCCAGGAATATACCTGGCCCGATACGCTCAACATTATGGGCTGGTCGGTGGACCAGGCAGGTTTGGGTGTGATCTTCGACCGCGCGATCCCACCATTCGCCCGGGAGCATTTGGCACCAGCAGTTGACAGTATGTTGGGCGAGCTCGGCATGAACCGTGACGATGTAGGGCGTTTTGCCTTCCATCCGGGGGGCCAGAAGGTGGTCGCGGCCATCGAATCGGCAATGGAGTTGGGGCAGGGCACCTTGAACGTTGAGCGTGACGTGCTGCGCGACTTTGGCAACATGTCGGCCCCCACCGTGTTCTTCGTATTGGAACGGCTGATGAAGAAAGGATTGCCCAAGCGCACACTCATCTCAGCGCTGGGGCCTGGTTTCACTTCATCGTGTGTTTCACTGAGAGCTGCATGATCACATTTGCAACGATGGTCTTGGCGCTGGTGACGTTTCAGCGCTTGGGAGAACTTGTGTGGGCCCAGCGCAATATGCGCCGACTCATGAAAAAAGGCGCGCGCGAAGAGGCGCCGGGCCACTATCTGCTGATTGTTCTCTTGCACGCGGCCTGGCTGCTCGGCCTCTGGTGGTTTGCCTGGGATGCGCCGGTCAATCTTTTCTGGCTGGCTGTGTTCGTTGTGCTCCAGCTGTTGCGGCTTTGGGTGCTCGCCACCTTGGGGGAACGCTGGACCACGAAGATCGTGGTACTGCCTGGTGCCGAACGGATCACCTCCGGCCCGTTCAAATTCCTCAACCATCCCAATTATGCAGTCGTCATCGGGGAGATCGCGGTCTTGCCGTTAACGTTCGGGCTTTGGCTGTTTGCCATCATCTTCTCCTTGCTTAATGCGGCTGTATTGTTCATTCGAATTCGGGCAGAGAATGAAGCGTTGGAACGGGCCTCCGCAGAAGCTTCCACAAGGGAAGATGACCACAAGCCATAGCACCACCCACACACCTGAGCTGACCTGGCGCGTTTGGGCCGGGTTCTCAGCCATGTGTGTGGGCATGTTCATGGCCATTCTCGACATTCAGATTGTCGCCACATCGCTGCCGGCCATCCGCGATGCCTTGAAGATCGAAGCCGATCAGATGAGCTGGATTCAGACCGCCTATCTGATTGCCGAGGTGATCGCCATTCCGCTCACCGGCTTCGCGTCGCGGGCGCTGTCGTTGCGCAACCTGTTCCTGGCAGCGCTCAGCTTATTCACCCTGGCGTCCATCGGTTGTGCCTACAGCCCAGACTTTGCAACCCTGATCGGCTTCCGCATTGTCCAGGGACTTGCGGGCGGCTGCCTTATCCCTCTGGTGTTCTCGGCTGTGTTCTTGATGTTCCCGGTGCACCGGCAAGGCCTGGCCACCACAATTGGAGGCGTGTTGGCTGTTCTGGCGCCTACCGTGGGGCCGACCGTGGGCGGCTACATCACCCAGACTTACAGCTGGCCCTGGCTGTTCCTGATCAACGTGTTGCCGGGCATTTTGGCGGTGTCGGCCGGTGCTTGGTTTGTGGCTGAGGGCGCCCGCGAACGCGGCCTGTTGCGCCGTCTGGACTGGCTGGGTCTGGGCGCCCTTGCCATTGGCCTGGCCTCTCTGGAGATCGCGCTGAAGGAAGCGCCCGAGCGGGGCTGGGCCTCTCTCCTCATCCTGGCGCTGCTGGGAACCGTTGTGATCATGAGTGCCGGATTTGTCGCCCGCTCGTTGCGCCATGGCGAACCCATCGTGGATCTGCGCCTGTTCAAAGACCGGAACTTCGCCATTGCCTGTGCCTTGAGCTTCCTCTTCGGCATGGGCCTGTTCGGCTCGGTTTACATGATGCCGGTGTTCTTAGGCCTGGTGCGCGAGCATGGTCCGCTCGACATTGGCCTGATCATGCTGGTGACCGGCGTGGCCCAGCTCCTCTCCGCCCCGATTGCCGTGCAGCTTGAGCAGCGCATTGATGCCAGACTGCTCACCGCCGGCGGCTTCCTGTGCTTTGCGATTGGTCTTGGCTGGAGCTATGACCAGACGGCAACGACCGATTTTGACGAAATGTTCTGGCCGCAGGTTGTGCGCGGTGTGGCGATTATGTTCTGCCTTCTGCCGCCCACGCGGATTGCGCTGGGCATGCTGGCCGAACACAAGGTGCCGGACGGCAGCGCCCTGTTCAACTTGATGCGCAACCTGGGCGGGGCCATCGGCATCGCCCTGATCGACACGGTGATGTGGCAGCGCGCGCCGGTGCTCGGCAAGGCCATTGGCATCAAGCTTTTGGAGGGGGATCCGGACGCGCTGGCGTTCGCCAACCTCACGATCTACGACATCCCGCCACCGGGCTTCGTGCCGCCCGAACAGATGCTGGAGACCATCCGCCCCTCGGTTGAGGCGGCGGGGCTGACCATGGCGATCAACGAGGCTTGGGCGATGGTGGCGCTGTTTACCCTGGCCGGCCTGGCGCTCGTGCCCTTCGTGCGCAAACATGAACAAGAAATCTCAACCAATAAGGCCATATAGCGCTGGTTTAACCTTTAAATCAGGGTGTTACGCGAATTTGGGTTCGTTTCGCAGAATCGCGAATTTTGGCAGAAATCCGCCGTTGAAGATGAACGCCAGGAAAATAAATATAAACTATTTAGTGGCAAATCGCAGTGCGTGAGCCACCAAACAGTTGATTCCAGTGGCTTGGCGGGACTGCAGTTCGATCTGGGCGGGTGACGGCTCTGGGGCAATTCGGGACATGGTCAAAGTCTTATGTGACGCTGCTGAACTCGACAGAACGGAGTTCAGCACTGCTGATGAAAATTTCTCTCGATGCTTATCGTTACCCTTGAACATGGGCGAACTGGTTGGCCAGAAACCACAAAAATAGGGCTGGTTGTTGCAAGCGCATGGCATAGTGACCTGCATCACAGACTCTTCCATCTGCAACATCTAAGGTTTCTCACATAAGCTGGTTTGCTTTGCAGTTGCTGCACAAGCCGGGCCAAATTGGCATTATCGGGCGATTTGCACAGAAATATCTCTGCGACCGGCAACGTCTTGTCCTCGTTGAAGGGCGAACAGTCGAACAATAGGGTGAAAGCCTATGGGCACGAACATGAACAGAGATTTTGGTCACGAAGACGCCGCTTTGGCGGCCGAGTCGACGCTTGCCTCCATTGTTGTCAATCGAGGCATAAACACGTTTCTGTCGACAAACAACAAGCGTTATCTAGTTGGTCCGAAAGGAAGCGGAAAGTCGTTATTGTTGCTCAAAAAGGCCATCGATCAGAGGGCCGAGGGCGACGCTATTTGCATCCCCTCGGACACCAGCAGTCCTGTAGACCGTTTGACCAGTGCGCAGCATGTTGGCAAACAGTTCCATCGCTCGGTAAGCGACGACGCCGAGGTCAACCTGGCATGGGCGTCGGTTTGGAAACACAGCATCTACCGCTCGGTTTTTCATCATATCTACAATGATATCCTCAAGCGGATCGACGGCCATTCCAGCGAGAACACAGAAGGTTACATGCGCGAGTACGAGAAGACGCAAATCGCGCTCTCTCAATCGTTGGCTGAGAAGTATTTGAAGATATCACTCGGCCCTGCGAAGGGGCCGTATTATTACTTCGTTGAAATCTGCAATAAGCTTGACGCGGGCCGCCATCAATATCTTTCCAAGGTGCGCGAGGAAGTTCAAGAGCTTGAGGAGTTGTTGCAGTTGGCACGACCGTCCATTTTCGTGTTTCTGGACAATCTGGACGACTATTACGAGAAACAGCCTGAGCTTTGGTTCAACAGCATGTATGGTCAATTTCGCGCCGTGCGTGAAATTGGTCTGGCGCACCGCCATATTCATGTTTTTACGACCATTCGCCAGGATGTATATCAGCAGTTCGCCGATGAAATGCGCTTACAATATTATGACTATGTTTCGTTCCTGCGATACTCGTCGGAGGAACTTGCCCAGATCTTCGAGGCCCGTGTGAAGGATCTGGATGACGATCTGCTTGCCGAACCCAAACAGAGGTCGAAAAACCCGTGGAAGGCATTTTTTGGCGCCGCAGAGATGATTGAAAACCGGGTCATAGGCGTGAAGGAGCACGTGCGCGACTATACCGCCCGCCACACTCTGCACCGGCCTCGCGATTTGGTTCACATGGGCACCGTCCTGCTCGACCAGCGGTGCCCGGACGGTTTCACGGACGAAGTGGTGAAAACCTCCGTCAAGAATGCCAGCATCGATGTGGCCAAGCAGTATTTGGCTGAAATCAGACCGCTTTTGGACCCGCGATTTGATGTCAGTCATTTTATCAAGAAACACGTCACCTCGAATGTCCTCGATCTGATTGATATTGAGCGGATCACGGCGGCGTATGTGGACGAGTTCGATGATCCAAAGATCAAAGAGGAACCATCGGATTTGACCCGGCCTTTCGAAACGCTCATCGATATTGGGCTGATCGGCTATGCAGAACAGCGGTCCAATTCCGATGAATATTGCCAACACTTCAATCCCCCCGGACAAGGGTTGGTTGAGCCGGAGGGGCGGTTCTTGCCGGATTCTTGCATGTTTTTTCTGCATCCCATCTTGACGAATTTCCTCAAGCCGGGTTCGATCTGCACCGACTACCTGGTCGGCAAGGGACAACCCATCCCAGAAGGCGGAAGCCTGTAACCATGTCCCCCCGCAAACAAATCCAGGATCTCATCAAACAGGGACGCGCCATCTTGCGGACTCCCAGGCCCGCCGAACGTCAAAGAAAATGGCGCCATTGGGCCGAAAGAGTCGGTCCCGCTGTTCAGGAGATCTCCGAAGGCCACCGGCGCCGCCTGGAGCTGGAATTTGAAGACCTGGTGAACGACATCAAGGTTCTTGTTGAACTTGAAGACACTCTGCTTCACCCGGTTGCCGAAGCGCACAAGCCGCCTGTGTCGCCCCTGGCAACACCGTCTCAAGACAACGCCGCAACCGCTCCGCCGGAGACGCCCCAACACGGCGAACAGGTCAAGGTATTCCTGAGTTATCTCACCGAAGACGTCAAAATCGCCGAGGTTCTCAAGCGCGAGCTACATGCGCTCAGTGAACGAATCGTGGTCTTCGCCGCTTTCGATGCGCTCAGGGCCGGCGATGATTGGAAGCGCCAGCTTGGTGAGGAAATCGAAGACGCAGACTGGTTCGCGCTGATCTACACGGATCCGCGCAAGAACTGGGATTGGCCAATTCATGAAGCCACCACGTTCGAAGCGTCGAAAAATAGGACGGATGAGCACGATCGCCGTTTGTGCTGTCTGCATGATACCGAGGACCGGCCCTCTCCGCTCAGCCAATATCAAAGCCATAAAGTGGATCTGTTCGTTGCCGATCTTGTGGATGATGAGGATGCGACGAGACTGAAGAAAACCGAATTTTATAAAAATTCCAGGCTGTATAGTTTTCTCACCGAACTGTGCCAGTGGCCTGCAGCCAATCCGATCAAGACCGACCTTGCGCGCAGCCAGGATCAGCTGCTGGCCGCTTGCGATAATGTGGCCGAAGCCTTCAACAACAACCGATCGGACGCGATCCGCGATGAAAACTATTATCCGCCGCGGATGGAGTTGGTTGTCCGTCCGATCTGCGATGATGCCACCTCCGCAGAGGTGGTCAGGGACGGCAAGGTAAAGTTCGGTCCCATTGCTGAGCGGCTTTTTGGAATCCGGCGCCCGGAAAACATGGAAATAAGGTGGCATGAGTTCAAGAACACCTTTACCCGGCTGAACGAGGGCATCCTGCCGCCCTGGTTTCTGCAGCTGGAGGAGGCCATAATTGACGCACTGAACGGCATCGAACCTAGACCCATTCGGTTCTTGATGTATTCGGAATTCACCAACAATTTTTACCGCCCCATCGTCACGCGCCAGAAATATTATCTCAGCGGCCGGCGCAAAATTCACATCATTTTCTCGGTGCAAAGCACACTGGATTTCCTCGCTCACGAAGAGCACGGGATCATTTTGGCCACATTGATATTCGGCTCGCGCTTCCGCTTTGAAATTCTGGAGCCCTTTATCAAGAAGTTGGACAAGATGGCCGAAGAGGTTGAATTGATCGACATGGTTCTGGATGTGAAGACGCAATTGGAAATCATCGAAAGCGATGCTGCCCAACATGGGTTGACCGACCCCAAGGCTGTGGCGCGGGTCTTTCGCGGGCGCGCCAAGTCGGCGATCGAGAGCCTGTTTGACGAATGGCAAACCATTCGCCACGAGATCTTCGAGATCACCAACAAGAGCAACGAGGTTGATTTCGATCCGGCAGAAGCGCGCAAAGTCCTGCTCAAGATTTTCAAGCAATCGCTGATCCCCCTGAACAACAAGTTCATGGATCTTGCCTCGACCCGGTATCGCGGCCTGGTGGAAGCGCGTTTTTTGAAATAGGTGGCCAGGGCATCCGCCCCCAACTCACCCCACACCCTCACCCCACACCCTCACCCCTCAGTCTCCTCCACCCGCTCCCAGCACGCCAGCAGCAGCGACACGCACAGCACCCCCACCGCAACCCACACCATCACCCCGTGGCTCTCGCCGAAGAGCACCATGCCCCAGCAGATGCCGGCAAACAGCGAGAAGAAGCCGCCAAAAGTGACGAACACGCCGCCGGTGCGCTGGATCAGGTAGAAATAGAGCAGGCTCTCCACAACGCCGGCCGCCACGAACAGGCCAATCGCCAACTCGGCCGCGCCCCATTGCGGCCAGGGCAGGGGCGCGCCCGCCACCAGGAAGATGGGCACCACCAACGCCAGGGCCATCACCGTTTCCCCGGTGACCGCCTGCAAGGGCGTCATGCCCGAGGGCCAGAAGCGGGCGATGTAGATGGATTCAACGCCGTAACACAGCGGCATCACCAGAGCGACCAAGAGCCAGTGCAGCTTGCCGAAGTCCGGCAATTCCAATTCTGGCCAAAGCACAAGACAAACCGCGCCGGCGCCCAGGCAAACCGCGACGATGCGCCGGGGCGAGACAACCTCCGTGCGCAGGGAAAGCGCAAGCGCCACCGTGGCCACCGGGGTGAGCGAAGCCATCATCGTGAGGATGCCCGCCGGCAAATGAGAGGCCGCATAAAGCGCTGCCCACAATGGGGCAAGATAGCCCAGCGTGCTGGTGACCAGCAGAAAGCCAATCCGCTCAGCCGTGAGGCGGAAGAGATGCCGGCGCACCACCAGCACCGACAGGAACACCACCGAGAGAAGCGCCATGGCGAGAACCAGAACCGCCAACTCCGAATAGCCGCCGCCGGCCGCCAGCTTCAGCATGGCGAACTGCAAGCCCCAGCAGGTGCCCATGATCAACAGGAAACCCGAGGCCGGGCCCCGGCCCAACTTTGCTGCAGGCGCCCCCTCGCTCATGGGCCCGCCGGTGCCACGTAGGCGGCAAATCCGCGCCGGATGGCATCGGCCATGGCCAGCATGGCAGGGCTGGCCGCACCCTTTTTGGAGATGAGCATGAGGTTTGAGGCGGGAAGCGGCGGCAGGCCGTCGGCCGGGCCCAGAATGCGCAATCCCGGCTCAACCGTGCTGCGCGCCAGAATGCCCACGGCCAGGCCCGCCTTTAGCGCCGCCTTGACCCCGGCAACGCTTTCGCTGGAATAGGCCGCGCGGTAGGCGATGTTCGCCGCCTCCAAGGCGCCCAGCGCAGCATCGCGCCACCAGCACGAGCGGTCGAACAGGGCAACCGGCAGGGGCGCGCTGTCAGGCAGGGCGAGCGTGGGGCTGCCCGCCCACACGGTCTGTTCGGTGCGCAGCACTTCGCCGTTCGCCTCGCTTTGCGGGCCGGCATAAACGGCGATGTCGAGCTTGCCGCGTTTCACTGCGTCCTCAAACCCCACGCTGAAGCCGCAGGTGATGGTGACGTCGATGGCAGGATGGCGGTTGGCAAAGTCGGCCAGGATCGTGGCGAGCAACTCAGAACCATAATCGTCCGGGATGCCCACCGTGACATGACCGGTAATGGGATCGTCCGCCATGTCGGCTGCAGCCTCATCGAGCATGGCAATGATGCGGCGGGCGGGCACCAGAAGGCGCTCACCGGCGGGCGTCAGAACCATGCCTCTTGCCTGACGCACGAACAAGGGCGTGCCTACTTCTGCTTCCAGCCGCTTGATCTGCACGCTTATGGCCGATTGGGTGCGGAACAGGTCTTCCGCTGCCCGGGTGATGTTGCCATGGGCCGCAACCGTGATGAAGGAGCGCAACACATCGCTTTCAAGCTTGGGCAGGGAACGTTCGATTTTGTTCATGGTAATCATAATATATATTCGTTTGATTTATGCCAGGCCCAACTTCAAATTGATGCCATGAGCATTCTGACCACAGACGATTTTGAATCTGCCGGGCCCACTCTCAAGACACGCGCCAAGGCCGCCGTGCCCTGGCTGGTGGCCGTTTTGGGTGTGGGATATTCGTTTGCGCGGCCGGACACGGCCTTGGCTGCAGCCACTTTCGCGGCGCGCAATCTTGCCTATGTGGCGCCAATGATCATCGTCGGCATTGTGTTGACCGCCGGGATCACGGCGAGCGGCTCCATGGCGCTGATCAGTGCTGCGTTTACGGGCCGCGAGGTGCGCATGATGACGGTTGCCTCGCTCATTGGCGCCCTCACGCCGGTGTGCGGCATGACCGTGTTGCCGCTGGTGGCCGGGTTGCTGGCCGGCGGGGTTCCGCTGGCACCCATTATGGCGTTCTGGCTCTCCTCACCGGTCACGGACCCTGGCATGCTGGCGATCACTGCCGGCACGTTGGGGGTGACGTTCGCCATCGGCAAAACGGCGGCTGCATTTGGGGCGGGCCTGTTCGGCGGCCTGAGCGTGCTCGTATTGACCCGGCGCGGAGGGTTGAAAAATCCCGCTCGGGCCGGGGTGGCTCAAAAGCTTTCCGCAACGGCTTGCGAGGCTTGCGTGTCGGAGAGCTTGTGCTGGACATTCTGGCGTGAGCCCGAACGCCGGGTCGCGTTTGCGAAAACCGCGCTCACCTCGGCGCGGCTGATGGTGATCTGGCTCTCCGGCGCTTTTGTTGCCGAGTACTTCCTGCAAGACCTTTTGTCTGCCGACGTGCTCAGTGCTTACCTGGGGGACGGCAACGCATTTGCTGTTCCGCTGGCCGCGCTGGTTGGCGCGCCGATCTATCTGGACGGCTATGCGGCCTTGCCCCTCGTGCGCGCCCTGATGGACGGCGGCATGGGCTCAGGACCCGCAATGGCATTCCTCATTGCAGGCGGCATCATCAGCGCCTGGGCGGCGCTCCCGGTGCTTGCTCTGGTGCGCACGCCGGTGTTCTTGGTCTATGTGGTGCTGGCTGTGATCAGCGCCATGCTGGCCGGGTGGAGTTTCGCGCTGGTGGCATGAGGCGCTCTATGTAAAGCCCCGGTTACCTCGGATTTTTTGCCGAAATCTTGAATCCGTCCAAAGATTAACTACATCAAGATCACACGAGCAATTGGGAGGACTTGATGAAAAGTTCCGGAAGACGCTGGACCCCGCTGGCTGTTGCCGCGCTGGTTTTGGGTTTCATAGTATGGTGGCCGTTGGGCCTGGCTGTTCTGGCCTACATTTTGTGGGGTGGTGATGTGGACACCACCGTAAAGCACACAGTTGACCGGTTTC
>JAAEUE010000013.1 GCA_024227565.1 Alphaproteobacteria bacterium
ATCTCGAGTCCGTTGAGAAGCAACTGGACAAAGCCTCGCGTACGGCCAAGACCGGCCAGAAAGATGCCATCGCGCACCGCGACGCCTTGGCCGGCATCAAGGCGCATCTTGACGAAGGACTGCCGGTCCGCTCAATGGAAAAGACCGACCTGCAAAAGGACATACTGCGAGGCGTACACCTGATCACGAACAAACCTGTCATGTATGTGGCCAATGTTGATGAAGATGGTTTTGAGAACAACCCGCATCTTGATGCTGTGCGGCAGTACTCGAGCGAAGAGGGCGCCGAGGTTGTCGCCATCTGCGCGGCCATTGAGGCTGAAATCGCGTTGCTCGATGATGAGGATAAGGAGGTGTTCCTTTCAGACCTTGGATTCGACGAGCCAGGACTGAATCGTGTAGTTCGCCACGGCTATGCGTTGCTGGGATTGCAGACCTACTTCACGGCGGGACCAAAGGAAGTCCGTGCCTGGACGACCAAAGTGGGCGCAACCGCACCGCAAGCGGCAGGCGAGATTCATACCGATTTTGAGAAAGGCTTTATCCGGGCTGAAACAATGGCTTATGATGATTTTGTCGCTGGAAACGGTGAGCAAGGCGCCAAAGAAGCGGGCCGCCTGCGCCTGGAGGGCAAGGACTACATCGTCCAGGAAGGCGATATCATGCACTTCCGCTTCAACGTGTAGGAGTTCGCCCTGTGGCCGACCTGTAGGAGCGGCCCTGGGCCGCGACCCTAATCCTTGACAGTAGGCAGTCGCATCCGGACAATCTGCGACCCAAATTCGGTGATGTAGCTCAGTTGGTTAGAGCGACGGACTCATAACCCGTAGGTCGGTGGTTCAAATCCACCCTTCACCACCAG
>JAAEUE010000014.1 GCA_024227565.1 Alphaproteobacteria bacterium
AACCGCTCTCGCGGTAACCGGCATTTGGTTCAGCGGTATCCGGTTAGGCGGTCGTCTTTGTTAAGCAAGTAGCAGTATGGGTCTGTCCTGTGTTGAAGTTGTGGTTGCCACACCGTAACCACAACACAGGAGCAGATCCATGACTAATCCTACCAAAACTATCAGCCCATTACGCCAGCGTATGATTGACGACATGACCATGCGCAAACTCTCGTCGAAGACCCAGGTTGGCTATATTCGGGTAGTCAAGAACTTCACCCGCTTTTTTGGCCGACCCCCTGATTCCGCAACGGCGGAGGATCTGCGGCGCTATCAACTGCACCTGGTTGAGAACGGTACGTCAAGCACCAGCCTGAACGCGACCATCACCGGCCTGCGTTTTTTCTTTGAAGTAACGCTTTCCCGCCCTGATGCACTCAGCAAGATGAGTCACGTGTACGAACCCCGCAAGTTGCCCGTAATCCTGAGTGCCGAAGAGGTCGCTCGGTTGATCCACTGTGCCGGAGGCCTCAAGTACCAGACGGCCCTGTCTGTGGCCTATGGCGCGGGCCTACGTGCCAGTGAGGTCGTACACCTGAAGGTCAACGACATCGACAGTGAACGCATGGTCCTTCGCATCGAACAAGGCAAGGGTAAAAAGGATCGCTATGCCATGCTCTCGCCGGTGCTACTGGAGCGCTTGCGCGCCTGGTGGCGACAGGCACAATCACAACACTATATGTTGCCGGGCGGCTGGTTGTTTCCGGGACAAAACCCGGTCAACCCGATGTCGACCCGGCAACTCAACCGTGCCTTTCACCTGGCTCTGAATGCCGCAGAAATAGACAAGCGGGCCTCCCTGCATTCGTTGCGGCACGCCTTCGCCACCCACTTGTTGGAACAGAAAGTCGATATTCGCGTCATCCAGGTGTTACTCGGACACAAAAAGCTTGATACCACGGCGCGCTATTCTCATGTCGCATCAAACACATTGCGCGAGATCAAGAGTCCTTTGGATGCTCTGCCGCCACTGATGTAGGCCAACATGGCCGCCCTCGAGGTCGCGGATATCTTCCGCGACTACGGGCCCCCATGGCGTAAGGCTCACGTCGGGCATATCAGCCTCGGCCAACTCAAGGTCATGTCGGCCATCGAACGCTGCCGCAGTGCCGAACTCGGCGGCCACGTGCTGCGTTGTGGCGCCTGTGACAATATCCAGATCGCCTACAACTCCTGTCGTAATCGACATTGCCCCAAGTGTCAGGGCAGCGCCGCACATCGATGGCTCGAGGCCCGCCAGGCCGATTTGTTGCCGGTAGACTATTATCACCTGGTCTTCACCCTGCCGGCCCCCTTGGGCGATCTCGCCTATCAAAACAAGTCGGTGCTCTACCGCCTCCTGTTCCAGGCCGCTGCAAATACCCTGATCACCCTGGCCGCCGACCCGAAACATCTGGGAGCGCGGATTGCCGCAACCCTGGTCCTGCATACCTGGGGCTCGGCCATGACTCATCATCCCCATGTCCATGGCATCGTCCCCGGCGGCGGCCTGTCCCTCGATAAATCACGATGGATCGCCTGCCGGCCGGGTTTCTTCCTGCCCGTGCGCGTACTCTCCAGATTGTTCCGGCGCCTGTTCCTCGAAAATCTTCTCGATGCCTATCATGCCGGTGAACTCCGCTTCTTCGGTGAACTCCAGACTCTGGCTGAGGTGAAGGCTTTTACCGACTGGCTCAAACCACTACGACAGTGTGAGTGGGTGGTCTATGCCAAGCGTCCCTTCGCCGGACCCAAGGCCGTGCTTGCCTATCTCTCCCGCTATACCCACCGCGTCGCCATCGCCAATAGCCGACTTGTCTCCCTCAACCAGAAGGGCGTCACCTTCAACTGGAAGGACTATCGAAATAGGCAACGATACCGCCATAAAACCATGACCCTCACCACCGGCGAATTCATCCGCCGATTCCTCATCCATGTCCTGCCCACAGGATTCCACCGTATC
>JAAEUE010000015.1 GCA_024227565.1 Alphaproteobacteria bacterium
CCTTTTTCTTTATAGTATTTAATCGCACCAGGATGGAGCGGAGCCGACAGGCCATCTTTGATCATTTCTGATTCTTTCAGATTGGCAAATGCCGGGTGCAGCTTTTTGAAGCCATCGAAGTTTTCAAACACGGCCTTGACGATCGTGTAGACCACATCGTCAGGAACATCGGCGCTGGACACGAAGGTTGCGCCCACGCCGAACGTGGTGATGTCTTCTTTGTTGTTGTACATGCCGGCAGGGATCGTTGCTGTCCGGTAGTAAGAATTGTCAGCCACCAGCTTGTCGATCTCAGGACCGGTTGCGTTGACGAGATGCGCTGCGCAGGTTGCGAGCGATTCTTGCGTCAAAGCAGATGGATGACCAACCAGCCAGAAATAGGCATCGATCTTGCCATCGCAAACGGCCTGACCGGTTTCAGCCGACTTCATTTCAGAGGCAAGCTTCAGGTCTTTGATGGTCCAGCCGAGCGCTTTTTCCAGAACGTCCCAAGTGCCGCGCGTGCCCGAACCCGGGTTACCCACGTTGAGGCGCTTGTTTTTCAGGTCTGTGATGTTGTTCACGCCCGAAGCGTCGCTGGCAATAATCGTTACTGGCTCAGGATGAACCGAGAAAACTGCCCGCAGTTTGTCGAACTTGCCTTTGTCGGCGAACTTCGATGTGCCGTTGAAGGCATGGTATTGCCAGTCAGACTGGGCAACGCCGAACTCAAGCTCGCCGGCACGGATGGTGTTGATGTTGTAGATCGATCCGCCGGTTGATTCAGCAGAACAACGAATACCGTGGTCCTTGCGGCCCTTGTTCACCAAACGGCAGATGGCGCCGCCGGTGGGATAATAAACGCCGGTCACCCCGCCGGTGCCGATCGAAACGAACTTCTGGTCTGCTGCACTGGCGGTGCCAGCAGTCATCAAACCAAGTCCCAGTGCAAGCGCTACGCTTGTCCCTTTGAGTACTTTCTTCATGCTAATCCTCTCCCTGTTTTTGTTGGACTGAGCGGTGAAGCGGCGATTAAAGCGTTTTTATGGCGCCAGTGCAAACACTTGCTCAGCCGGGCGCCGTGCGCAGGTGCTGGAAAACCGGGAACTTCAGACAAATAGAATGAGTTCAACCGGCGACGATATACGTGGACCGTTCGTTTTAAGGTGGTTCACGAATCACCCGCAATCAGGCCATAAACTCTGTGGATCATCCTGCCATCGGCGGTTGATTCTAGCACCGTATGCGAGAGTGCGGGCACTTCTAGGGGACGGTTGGCTTCTAAGGTGAGGGGGAGCCGTTGAGCAGCAAGACAGATGTTTCGATGAATATGCGCGGCCGTGGATGGGCAAAGAAGGCCGCCTATATTTGTCTGATCGCGGCCATAGGCGGAGCCGCCTACGGGCTCTATGCATTCTCGGTGTTCAAGGCCACCGAGGCCATGCTCGCCGCGGCCATTTTGTTCGTTGCCGCCTCCCAGATCCCAGGGTGGATTGGTGGCTCAGAACGCAAACTGCGCAATCCCGGCGAGCTCTCAGATCTGATCAAGGCCAATGCCGCCCTCAGCAGAAAAATCCAGATATTGCATCGCCGGCTCGATGAATTGTCTGAAGAAGGCGGGCCTGAGAGTGCTGAAGAGTACGACCGGGTGGTCCAAAAGGTCGGCGTCATGGAGCAGAAATTCCAGGAGATGGAAGAGCGGGTGGCCACCATGCCGCCGCGCAAGCCCGCGATCTCGAATTTGATGGGCGCCCCGCGCCAAGTGTCCTCCGGTCCGCCGTCGAAATTCCCCATGACCGCCACCCCGGGTCTGGTGGACGATGCGCTTGGCTCAGGTGCCTTGGGCTTCTTTCTGCAGCCGGTGGTGACCATCGCCACCCGCCGCACCATGGCCTATGAGGCCACCTTGCAGCTGATCGGTCCGAATGGCAGCCCGTTTGACGAGCGCTCGGTGAAGGAGGTGATCCGCCGGGAGAACCTTGAGATCCACCTGGACCGCATGCTGTTGGATAAAACCGTTCGGGTCGCCACTCATTTCCGCAACCGGGGCCGCAATGCGGCGGTCATCTGCCGGTTCAATGAGCGGTCCTATTTCGATGAGGATTTCCTGTTCTATCTGGCAGAGACCCTCACGTCGCGGCGCGATTTGGCCGGTGCGGTCCATCCGGCGATCTCGCAAAACGATCTTGCCGTGGTCTCCACCGCGGCGCTTGAGACTTTGGCCAACCTGAACGATCTGGGCTTCAGCTTCGTGATGGACCGGCTGCGTGACCTTGATGCCAAGCCGGAGATATTGCGCCGTGCGGGCTTCACCATGATCCGTGCCCAGAGCTACTTCTTCAGCCGCACCGATCCGCAGCGCGACACCGAATGCATGGCCCTGTTGGCAAGCTGCCGCCAGGCCGGCGTTCAGGCCATTGCCACGGATCTGGCGATTGAGGCGGAAATCTCAAACCTGGTCACGGGCGTTGAGTTTGGCCAGGGCGAGCTCTTCTCCACCCCGCGCCGGGTGCGTGCGGAGCTGTCTGACGACAGTACGTCAAACATCACAGCCCAGGCCAGCTAAGGCATCTTCCGCTCAAACCGAGCGGAAGATGCCTCAGATTTTCGTCATGGTCGAGCAACTTATCTCCGCTCAGATGATTCCATCTGATCGGAGGTTGCTCTAGAGCCCAGGTGCGCGTCGTCTCACGGCGCCGCACCCCCCTTGACCTCATGGCGCCGCGCCGATACGCAGCACGTCTAACAACCGCTGGCGCTGTTCTCCATGACCCTTTCCCGCCTGACCCCGGCCTCTGAGCTGGCTGAAAATTATGTTGGTTGGCTCTGCGATGTGTGGGGCGTGCTGCACAATGGCGTTGCCGCCTTTCCGGCCGCAGTGGACGCGCTGTGCCGCTACCGGGCGGGCGGCGGGCGGGTTGTGCTGATCACCAATGCGCCGCGCCAATCATCCCAAGTGCTGCCCCAACTTGCCCAGCTCGGGGTGCCCGATGAGGCCTTCGACCTGACCGTCACCTCCGGCGATGTGACCCGCAAGCTGGTGGAGGCCAAGCCAGATGCGCCGCTCTACCATTTGGGCCCGGCCCGCGATAACGCCATGCTGGAGGGCCTTATGAACCCGCTTGTTGGTTTGGACGAGGCGGCCGTCTGTCTGCTCACCGGCGCGGTGAATGACGAAATCGAAACAGCTGATGACTATAACGGCCAGCTTTCCGTCATGCTCGCAAACAAGGTTCCGCTGATCTGCGCCAATCCCGATCTGGTGGTGCGCCGCGGCGACCGGTTGGTGATTTGTGCCGGCGCCATTGCACAACGTTATGAGGAAATGGGCGGCGAGGTTGTGATCGCGGGCAAGCCCCGCGCGCCGATCTATCAAGCCGCCATGGCCGAGATGAACCGGCTTTGCGGCCGTGAGGTGGTCAAGGACGAGCTTTTGGCGGTGGGCGATGGTCTGCCCACGGATGTGCGCGGCGGCGCCGAAAACGGCTTTGATGTTTACTTTCTGACCGCCGGCATTCATGAAAAAGAGCTTGGGCCAATGTCCGGACCGGACGGCCCGGCCAAGGTGGCATCGAAGGTGCAAGACCAGTTTCCCGGCATCAAGCTGGCGGGTATATGTGACGAGCTCAGGTGGACCTGAGCCAGGGCTAGAAGACGAAGAGGGCGACGACGAGCATGGCAGAGCAAAGTTATTTCATTGAGGATCTTTCCGCCGGAATGGAGGCCACCTATTCGCGGGTGGCAAGCCGCGAAGACATTGACATGTTCGCCCAGGTTTCCGGCGACACCAACCCGCTGCACCTGGACGAGGCCTATGCGGCCACCACCATGTTCAACGGCTGCATCGCCCACGGCATGTTGTCGGCCGGCTACATCTCCAAGGTTTTGGGTACCCAGCTGCCGGGACCTGGCGCCATCTATCTGTCGCAAAGCTTGAAGTTCAAGGCGCCAGTGCGCCCGGGCGATAAGGTGGACACCAAGGTTGAGATCACCGCCCTGGACGAGAGCCGCCGCCGGGTGACGGTGAATTGCGAGTGCCGGGTGGGCGAGACCGTTGTGGTCAGCGGCGAGGCTCAACTTCTGGTGCCGGCCCGTCCGGCGGAAGGGTAATCAGCGCCAATGCCTCTGATTGCCGGCAATGGCCCTGTGGCCGATGAGTATCGCGGCGGTGTCATCGCCGTGGGCAATTTTGACGGCATGCACCGGGGGCATCAGAAGGTTCTGGCGTTGGCGGCTGAGCAAGCCAAATCCCTGAGCGCGCCGCTCGGCGTGATGACCTTCGAGCCGCATCCGCGCACCTTCTTCCGGCCCGACCAACCGCTCTTCCGGCTCACCCCGCTGGATTTGAAATCAGACCTGATGCATGCCGCCGGCGCCGACTATGTGTTCGCGCTGGACTTCAACGCTGATCTCGCCGGCCAGGAGGCGGAAGACTTCATCACCGGCGAACTGCTTCAGCGCCTGGGCGCGCGCCATGTTGTGACCGGCTATGACTTCCACTTCGGCAAGGGGCGCAAAGGCTCGCCCGATCTGATTGCCTCCATGGGCGCCGGGCTTGGCTTTGGCTCCACGGTGGTGGAGCAGGTGACCGATGATGACGGCCTGGCGCCGTTCTCGTCGTCGGGCATCCGCGAGGCCTTACGCCGCGGCGAGGTGCGCCAGGCCGCTGAGCAGCTCGGCTATTGGTGGTGTGTGCGGGGCCCTGTGGTGCAGGGCGACCAGCGCGGGCGCACCATTGGCTTTCCCACGGTGAACATCGAGATGAGCAATGACGGCCATCCGGCCAATGGCATCTACGCCTGCCGGGTGCGCTGCGCCGACACGGGCGAGAGCTGGAACGGCGCCGGCTATGTGGGCGACCGGCCAACGTTCGACCGCAAGGGCGTGGTGCTGGAGGTTTATCTGCTGGACTTTGAAGGCGACCTATACGGCCGCAACCTGAGTGTTCAGTTCAACAGCTACATCCGGCCCGACCATCGCTATGAGGGGGTGGAAAAGCTGGTGGCGCAGATGACGGCCGATTGTGCGCAGATCAGGCAAGAGATCGCAGCACTGGCGGCGGATGACCCGATTGCCGGATACCGGCTGGGCGCAGCCCAGGCGGCTGGGACGCTTTGAGCTGGGCCGCCTCCGCTTTTCCCGCATCTCTGCGAAATACATACGTCATCCCGGAATTTGCGCAGCAAATATCCGGGACCCAGAGGCCGCACATGCCTGAGATCTGCTGCCCCTGGATCCCCGCTTTCGCGGGGATGACGAAGGGCAGGGCAGGTGCGGGGATGAGAGCGGAGCTGCCGGGGACGACGGGGCGGGGCCAAACAGCAAAAGGGCGGCACCGGCGCTTGGCCCGTACCGCCCCTTAGGACTCTAACACTTAGAGGCGCTTAGCGCCTATTCGACGACCGAGAGTTGCTCGGCAGCGGACTTGCCATTGCGGCCCACTTCCAGCTCAAAGGAGACCTTTTGGCCCTCGTTGAGGGTGGTCAGTCCAGCCCGTTCAACGGCTGAGATGTGAACGAAAGCGTCCTTGGTTCCATCTTCCGGCTCAATGAAGCCATAACCTTTGACGGTGTTAAAAAACTTTACAGTTCCGATCGGCATTCTCGTATTCTCCAACGGTGGTATCAAGTATCCGCGTCTTGCGGCATGCAAGGGCGGGCGACGGCTCTACGATGTATAGTGTTGGGAGAGTGTGGGGCCAATCTGCGAGAGGCGTTTAGTTCGTCCGTAACATATGCAGCGCGAGATGAGCCATCCCATAGCGCAAAATCGCGCAAAAATCTAGGGATAAGACAGGATATTGATTTGCGCTTCGATTGCTGCCGTGCTGGGGGGTTTTGTGAAAAACGGCGCCACGCTCTGCGAAGATTTCTGACAAGAACCTTGGTTGAGCCTCGTCATTCCCCGAATGGACATCCCCGCAAAAGCGGGGATCCAGGGGCAAGGCACTTTGAATGTGCCGCTATGGATGCCTGCCTGCCCAGGCATGAGGGTGAAAGAAACACTGCAGGCACGGGAGGCGAACCTGGCCCGTGTTGTGAAGCGCCGTCTTAGAAAAACAGGAAGTCGTCGGCGCTGAGGTCGTTCATGTTGACGTCCAACAGGGTGAGTGTGTGATCATAATAATGGATGACCGTGTCGCCCCCCGTCTGTTCCATGTAACGGTCGCCGTCGTTGGTCAGGTCGTTGAAGCCGAAAAAGTCCTCAGCTTGCGTAAAGTCGATCGTGTCGACGCCGGGGGCAAAATCCCTGATGGTGTCGTGTTCTTCGTCTTCGCCGCCGCTGAACACGAACGTGTCTGCGTAAGCAAAGCCGCCATTCGGGCTCGTGCCGCAGCCGTCAAAGTCGCCGGTCATGAAGTCGTCTCCGGCGCCGTCGGCGATCACATCCGACCCCATGCCGCCTGAAAGCCTGTTGTCGGCGGCATTGCCAATGATCGTGTCGTCGTGCTGGCTGCCGGCCACATTCTCGATGCTGTCGTAAGTGTCGCCTTCGGCGTAGCCGCCCGATCCGGTTCCGGTCTCCAGATTGACCGTGACCCCTTCATCGCTGAAGCTGAAGTTAATGGAATCTGAGCCAGATCCACCGAAATATTTGTCGGCGCCTGCGCCGGCTTGCATGTAGTCGCTCTCGGCGCCGGCGTAGACGGTGTCGTTGCCGTCGCCGTCTTTGATCGAGTCTCTTCCGTCACCTGTGTGAATGACGTTGTCGCCGTCGTTGCCGGTGATGTTGTCGGCATAGTCGGTGCCGATGACATTCTCGATGCTTGAGTAGGTATCGCCAGATGCGCCCCAGAACCCCTCGCCTTCCTCCAGATCGACGAGGACGCCGGTGGCTGAGCCTTCATAGGACGCTGTGTCCTTGCCGGTGCCGCCATTGAGGATGTCGCTGCCGGTGCCGCCCTTGAGAATGTCGTTGCCGCTGCCGCCGATCAGCTCGTCGTTGCCGTTGCCGCCGTCGAGAATGTCGTTGCCTGTGCCGCCGTTCAAATAGTCATTGCCCTCTTGGCCAAACAGTTTGTCGTTGCCGCTGTAGCCGAACACGAAGTCGTCGCCGCCGGCGGCATACATGGTGTCGTGGTGAAAGTATGAGCCCGTGAGCCAATCAACCTTGGATGAGCCCTTGGTGGTTTTGAAGCCTTTATCGCTGGTGATTTTGGTGGTGGTGTTGCTGTATCTAGCCATTGTCCCAATTCCTTTGTGTATCCCCGGAGGACCGCCCTCCGTTTTCGTGAGGGCAAACTAGGCGAGGGGTCCGGGGGGCGATGTGCAATCCGTCACACCACGAATTTAAAGAAATAAAAACAGTATGTTATGAGAATTGGGCGCGCCAGCTAGTCGAGATTGACCCACAATCCCTTTTGCGAGACCTGCCGGTTGAGCTCATTCGGATCAGGCAGCACCAGGGCGCCGCGGGTCTTCTCAAACAGCCCGTCTTTCTCCAGCGCCCCGATGGCGCGCGAAACAACCTCGCGCCGCGAGCCAATGCGCTCGGCCAGTTCTTGCTGGGTGGGCGGAGGCGAGATGCTGCGCTGGCCTTCGTGCCCCTTGCGCGGCCGCGACAGGCGCAGCAATTCGCAATAGAGGCGTTCCACGGCGGTCAGGTAGGCATGTTCGGAGAGCTTCCGGGTGAGCGAGCGCATGCCGCCCACCAGCCCTTCCAGCACCCTGCGGCACACTTCGGGCTCGTGCGCCAGAACGTCCAGGAACGTGGCCGCCGGCAAGGTTGCGATGCGCGAGGTTTGCAAGGCGGTGACGTTGGCCGAGCGGGCCAGGCCGTCGATCGCCGCCATTTCGCCGAAGTAGCTCCCCGGGCCCCGGTCGCCCAGGATCACCTCCTTGCCGACCTCGGCCCGGTGCACCACCCGCACCATGCCGGAGACCACGAAGAGAACGTCGTCGGAGGTGTCGTCGATATCCACCACAAGCTCGTTTTCCCCATAGGTGCGCCAGGAAATGGCGGATGCATGGCGCTGGCAGCTTGGCGCGCTGAGGGAGGAAAACAGCTCTATGTCCCTGATGTTGTCCATATGTGGTCAGTGTAGGGAACGGTTTTGACAGGCGCAACGCCTGGCTGGCCCCTTGGGTTTTGGCGCGCAAGATCCGGTTGTTCACCCAGCCTTGGACGTTCCGGCCCCTGATTAGGCTGCGTGCTCGCTCAGCAGGCCGGGGCCCGCAGTTGAGGCAACGTTTGAGGCGCTCACCAGTTTTGTCCTGAGATGGTTTGCCATGTTTTGCTCAAGAACGGCGCGAATGTCGGGGTTGCGCGACAGGAAGCCGCGAAGGGTGGCCGCGTCGAACCTGAGGCACAGGACCTGGTCTGCGGCGCGCACGGTTGCCGACGCCGGCTCTCCGGTCAGGTAGGTGACCTCGCCGATCATCGCCCCGGCGTCGCAGCGGGCCACCAGCTTGTCATCAACCATCACATCGGCCCGCCCGCCCGCCAGATAAATCAGATGGTGCACGGGCCGGCCCTGCTGGGTGAACACGGTGCCGGGTTCTGCTTTCCCCCACAAGCCAATGTCGAGCAGCATGCGGGCCTGGGGCAGTGGCAGGCCTTGCAACATGGTGTCCGCGAACTGGCGCTCGTCCCTGGTGAAGTTCAGGCGGAAATTGACAAAGGCCATGCGGGTGATGCCCACCAGGCTGATGGTGATCCAGGCGGCTTGGATAATGGCTGACGACAGGTTGAAGCTGTGGATCAGGCTGGCCAAAACGCAAGATGCGGCCATCATGTTGATGGTTGGGTAGAGATAGCCCTGGCCGCGCACAAGGCCAAGCTGGAGGGCGGCATAAGAGCCAAGATAAAGCGCAACACCGACGATGTTCAAGAGATCTGGGCTGAAAACGGTATCAAGCAAGGGGGGCCCCCGGAGGTTTCTTATTTTGGGGGGAGGCTAGCGGTGTTGCGGCGGGGGGGCTGTGTCTTATGCCACAATTGGTATGATTTTTTTCACCGGTGGCGTGGGGCGCACTTGCCGTCTCCTGCCTGCCACTCGTCATCCCCGCGCAGGCATGACGGGGTGAGGGGCGCACAGTCACCCTCTTTCTCCCGCGCCCCTGCGCAGGCAGGGGCCCATAGCTCCGGGTGCGCGGCTTGCTCTGAGGTGTGGATCCCTGCGTTCGCAGGGATGCGGGGTGGGGGGCAGGGATGCCTGTTTGGGGGAGGGGGGAGCGCGCCGTGAGACGAGCAGGCCGGCGGCCCCCAGGTGCGCTCTTGGGGGCAAGAGCGCCGGGTGAGGGGCTTTAGGGGCGGGCGAGCCGTCCCCATTGTGTCCCCCAGCGCGTTGCCGCGCGGAGCCACCGGCCCGTGCACCCAAGTTCAACGCCCAAGGGCGCCCCACTTACGGCCTGAGCTTGGTTCAGAAGCCCAGACACCACCACGCAAAGGCAGGCCGTGGCGCGCCTTGCGTGTTGCCAAAGCGGGTGTGTGCACAGTAAACCGGAGGTTAGTTGAAGTGACCCCGGTCCCCCACCTGGCGCCCGGCAAGGCGGAAGGTGGAGCAGATGCGAGAACGCCTATGCACTCTCACAGTCCGTTTATAGGCGTATTTGATCAAAAATACAATATTAAAGTCCAAAAATGATCACCGGAGCCCAAATTCGGGCAGCACGTGAGCTGCTTGGGATGAAGATTTCTCGTTTGGAGGAGCTTTCTGGCGTGAGTGAGGTGACCATTCGGCGGATGGAGAAGGACTTTGGTGTGCCTAGGGCGCGGAGTCCAAACGTTGATGCCGTTGAGAGAGCACTGGTCGCACAAGGCATACGGTTCATCGATGATGCAGAAGTAGGTGTTGCCCGCAAAAAGTATGACCCTAATTAGTCCGAAACTTCCAATACAAGCGAGAGGTGCAATGGCGGTGCATTGACACTTCTGGTAGGGTGTTCTATTTTTGTTCCATGATCGTTTAACTGGGGGTTGATCGTGAACAGTCAAAAATTTGGAAGCACACATACTGAGACAAAACTTGATGCGATTGCTGAGTATCTAGCGATGTACACATACGCACTCAAGAAGCAGAACTTCGAACTCGTATACTTCGATGCATTTGCAGGCACCGGTTCAATTGACATAGGACCGAGTAATTCTGACGAAGCTCAGGCCGACCTTCTCGCGGATGTTGAAGATGTTGGGCCAATTATTGATGGTTCTGCAAAACGTGCCCTGAAGGTCGAAAGGCCCTTTGATAAATACATTTTTGTCGAAGCGAACAGATCAAAGGCTACCGAACTCAACGGTCTTCGCGGAGAGTTTCCTGAACTGGCACACCGGATATTTGTTCGGCAGGGAGATGCAAACGCTGAACTCATTGCGTTTTGCAGAAACACAAACTGGCGTAGGACCCGCGCGGTTGTTTTTCTTGATCCATTCGGCAGTCAAACTGGTTGGGATACCGTTTGCGAAATTGCTAGAACGAAGGCAATTGATCTTTGGTATTTGTTTCCATCAATGTTGTGCGTTTATCGTCAAATCAGCCGTGAGGGAAAACTGAGTCCTGACAAGGAAGCGTCCATCAAATGGCTTATTGGGACCGATGACTGGCGAGCCGAATGGATCGCTACGGAAAAGCAGGAAGATCTTTTTGGAAATGTTAGGTCTGTTAGCGAAAAGCAGGTTAGCGTTGACGAAGTAACAAAATACATGATTCACAGGATGAGGGCAGAGTTTAAGGGCGGAGTTCTGGATTCATGGCTTCCGTTGGGGCCCAAAGGTCGACATTGGTACTCGCTCATATTCGCATGGGGTAATCCGAGCGGGAAGGCATCAGCTCTAACGACTAGTTTAGCAACGCATGTAATGAGGCGCAGTTGAGATGGCAGGCCCCTCTGAAATTGAATGGACAGAAGCAACGTGGAATCCTGTTGCTGGGTGCACAATTCTCTCACCTGGTTGCACAAACTGCTATGCGATGCGTTTTGCTGCTCGGTTAGCTGCAATGGGAACCGAAAAGTACGCTGGTACGACTCGGAAATCAGGAGGACGGTACAAGTGGAATGGCAAAATCAAGTTGGATGAGGAGGCGCTAGCTGTTCCATATCGTTGGAAATCGGGCCGCCTCATTTTCGTGAATAGCATGTCAGACCTGTTCCACGAGGCTGTTCCGCTGGATTTTGTTCAACGTGTGTTCCGTACGATGGGGGAGACCCCGCAACATACCTATCAGGTGCTCACGAAGCGAGGCGAGCGACTCGAAAAACTGCCCGCACAACTGGATTGGACGCCGAACATTTGGATGGGTGTGAGCGTTGAAAATGCGGACTACAAGCACCGAATCGACCACCTTCGACGGTCCAATGCAGCAACAAAGTTTTTGAGTCTCGAGCCGCTACTCGGGCCACTAGAGAACCTTGATCTCAGTGGCGTCGATTGGGCCATTGCCGGGGGGGAAAGTGGACCTGGCGCACGGCCCATGGAGCAAGATTGGGTGTTATCCATTCGAGATCAGTGCCTTGCGGCAAACGTTGCTTTCCACTTTAAGCAGTGGGGAGGCAAGAACAAGAAAAAGACCGGTCGGCTGCTGGAAGGTCGTACATGGGACGAATGGCCAGCAAGTTATCAGCGGCTGCAGCGGCAGGACGGGCATGAATTAAGGATCGCAACGGGCTCCCCGGTCCGTTGACGTTCAGGTTAGTCGAAGCCCTTCCATGCCCCCACCCCACCAAACCGGCATCATCGGCCTAGGCATCATGGGCACCCGCATGCTCGAACACATGGCCCTCCACCCCGCCTTCTCCCCAACTCTTCTCTGGGACCCATCCCCCGCCGCCTGCCAAGCCGCCGCCCTCTGCCCGAGCGCCAAGATCGCCGCATCGCCCGAGGAGGTGATCGCCGGCGCCGAGGTGATCTATCTCGCCTGCCCGCCGAACCCGCGCAAAGCCTATGCCCTCAGCGCAGCTGGCGCCGGCAAGGCGGTTTTCCTGGAAAAACCCCTCGGCATCGATCTTGCCGAAAGCCGCGATCTGGTGGCCCGCCTCTCAGCCTCCGGCGTGCCCGCCGCGATGAACTTCACCCAAGCCGCCGGCGAGGCCCTGGCCCACATCACCGATGATGACGCCATGGGCGCAGCCGAGGGCATCGACATCGTCGTCACCTATCCCGCCTGGCCGCGGGCCTGGCAGGCAGACGCCGATTGGCTGCGCTTTGGCGCAGAAGGCGGCTTCACCCGCGAGGTGATCTCCCACTTCCTCTTCTTCAGCGCGCGCGTGCTGGGGCCGCTGCAGCTTAAATGGGCGAGGGCCAGCTATCCCGCCGATCCGGACTTGTGCGAAAGCCACATGGCGGCGCGGCTGGAGACGGCAGGTGGGGTGCCCGTGTCGGTGTTTGCCTCCGTGGGCGGCCAGCAGCCGGACCGCCAGGAGATGACCATCAAGGGCGCAGCCCGCACCTACCGGGTGGCTGAGTTCTACCTGCTCTCCGTCTCAGAGGGCGGGCCCTTCGAAGAGGTGGGCCCGCCGCCCGCCGATCCGCGCGCCGTCAGCCTGAAGGCCCAGCTGGATGAGCTGGACAAGGCCGTGCGCGGCCAGGCCCACAAGCTCGCCACCCCCGCCGAGGCGCTTGCGGTGCAGGAGCTGGTGGAGGCGATGCTGGCCCGCTCTTGAGGCTGCATCCCTGCTTCTTTCCCCCGCATCCCTTTCCCACCCCACCGTCATCCCTGCGCAGGCAGGGATCCAGAGCAGCACGCTCCAGGTTCCCGGCCCCTGGGTGCCTGCCTGCGCAGGCATGACGGAGAGGGGGCAGGCATGACGGAGAGGGGGCAGGCATGACAGAGAGGGGGAGGTGCGCGCGCGCCGCGGCTTGTTGAACCCGCTATTCAGATCCCTTACATTAAGCTTGTGAAGCAAGACCGCAGCAAGTTTGGAACTGACCCGCGCTATCCCAACTGGAGTGGCGCTGTGCTCGATCCAAAATTCATCAACGCGGGCATCACCATTGCCCTGCTGGTGAATTTGGCCGCGATTGGGCTGGTGCATTACGACAAGCTTCAAACCCACAGCGCCTTTTGGGAGACAACGGCTCCCTTGCGGTTTCTCCTGGCGCTGGTGATCTGCGGCGCGACCCTGCTTCTCATCCGCCACACAGACCGCCTGGTGCAGTGGGGCGCCCGGGCCTTCGCCTGCGGGCTTCCCCTTGTGTTGAACGTTTTTTTGGTGCTGCAAAGATTGCCACTAAATAGTTGAGATTAGGGTGTATCCCTCCAAAAGTCTGTTCATCTTCAGTGGCGGAAAACTACCAAAAATTGCGATTCTGCGAAACGAACCCAAATTCGCGTAAGCACCTGATTTTGCGCACCGATTAGCCCTGTTTAACCTTTTTGATTGCGTTTTTTGTTCATGTTGGGAGCTGAGGGCCAGGGGCCGCCGGTTCCCCCCGCCCTAAATCCCCCAAAGGCAGGGTTTTCTTAACCCGGCCCGTGTGTTACTCCACGCGATATGTGGATACCTTTGAATCAAGTCCCGGACACGTGTGCCCGAATTATGGGCGCCGTGTGAGGAGCACGGCTTGGGGCCTTCGCGCGCTTCCTGCGCGTTTCGTCCTCTTTATTCTGAAATTCTGAACTGTTAGAGCGTTGCGCACCCAGTTCCGACTTACACTCTTTTGATGAGACCGACCGGTGGATGTTTCCTCCAAGTTGCCGACTTCTTCTGTCGCCCTCGGGCTTGACCCGAGGGCCCATGCTTCAGGGGTGCGGGTGGGTCCTCGGGTCAAGCCCGAGGACGACATGATGGAGCGAGGGCAACATGATGGAGCGAGGACGACGTGATGGGGCGAGACCGACACGATGGGGAAAGGGCGCAACGCCCTTTGGAAACATCACCGAACACGAACCTGAAAGGGCGCTAGCGCCATGACTGACAAACCTGCCGGCCGCGACTATCGCGAGACGTTGTTTTTGCCGCAAACCGAGTTCCCCATGAAAGCCGGCCTGCCCAAGATGGAGCCGGCCATGCTGGAGCGCTGGGCCAGGCTGGATCTCTACAAGATGATGCGCGAGGAGGCCGCCGGCCGCGAGAAATACGTGCTCCACGACGGCCCGCCCTATGCCAACGGCCACCTGCACATCGGCCATGCGCTCAACAAGATCCTGAAAGACGTGGTCACCCGCTCCATGCAGATGATGGGGTATGATTCCAACTATGTGCCCGGCTGGGACTGCCACGGCCTGCCGATTGAATGGAAGATCGAGGAGCAATACCGCGCCAAGGGCAAGGACAAGGACGAGGTGCCGGTGGTGGATTTCCGCCGGGAGTGCCGCGAGTTTGCCGAGCACTGGATCGACGTGCAGCGCGAGGAGTTCAAGCGCCTTGGCGTTGAGGGCGACTGGGACAATCCCTACCTCACCATGGCCTATGAGGCCGAGGCCCACATTGCCGCTGAACTGATGAAGTTCGCCACCTCCGGCCAGCTCTACCGGGGCTCGAAACCGGTCATGTGGTCGGTGGTGGAAAAAACCGCCCTGGCCGAGGCCGAGGTGGAGTATGCGGACTATGAGTCAGACACCATCTGGGCGAAGTTTCCGGTGGCCTCCATTGGCGATGACGCCGATCCCAGCTTGAAGGATGCTAGCATCCTGATCTGGACCACCACGCCCTGGACCATCCCGGGCAACCGCGCCATCTGCTTTTCGCCCAAGGTAGCCTACGGGCTCTATGAGGTGACGGCAGCCGAGAACGAGTTCGGGCCCCAGCCCGGCGAGACCTTCGTGGTGGCCGATGCCCTGGCCGCTGCGTGCGCCGAAAAGGCCAAGCTTGAGGTGAAGCGCCTGCAGGGCGTCCCGGCGGCTGTGTTGGCCGATCCGGCCTTCCGGTGCCATCATCCCCTGCGCGGCGTTGGCGGCGGCTATGAATTCGCTGTGCCCTTCCTGCCCGGTGACCATGTGAACGACGAGGACGGCACAGGCTTCGTCCACACCGCCCCCGGCCACGGCCGCGAAGACTTTGAAGCCTGGATGGACGCCGCGCCTGATTTGCGCACCCGCGGCATCGACACGGACATCCCCTTCACCGTGGATGCCAACGGCGCCTTCACCGAGCAGGCCCCCGGCTTCACCGGCGCCCGCGTCATCAATGACAAGGGCAAGAAGGGCGATGCCAACCAGGCGGTCATCACCGCGCTGATCGCGGCCAATGCCCTGTTCGCCCGTGGCCGCCTGAAGCACCAATACCCCCATTCCTGGCGCTCCAAGAAGCCGGTGATCTTCCGCAACACGCCGCAATGGTTCGTCTACATGGACGACGCCATCGAGGGCCGCCAGGGCGACACGCTTCGCGTGCGGGCACTGGAGGCCATCGATCAGACCCGTTTCGTTCCCAGTGCCGGCCAGGCCCGCCTGCGCGGCATGATCCAGGACCGGCCAGACTGGGTGCTCTCGCGCCAGCGCGCCTGGGGCGTGCCCATCGCCGTGTTCGCCAATGCAGAGGGCGAAGTGCTGAAAGACGAAGCGGTCAACGCCCGCATCTACGAGGCCTTCCGCAACGAGGGCGCCGATGCCTGGTTCGAAGAGGGCGCTAGCGCCCGCTTCATTGGCGCTGAGTATGATCTGGAAGAGTGGGTGAAGGTCGACGATATTCTTGATGTTTGGTTCGACAGTGGATCCACCCATGCGTTTTGTCTCGAGCAGCGGCCTGATTTGAAGTGGCCCGCTTCGCTCTATCTGGAAGGCTCCGACCAGCATCGCGGCTGGTTCCATTCCTCCTTGCTGGAAAGCTGCGGAACACGGGGCGTTGCGCCCTATGAGGCCGTGCTCACCCATGGCTTCGTCATGGACGAAGAAGGCCGCAAGATGTCCAAATCCCTGGGCAATGTGGTGACGCCTCAGGCGGTGATGGACCAAAACGGGGCCGATATCCTGCGGCTCTGGGTGATGAGCTCCGATTACGCCGAGGACTTGCGCATCGGCCAGGAGATTATCAAGACCAACGTGGATTCCTACCGCAAGCTGCGCAACACCATGCGCTTCCTCTTGGGCAATCTGGACGGCTTCAGCGATGCTGAGCGCGTGGATGTGGCCGATCTGCCGGAGCTTGAGCGCTACATGCTGCACCGGCTCACCGAGCTCGATGCGATTGTGCGCCAGGGCTATCACGATTTTGACTACAAGCGGATTTTCGCCCGCCTGTTCAATTTCTGCACCGTGGAGCTGTCGGCCCTCTATTTCGACATCCGCAAAGATGCGCTCTACTGCGACCCGGCTTCCTCACACACCCGGCGGGCCTGCCGCACGGTGCTGGATGAGATCTTCTCCTGCCTCACCGCCTGGCTGGCGCCCATGTTGGCGTTCACCATGGAAGAGGTCTGGCTGGCGCGGAATCCATCTGACACCGGCTCGGTGCACTTGCGCCAGTTCCCAGACGTGCCGCAAGCGTGGCGCGATGAGGCCGTCGCGGCCAAATGGGAGAAGGTGCGCCAGGTGCGCCGTGTGGTCACCGGGGCGCTGGAGATCGAGCGCCGCGAAAAGCGCATCGGCTCCTCCCTGGAGGCAGCCCCTGAGGTCCATATTTCCGATGAGGCGCTGTTGGCAGCACTGGAGGGCTTGGATTTGGCGGAAATCTCCATCACTTCAGGGGCAACTCTAAACGCAGGCGAGGGCCCCGAAGGGGCCTTCCGCATGGAAGAGGTTGCCGGCGTGGCCGTGGTGCCCGCCATGGCCGAGGGCCGCAAATGCGCCCGCTCCTGGAAGGTGCTGGCCGACGTGGGCTCGGATGCGGACTATCCTGAATTGTCCGCCCGCGATGCGGCTGCAGTGCGCGAATGGGATCAAATCCGGGCGGCCGCTGAGTGAGCCATCCGTCCTATATGAAGCTTGGCGCCCTGGTTGCAGCGATCACGTTTGCGATAGATCAGGGCCATAAGTGGTGGATGCTCGGACCGTTCAACATTGCTGAACGCCAGCCGGTGAGCGTCACCTCGTTTTTCGACCTGGTTCTGGCCTGGAACCGCGGTGTCTCCTATGGCTGGTTTTCCTCCTCCAGCCAATCCGGACGCTGGATTCTGGTGGCCGTCATGATGGCCATCGTGGCGGTTCTGGTGGCCTGGCTGGTGCGCGCTACTGACCGGTTATCGGCGCTTTCCCTGGGTTTTTTGATCGGCGGGGCGCTTGGAAACATTCTCGATCGCATCATTCATGGCGCGGTGGCCGACTTCTTCTTCTTCCACGTTGGCAGCTTCCACTGGTACGTCTTTAACCTTGCTGACGTCGCGATAGTTGCGGGGGTGGCCGGTCTGTTGTATTCTTCCTGGAGAATTGGTGGGCCTTCGGGGGAAGCGAGCACGGCTGAGTAGCCCGTGCGATCGTCATTGTTCCGCCGTATTGGGAAACTAGGAACCTGGATCCCGAAGATGAGTTTGCCGGCACCATGTGCTGGCTGTAATGGGAAGTGGCACATTGGCAAATAAAGTTACAATAGGCGTTGTATGCGCGGCCGGGCTAATGCTTTCAGGTTGCGGGAATTCTGTAAGCAGTGCGCTTAACGACACGTTCGGCTTCAGCAAGGATGTGCCCGACGAGCGCTTGGTGCGCACCCATCAATCTCTTGCCGTTCCACCGGACCTGCAATTGCGCCCGCCGGCTCCCGGCGAAACCGTGACGGGCACGCTCAATCCGGCTGCTCAGCTGGCTGCCAACCAGCCCGCCTATGCAACGCCTCCCGGCGGCAGCGGTAGCCAAGTGGTCCCGCCTGCAGGCACCCAGCAGGTTTATAATCAGCAACCGGCAGCCTATGGCCAACCGACCGTTGCAGGTCAACCACCGGCCTATCAGCCGGCACCTGGCGCTGCGCCATTGGCTCCGGCACGGCCCACTGGCGACATTTACGCCAAGCACGGCATTTCCAAGACCCATCCCGATGGCAAGGAAAAGAGCCACGAAGAGCTGATGAAAGAGCTCCGGGCCGTGCGCACCAAAAAGAAACGGGCCCAAAACCCAAATTACGGAACGATTTGGAACTTCCCCAACCTGTTCTCCGACGATTGATATCGGTGGACCGCCGGTTGCCATCTCGCCTTGGCATCCATTTGTTCTGTGTCTCAACACCTAGGTGTTACCAAGATTTAATTTGCGAACAGCAGCGCGCTGGCACATGTTGGCGCGAACTTACCCGTATTGCCGAATCGAGAAAGCTAACATGATTTCAAAATTCCGGTTTGCCTCCTGGAGCCTCGCGCTCGGTCTCCTCGCCCTGATCAGTTCCACACACCACGCAATGGCCGCCGAGGCGAAGGTGGAAACCTTCACCATGGACAATGGCATGCAGGTTGTGGTCATCCCCGACCACCGTGCGCCCGTGGTCACCCACATGGTTTGGTACCGGGTTGGCGCGGCCGATGAGCCTGCTGGCGAAAGCGGCGTGGCGCACTTTCTGGAACATCTCCTGTTCAAGGGCACCAAGACTGTTGCTCCAGGTGAGTTTTCCAAAACCGTGCGGCGCAACGGGGGTCAGGAAAACGCTTTCACATCCTCAGACTACACTGCCTATTTCCAGCGCATTGCGCGTGACCGGCTTGAATTGATGATGAAGTTGGAATCCGACCGGATGACAAATCTTCAGCTTTCCAAAAAGGACATCAAAACCGAGCGTGATGTGGTCACCGAAGAACGCCGTTCCAGGGTCGATAACAGCCCTTCGGGCCGACTGTCGGAACAAGTGCGCGCAGCGCTCTACCTGAACCATCCCTACGGCGATCCGGTGATCGGATGGATGCACGAAATCAAGCAACTCAACCTGAAAGCGGTTACGGCGTTCTACAAACGTTTTTACACCCCCTCCAATGCTATTCTGATTGTGGCCGGGGATATTACCGTGGAGCAATTGCGCCCGCTGGCGGAAAAATATTATGGGGTGATCCCGTCCACCGGCCCCATGAAGCCGCGGGTTCGCCCGTTGGAGCCGGAGCCTCAAGCCGCGCGCCGCGTAACCTTGACCGATCCAAGGGTGCCCACTCCGTCCTTGCGTAGAATTTACACTTCCGCGTCTTATTCCAGAGCCGAGCCCGGCGAAGCCGAAGCGCTTGACATTCTGTCCCACATTCTGGGCACCGGCACCACGTCACGCCTTTACCAGCGCTTGGTGGTGGAACAGAAAATCGCCTCCTACGCCGGCTCTTGGTATTCCGGCGATGCCTTGGACCTCGGTGACATCGGCCTCTATGCCGGACCTCAGGCAGGCAGCGGAAAAGCAGAATTGGCGGCCGTTGAGGCGAGCATCGATGCGGTCATCAAAGAGATAATTCTGGACGGTGTTACCGACCAGGAGGTTGCCGATGCCAAGAACAGTCTTTTGTCCTCGACGGTCTATCTCAAGGACGACCAGATGCGACGCGCCAGGATCTACGGCGTTGCGCTCACCACCGGCCAAACCGTTCGCGACATCGAGGAATGGCCAAGCCGCATTGAAGCGGTCAGCGCCAAACAGGTGCAGGACGTTGCCCGCAGGTATCTGAAGCCACGGAGATCGGTGACAGGACTCTTGCTTCCTGAGAAAACAGAGCAGAGAGCCAAAGCGCCGAGTACCGTCAAACACGGGGATAAATCATGAAGCACCTCATCGTATTCCCCATTGCAGTCAGGAGCCTGCTTGCGCTTGGAGTCATTGCCATATTGCAGCTTTCTGTTGCGAAAATCGCTCATGCCATCGAAATCCAACAGGTCAAAAGCCCCGGCGGTATCACCGCATGGTTGGTTGAAGATCACTCCATCCCATTGATGTCTATGCGTTTTGCGTTCAAGGGCGGCTGGGCGAATGAGCCGGAAGAACAACAGGGCGCGACCCATTTTCTAGCCGGAATGCTGGATGAGGGTGCCGGCGAGCTTAACTCCAAACAGTACCAAACGCGCCAAAAGCAACTTGCGATGAAGCTGTCGTTCCGGGCCCGTGCCGATCATTTTTATGGCTCATTTCAAGCACTGACCAAGCACCGCGACGCATCAGCCGCGATGTTGGCCGATGCCCTGACCGTTCCGCGCTTTGACGATGTGCCGTTTCAGCGTATCCGCAGCCAGATCGTCCTCAACATCAAATCCAACTCGCAAGATCCCGAGCGCGTTGCGAGCAAGAATTGGCTCAAGCTCATGTTTGCCGGCCATCCGTACGGCCGAGCCCGGCGTGGAACGGCCGAAAAGCTTGGCGCATTGACCCCGGCAGATTTGCGTGGCCTGACCAAGAACCTGTTTGCCAAAAAAGGGCTGAAAATTGCGGTTGTCGGCGACATTAACGCCGATGAACTGGGCAAGCTGCTGGACCGCGTGTTCAGCAAACTGCCCGCTGAAGGCAATATCACCAAACTGGTAGAGGCGAAGGTAACGGCAAAGCCTGCTGTCCAGATTATTGACCGTAACATTCCTCAATCGGTCATCCAGTTCGGTCACGCCGGCCTTAAGCGCGACCATCCAGATTTCGTTCCCGCCTACGTGCTGAACTTCATCTTGGGCGGCGGCGGCTTCGGCTCTCGCCTCACCGAAGAGATCCGCGAAAAGCGTGGGCTCACCTACTCAGTCTACAGCTACCTTTCGCCTTACGACCATGGCGCCTTGTTTGTGGGCGGCGCATCCACCCAAAATGCCCGTGCAGGCGAAACAGTGAAAATTATCCGCCAGGAACTCGAGCGCATGGCAAACGAGGGTCCCACAGCCAAAGAGCTGGCTGACGCAAAAACCTATATGACCGGTTCATATGCTCTGCGGTTTGACACCTCCAAGAAGATTGCCGGCCAGCTGTTGGCCATCCAGACCGACGATCTGGGCGTTGAATATGTTGAAAAGCGCAACGAACTGATCATTGCCGTTACGCTGGAAGACCTGAAACGCCTGGCAAAACAGTTGCTAAAACCGGGCGCACTGGTGATGACGATCGTCGGAAAGCCAGAAGGCGTGGATGCCAAGGAGGCCAAAGGGGGATAATTGGCATGCTCTACACTCAGGATGTCAGCCGATCCCTGGCGGGGACGATTGGCCAGACAGGTCTGTTAGAGGCCGATTTCAACTCCTACCTTGGTGCCACCGCTGGCGCGCTTGAAACTCTGCGCGCGCAGCACAAGAACGACACCTTGCCCTTGCTCCGCTTGCCGGAGCGCTCCGACGATGTTGAGGCCTGCCGCACGGCGCTCGCATCCTTTCGGCGTGGTGCTGAAGATGTGTTGATCTTCGGCACGGGCGGCTCGTCCTTGGGCGGCCAAGCGTTGGCGCAACTGGCCGGCTACCGCACGCCGGGTCCTGGCGCCGATCAGGGCCGCGCGGCTGGGCCCAGGTTGCATTTTTTTGACAATTTGGATGGCCAAACCTTGAGCCTGGTTCTGCGCGATCTTAACCTGAAGACGTCCCGTTTTTTGGTGATTTCCAAATCAGGCGGCACGCCGGAAACCATAACCCAGTGTTTGGCAACGTTTGAGGCCCTGAAAACTGCAGGTCTGGAGTGGAACATGGCCCAGCATGTGCTCGCTCTGTCTGAGCCGGGCGATGGTGAAAAGAACGCTCTGCGCCGCCTGGCACAGTTTCACGACATACCGGTGCTCGATCACGATCCTGAAATCGGTGGGCGATATTCAGTGTTGTCCAATGTGGGACTGCTGCCGGCCCTTATGCTGGATCTGGATGTGGAGGCCCTGCGTGCCGGCGCTGCTGAAGCCTTGGCACCGGTGCTGGAGGGCGCCGCACCAGAGGACTGCCCACCTGCTGTCGGTGCCGCGCTGAACGTGGGGCTGGCGGAAAAATGCGGCCACACCGCAGCGGTGATGATGCCCTACAGTGACCGCTTGCGTCTGTTTTCTAACTGGTTTGCGCAGCTTTGGGCCGAAAGCCTTGGCAAAGAAGGCAAAGGCACCGCTCCAATAGCGGCCGCCGGCCCGGTTGACCAGCATTCGCAGTTCCAGCTTTTTAACGGCGGGCCCAAAGACAAGCTGGTGACTATCATCATGACCGCAAGTGCAGGCGTGGGGCCGCGCATTTCTGAAGCCTATGCCACAGACCCGTTGGTGGGCTATCTGGCTGGCAGAACCATCGGCGACCTGACCGATGCCCAACAGCGTGCCACAGCAGAAACCCTGGCCCGCAACGGCCGGGCCGTGCGCACCATTTCCATTGATGATGTGGATGAACGCTCGCTTGGCGCGCTTTTGATGCATTTCATGCTGGAAACCATCATTTCCGGCCATCTGATGGGCGTGAACCCGTTCGACCAGCCTTCTGTGGAAGAAAGCAAGGTTTTGACCCGGGACTATCTCAAGACCATGTAGAAGCGGTTTTGGGAAAACTTAAGACTCATGGCATCATGAGTGCCAACCGCGGCCACCTAAGACGCAAAGCATGAAAATCAGGCGACTATCGGACGGATTGATCAACCGCATTGCTGCCGGCGAGGTCATCGAGCGTCCTGCCAGCGCCCTGAAGGAGCTGGTGGAGAATGCCGTTGATGCCGGCGCCCGCACGGTTGATGTAACCCTGCAAGGCGGGGGCCGCACGCTCATCCGCGCGGTGGATGATGGCTGCGGCATGTCAGAAGAAGAACTGGCGCTGGCGGTTGAACGGCATGCCACCTCGAAACTTGACAGCGATGATCTTCTGAACATCAAGACCATGGGCTTTCGCGGCGAGGCTCTGCCGTCCATCGGTGCGGTGAGCCGCCTGATGATCACTTCGCGTCTGCATGATGGTTCGGACGGCGCGCAGATTGAGGTGGATGCCGGTGCGAAAAGCCAGGTGCGCCCTGCCGCCCTGTCTCCGGGCACGCAGGTGGAGGTGCGCGATCTGTTCTATGCGGTTCCGGCCCGGCTGAAGTTCTTGAAATCAGAACGTGCCGAAAACAACGAGGCCACCGACGTGATGCGCCGCATTGCCATGGCCAACCCGTCTTGCGCCTTTTCGCTCACCATCGAAGAGCGCTGCGTCTTAAATTTTCCCGCATCGGGTCTTGATCTGGATGGCCAGCTCAAACGCACCGGCGAGGTTATGGGCCAGGAGTTCGCCCGCAATGCCCTCACCATCGACACCCAGCGCGAAGGCGTTCAGTTGACCGGATTTGCCGGCCTACCGACGTTGAACCGCTCGCAAGCCAACATGCAGTTTCTCTTCGTCAACGGGCGTCCTGTGAAAGACAAGCTTCTCACCGGGGCTGTGCGCGGCGCCTATATGGATTTCCTGGCGCGCGGCCGCCATCCCATGCTGGCGCTGTTCATCACCCTTGATCCGCATCAGGTTGACGTTAACGTGCATCCGGCCAAGGCCGAGGTGCGCTTCCGAGAACCCGGCACCGTGCGCGGGCTCATTGTCAGTGCGCTCAAAGCGGCATTGGCCGACGCTGGCCACCGCGCCTCCACAACTGTGGGCCAGGCAACGCTTGGGTCTTTCCGGCCCGAAAGCAGTGGCGGCTATGGGCGGGCTTATGCCTATGGCGCCGCGCCGCGGCCTCTTGCACCAGGGCTTGCCGAGGCAGCTGCCGCCTACCAGGCCCCCTTGCCGGGCGAGGCACAAAGCGGCCTTGAGGGAATGGACCTGCCGTCAGCTGATCACCGCGCCGATGACGGGCCACCCGCGCCGGATCTTACCGGCCGCCCCTTGGGTGCAGCGCGGGCCCAGGTGCACGAGAACTACATCATCGCGCAAACCGATGATGGCATGGTGATTGTCGATCAGCATGCAGCCCATGAGCGCCTGGTCTATGAGCGCTTCAAGGCGGAGCTTGCCAAGTCCGGCGTGGCGCGCCAGCCCCTGTTGGTGCCGGAGGTTGTTGAGCTCGACCCTGCCGCGGCCGATGGCTTGGTCCAGCAGGCGGAGAGCTTGGCCGATTTGGGTTTGACCATCGAAGCCTTCGGCCCTGGGTCCATCGTGGTGCGTGAGGTGCCGGCAATTCTCGGCGACACCGATATCAAAGGCCTGATCAAGGATCTGGCCGATGATGTGGGCGAGCTGGGTGAGGGGCTTGGGCTTGCCGAACGCATCGATCATGTGTTGGCGACCATGGCCTGTTATGGCTCCGTGCGGTCGGGCCGCCGTTTGCGGGCAGAGGAGATGAACGCCCTGTTGCGCGAGATGGAGGCAACGCCCCATTCTGGCCAGTGCAACCATGGCCGGCCCACCTATGTGGAGTTGAAGCTCGGAGACATTGAGAGGTTGTTTGGGCGGCGTTAGTGAAGTGTTGAGCCCAATGCTGTTGTCTTAGTAGAGCTCTTGAATCGGCACTGGAACACTTGCCATGAAAATCAGAATTGTCCGCTTTCTGCTCGCCGTCCTTGCATTCTGTGTTGTTAGTGGGGCGGCACTCAGCGCGTCAAAGGAAATTGGCCCTGAAAAGTGGCGCATCTCCTGCTTTGCCTACCGCGATGACAACCGCAACGGCCTCTACGACATGGCCGACCGGCCTTACGGCGGCCTGGTGGTTCAGATTGAGCGCCCGGACGGGCTCGTGGTTCAGGCAAAATCCAACATCTCTGGCTTTGCGAACTTCAACATGGCGCTTGGCAACGAAGAGAAGGGGCAAATCTATGAGGCCGGCGTGCACAAGGCCAAGGCGGTGCCGCCTAACGGTTGGGTCACCACCTCTGAGGCGCGCCTGCAGGAGATCACGTTTGTAGAGCGCAAGAATGCCGGTGGACGCATGGTTGCCGGCAACAACTGCGTCCCCATGGGCGTTGCCCCGGTGCTGTTCATTGGAGGATCGGTTAAACGCAAGACGCCAGATCAGAATATCTCCGTTTCGGTGATCCCGGAAGGTCTGGGCGAGGTCAAACTGCGTTTGGACGATCTTGGAAACTACTACACAGTGGTGAAACCCGGGCGCTGGCGTGTGCGGGTGGTGGATGAGGCGAGCGGTGTGACCATCGAACGGGAGGTTCACGTCAAGAGCCATCCGGTGGTTCTCTCCAAGATCGTTGAGTTTTCAGAGCCCAATGCGGCCGATAAACCGGTTTCCACCGTATCGTTTGACGATCTCACAAGCTCAGACACGCTGCATGAGATACCCTCCGGCTATGGCGGGCTGTTTTGGTGGAACTGGATCGCCACCCACCATAAATTCTATCGCGGCTCTGGATATGTGAACGGCACCATTTCGGCTGAATACATCGCCTACAACAGCTCCGGGCATCCCGCGGTGATGTGGACTGAGAAGGGCGAGACGTTCGACTTTTTGGGAACCTATATCAGCGTGGCGTGGCCGCGTGCTGAAAATGACTTCATCTATGTGAAGGCGTGGCGCGGCGAGACACTCAGGCACACAGACAAGCTGCGCCTGGAAACCTCAGGCTCGGTCTATTTTCTCGGCAATTATGAAGGCATCACGAGGCTGGAATTCACGTCAGGCAATTACGAACGTATCGTGCTGGATGATTTCAGCTTCCGCAAGTAACCGGTGGGCGGCGCAGACGGAACCAAAGAGTGGGGGACGCGCCCTAGCAAAGAATTTGTGAACATACAAATCAAGCAGAACGCGTCACCTAGTGTGGCTTCCAGACTTGGGTTTCCGCTCACCTATTGGGCGTCGGTGCCAGGTCCGCTACCACCGTTGGGACCGGGGCCCGGGCCGGCTCCTGCGTTGCCGTTGTTTCCGTTGTCGCCGCCGTTGTTGGCGCCTAAACCACGACCGGGTTCATCGGTGTTGCCATTCACGAAGACCGAATTGACACCGTTATCGCCGGTCGTATCTTCGCTGCTGCGGCCGATGGCGACCTTTTGCAAGATGACCTTTGAGCGCGCATCCATATGCGGGTTCAACTTGAGAGGAACACTCTGTTTTGCAGAAATCGAGCCTGCAGCAGGACAGGTGGGTTCAAGACGCAGCTTGCAGCAATAGCCATAGGATTGCGCGTCGATTTTCGCGCACATCTGGGCCACTGTGTCTGGGGTTGAAGCAGGAACCGCCTTAACCGGGTTCCACTCTACGTTTGCACCTAAAAAAACAAGCGCCGCTGTAATGCCAGCCGCGCCCCGTACGCCAACTTTCATATGCATGTTTTAACTCCAAACTAGGGTTACATGCCGCCCTCTCAATATTTAAACGCCTGGACAGATAAATTGTCAAGCATTCATCAAATTTTAAGGTTTTTCTATTTCGCGGCTTGGTTAATACAATTGCCTGAAAACTCCATTGGAAGAGTGGAGTGAAGTTTATGCAACGCACGCTTGTGTAAACTGAACACCTCGATAGGTGATTTCTCCACTTTGAAATATCCAATATCGGATAACCGAACACAGCGGTTTTAACGGCAAACTTAAATCGGTAGGGGCGTTTTGGTGTCACCATCCTCAGGTTGATTTTAACCGAGGGATATCATGATCAAACTTCACATCACAGAACGCTGCGGTGCCCAGCCCGCGCGTAGCGTCCACAGCATCAATTGGCGCGAAGGCAAGCCCTGCACGGCACGTGACCTTATTCGCGCGCGGGTTTCCCGAGAGTTCGAGGCTCTGAAACCCACCATCACCCCTCACAGTCTTGGCCGGCACCTGGTTCAGTACCCACGCCATGCCGGATGCACGCTGCGTGATGCAGTTGGCCTGGCGCTGCGGGGCTTTGAACTTGAAGCGTTCTTCCTTGTTGTGGATGGAGAGCAGATCACAGAAGTCGATCAGCCCATAAACCTTGCCCCAACAAGCGAAGTAACGTTTCTGCGCATGCTGCCGAAACTGGCCGCTTAAGGCGCAGCCGGAACGCGGTAGGTGAATTGAGCCCAAAGGGTCTCCCACACCGGATCTGAGCGTGTTTTTTTTGCCTCCAGGGGCCGGATCACAACTGCGTCGAGCAGGTATTCGTAACCCGCCTGGGCCGGCACCAGAACCCGGCCCTCTGCGTTCGTTTTGAGCAGCCGCACGGACACTGTTCCGTCTGGTGCCTTTTCAAACACTTCAACCTGCGTGTTCGCCCGCGGCTTTGCCTGGTAGAGCAGGCGCACCGGAAAGCCAGCCTCCAGCGCATCAGTGTAGGGGTTGGCCTCAGCAACGAACTCGGTCTCCAGGCCAACCGGCCCATCTTGCCCGCGTCCGTGGCCCACGGCCACAAGGCTCTTGGCAAAACGGCGGTATCTTTCCAGGAAATTGACTTCCGGCAAGCCGCGGGCCTGGTGGGTTGCAAGAACGTCAGCAAAGCCTTTGTGACGGGCGAATTTTCCAAACTTCTCCCACTTCGTATAGCGCACATTGCTTTTGGTGGTCTGGTGCACGATCACCGCGAGGCCGGCGTTTGGCGCCTTCATTTGCAATGCTGGATCATCGCCCAACCGGCCTTCGACCTTGAGGGTCACCCCGCCGAGTATGACATCGAAGCGGGCAAAATTACCGGGCAGATAAGCGTTGGTCGAACCGGCAAACTTTTGCCCCACCCGAAGTGCCGCCATTATCCTTTCGCCGGGTTCGACTGCATAGCGAACTGGTGCTATCCAGAACTCGTGAGAGAGAACTTGACCGGCGCTGGTAACCCACAGCAAAACAATAAAAGCGGACAACGCAATACGCATGAGAAAGTTCACCAATTTGCTAGAACCAGCCAGACTGGCATATGTCTGGGCCAAGTCAAGCGCCGTTCACCTGGTGGTGGCACTCGCGCTCATTGCAGGATTGGGAACGCAGCTTCATGCCCATGAGGTGAGGCCGGCGATTGCGGATGTCGAGATTGGTCCGGACGCGGTTCTCATAGAAATCAGGCTGTCGCTTGAAGCTTTTGTCGGGCGCGTGGATCTGCAAGGCCTGAGCGACACGGACAACTCTCCGCGTTCCGCCAGCTATGACGCCTTGCGCAAACTAACTCCCGCGGCCCTCGACGCGGCCTTTCGCACCGTTTGGCCAGAACTGAGCGGAACCATCCACGTCTCCGCTGGAGGCCAGCGCCTCGTGCCGGTATTGATTGACGCCAAGATTCCTGAAATCGGCAATGTTGCTTTGCCCCGCGACAGCCGGGTCAAACTGCGTTCTGAGCTGGTGGAAGGGGGCACCAAGGCGGTGGTGTTTGGCTGGAACGCAGAAAATGGGCCCTTGATTGTTCGCCAGACCGGCGGCGGAGACAAGGCTTATACCGGCTATCTGAAAGGCGGCCAGTTGAGCGCGCCAATGAGCCGCGATGGAACGGCCGGCCAGGGGGCACTAAAGACCTTTCTGCACTACATTGTTATCGGGTTTGAGCATATTGTTCCAAAGGGATTGGATCACATCCTGTTCGTGCTCGGGCTTTTCTTCTTTGCGTTGCACGTTCGCCCGCTTTTGATCCAGGTGACTGCTTTTACACTGGCCCACACCATAACGCTTGCGCTTGCCTCGCTGGGGGCCGTCACCGTTCCGGCATCCATCGTTGAACCACTCATCGCGGCGTCAATTGTGTATGTGGCCGTTGAGAACATATTCGGCAACCAACTCAACCTGTGGCGGACGGCTGTGGTGTTTGGGTTTGGCTTGCTTCACGGCCTCGGATTCGCCTCCGTTCTGAACGAGGTGGGCCTGCAATCTGCTCAGTTTGCCGTGGGTCTCATTGGGTTCAACGTTGGTGTGGAACTGGGGCAGCTTGCAGTGATCGCTGCCGCGTTTGCCCTGATCGGGTTGCCGCTGGGGAAAAAGCCCTGGTACCGGACCCGGATTGCGCTGCCCTGTTCAGTGCTCATTGCACTGGTGGGAGCGTTCTGGTTCGTCGAACGGGTGGTTGGATAGGGCGCTGCTCAGGTACGCTTCAAAAACAATACCTGGGTCTCGCCATACCCGCGCTTGTCGAGCATCTCGAAACCGCCGGGTATTTCAATTTCGGCCTTGGCCGTTTCCTCCAACACACACAGCGCGGAGGGGTTGAGCCATCCATTCTCAGCGGCAGACAACAATGCTTTTTCGCCCAACCCTTTGCCATAGGGCGGGTCGGCGAACACCAAATCGAATGGTGTCATGCCCTGCAGCTTGCCTAGCCGCATAGCGTCGCGCCGCCAGATCTTGCTCACGCCAGTGGCGCCCATGGCCTCAACATTTTGGCGAATGAGGGCTCGGGCGCTTGATGCCTCTTCGATGAACAGGGCATAGGTTGCGCCGCGGGAGAGGGCTTCCAGGCCCAGCGCCCCGGTGCCCGCGAAAAGGTCTAAAACCCGCCCGCCTTCGAGCTCAAAATCTTCAACGCCATGGGCGAGGATGTTGAACAGGGCCTCACGCGTACGGTCTGACGTGGGGCGGATGGCTTGGGATTTCGGACCGGCCAGGGCCAGGCCCCTATGGTTTCCGCCGACGATGCGCATGTGGCTTTCCGCCTTTGGGCGCGCGCCGGGTTGCCGGTTTGGCGTCGCGCCGCGGTTCTGTTTTGGAGGGGCGCCGGGTCTCTAATTTGGAGGCGTGCCGGGTCTCTGGTTTGGAAGAATGCCGGGCCTCTGTTTTGGAGGGGCGCCTGGTTTCTGATTTGGAGGGCTGCCGGGTTTCTGGTTTTTCAAGCCGAGGTCCCAACTGTTCGCGCATGGTGCGGCGCGGAATTTCCCTCACTTCGCCGCGTTCCAGATCGCCGAGCTGAAACGGTCCATACGAAATCCTGATCAGCCGGTTAACCTGCAATCCCAGATGCTCCAGCACCTTCTTGATCTCGCGGTTCTTGCCTTCGCGCAGAGACATGGCAATCCACACATTGGCACCTTGAACCTTGTCGAGCCGTGCATCGATTTCGCCGTAGTGCACCCCCTCGATCACAATGCCCTTTTTCAGCTGGTCCAGAACCGCTTGTTCGATCTTGCCATGAGCCCGCACACGGTAGCGCCGCACCCAGCCGGTGGACGGCAATTCCAACTCCCGGGACAGCGCGCCGTCATTGGTGAGCAGCAACAGGCCTTCAGTATTTAAATCCAATCGCCCGATGGAAATCATCCGCGGCAGCTCTGGCGGCAATTTCTGGAAAACCGTGGGGCGTCCTTCTGGGTCCTTGTGGCTGGTCACCAGACCCGATGGTTTGTGATAGCGCCACATGCGCGTGGTTTCCGCTTCGGGCAGGGCGGTGCCGTCTACCTGAATTTTGTCGCCTGCGTGCACAAGAAAGGCCGGTGTGGTCAACACTTTGCCATTGACCTTAACCCGGCCGTCCTCGATCAACCGCTCCGCATCGCGCCTGGAGCATACCCCGGCGCGCGCAATGCGCTTGGCGATGCGCTCGCCTTTTGGTTCTGTTGCCGTTTCTGTCATGCCCTCTCATAGCAAAGCTCTTGACCTTGTCCACCGCTTAAGCGCATGAGGCGGGCCATGTCTGAGTTTATGGATATGGCCTTGCGTGAGGCAGAGGCGGCTGCAGAGCGCGGCGAGGTTCCTGTTGGGGCCGTGCTGGTGGGCGCAGATGGGGATGTTTTGGCCCAGAACGGCAACAGGGTGCTAGAGCTTGCCGACCCCAGCGCGCATGCCGAACTTCTTGTTATTCGCCAGGCTGTACAGCGCCTGTCTTCTGAACGTCTAACCGGATGCGATCTCTATGTAACGCTGGAGCCGTGCCCCATGTGCGCCGGGGCTATCTCGCTGGCCAGGGTCCGGCGGCTGTATTACGGCGCCGAAGACCCCAAAGCCGGAGGCGTGGATCATGGTCCCCGGGTGTTCAGCCATGCCACCTGCCATCACGCACCAGAGGTTTATGGCGGGCTGCAGGCGGCTGCATCATCGCAGATGCTGAAACAGTTCTTCAAAGCGCGCCGATAAGGCTTTATCAAAAGTGTGGGGCTATCCCCCATGCGCTTTAATCGCCGCCTCCAGCGCGCGCTTCAGTTCTTCCTTGGCCGGTTTCGCCGCGGCCATGATGTCTCGCACCTTGAAAAACTCCCCGGCGCGGAACTCATCGACGTCAGGGTAAATGTAAATCTCCGGGTTCACCTTCTCACGCCTGAGTTTGATGATCTGGTGTTGCATTACGTAAATTGACCTGAAGGCACGTGTGAGATTGGAAGCGGCCTCATTGTCTTCTTCGCTCAGCCGCCCACCGGTTACGTCAATTGCAACGATCAAGTCTGTGCCGTCCGCAACGTGTTCAAACGGAACCGGATTGCTCATGGCGCCGTCTACCAGCGTGCGTCCCTTCAGTTTTGGGGCCTGAATCAGGCCGGGTAGCGCCATGCTCGCGGCAACCGCCTCGCGAAGGTCGCCGCTCGTGATCGCCACTTCTTCCTGAACCGTAAGGTCGGTTGCGATGATGGTCAGTGGAATCTTTGTCTTGTTCACCTCACTTGCCGTCTTCTTAGGCAATATGAGGTTTGCCAGGGTGCTACCTTCGATCAGCACCTTATTGAACGATTTTACGTCGAACAGTTCCCAAACATTCGTATCCGGGTTGGAAAACAGGCGCCGAGCTGCGTCGATGCGGTTGCCCAACACTGAAATCGTGTGTTCACGGATCTCCTTGCCGGTCAAGCCTGAAGCATATCCCGCTCCCACCAATGCCCCGAAACTGGTGCCCGCAATGCGCGTCGGCTTCAGGCCCAGTTCATCGAACGCCTCAATCATGGGAATGTGGGCAATGCCGCGGGCCGCACCGCCGCCCAGGGCCAGTCCAATGCGAAGATCGCTCATGCGCCGGCCCTCCTTGCATAATCCCAAGCCACTTTGGCAATCGGCCCCACCAGAGCCTCCATGGCTGCCGCGTTGGGGTTGGCTGCCGTGCCGTCGCGCACCCGGCCCACAATGCCCTGGTAGATCGCCGCCAGGCGGAAGAAATTATAGGCGAAATAGAAATCGAAATTAGGGATTTCATCGCGGCCAGTGCGGGCGCAATAGGTTGCCGCATACTCTTCGATTTCCGGGATGCCAAGCGCTTTCAGATCGTGCCCCACCAGCGAGCCCACGCCAGCCACCCCATCACCCTGGGGCATGCGCCATTGCATCATGTGGTAGGTGAAATCGGCTATCGGATCTCCCCGGGTGCAGAGCTCCCAGTCCAGCACCGCCAAAATGCGCGGTTCGGTGGGGTGCAGAATGGCGTTGTCCAACCGGAAGTCCCCATGCACGATGGTGGGCGCATTGTCAGCCGGGCAGGCGCCGGGCAGCCAGGCAATCAGGTTGTTCATTTCCGCAACTTCAATCTCGGTCGAGGCAATGTACTGCTCTGACCAGCGTTTGATCTGGCGTGCCACATAGCCTTCCGGCCGGCCGAAGTCGGAAAGACCTGAACCCTCAACATCTATGCTGTGCAGCCGGGCGATGGTGGCGTTCAGGGTGTCGAAAATAGCGGCCCGCTCGGTGCGGGAGACGTCTGGAATATGCGGGTTCCAAATCACCCGGCCGTCGACGAAGTCCATCACATAGAACATGGTGCCGACGATCTCATCATCGTCGCACAGCAAATGCGGCCGGGCCACCGGGAAGCCCTGTGCATGGAGCGCTGAGATCACCTTGAACTCCCGGTCCACCGCATGGGCAGACGGCAACAGTTTGCCCGGCGGCTTTCTGCGAAGAACATAGGCGCCAGATGCAGCGCTGATCTTGTAGGTGGGATTGGATTGACCGCCCTTGAACTGCTCAACGCTGATGGGGCCGGCAAATCCGTCAATATGCTCCGTCAGATAGGCTTCAAGCTTGCGCTCATCGAAGGTGAGCGCTTCGGCAACGGGCTTGGTGCCTTCATAGGCGGCTTGGCGGCTGTTTTCTGTCATTGTGCTCAGAACCATACTCAATCAGCGTTGTCAGGCAAATGACATTACTCTGGTCACGCCTTCTCGCGCGCCACGGCCCGCCAGCCAATATCTCTGCGGCAGAACCCGCCGGGCCAATCCACCTTGTCGACCGCGGCGTAAGCCTTGGCCTGAGCTTCGGCGACGGTTGCTCCAATGCCGGTAACATTAAGCACCCGACCGCCTGTTGCCAGGCACGCGCCGGTATCCGAGCGTGCTGTTCCAGCGTGGAAGATCTCAACATCATCGCCTGCGCCGGCATCTGCCAGGCCGCCAATTTCGGTGTTCTTCTCGTATGAGCCGGGATAACCCTTCGCCGCCATCACCACAGTCAACGCCACATCATCAATCCAGCGGGCCGAGACGTGGTCAAGCTGACCTTCCGCCGACGCCAGAAGCAGGGTCACCAGATCGTCCCGCAGCCGCATCATCATCACCTGGCACTCCGGATCACCGAAGCGCACGTTATATTCAATCAGCTCAGGGCCCTTGTCGGTGATCATCAGTCCGGCAAACAGCACCCCGCGAAACGGTGTGCCCGCCTCAGCCATCGCCGCAACGGTGGGCAGAATGATCTCGTCCATGGTGCGCTGGCACAGCTCTTCGGTCATCACCGGGGCCGGGGAGTAGGCGCCCATGCCGCCAGTATTGGGGCCGGTGTCGCCGTCGCCAACCTGCTTGTGGTCCTGGGCCGTGGCCAGTGCGAGGGTGTTCTTGCCGTCCACCAGGGCAAAGAAGCTGGCCTCTTCGCCCACCAGAAAGTCTTCAACCACAACCTCCGCGCCGGCCTCCCCAAAGGCTCCACCGAAAATCTCGTCCACCGTCGCGCAAGCCTCATCCAGGCTCTGGGCAATCACCACGCCTTTACCGGCCGCCAGGCCATCAGCCTTGATCACGAGGGGGGCGGACTGCTTACGCACATAGGCTTTGGCCGGTTCGCCAGAGGAAAACCGGGCGTAGGCCGCGGTTGGAATATTGTGTTTGGCGCAAAGATCCTTGGTGAAGCCCTTGGAGCCTTCAAGCTGGGCCGCCGCAGCAGAGGGACCGAAGGTCTTGATACCGGCGGCAATCAGATCATCGGCGAGACCCGCAACCAGAGGCACTTCGGGGCCGACAACCACAAAGTCCACTTCGTTTGCCTTGCACAGGTCAATCACGGCCTGGTGATCGGAGATATCCACGGCCATACAGTCGGCCACCTCGGCAATGCCGCCATTTCCAGGCGCGCAGATCAAACGGTCGCACTGGGGGCTCTTGGCGATGGCCCAACACAAACCATGCTCCCGGCCGCCAGAGCCGATCACCAGGATATTCATGAGCCTCTCCCGCATTGCCGACCACATATGGCCTGAACTGCTCATAAATCATCCCGGCCCCAGGGATGCAACGTGATATGCACAACCTAGAGCGGGACGTTTGAGTGGTATGGTTGGAATTGATCTTTTTGGATATTTCTCCAAGGCCAAATCTGCCTTAATGCCCCAAGCTCACTTTTCCTGGAGATCCCGATGCCGCGTCAGAATGAACTTGGTCAGCCGATAGGTGTTTCATTGCCCGAGGGATGGCAGAGCCCACCCGTGCCGCCTCGCCAAGCTACAGAGGGCCTGCGGGTCCGGGTCGAACCGATTGACCCCGAGCGCCACGCCGCCGATCTGCACGCGGCCAACCTGCTCGATGAGACGGGGGCGGGGTGGACCTATATGGCCTATGGGCCGTTTTCCACGGTGGACGACTACAAGGCTTGGATGCAGTCCACCTGCATGAAAGATGATCCCATGTTCTGGGGCTATGTGGACAAGACGAACGGCCAGGCGATCGGCCTGGGATCATACCTGCGCATCAAGCCGGTTGAGGCCTGCATTGAAGTGGGCCACATTCGCCTCTCACCGCTCTTGCAACGCACGCCAATGGCCACTGAAGTGATGCACTTGATGATGAAGAACGTCTTTGATCTGGGCTACCGGCGCTATGAGTGGAAATGCGATGCGCTCAACGGCCCCTCCCGCCGTGCTGCTGAACGGCTGGGTTTCACCTATGAAGGCACCTTCCGTCAGGCCACCCATTACAAAGGCCGCAACCGGGATACGGCCTGGTTTGCGATCGTCGATAAGGATTGGCCGGCCATCGAAGCAGCCCACACCGCCTGGCTGGACCCATCGAACTTCGATGAGGCGGGCCAGCAACGCCAATCGCTTTCAGCGATAATGGGCAGAGGCTGAGCATTTGCCGGACCAGGCCAAAGGCACCCCCATATTGACGGTTGTGTTGATTGGTCTGTTCTGGGGCCTGAACTGGCCAGCGGTGAAATACATGCTCACCGAAATGCCGCCCATGACCATCCGGGCGATGGCGTTCCCGGTGGCGGCTATGTGCCTGGCGGCAATCGCGTGGGGCAGGGGGGACAACATGCGCCCGGCGCCCGGCGAGTTCGTGCCCATGATCGTGACCGGCCTGCTGGTGGTTTGCGGGTTCAATGTGCTCACCGCGTTGGGCCAGATGCTCACCGAAACCTCAAAGGCGGCCATCATCGCCTACACCATGCCGGCCCTCACGGCGGGGTTTGCGGCGGTGTTCCTTGGAGAGCGGCTTGGCAAAATGCGCCTGATCGCCCTGGCGGTGGGCATGGTCGGCCTTGGGGTTCTGGCCTCTGAGGATTTCGCTGCGCTCGTCTCAGATCCGCGTGGGCCAGCCATCATGATGCTGGCGGCGCTCTCCTGGGCGCTTGGCAATGTTGCGCTGAAGGCCCGCAAGTGGAGCCTGTCGTCTCTATCGCTGACGGTCTGGTTTTTCGTGGCCTCCAGCGTATTCATCTGGCCGCTGGTGCTGATCTTTGAGCCGCCTTGGCAACAAACCATGCCGAGCACGCCTGTGCTGCTCACCTTGGTCTACCACGCGCTGGGTCCAATGGTGGTGTGCTACGCGCTGTGGACCGCGCTGCTGGGCCGCCTGTCGGCCTCGGTTGCTGCCATCACCTCGCTCTTGGCACCTGTCGTTGGCGTCTCCTCTGCTGTGGTTCTGCTGGGCGATGCGGTCACGTGGCAGAAGGTTGTCTCCTTAGGCATGATCCTTCTGTCCATCAAGCTGGCCATTGCCCCGCAATCTGAAGCCGAACAGAAACCGGTGAAATCTCAATCCTAAAGGCTGGCAGATAGCGTGTTTGAGGGTATAACTCTGGGCGCGGGCGGCAGGTGATCGCGCGTGAAAAGGGCACGTAATGTCTTCAGACGACAACGGATTAGGTTGGCCATTTGACGAGGCCGAGGACGAAGCCCCGGCGCGTCCCAACGTCGTGGAATATTCCGTCAGCGAGATCTCATTTGCCCTGAAGCGCACCGTGGAAGACACATTTGGCTATGTGCGCATCCGCGGCGAGCTTGGCCGGGTTTCGCGGCCTGCCTCGGGCCACGTCTACCTTGACCTGAAAGACGAAAAGTCCGTGCTCTCCGGCGTCTGCTGGAAAGGCGTCGCGCAACGCCTGAAGGTGCAGCCTGAGCAAGGCCTTGAGGTGATCATCACCGGCAAGATCACCACCTTCCCGGGGCAATCCAAATATCAGGTGGTGATCGACAGCATGGAACCGGCCGGTGCCGGTGCGCTGATGGCCCTGCTGGAAGAGCGCCGCAAGAAACTGGCCGCAGAGGGCCTGTTTGAAGATGAGCGCAAGAAAGAGCTGCCGTATCTGCCCGAGGTGATCGGCGTTGTGACTTCGCCGAGCGGAGCCGTGATCCGCGATATCCTGCACCGGCTGGCCGACCGCTTCCCGCGCCACGTGGTGGTTTGGCCCGTGCGGGTGCAGGGCGAAACCTCGGGCGAGGAGGTGGCGCGCGCCATACGGGGTTTCAACGCGCTTGAAGCGGGCGGACCTGTCACCAGGCCTGATGTGATCATCGTGGCGCGCGGTGGCGGCTCGTTGGAGGATCTATGGGGCTTCAACGAAGAGGCCGTGGTGCGCGCGGCGGCAGACAGCGACATCCCGATTATCTCGGCCGTCGGCCACGAAACCGACTGGACCCTGATCGACCATGCTGCCGACCACCGGGCTCCGACGCCAACGGGCGCCGCTGAACGTGCAGTTCCGGTGCGTATGGAGCTTGCCGCGACCGTTGATGATTACAGCGCACGGCTGCAGCGCGGCCTGTCGCGCACCCTGTCTGACCGGCAACAAGCGCTCAGAGCGGCCAGCCGCGGTCTGCCGAAGCTGGACGAAGCCTTATCTCTACCTCGCCAGCGGCTTGATGCGGCGTCTGGCCGGCTTGGCCAGGCCCTGCGTATGGGCACACAGCAACTGCACAGCCGCTTTGCTGCCACAGCATCACGGCTCACCCGCCGACCTCTGGAGCAAGGACTGGGGCAAAAGACTGAAGCCGTGGGCGCCCTGTTTGAGCGCAGCCGGCGCGCCTTTGCGCGGACCACGGAGATCAGGCGCCAGAGCCTGGACACGCAAGCCAAGCTGCTTGCAAGTTTGGGTTACCAATCGGTTTTGGAGCGCGGTTTTGCGCTGGTGCGCGACGCGGACGGAAAGCCAATTCGCAGCGTCACCGCCGCCAAGCCCGAGCAACGCGCCGAGATCCAGTTCCAGGATGGCAGGCTTTCGGCAACCCTGCACACCCAGCTGTCTGGCCCTGCGCCGCGCCCGCAAAAGCCCAAGAAGAAACCTAAGCCCGCAGAAGGGCAGGGCGATTTGTTTTAAAAAAGATATGGAAATTCTCGGCCCAAAGCCCTAGTTACTGAAGCACAATGAACAGGTTCCAACCAAATTTCATCGGAGGCCGCGAAGCGCGGGTGCGCTATCTGGATTCCGATTTTCAGATCATGGTGCAAGGCGACTTCGTGCGCTGCGCCGTGTCGGGCAAGCCGATCACCATTGATCAGCTGAAATATTGGGACGTTGAACTGCAGGAAGCCTACGCCACGGCAGAAATCTCCATGCAGCGCTACCTTGAGAAGATCAAGACCTAGGCCTAGCTCTTACTCTGCGGCCTCAAGCGTGTGGCCGAAATTGGAAACCGATCCCATAATCTGAGACCGCAGCGCTTCGATCGCGCCGTTAAGCTCGCCCGGCTTGGTGATCAGCTCTATCTGGAACTCGCCCAGAGATGGAAATCCGTCTGCTTCTGTCAACACCCGCATCCCGGGCCTGATCGACATAGAAGGCATGGCTCCAACGGCCAGTCCCGACTGGATGGCTGCGCTCATGGCAACGCTGTTCCCGCTGGCATAGGCGATCCGGTAGGGCTTGCCCGCCTTGTCCAGCGCATCCAAAACCATTTGCCGCCAATCGCAGCTCGGGTGCGAGACCGCTATCGGCAAAAGGTCTTTTTCATGGGCGCAGTGGCGCGGCGAGGTCACCCATTGCAGCTTCTCGTGGCGCACGATCTCTCCATAAACCACGCCGCCCTGGCAGGTGTGTAAGCTCAGGTCCAAATCGCCGGCCATGGTCTTCTCGCGCAGAATTCCGCTTGAGAGGCATTCCACATCCACTTCCACCATGGGGTGGGTGCGGGCGAAGGTGGCCAGCAGCTCCGGCAGCAGGCGTTCAGCATAATCATCCGGCGTGCCGAGCCGCACCACCCCGGCACACTCTGGTTCTGAAAATGCCGACATGGCCTCATCGGACAGGCGCACGATGCGCCGGGCATAGTCGAGCAGATGTTCACCGTCTGCCGTAAGCCGGTTGATGCGTCCATCGCGCACGAACAAAGATTTTAAAACCGTCTCCTCCAACCGCTTCATCTGCATGGAAACGGCAGATTGGCTCTTGAACACCTCCTCACCGGCTTTTGAGAAGCTGCCCGTGTCGGCAATTGCGATGAAGGTGCGCAGTAAATCAACGTCGAGATTGAGAGCCATGGTGTTCCTCTTAATGCATCAAGAATGTTGATCAGTCCTATTTAAAACATTCGTTTGTTAAATCAATAGGTCAAGCACAAATAAGCACGACACCAACCGCCGACAGGCATCCGGCCCCAGGGTCCCGCGGGGCGAACGTGGAAGCAAGACCGCTTCCGGCGAACAGGAGAAGTGCGCCATGACAACGCTCGACGAAGTAAGACTGCACTCCAGTGACTACCCGCAGTGGATCCGCACCGCGGTCCGCGTCTTTCACAACTGGAAGACCAGAAACCAGGTGCGCAACCTGGAGCGCTACGAACAGCGCATGCTGGACGACATGGGTGTCACCCGTGATGAGGTGATCTGGGCCTCACACTTGCCGCTCAGTCTCAATGCAGCATGGGAATTGCGGCATCGCTCCCGCACACGCAGGCTTGCCGATCAGGCGATCGGCTCAGCCCGGCGCTAAGGCGCCGCTAATACCTCCCGCGAGTGGCCTCTTCAACCGAGTTGAGCAGGTCGTCCGCAACGTCTCCGCCAGGGCTGCCCCTCCCGAGGATGTCCTCTAGCCTCTCCCGGCCCTGGCGGGGATCACGCCGGAAAATGGAATCATCGAACGAGACATCGGGTTCCTCTTGCCGGTATTGCGGCCGGCGTTGAGGTGCGCCGCCAAGCGAGCCGCCCAAGATATCCTTCAAAATATCACCAAATCCGCCTCCAGCTCCGCCGCCTCTTGGCGCTCGCCGGGGTTGACGCTGCGGTGCGCGCTGCTCTGGCACGGGAAACGGCAAGCCACCGCCTGAGCCGGAGCCCATGCGCTTGGTGAGCGAGCCCAACACCATGGAGGCGATCACCGGCAACAATTGCTTGAGGATTGCACTTCCGATGCCTGAAGAGCCCGACAAGTGCTGGGCGACGCCGCGGCTAACGTCTTTGGATCCGAAGATATGACCAAGAATGTTGTTGCCGTCTGCGGCCACATTGCCGAATTGGATGGCCTCTGGATCGTCAAAATAACGCTCGTGGCGTCCACCCGACACAGCGTTGATCAGGGCGTCATATCCGCCTTCCTGGCTCACATTGCGCCGCACGCCAGATGCGATCACAGGGGCGAGCATTTCAAAAGCCAGCGCAGATTGCTCTTCGCTGAGGCCAAATTGCTTGGCCACCTGCTGAACCGCCTGGCCGCCTTGGGCCTGCGCAAGAATATCCAATAGTTCCACTGGTCGTCCTCCCTTGCCACTGATTGGTCTATTTGCACTTAACTTAGTGCGATTACGCCGCAAAACCAGGATGCAATCAACCAGATTGGTCGAATTAAATCGATCAGCTTTGCAGTTTGTTAAGCGTAAGTGGGCATGATTTGCTCGAGTATGTGTGTAGGAGTGAGTACCGATGACAACGGCCGCGGCCCCCAATCAGCTGCCTGAGAGCCTGTTCAGCCCTGAACATGAAGGCCAGGTTTCAGCACCATTGACCCCGGAACAAGCGCCAGAAGGCGTGCTGCCGGAAGCTGGGATGACCGAGAACGGGTTGCCACAGATGCCGCCTGAGCAGTTGCAGCAAGCACTCGCCCAACAATTTCACCAGGTTCCAGCCGAGCAGGTTCAGCCCGCCCCCACCGAACCTGCGATGCAAATGCCCACCGAACCGGCCGCCCAGATGCCTGCCGAGCCGATGGCCCAGATGCCTGCCGAGCCGGTCGCCCAGATGCCCACCGAGCCGATGGCCCAGATGCCCGCCGAGCCGGTAGCGGCGATGCCTGCTGAGCCAATGGCACAGGTTGCCGCCGAGCCGGTAGCACAGATGCCCGCCGAGCCGATCGCTCAGGTTCCTGCAGAACCGGTGGCACAGCTGCCTGTTGAGCAAATGGCAGCAGAGCCTGTTCAGCATGCCCAAGCGCCCGCACCCGAAATGCCCCAGCAGGTCGCCGCAGAGATGCAGGCGCCGCAAGATCAGGCGATGAACGCCCAGCATGTTTTGGCCGAGCACGTGGCCACCCCGGAACTTGTTGCCGCCCAGATGGCCGGGCACGAGCCACCGGCCGCCGCACCTGCCCCGGAAACGGCAGAAACCGTTCTGGCGGCGATGCCTCATCCGGACACCTATCAGCAACTTCCGCCCGCGACAGCAAATGCGGAGCATGCTGTTCCGGCGCTCGCACCTGAAGCGCAAAGTCAGCTCCAGCCCGAGGCACGGTATGTTCCCAACGAGCTTGCCGTGGCTGCAGCCCCTGCGCCCGAAGCCATGCCTGCTCCAGAGATGGCAGCGCCGGCCACGGCACCAGTTGCTGCCCAGGTACAGCCTGCCGATGTTGCTGTGGGCATTCCCGGCGCCTTTGAGGCCCTGTCACAACCGGGTGCAGAGCAGGCCCCGATGACGATGGATCCTGCTGCCCAGATGCAGCCTCAAGACATGCTCCCGGCCGCTGTAGATCAGACTCAGATTGTTCCGGCTGCCGCCGAACTTGCTCAGCCTGTAGGCGTGCCTATGCAGCAGCCTGAATTGCAGCAAATGTATGCAGACGCCATGGCAGCCGAGCCTGCCGGTCAGATTGCGGCAATGCCCGAGGCACAAATGCCCGTGGATCCGCAAGCTGCTGAGCCGGCACCGGCCGAAATGGCTGTCGATTCGGCCCAGCTTGCACCTGGCGCAGCTGGTGTGGCTCTCGCAACCGAAATCCCTGCAATCAGCCAATTGCCGGCAGACAACGAAGCTGAAAAACCTGTAATTTTGAGCAGCGATCTGCGGCAACTGTCGACGGTTTCTGCAGAAACGCAGAAGAAGGGTGGTCTGGCTGGGCTGTTCTCCAAAAAGCAGGACCCAGACACACCAGCCCCCGCTCAGGGGCGTGTGTCGGTGCTTGGCGGGGATGCGGGAGAAAAGAAGAAAGGCTTTAGCCTGTCTGGTTTGTTCTCACGCAAAAAGAAGGCTGAGGAGGTAACGTTGCCACAGCCGGTTTTGGCGGACCAAGAACCAGAGCCGGCTGCTGCAAAGCCTGCTGATGTGCAGATTCCCATTTTAACCCCGGGTATTGAGCCCGCGGCATCTGAAGAAGCGCCTGCTGGTGAAGAGACCAGCCCGGTACGTGAAGAAATCATGCTGTTTATCGGCAAGAATGCAGAAGCCTTTGAGGAGAGCTGGGAAAACCACCACAAGGCGGATGGCAAACTCCAGATGTCCTGGTCAACCCCAGGATTCCTGTTGTCATTCATGTGGCTGGCCTACCGCAAGCTTCACAAATTTGCCCTTGGCGGTTTTGCGCTCGTTGCCGGCATGACATTGGTTCACGGGTATGCGGCTCTGGCGGCGATGTTTGTGCTGATGGTCGCTGTTGGCCTGTTTGGCAAATCGCTCTACGTGCGGATGGTGAGCAATCGGGTCATGGGCATCATGCAGTTCGCTGGCGATCCCAACATCTACGTGAACAATCTGCGGCTACAGGGAGGAGTTTCTCTCCCGGCAGCGCTTTGTTTGGGTGTGTTGATCCTGGTGGTTGCGGGAACCAAGGTGATCCCCGGTCTGCTCTAGCCGGAACGTTCAAACACACCTAGAATCAGCCTCCGGGCTGCGAAGGCTGCCATCAACCCGAAGATGATGTTTGCGGCCCCAAGGCCTGCAAGTCCGCCTTGGGCGGCGCCCAGCCATGTGCCCAACGTCACCAGGGGCACCATTCCAACCAGTGATTTTGCCCAGTTGAATATGGTTGAATACTGCGCCTTTCCCAGATTGTTGAACGAGGCATTGGCAACATATTGAAATCCGGCAAAAAGCCAGGTTGGACCAACCCAGGTGCAGAAAAAGGCGATCAGAATTGTCGCTTCAGGGCTTGCGTTGAAGGCGGCTGCGATTGGTTCTCTGAGCAAGAACAATAAAACTGACGTGGCGGCTACGTAGCATGTGGCGAAAATCAGCGCGTTGTGGAAACTGGCTTTGACCCGGTTTGGCCTGCCGGCCCCGAAGTTCTGGCCTATGATCGGGCCAATGGCACCTGATAGCGAGAATACGACGCCGAAGGCTACAGGAACAATGCGGGTGACTACGGCAAGTGCGGAGACGGCACTGTCTCCAAACGGGGCGATTGCGAAGGTGACATAGGCGTTGCCGACGGGCGTGGCCAATTGTGTGAGCATGGCCGGCACCGCGATCTCCAAGATTGCGCGCAAGTCGCGGCGCAAGTGCTTGAATTTGGGAGCCATGAGGAACCGGTGCGTGGTGTGCACGCCATAAAACCCCACCAGCACCATAACAACCCTGGCACATGCCGAAGCTGCCGCGGCGCCTTCAACGCCCATGTCGAGACTGAAAATGAACAGTGGATCCAGGATGGCATTGGTGATGGCGCCTGCAAGTGTCACGTACATGGCGCGTTGGGCATCGCCAATGCCCCGCAAAATTCCCGACAGACACAAGCCTACGCACAGCACCGGGAACGACGGAATGACGATCCTCAGATAGGCCTCAGCCATTTGTAATGCAGCGCCTTTGGCCCCGAGAATTTGGAGGATTGTGCTGGTTCCCACCCACAGACAAACCGCCACGACAATGGCGAACAGCAAGGAAAACAGAAGACTGCTCGCCGCAAAACCACGTGCAGCCTCTGGTCGCTCGGCGCCTATGCTGCGCGACACCAGCGCCGACGACGTGATGGCGATTCCAATGCCGATGGATAGGTTGATAAACACAACGGCGCCCGCAAAACCGATGGCGCCCGCAACCTCCGCCTCGCCCAAAAGGCTAAGGAAATACATATCTGCCAGGTCAACAAAGAACACGGCCATCAGGCCGAAGGCGCCGGTCAAAGTCATGACCACCACATGTCCCATGGTTGACCCTTGGACGAATTTTGCGGGTTTGCTTGGCGAGGTGTCCGAGATTGCGGCTTCGGGCAGATCAGAGGAGGATGTCATACCGCTCTAGGCCGCGGTGCCACCGACCGTCACTTGATCAATGCGCAGTGTAGGCTGGCCTACACCAACGGGCACGCTCTGGCCATTCTTGCCACAGGTCCCCATGCCGCTATCCAGCGCCATGTCATTGCCGATCATGGAAACCCGCGTCAGAGCGTCCGGACCATTGCCGATCAGGGTGGCGCCTTTGAGGGGGACGCCAACCTTGCCGTCCTCCACCTTGTAGGCTTCAGTGCAGCTGAAAACGAACTTGCCGGAGGTGATGTCCACTGATCCACCACCGAAGGCAACCGCATAGATCCCGTTCTTGACGGAGCCAATGATCTCTTCAGGCTCTTTATCGCCGCCCAGCATATATGTGTTGGTCATCCGGGGCATGGGCTGATGGGCAAACGACTGGCGCCGGCCGTTCCCGGTGGGGGCGACGTTCATCAGGCGTGCATTGGTGCGATCCTGCATGAAGCCCTTCAATATGCCGTCTTCGATCAGAGTGGTGTTGCTGGTGGGCGTGCCTTCATCGTCGATGATGAGCGAGCCGCGGCGTTCGTCTATGGTGCCGTCGTCAACCACGGTTACCTCAGGGGAGGCCACGCGTTCGCCCAGAAGACCCGCAAAAGCGGAGGTTTTCTTGCGATTAAAGTCACCTTCCAGCCCGTGGCCAACAGCTTCATGCAGCAAAATGCCCGGCCAGCCCGGTCCAAGCACAACATCCATTTCGCCGGCCGGCGCCGGCACTGAGCGCAGGTTCGTCTTGGCTTGGCGCAAAGCTTCGTTCACGCTGGCGGTCCAGTTTTCTTCCGACAGAAAATTGCTATAGCCCGCCCGGCCACCACGGCTGTGGCTGCCGGTTTCAAGGCGGCTGCCGTCGGCCGCCACGATTGACACCGAAAACCGGACCAAAGGCCGACGATCGGTTATGGAGGAGCCGTCAGGACGGATGATCTCTACAATCTGCCATTCCCCGCCCAAAGAAACAGAAACCTGGCGTACGGCATCGTCGCGATCGCGGGCGTATTTGTCGATCGCCTCAAGCAGAGCAACCTTGTCGTCGAAAGACAAATCATCCAGCGGTGTTTTAGCTGAATAGAGAATTCTGTTGGTTCCAGGAGGCGGGGCTCCAAGGGTCCCTGAATGCCCCGACTTCACCGCCGACACTGCCTGGGAGGCCCGCTCCAAGGCATCTATGGATAGCTCAGAGGCGTGAGCATAACCGGTGGCTTCGCCGCACACGGCCCGCAATCCAAATCCTTGCGAGGTGTTGCTGGCCGCTGATTTCAGTTTGCCATCGTCGAACGTCAACGATTCTGAACGGCGGAACTCCAAAAACAATTCGCCATCATCGCAGCCCGCCAAGGCATCGGCTATCACCCGTTCTGTTGCACCGGGATCAAAGGCGCTGTGAGAATAGAAGTAACTCTGCTCAGCCACCGTGACCTCAAAGCTTTTTCAGGTCGTTAAAGGCCGCGGTAAATCCGGAAAGAGAGACGGGCAGCGTAAGGCCCACTCCGGGGGCCTCGTAGATTATGAAGTTGGCCTTGGCCCCCTTGCGCATTTTGCTCAGGGTTTCTGCCGTGGTTTCCGCAAAGGCAGTGCAGATTTGGGGCAGGCAGCGGATGAACGGAACCCTGCCAACCGGTGCGCCGTCAATTTCCAAAGCGATGCCCAGCGGAAGATAAACCCCGATGGGCACCAGAATTCGCATCATGGTGACAGTCTTGTCGCCTTGCTTTGAGATGCCCATCACCAGGGTCAATGCAATGTTTTTGCGCTCAGTACTGGCCGTGCTTTGCAGCATGCCGCATTGCCTGACCGATTTTTGCTGCGCGGCTGCACCGCCAGTTTTGTCGCCTTTGCCGTTGGTCTTGGCAGCGCCTGCTTTTTGGGCGCCAGGGGGCGGACCTACAGGGATCTGTGTGCATTGCACCTGCCATTGGCCATGCTTGGCAATAACTTGCGCAGCTGGGACTTGTGGCCCGGTGCGGCTAGGGGGGGCGGCCACCCTTGGGCCAGGCAGTTTGTTTGCTTGTGCAAATGCTGCAACTGTAAACGCAAACAGCAAGAAGCCCGCGAACAGACCATTAACGAGCGAAAATTTAGGTGTCATTGCAATTCCTCAGCGCCGTGCGACGACAATTTATAGAGCGACAAACGCGTTCTAGCTTCTGTGGGCTCTGAATGCCAGCCCTTTGGATGAGTGAGCAGGGGTTTCTGGAACATGTCAAATTCATCGGCTTTTCAGCTTGTGTCAATCTGTCGCTAAGAGTGTCGACCCCCATGCTTGACGTCTTACTTTGTTGTCAAGTGACCGAAGTGTAGCGTCAGGCGCGCGTTAAATCCCTGCCAAATAAGGCGAAAATGAGAGCCGGGCCTGTGATCATCAAATGCTTTTACCTTTCACTCCTCCTTGGGAGCCATCTTTTTGATATGGCGCGCGATTTTGACGCGGAGCCCATGCGTTGCAGCCCGCCGTGGTTTGTGATTGTTCAATCGTTAGGACGGCGGATGTGGGAACGGACCGGCATAGTTCGACGAGCGTGGAGGGAATCTGCGTTTCTCGAAACAAGTGTTCAATCAGACACCCGCCCTATAGTGATCATAAAGAGGAGCTTGCGGGCATGCGCTTAATGACCGGTGTTGCTGCGCTGATTGGGACAATGGCTTTGGCAGGCTCTGCCGCGGCGGCTGGATTGGGACAACCCGATCCTTGGCAAATGGGGCTTCAACAAGCAGCCTCTCCAATCATGGAACGGATTACGAGCCTGCATGATGGTCTGTTGTGGCTCATTACGATTATCAGCCTGTTTGTGCTGATTCTTTTGATCTACGTGGCAATGAAATTCAATGCCAAGGCCAATCCTGAGCCCTCCAAAACAACCCACAACACGGCGATTGAGGTGGCTTGGACGGTTATTCCGGTGCTCATTCTTCTGGCGATTGCGATTCCATCGTTCCGCCTGCTGTATTTCCAGCGGGTCATTCCCGAAGCGGATATGACGATCAAAGCGATCGGCAACCAGTGGTATTGGTCCTACGAGTACCCCGATCACAACGATGTCTCCTTTGATTCTCTGCTGCTCGAAGGTGAAGACCTCGCTGAGCGCAGAAAGATCGATCCGGGCGCGCCTCGGCTTTTAGCTGTGGATAACGAAGTGGTCGTCCCCGTCGGAAAGACCATACGCGTGATCGTCACGGCATCGGACGTCATTCACAACTTCGCGGTTCCGTCCTTCGGCACCAAGATGGACGGTATTCCGGGCCGCGTGAATGAGACCTGGTTCAAGGTCGACAAAGAAGGCGTCTATTACGGCCAATGCTCTGAATTGTGCGGCATCAAGCATGCCTACATGCCCATCGCGGTGCGTGTGGTGTCTCAAGCCAAGTTCGACACTTGGGTGAAAGGTGCTGAGGATGATGTTGATGATGCTCAGCTGAAATTGCTGGCCACGCTTGCTGACGACAAGAAAAAACTTGCCACCTCCGGCCAGTTCAAACTGGTCGCCAAGCAATAGACACGTGTTTCAAACAAGACTGACAATTAGAATAGAGGGATGATAGATGGCAACGGACGCAGCACACGCTGATCACGAGCACCATCCAACAGGATGGCGCCGGTTTGTCTACTCCACAAACCACAAAGACATCGGCACGATGTATTTGGTCTTTGCGATCATTGCTGGCCTGGTCGGCAGCGCCCTTTCGGGTGCCATGCGCATCGAACTGCACGAACCGGGCCTGCAGTTCCTCCCTTGGGTTGCAGAATACATTGCCCAGGCCGATGATCCGGAAAACGCGGCAAAACATCTGTTCAACGTGTTCACCACCGCGCACGGCCTGATCATGATCTTCTTCATGGTCATGCCCGCCCTGATCGGCGGATTTGGCAACTGGTTCGTGCCGCTGATGATCGGCGCGCCAGATATGGCGTTCCCGCGCATGAACAACATCTCGTTCTGGCTCCTGCCGTTTTCGCTGCTGCTGCTGGTGCTCTCAATGTTCGTTGAAGGCCCACCCGGAGGCAACGGCGTGGGCGGCGGCTGGACGGTTTATCCACCCCTTTCAACCACCGGCCAGCCTGGCCCGGCCATGGATTTCGCGATCCTGGCTCTGCACCTTGCCGGTGCCTCGTCCATTCTGGGCGCGATCAACTTCATCACCACGATCTTCAACATGCGCGCACCGGGCATGACCATTCACAAGATGCCGCTGTTCGTGTGGTCGATCCTGGTCACGGTGTTCCTGCTGTTGCTGTCCCTGCCGGTTCTGGCCGGTGGCATCACCATGCTGCTCACCGACCGAAACTTCGGCACGACCTTCTTCACTCCTGAAGGGGGCGGCGACCCGCTCCTGTTCCAGCACCTGTTCTGGTTCTTCGGCCACCCGGAAGTGTACATTCTCATCCTGCCGGGCTTCGGTATCGTGTCGCAGATCGTGGCCACATTCTCCAAGAAGCCGGTGTTCGGCTATCTGGGCATGGCCTATGCCATGGTGGCCATCGGCGTTGTCGGGTTCATCGTGTGGGCCCACCACATGTACACCGTGGGCCTGGATGTGGACACGCAAGCCTACTTCGTTCTGGCAACCATGGTGATCGCCGTGCCCACGGGCGTGAAGATCTTCTCCTGGATCGCCACAATGTGGGGCGGGTCCATCACCTTCCGCACACCAATGCTCTGGACCATGGGCTTCATCTTCCTGTTCACCGTTGGCGGTGTGACCGGGGTGGTTCTGGCCAACGCCGGGGTCGACCGGTCGCTGCATGACACCTACTATGTGGTGGCTCACTTCCACTATGTATTGTCGCTCGGTGCGGTGTTCGCGATCTTTGCCGGCTGGTACTACTGGATTCCGAAAATCTCGGGTTACATGTACAATTCGACGCTCGCGAAGCTTCATTTCTGGGTCACGTTCGTCGGCGTGAACCTGATCTTCTTCCCGCAACACTTCCTCGGCCTTGCCGGCATGCCTCGCCGTTACGTGGACTATCCAGACGCCTTTGCCGGATGGAATGCCGTTTCATCTTGGGGGGCGTACCTGATGATGGCCGGCGTTGCTTTGTTCCTGTACTGCGTGTTGGAAATGTTCATGAAGAAGCGCGTTGCGGGCGACAACCCGTGGGGCGAAGGCGCAACGACGCTGGAGTGGACCCTGTCCTCACCTCCGCCGTTCCACCAATACAACGAACTGCCGCAGATCAAGTAGGCCAACAAGCTGAAAGTTGGGGCGGGATTGTCCCACTCCGCTCCAAGCTGGATGAACCAATATGAGTGACGTTACAGTCGATATCGCCGCTGAGGCGCAGCAAGGATGGCAACAGCCAGCCGATGCGGCGGCTCTGGGCGGTCGCGGCTCTGTCGATGATTATTGGGCGCTCATGAAACCTCGGGTGATGTCTCTCGTGATCTTCACGGCGGGTGTGGGACTGATGGTGGCTCCTGGTTCCATCCATCCGGTTCTGGGTGTTGTTGCCATTCTGTGCATTGCTGTTGGCGCCGGCGCCGCTGGTGCCTTGAACATGTGGTACGACGCTGACATCGATGCAGTGATGCAGCGCACGGCCAAACGGCCGATCCCACGCGGAAACATCACCCGCGGCGAGGCCTTGGGCTTTGGGGCCACTTTGGCGTTTGGGTCTGTCATTGTGATGGGCTTGGGCGTCGGGTGGGTGGCGGCGGCTTTGCTGGCGGGCTCAATCGGTTTTTATCTCTTCATCTATACCATGTGGCTGAAGCGTTCGACGCCCCAGAACATTGTCATTGGCGGTGCCGCGGGGGCTTTCCCGCCCATGATCGGCTGGGTGGCGGTAACCGGTTCGTTCGATTTGGCGAGTGTTTCGCTATTTGCCATCATCTTCATGTGGACCCCGCCTCACTTCTGGGCTTTGGCGCTTTACAAGGTGGGCGACTATGAGCGTGTGAACGTTCCGATGCTGCCGGTGGTGGCCGGTGCCGACGAAACCCGGCGACAGATCTGGCTTTATTCACTGGCGCTTATCCCTGTTACATTGCTTCCTTGGATGCTGGGTGCCGCGGGCACGACCTATGCGGCATCCGCCGCAGTCTTGGGTGCCCTGTTCCTGCTCGGCGCCTGGCGCGTCTACACCCTGCGCGAAGGGGCCCCAGCAGACCGGGCCGCGCGCAAGCTGTTCAGTTTTTCGATTTGGTATCTGTTCTTGTTGTTTGCCGTCTTGCTGTTGGAGCAGGGGATCTGGCCTTTGGTGTCCCGGGGGCTCGGTCTTTAGATGGCTGACACTGTAACTGTGAGCACTGCGATGAATGATGAGGATTCTGCCCGGCGGCGTAAACGCAGCATTGCGATCGCGCTCGTTCTCGGCGCGCTTGTGGTGCTGTTTTACGTCATAACCATCGTCCACATGGGCCCCGGCGTGATCAACCGGCCACTTTAGAAAGTCAAAACACTGAAAATGACACAACCGATCGACAAACAAAACACCCCCCGCAACGGCCTCTTGGCCGGAGCGTGCGTGGCCGTGGTTGCCGGCATGATCGGATTGTCCTACGCGGCAGTGCCGCTGTATCAACTATTTTGCCAGGTGACCGGCTTCGGCGGCACCACCCAGAGGGCCGAAGCGCCGGGTGGCACGGTTGGCAAACGGCAGTTCACGGTGCGTTTTGATTCAAACGTAAACCCTGCACTGAAGTGGCATTTCAAACCGACCCAGCGGTCGATTGACGTCAAAAGCGGTCAGCAGGCCCTGGCGTTCTATGAAGCCCGGAACAAGGCGAACGGTATTGCCACCGGCACGGCCACCTTCAATGTAACGCCTCAGGAAGCCGGCGCCTATTTCAGCAAGGTGGAATGTTTTTGCTTCACCGAGCAGACCCTTAAGTCAAATGAATCCATCTCCATGCCGGTATCGTTCTTCATCGATCCGGACATTGAGAAAGATGAAAATCTGAATTCGATCACAACCATCACCCTGTCCTACACCTTCTTCCCGGTGAAGCCGGAAAAGACGGTGAACTTGGGTTCAGGTGAGAGCAAGACGAAAACCGTCAACTGACGGATTGGAATAATATGGAGCTGGCTGGTGGGGCCGGCTCCTGGATAAGCGGAGTGAAACATAATGGCTGACAGTCACGCCCCTAACCATCAATACCATCTGGTAGACCCAAGTCCGTGGCCGATTATCGGCTCCATTGGCGCCTTCCTGATGGCTGTCGGTGGCATCGGGTTTATGCGCTATCTGAAAGAAGAAAGCGTTTCCCTCCTCGGCATTCCGATCAGTGGATGGTGGCTCTTTGCCATTGGCTTGCTGGTTGTGCTCTACACCTTCTTCATGTGGTGGCGCGATGTCACCAACGAAGCCCAACATCAGGGCCATCACACCCCGATTGTGCAGTTGCATCTACGCTACGGCATGATCTTGTTCATTGCCTCGGAAATCATGTTCTTCGTGGCCTGGTTCTGGGCGTTCTTCGATGCCAGCCTTTTTGCTGGTGAAGCCGCTCAAGTGGCGCGCGTGGAACATACCGGCGGACACTGGCCGCCGAAAGGCATTGAGGTATTTGACCCGTGGCACCTGCCGCTGTTGAACACCGTCATCCTGCTTACCTCAGGCACCACGGTCACCTGGGCGCACCACGCGTTGTTGCACAATGACCGCCAGAGTCTGAAATGGGGCTTGATCTGCACCATCGCACTCGGCGCCTTGTTCACGGCGGTTCAGGCCTACGAGTATGGCCATGCAGCTTTCAATTTCTCAGGCAGCATCTACGGTTCGACCTTCTTCATGGCCACCGGCTTCCACGGCTTCCATGTTCTGGTGGGCACCCTGTTCCTCATTGTCTGCCTGTTCCGCGCACTGGCAGGACACTTCAAGCCCGAACAGCATTTCGGTTTTGAGGCGGCTGCCTGGTACTGGCACTTTGTTGACGTGGTTTGGCTCTTCCTGTTTGCAGCGGTTTATGTTTGGGCCTCTGCCGGGGCAGTCACCCACTAGCTGAACAACAACCGGCCGCCCTCGAGGCGGCCGGTTTGGTTTTGGACCTCATCTCGCTCTAATGAACCAGCAAGCCTATTACCCTCCGCTATCCCCGGCCTCCACAGGCATGAGAGGCAAGTGCCCGCGCTGCGGCCAGGGCAAGTTGTTTGCGGGCTTCCTGACGCCGGCTGAAGAATGTGCCTCGTGCGGTCTCAAGTTCGAGTTCGCAGACGCTGGTGACGGTCCTGCCTGGTTCATCATGACCGCCCTTGGGTTCGTCGTGGCCGCCGCCGCATTGATCGTGGAAGTGGCCTATCAGCCACCCTATTGGGTGCACGCGTCACTCTGGTTGCCACTCACTCTGGCATTGGGCATTCTGCCATTGCGGCCGCTGAAGGGCTTGATGATCGCCCGGCAATATCAAACCGATGCCCGGGAAGGCCGCATCTCCTGACAATGGCTGCGATACAGGCAAGCTCTCGTCCCAATTTACTGTTGCTCACGGTGTTCGCCCTCGGCGGCATTGCCGTGCTGGTGGGGTTGGGGTTCTGGCAATTGCAAAGGTTGTCCTGGAAGGAGACCCTTATCGAGCGCATCACCATGCGTCTGCAACAGGCCCCTGTTGGGTTTGAGGAGGCGCTGAAGCAACGATCAGCTGGTGAGGATATTGACTTTCTGCGGGTCAAACTTCGTGGCACTTATGATCACGCCAAGGGGCAGTATTTTTACGCTCTCAACAAAGGCGAATTTGGCTGGCGCGTGCTGACCCCTTTGAAACCGGATTCCGGCCAATCCATCCTGATAGACCGTGGATTTCTGCCCGACCCTCAAAAACCGGTTGCCGCTCCGGCCTCAGGAAGTCCGGTGGAATTGGTTGGCGCCCTGCGGTTAGGCTATCTGCCGAAGGAGATGTTTACGCCGGACAACGATGCTAGCTCCAATAGCTGGTACTGGTTTGACGTGGTGGCTTTGCGCAAAGTCACCGCCATTCCAGAGCTCGCGCCCATGGTTATCCAGCTAGATACACCGGATCATTCCGGCCAGTGGCCCGTTGCAACCGCGCTCTCGCCCAACCTGCCCAATAAGCATTTTGGCTACGCCCTCACGTGGTTTGGGCTCGCAATCACGCTTCTGGGTGTCTATATCGCCTTTATCGTGCAGGAACGTCGGAAGAGATCTTCACCCTAAATGACTGACTATCAAGAGCTCGAAGCGCGCCATCGCCGGATGTCGGCCATAGGCGGCGCAATTTCCATCCTTGGCTGGGACCAGTCTGTGATGATGCCCGATGGCGGCGCTCAATCGCGCGCCGAGCAGGTCTCCGCCTTGTCGCTGATCGTGCACGAAATGCAGACCGCGCCGGATATGGACGATCTGATCTCAAGTGCCGAAAACGACAATGGACTGGACGAATGGCAACGGGCCAACGTGCGCGAGATCCGCCATGGCTGGGTGCATTCCAACGCGGTACCGGCGGATCTGGTGGACCGCAAAATCATGGCGCGTTCAGCCTGCGAGATGACCTGGCGCTCGGCCAGGGCCGAGAATGATTTTGCAAAGCTTGAACCGCAGTTGACTGATCTACTCGCCATCATCCGCGAAGTGGCCGCCGTCAAAGCCGAAGCCTTCGGTTGTGGGCTCTACGATGCATTGCTCGATAGCTTCGATCCATGTCGTAAATCGGCCGACATCGATGTGCTCTTCGCCGAGCTTTTGACATTTCTCCCCGGGGTGCTTGATCAGGTGCTCGAAGCGCAGAATGCGGCCTCGCCGATCTTGTTGCCCGAGGGGCCCTTCAGCATCGAAGCTCAGGAAGCGCTGGGCCGGCAGGTGATGGAACTCTTTCAGTTTGACTTCGACCACGGCCGGCTTGACGTCAGCTTGCATCCGTTCTCCGGCGGCACGCCTGATGACAGCCGGATCACCACTCGCTACGCCGAGGACGATTTTACCCAAAGCCTGATGGCCGTTGTCCACGAAACAGGACACGCCCAATATGAACGTGGCCTGCCCAAGGCCTGGCGCGGTCAGCCGGTTGGCCAGTCGCGCGGCATGGCGGTGCATGAAAGCCAGTCTCTGTTGTTTGAGATGCTGGCGGCCCGCAGCCCCGAATTCATCGGCTACATCTCGCCCACCTTGAGAGAGGTGTTTGGCGGCTCTGGCCCCGCCTGGGAGGACGACAATCTGTTGCGGCTCTACCACAAGGTTGAGCGAGGTCTCATCAGGGTAGATGCAGACGAACTCACCTATCCGCTCCACGTGATCCTCAGATACCGTTTGGAGAAGGATCTGATCAACGGTGATCTGGCAGTGCGGGATCTGCCGGAAGCCTGGAGCGAAGGCATGCGCGAGCTTGTGGGCGTAGTGCCGGAAACCGATGCGGATGGCTGTCTGCAAGACATTCACTGGCCAGGCGGCGCGTTTGGCTATTTCCCCACATACACCCTTGGTGCATTGGGGGCATCGCAGATCTTTGCCGCTGCCAAGTCTCAGGATGACGGCATCATGGCCGGCATAGCCAAGGGTGATTTCTCCAACTTGCTCACCTGGCTGCGGGCCAATATCCACGGCAATGCCTGCAAGCTCATGCCAGATCAGCTCATTGAGCAGGCCACAGGCGCCCCATTGGGTACAGCAGCCTTTAAAGCCCACCTTGAAGCGCGTTATTTACGGGGCTAGCGCGGCGCATTATGTTGCGTGGCTCCAAATTTGATCGGAAGGACATTCGGTGAACTATGTAAGCACCCGCGGCCAGGCTCCGGTTCTGGGGTTTGAAGACGTGTTGCTGACCGGTCTTGCCAGCGACGGCGGCCTCTATGTGCCCGAAACCTGGCCTGTTCTGAAGCAAAGCGAGATCCGTGCTCTGCGCGGGCGTCCCTACGCAGACGTCGCCCATGCCGTGCTTTCGCCGTTGGTGGGCGATGCCTTTGCGCCTGCTGAGCTCAAGTCCATGATTGATGAGGCCTACGCCACGTTCTCTCATCAAGCCGTGGTGCCTCTGAAACAGCTGTCAGAGGACCTTTGGCTGCTGGAGCTTTTCCACGGGCCCACGCTGGCTTTCAAGGACGTGGCCATGCAGCTTCTGGCGCGCATGATGGACGCAGCCCTGACCCGGCGTGGCCAGCGGGCCACGGTTATAGGTGCAACTTCCGGCGACACGGGCGGTGCCGCCATCGAAGCCTTCCGGGGACGCAAGGCCGTCGACATTTTCATTCTCCACCCCCATGGCCGGGTGAGCGAAGTTCAGCGCCGTCAGATGACCACTGTGCCTGAGGCCAACGTCCATAACATCGCGGTTGAGGGCACGTTTGACGATTGCCAGAACATGGTCAAAGCGATGTTTGGTGACACAGCGTTCCGCCGCAACATGGCCCTTGCCGGAGTGAACTCCATCAACTGGGCGCGGATCATGGCTCAGGCGGTTTATTATTTCACCTCAGCCCTCGCGCTGGGCGGGCCGGACAGGCCGGTGCGCTACGTGGTGCCATCGGGTAACTTCGGTGATATTTTTGCCGGCTATGTGGCGAAACAGATGGGCCTGCCGGTCGAGCAGTTGGTGATTGCCACCAACGTGAACGACATCCTTGCGAGAACCGTTCACACCGGGCGTTACGAGATCACCGGCGTTGTTGAAACCTCAAGCCCGTCGATGGACATCCAGATCTCTTCCAACTTTGAACGGCTGTTGTTTGAAGTTCACGGCCGCAATGCCGACAGCGTGCAAAGGCTCATGTCCAGCTTGAAACAGTCCGGCGCCTTTACCGTGGAAAGCGACGAATTGGTTAGACTGCAGCAAGAGTGCGGTGCAGGAACCGCCGACGAGGCCCAAGTGGGTGCCGCCATCAAAGCAACGTTCGGTGCCACTGGTGAGCTGCTGGATCCTCATTCGGCCGTTGGGGTTCATGTGGCCGGGCAAACCGCCCATGAGAGCCATGTGCCAACGGTTTGCCTGGCAACGGCGCATGCCGCAAAATTCCCAGAGGCGGTAAAATCACTCTCCGGCATCGATGTTCCGCTGCCTGAGCGCGTTGTGGCGCTTTATGAGAAGACCGAACGATTAGACGTGTTACCCAACGATTTAGCTGCGGTTCAGGCGCACATTGCCGGCAACACCAGCGTTGAAGCAGGAGCGGCAGCATGAGCCCCAAAACAACCACACTCGACAGCGGCCTCAGGGTTGTCAGCTATGAGATGCCTCAGTTGCAGACCACCTCACTGGGCATCTGGGTGAAAGCCGGTGCGCGCAATGAAAGCGCCGCACAAAATGGCATTGCCCATTATCTTGAACACATGGCGTTCAAAGGCACCAACCGGCGCAGCGCCTTGCAGATTGCCGAGGAGATCGAGGATGTGGGCGGTGAGATCAACGCCTCCACCTCCATGGAAATGACCGCATATTATGCCCGTGTGCTCAAAGACGATGCACCGCTTGCCATCGACATTCTGTCCGACATCATCCTTGATCCAAAGTTTGACAAGAATGAGCTTGAGCGCGAGCGCGGCGTAATTCTGCAGGAAATCGCCGCGTCTATCGACACGCCCGACGATTTGGTGTTCGATTTGGCGCAACGAGCCGCTTATCCAGATCATGCTCTCGGGCGCCCGATCCTAGGGAGTGCCGAAGCGGTAAAAAACTATAATGGCGCGGCAATCGCAGCCTACCGCGATCAACATTATGCGGCGCCCTCAATTCTCGTGTCTGCTGCAGGAGCCATCGAACATGAAAGGCTTGTGGACTTGGCACATTCAGCCCTCTCATCTCTGCCCACCACAGCTGGACCCAAGTGGGACGGTGCCAGCTATGAAGGCGGCGTCCATCTGGTGAAGAAGCCACTCGAACAAACCCACGTGGTTCTGTGTTTCCAGGCGCCGGGCTACCTCAGCAAAGATATTTACGCCCTCCAGGTCCTCTCCGGCGTTCTGGGCGGCGGAATGTCGTCGCGCCTGTTCCAGGAGGTGCGTGAAAAACGCGGACTCTGCTACTCGATTTTCGCCTATGCCTCGGCCTATGAAGACACCGGCCTGCTCAACGTCTATGCAGCCACCGGGCCCCAGGAAACCGGTGAACTTGTGGATGTGGTCTCCGATCAATTGCGCAGCATCGCCAATTCGGTCACCGAAGAGGAAATAAAACGCGCCCGTGCCCAGCTGAAGGCCGGTCTCATGATGAGCCTGGAAAGCTCGTCGGCCAGAGCCAATCAAATTGCCCGCCAGATGATGATCCACAACCGGGTCGTGTCGCCGGAAGAGATCATCGAGAAGATTGATGCCGTGGATGTGTCCGCAATTTCAAAGCTTGCCTCTGGACTGTTCGAGCGTGCGCGGCCATCATTGGGCGCGGTGGGTGACCTGTCTGGTCTTTCGCCCTATGATGATATCGCGGCAGAATTTGCCTAGGACAATAGTGAGAGTGGCCGAGGGATAGTCACACATGGCGTTTCTGAGATCCGTCACATCATTTGACACAGGACCGGTGCTGTACGGCGATCAGGTTGTGCTGCGCATCCCGCAAATGTCAGACTTCTCCGCGTGGGCCGATCTTAGGGCCGCATCCAGGAACTTTCTGGTGCCCTGGGAGCCGACCTGGCCAGCCGATGACTTGACCCGTGCATCGTTTCGCCGCCGTATCCGGCGCTATCAACGCGATGTGCATGAGGGCCTGACCTATCCGTTCTTTGTGTATCTGCGCGATGAAGATGCTCTGGTGGGTGGATTGACCCTGTCGAACATTCGCCGCGGCGTGGCCCAATGCTGCTCGGTGGGCTATTGGATTGGCGAGCCGTATCAGCGCTGTGGTTTGATGAGTGATGCGGTGCGGACCGTCTTGCCATTTGCGTTTGATGTTTTGAATTTGCACCGTGTGGAGGCTGCATGCCTACCCACCAACAAGGCTTCCATCAATCTGCTGCAAGGCTGCCAGTTCACCGAAGAGGGCTTTGCGCGGCGCTATTTGAAGATTAATGGCGTGTGGCAGGATCATCTGCTGTTCGCAGTTGTGGCGGGCGATATTTAACTGGCCGGTCGATTGATCTTGCTCGCCAGGAGGTGCGGTGCGGCACTTGTGTTGAATCGCTGTCAACGCTAGGAGGAGTGACGAGGCAATCTGTTGAAGTTGCGATGAAAAATCAGGACTCAATCTCGGCTACGGCGCCAGTTGGCATCTAGAGGTGCGCCGTTACGGACATATAATTCTGTATGTGCTCGCATGGATATTGCTATCAGCGGGCCATGGGGCGAGCGCGCGCGATGTTGTCTCAACAAATTTCACCACAAGCAGTGTGGAACTAACGGCGATATTGGAGCGTTTCGAAACCGAAAAGCCTCAGTTCGTCATTCAGTTGCCGCCGGATGCATCCGGAACCCTTTCCAGCATGACAGCGGTGGCCCGGAATTTTGCGTTGCGCCACCGTTGGGCTGTTTTTTCCCTGCGCAATCAAGACCCTGTGCCCGAAGACCTTGTCATCTCCTCGTCCTGGCAAGGTATGGTGGGGTCGGGGCTTTACTGGCCCCGGTTCAGCCGGAAGCGCATCTTGAGCGTTCAATCGTCCCCCGGTTTGCAGCCAGTGCACCTGGATCAGAACCGGGAAGATGCCTTCGCGTTTCGCATCAACCCGGGCGAGACGGTAACCTATGCGATCGAGGTGAGCGGGGAGGGGCTTGATCAACTCGTTCTGTGGAAACGAGCCTCTTATGAAAGCCAGCGCCAAGAGGTCGCCACGTTCCAGGGCCTGCTTTTGGGCTTTGCCTTGCTCATTTCCATCATGGTGGTGTGCCTGTTCGTGATCCGGCCTCAATGGGTGTTTCCGGCAGCGGCCTTGTTCGTGTGGTCTTCAACGGCCTTTCTTGCCTTTGAGTTCGGCTATGTCCGGTTCCTGGCAGATCTTTTCCCCCAAATAGCCGGATTGGGAGACAAGGCGAAGGCAAGTTCAGAAGCGCTGATGACCGTCGGTTTGCTGGGCTGCATTCTCACCTTCGTGGAACTGCGCAAACGCATGATGCTGGTTGCCGTGCTTGTGATCGCCGCCATGATCGCCGGGCTGGGCCTGACCGTTTGGGCATGGTTCCGGCCCGAAATTGTCTCCGGCGTGTCGAGAATGGGCTTCGGAGGCGCAGCCTTCTTGGCTTGCATGGTGGCAATGCTTTTGTCGGCGCGGGGTGCCGTGCGCGCCAAAGCCTCAATGTTCTTTTTTGCCGCGGCATTGATTTGGGCAGCAGGAGCCTTCGTTGGAATCGAGAACCTGGCCAGCGTTGCATCCATGGAATATTTCATCAAATCGGGCCTGGTGCTGGTCATGGGCGTGTTGGCGCTCATTCTGGCGAGGTTTGCCTTCAGCCGAGGGGTTATCCATTCCAGGTTCTTTGAAGACTCCGGCCGCCGCGCCCTGGCTTTGGCAGGTTCGGAGCAATGCGTTTGGGACTGGCAGGAAGAAAACGGGCTGCTCTATGTCGGCCCCGAACTGGAACGGGCCCTGGGTGTTGAGCAGGGCATGCTCACGCGGGGCGGATTGCGAGCCTGGCTGTCGTTGATCAATCCCGCCGATAGAGCCGGCTATGTTTCGGCTGTAGAGGCGGCGGTTGTCCGCGGACGGGGCACCTTTAGCCAGGAATTCCGCTTGCGCCGTGCCGACAAAACCTACCGATGGTACGAACTTCGCGCACGCGCCATGCCCGGCGAACATGGCCGCGCGATCCGGTGTATCGGGACATTGGGTGACATCACTGCCAGCAAACGGGCCGAAGAAAGCTTGCTGTTTGACGCGGTGCGCGACCGGATCACGGATTTGCCAAACCGGGTGCTGTTTGTGGACAGGCTGGAGCGCGAGATGCTGCGCGCGGCTGGTGATGAGGACCAACAGTTGCACGTGTTGGTGGTTGATCTTGATCGCTTCAAGAATGTGAACGACAGCTTGGGTCATGTGGCTGGCGATGCGCTTTTGCGCACCATGGCGCGCCGGCTGGGCACTCTGGTTTCGTCGGAAGATACACTGGCACGCCTGGCGGGCGATCAGTTCGGAGTGATTGCCGACATCGGCGGATCTGCGCGGACGGTTGAAGATTTCGCCAACGAGGTCTGCCGCACACTTGCAGAGCCTTGTGAAATTGGCGACCGGGAGGTGTTCCTGACGGCATCCGTGGGGATCGCGAGCTGGCGCGAAGAGTCCGGAACCGCTGAAGATCTCTTGAAGGATGCGGAGATTGCGCTCTACGAGGCCAAACGCAACGGCAAAGACTCCGTGCGGAGTTTCGAGCCCTCCATGCGCGATGACCGGCCGGAGCTGCTGCACCTTGAGGCTGAACTGCGCCGGGCGCTTGAGCGCGATGAGATGGAAGTTCTCTACCAGCCGATAATGCGACTCGAAGACCAGGAACTTGCCGGCTTTGAGGCTCTGGTCCGCTGGCGACATCCAAAGCGCGGCCTGCTGTTGCCGGAGGAATTTATCAGTCTTGCCGAGGAAAGCGGTTTGATTGAGGAGATCGGCGAGTTTGTGTTGAACGAAGCTGCCCGGCAATTGGGCATCTGGCAGCGCGCCTTCCGGCCAAAGCAGCCACTCTTTATGTCCATCAATGTTTCACACGCCCAATTGCTTGGCCGAAAACTTGTCGACGAAGTCCAGACCCTGTTGAACCGGGAAGACTTGGCAGACGGCACGCTTAAGCTCGAGATCACCGAATCCATGGTCATGGAAAATCCGGAACTCTCTGTGCAAGTGTTGCGGCGGTTGAAGCAGTTGGGCGTTGGGCTTTCGTGTGATGACTTCGGCACGGGATACTCCTCTCTTGCCACGCTCCAGCGCCTGCCGTTCGACGTTTTGAAGGTGGACAAAAGCTTCCTGGAGGTTGATCCGGAAGACGACGCGGCGGAGATCATCCTGCAATCGATAATCGATTTGGCCGCAAATCTTGAAATGGCGGTGGTGGCTGAAGGCGTTGAAAGCCAGGAGCAGAGCGAGCGCCTGCAGGATATGGGCTGTGATTTTGCGCAAGGGTACTTGTTCGGCGAGCCAATGACCTCTCGCAAGGTGATTGATTCATTGGGCGGTTCTGCCCTTCTGCTGCGCTACACCACAGCCAAGACTGGGGGCTTTTTCAAACGCCTTATCAGGGGCGACAAGAACGGCGCTGGTGCGTCAAGATCAGATCCCCAGGGTGAACAGGAGTTCCGCCGCGAACTTAAGCGTTTTGCGCCGGGTGATCCTGCTGATGGTGCCATTCCCCCGCCGGCGCCTACGCCTACCCCGGCTCCATCTGCCCCTCCTCAAGCCGCGCCCGCTTCTGCGCCCCCACCGACAACGCACGCGTTAGCTGATAACTTGGCCAAGCAATCTGCGCCAGCCGGACCTACTGCAACGCTGGCTCCCAACATGCCGCCGCCCGCCGCACGGCCGCTCCCTGCGCGGACCGATGAGCTGACACGGATTGCCGGAATTGATGCAGATACCGCCCGGCAACTTGCGCAGATGAATTATGGCACCTATCGCAAGATCGCCAATCTGACGGCCACGGATATTACGCTGGTTGACGACAAGCTGGGGTCGCTCGGCAGGGTGGACCGCGAGGAGTGGATCCGGCAGGCCAACGAAATATTAAGAGGCAAACCTCCGGTTCCACCCAAGCCAGAGGCACCTGCGCTGCAAGCCGCTCCGCAGGCCCCTGAGCCGCCGGTTGAGAAAAGCAGTATCCTGGCCCCAACTGAAGCGAAAAAGCCGTTCTCGGGCTTTACATCGCCGTCCTTGCGGGCTGAAAAGAAGGATCCGGCGCCAACCAGCCGATTTGAGGCCAGGCTCGATCAGATCAGCCAGACCCGTCCTAATGGTGCTGCCGGGGCACCGGAAAAACCGGGCCCCGTCCCAGAGCGCCAAACCGATATGTTCCCGCCGCCCCAGCCCGCCGTTCCCAGCGCGCCGGCCAAGCCGGCACCGTCTGCAACTGCACCTGATCCATCGCCGCCGGCGCAGCCAACGGTCCCGGACAATCTCAGCCTGATATCCGGCATCGGCCCGACCATGGCGAGTGATTTGAAGGGTCTGGGAATTGTCAGTTTTCAGCAGCTGGCTGACTTGTCGGATGACGATGCTGACAATGTGAACCAGCAAACCGGTTTTCCCGGCCGCGTAGAGCGCGAAGAATGGCGTGAACAAGCCAGGGAATTGATGGCCGGCAAGGTACCGCGGGCCAAAGTGGATAGGGACCAGCTTGCGTCTGATCAACCCGAGCCGGCGGCGGCGCCAGAGCCAGAGCCAGAGCCCGTCAAGCCTGACGATTTGGCCATGATTAGTGGGATCGGTCCGGCCTTGGCCAAAAACCTCAACGAATTTGGCATCTTCACCTACCAGCAGCTCGTGGATCTGGCTGATGAGCAGGCCGAGCGTGTAAACGACCATGTAGGTTTTCCAGGCCGGGTTCAACGCGAAGAATGGCGTGAACAGGCTGGCGAGTTGCTGGCTGGCAAGCCGCCAAGAGCGAAGGTCGACCGCGAGGCAAAAGCCGCTAAGTCGGCCGCAGGTGCCAAACCGAAAGGCAAAAAGCTCCCCGCTCCAGCGCCCAAGAAGGCGAGCCCCGCAAAGACCAAAGCAGTGCCTCCATCCGCTCCTGATGACCTGACCAAGATAAAGGGGATTGGGCCCGCCATGGCCCGCGAGCTGCACAATATGGGCTTTCACACCTTCCAGCAGCTGTCAGAACTGAACGCTGAGCAAATTGGGCAGGTGAATAATCAGATCGGCTTTCCCGGCCGGGTTGAGCGCGAAAACTGGATTGGGCAGGCCAAAGAGTTCAATGCCTAGCAGCTCATGCGTGCCCGGCGGCGCTTGAGAGCAGGGCCGGATCCACTCCGATTTTTGCCAATGCCTGGTCGTAGCGTTCATCCAGAGTGCAATCGAAGATCAATAGATCATCAGCATCGCAGTGCAGCCAGCCATTGTTCTGAATCTCGCCCTCAAGCTGCCCGGGTCCCCAGCCTGAATAGCCGAGAGCCAGCAATGCCTTCTGGGGGCCGCTGCCGTCTGCAAGGGCTTTCAAAACGTCCAAAGTGGCTGTCAGGCCAACGGTATTGTCTACTGACAGGGTTGAATCGGAAACGTGATAGTCCGCCGAGTGCAGCACGAAGCCCCGGCCTGTCTCCACTGGGCCACCAATCTGCACGGGCATTTCTTTGAGATTGGCCGGTAACCGGATCTCCTCGTCTTCCGGGATTATGCCGAGCCGTTCCAAAAGATCGGTGAATGAGATGTTGTCGGCTTCTTTGTTGACCACAATGCCCATGGCGCCGTCTGACGAATGTGCACACATGTAGATCAAGGTTCGTTCAAACCTTGGATCGCCAATTCCAGGCATGGCGATTAACATGCGGCCGCTGAGATAGTTTTCGTCGCTCATGGGTCCTGCCGGTTGGTTCCGATGAGACAGCGTAACGCCAATCGCCCGTCGCCTGCAAGATGTTCAAACCATCGCTGTTGATTCCGGTGAAGTTTGACGTGATCGTGAAGTTCGTTGACAGCCGGAGGTCTACTGTTGGTAACTTTGAGCCCCTATTGTTGGGGGGTATGGTCGAGTGAAAGGTTGAAGATGCAACAGATGGTTGGTGCCGCACGCAAAGTGCTGGTGATAGGCTTGGCACTGTCCGGTTTTGCATGGGCGACGCCGTCTCTTGCCGAAGGCGCAACGTCTTGGGAAGGGGACAAAAGCGGGCGTGTGCGGTTGATTGCCGGCGCACGCATGCCCGATGGCAAACTATTCGCCGGTTTGGAATTTGACCTTGCTGAAGGCTGGAAAACCTATTGGCGGGCACCTGGCGACAGCGGCGTGCCGTCGGTGTTTCGCTGGGACAAGTCCAAAAACGTCCAATCGATCAAGGTCCATTGGCCCGCGCCCAGCCGCTTTAAGGACAAGTTCGGCTGGAACAATGGGTACAAGAAAGATTTTGTGTTTCCCATTGAGATCCAGCCGAAAAACCCGGACGATCCGGTGCAATTGGAATTGCTGATGTATTACGGCGTGTGCGAGGAGCTGTGTATCCCCGGCAAGGCCAACTTGTCTCTCACCCTCCCGCCGGAAGGATATTCGGGCCATCAAGCGCTGATCGGCCGCTATCTGCAGATGGTTCCCAAGCCTGCGGACAAGGACAGTGCTGTCCAGGTATCTGCGGTGAGCGTGGAAAAAGCCGGTGAAGGCCTCAACTTGGATGTGACGCTCGAGAAACGCTCGTCTGAGCCCATAACCTTGTTTGTTGAAGGCCCAAGCGCGCTCTATTTCGATGTGCCCAAGAAGCAAGCCGGCAGCGATCACGGGAAGAGCCGCTTCCGCATAGTGGTTGATGGTGCCGAAACAAAGGCCGATCTGAAGGGCAAGGAACTGAAGTTCACTGCGGTTCAGGGGCAATTGCGCCTTGAACAGACTTGGCGTGTGGACTAGGTGTTTGCTCCACACAAAACACCAAGAGCCTGGAGGCACCCCTGATGAGCATATCCGTTGGCGACAAGATTCCAGCCGCGACTGTAACGACCATGACGGACGAAGGTCCACAGCCGGTCAATTCAGAAGACTTTTTCGGCGGCCGGAAAGTTGTGCTGTTCGGCGTGCCCGGTGCATTCACCCCCACATGCCATAACCAGCATCTGCCTGGCTTTGTTCGCCATCTGGATGCGATCAAAGCCAAGGGTGTGGACACAATCGCCTGCCTTTCTGTCAACGATGTTTTCGTTCTGGATGCATGGGCCCAGGCGGCTGGCGCTTCTAAAGCAGTGACCTTCCTGGCGGACGGCAATGCCGAGCTGACCACGGCGCTTGGCCTTGAGCTCGATGCCTCCGGTTTTGGCATGGGCACGCGCTCGCAGCGCTTTTCCATGATTGTGGATGATGGAGTGGTTCAGGCTCTGAACATCGAACCACAGGCCGGCCAGGCTGAGGTTTCCAGCGCCGACGCGATCCTGGACAATCTCTAGAACCGATTAAGACGCGCCGCGATTGCGCTTGTAGGGCGCCATCGCGGTGCGTGCCAATTCATCAGCACGCTCGTTTTCCGGATGTCCGGCATGGCCTTTGACCCAATGCCATTTGACATCGTGCTGGCCCACGGCTGCCGAGAGTTGCTTCCATAATCCGGCGTTTTTTACAGGCTTCTTGGAGGCCGTCTTCCAGCCGTTGCGAATCCAGCCCTTCATCCACTGGGTGATGCCGTTCTGGACGTATTTGGAATCTGTGTGAAGATTGACTGTGCAAGGCCGGCTCAACGCTTCTAGCGACTTGATGGCGGCCATCAGCTCCATCTGGTTGTTGGTCGTCTTTGCGGCTCCCCCAGAAAGTTCCTTTTCTTTATCCCCGTAGCGCAAAATTGCACCCCAGCCACCGGGGCCTGGGTTTCCTGAACAGGCACCGTCCGTGAAGATCTCAACTTCCGTTTTGCCGCTCAACTGATCTGCTCCAATCCATATTCGCTTGCGCTCTCGATCTGGCGATGAAAGCGGAGTTTCTTGATGTACTCCACCGGGTTTTTAGGGCGCACGAATGCTCCCTCCGGCGTGTTGATCCAATCAAACAGCCGGGTCACGAGAAACCGCATGGAGGCCCCGCGCGCCAGGGTAGGCAATGCGGCTATTTCATCTGCACTCAAGCTCCGTGCAGACTGGTAACCACGCAGCAGTGCCTTGGCTTTGGTGATGTTGAACGAGCCATCGGTCTCAAAACACCATGCGTTCAGGCAAATCGCGATGTCATAGGCAAAGAAGTCCGTGCAGGCGAAATAAAAATCGATAAAGCCTGACAGCCTGCCGCCGAGAAAGAACACATTGTCCGGAAAAAGGTCAGCATGAATCACGCCGCGCGGAAGGTTGGTGGGCCAGGCACTGGCGATCTGCTCCAGATCTGCTTCCAGTTCGGTCTGAAGGCCGTTCTCAAACCGGTCCAGCTTGCCGGTGCAGTTGCCCAGGATCTCCCGCCAGGCTGTCATCAGAAGAGCGTTCTGCCGCTCCATGGAGAAGCGTGTGGATGCCAGGTGCATGCCGGCCAGTCCGGCGCCAAGTTCCGCACAGTGTTCGTTGCGCGGTCTGCGCACCCACATGCCATCAAGAAACGTAATCAGGGCTGCTGGCCGGCCGGCCAACGTGCGCAGCCGATTTCCCTCCCGGTCGCTCACCGGCAGAGGGCAGGGAATGCCTTCGCCGGATAAAAATTCCATCAACCCGAGGAAAAACGGCAGGTCCTGTTCATCTACGCGCTTTTCATAGAGCGTGAGGATGAAACTGTTCTGGGTGGTGCGCAGGAGGTAGTTGGAGTTCTCAACCCCTTCCGCGATGCCTTTGAACGAGAGCACGTCGCCAATATCGTAACTGGCGACGAAGTTGCCCAGATCCTCATCGGAAACTTCCGTATAGACGGCCATTTGAGAACTATTCGGCAGCGACCTGGCGCAACGCACGCGGTAGCTTGAACGATACCGATTCTTCCCGCGTGACGATTGTTTCCACTTCAATCTGGTAGCGATCGCTAAACGCCGCGATCACCTCTTCCACCAACACCTCAGGGGCAGACGCACCGGCCGTGATGCCCAGCGTTTGAATGCCCTCAAAGGCTGTCCAATTGATCTCAGAAGCGCGTTGCACCAACATGGAACGCTCACAGCCAAGCTTTTGGGCAACCTCAACCAGGCGCATTGAGTTTGAGCTATTGGGTGCGCCGACCACCAAAATGGCATCGCAATCGCCAGCAAGCGACTTCACAGCTTCTTGCCGGTTGGTCGTCGCGTAGCAAATGTCCTGGCGATTGGGCCCCACGATGTTAGGGAAGCGGCGCTCCAGAACCTCAACAATTCCAGCGGTGTCGTCGACTGACAGCGTGGTCTGAGTGATCCAGGCCAGCTCGTCGGGATTCGTCGGCTCAAAGGTTTCTGCATCTTCAGCCGTTTCAATCAGTTGAATCGCCCCTTCGGGCAGCTGGCCCATAGTGCCGATAACTTCGGGGTGACCGGAATGGCCAATCAACACAATATGCCGGCCCCGGAAATGGTGGCGTTCTGCTTCCATGTGCACTTTGGAAACCAGCGGACAGGTTGCATCGAGAAAGAACAGGTTGCGTCTTTCGGCATCTGCAGGAATTTCCTTCGGCACCCCGTGAGCCGAGAAAATGACCGGATGGTCGCTGTCAGGCACCTCATCCAGCTCTTCCACAAAGATCGCCCCTTTGGCTTCGAGATCTTCCACCACATAGCGGTTGTGCACGATTTCATGGCGTACATAGACCGGTGCGCCGAACTTTTCCAAAGCCAACTCAACAATATCGATCGCCCGAACTACCCCGGCGCAAAAGCCACGCGGTGCAGCTTTAAGGACACGCAATTTGGGTTTTGAGTTCTCGCTCATGTGCTCTTCCGCCATGGGGTTTCAATTTGGGGCTAATAGAGGGACGCAGGGGTGAAAAGTCAAGAAAAACGGGGAGGAGTCCCCGACTTCATCGGCGGTTGAAACGCGCTGTTGGATCAAATTTTATGAAAATGTCCAACGGCCTATTATCTGATTTGGGATATGTAAACAGCAACTTCGGGGGGTCGATCCTTTAACTGGGTCTGCCTATGGGACTAAAAACACTGATAACCCGCATGTGGTCAGATACGCGTGGCCGGGTGGGAAAGCTGTTCAGCCTGACCATACCGTTGATACTGGTTGCCGGCGGTCCCGTTGTCGATTTTTCGGAACAAGTTTGGGTCAATTCGAAATTGCAGGCCATTGCCGATGGAGCGGCGTTGACTGCTGCCCGTGAAATATCGATGAGCAAAACTGAACCGGCCCACATTCAAAAGACCGTTTTGGAATACGTAAGCGCGCGCAAGCAGGACGCTGGGTCAACGGCACCGCTCGACGTGCAGGCCGATGTGGCGCCTGGTTCGAGCAGCGTTACGGTTGTCATTTCAAAAGAATGGAACTCAAACTTCTCACATATCTTTGGGATTGATAAATCGAGCGCCCATGCCTTGGCCACAGCGCATGTGGTGGGGAACACCAAAGTTTGCGCGCTGAGCTTGATGGATAATGAGGATATGCCGGGCGTTCAGTTGGCAGATAGCGCAAAGCTCTCCGCCACCGATTGTGGTGTCTACAGCAACTCAAAAAGCGCCAGCTCAGTTCAGGCGGCGCAGTCGGCGAAACTGGAGGCACATCTGATATGTGCTGCCGGAGGGGCATCTAAAGGCACTGCAGCGGACCTCAGCCCGGCCCCCATGACCGATTGCAAGCAAGTGCGCGATCCTCTGGCACACCGGGCTGCGCCGGCGGTTGGCCGCTGCATGGAAATGGACATGGTGGTTGAAAAGAGCACGATACTGTTTCCAGGCACATATTGCGGCGGCTTGACCATCAAACAGAGCGCTTGGGTCGGCTTGCAGCCGGGTGTCTATGTGATGAAAAACGGTCCCCTTTTGGTTGAAGATGAGGCCGAACTGTCCGGTCAGCAGGTTTCCTTCCATTTGAAGGGTGAAAGCGCAGTTTTCGACTTTGCCGAAGGCACCAAGATCAGTCTTGGTGCGCCACAGTCGGGCCCATTGGCGGGTTTGTTGTTTTATGAAACCCCGGCAGGACAGATCCAGGAAGAGCGCAATCCGGTGAAATCTTCGCTCCTGGCGATTTTGAACATCCCGAGTTTGAAGAAACCTCGCGGCCGCCGAGCAGACCGTTTGCACCGCATCAGCAGTTCTGGTGCGCGCCATCTGGTGGGCACATTCTATCTGCCGAACAGCAGCTTGGAAATTGATGCAGATGGACTGGTTGCCGACAAATCGGCCTACACCGCAATTGTGGCCCGCAACCTTAAGCTTCTTAAGGGGCCACACTTGGTTTTGAACACGAACTATGGGGCAACCAATGTCCCGGTGCCCCGGTTGATTGCCGGCGGCGATATTAGGCTATCTCAATAACACACCAGGCCGATTACCGAGGGCAGGTTCGGAATCACGTCTGGGATTCGAAGAGTACGATAGGAAGAGTCAGTCATGCGAAACTACAAAACAATCTTGATTGTTGACGATGACCCAATTGCACGCGGAATTTTCCGCACCTATTTCACACAGCGTGGTGCAGAACACGTTGTTGAAGCGGAGAATGGCGTCCATGCGCTGAAAGTTTTGGACGAGTCTGAACAGGAAATCGAACTGATTCAGCTTGATATCTACATGCCTCTTATGGACGGTATCGAGGTGATGAGGCATTTGCGCGATCGCGAGTATTCAGGAGACATCGCGATTGTCAGCGGCGCCAAATTGGCCGACCGCGCCAACGCCACAGAGCTGGCCGCCTTGTACAATTTGAACGTGGTTGGCGAGGTGAAAAAGCCGCTCACAAAAAAATCTTTGGAGGCCTTGTTTAACCCTCAAGTGCCGGCGTTTCCCAACACCGGTCTTGAAGGCAATGGAACCGCCGCCTGAGCGGAGCCTGACGATCAATCTTTGACGTAAAGACGGCGCGGCGTGGTGCACAGGCACTCAGCGCCGGTGTCTGTTATCAAGATGGGTTCGGTGATTTCCAGGCCGCCATCGTCCAGCCAAAGGGCCGGCATGAAATGGAACGTCATGCCTGGTTTGAGCTCGCTCTTGTCGCCCCGGCGGAACGACATGGTGCGCTCGCCCCAATCTGGCGGGTAAGACAGCCCTATTGCGTACCCGGCCCGGCTGTCCTTCTCAAATCCGTGTTTGTTGAGGGTCGCGTTGAAGGCATTGGCAATGTCCTCGCACAGGTTTCCAGGTTTGGCTTGTTCCAGCCCGGCTTCAACCGCTTCAAGCACGGCTTTTTCGGCATCAAGATATTTTTGCGGCGGAGTGCCCAAGAACACGGTGCGCGATTGCGGGCACTGATAGCGCCGGTAGGCGCCGCCAATCTCAAAGAAGGTGCACTCGCCGGATTTGAACGGACGATCATCCCACGTGAGGTGAGGGGCTGTGGCGTCCATTCCTGAAGGCAACATGGGGACAAACGCTGAGTAATCGCCCCAATGGCCATCTGCCCCGCGCACAGACGTTGCGTAAATCTCGGCAACCAACTCGTTTTTTGGTAGCCCAGGCTCAACCCGTTCCAAAATTTCCGCGTGCATGGCTTCCACAATGCGCGCTGCGCGCCGCATGAAGACGATTTCGCGCTCCGACTTTACCGCGCGCTGCCAGTTGATGAGGCCCGTTGCGTCCTTAATCTGACTGTCTGGCAAGCTTTCCCGCAGACATTGAAAGGCGGCTGCGGAGAAATAGTAATTGTCCATCTCCACCCCCATGGATAAGCCTGCCCAACCACGTTCGCGAATGAGCTCGGCCAGAGTGAGCATGGGGTGGCGTTCAGGGTTTTGAACGTAGATGTCCTCGTAGCCGATAATGTTGTCCTTCTCCATGAACACGGTGCGCTCAGCGCCGCGCGCATCCATGCCACGGCCCCACCACACCGGCTCGCCCTCTATCCCCAACACCACTGCTTGGTGCGTGTAGAAAGACCAGCCGTCATAGCCGGTGAGCCACGCCATGTTTGAAGGATCTGAAACGATCATAAGTTCCACCCCGGCAGCCTCCATGGCTTGACGGGTGCGGGAAATGCGCATGTCATATTCACTGCGCTCAAAGTGCAGGGTGGCGCTCATCTTGGGTGTCCTCCAACCAGTTTCCAGCGGCAGAGTTTGCCGGTTTCAGCCTGTCCGTCAAACGAAAACGATGGTGGTTTTGCCGAAGCACTGGAGTATTCTGAACCGGGCAGGGTGTTCCATCCTGCATTTTTGCGCCGGAGGCAGAAGGCAATGTCTGAGGGACAAGCGTGTGCGGTGATTTTTGACGTTGATGGGGTCATCCTTCATCTAACGCCGCCGGAAGAAGCGGCATTCTTTCAGGCGCTTGAATCGGTCTTCGGGATTGATGATGCATCCCCCGACTGGGACAGTTACCGGGCGCGAAACGACGTTGAGATCGTTGAGGAGCTCATTGAAACCCGTCTGGGTCGCCCGGCGGTGCCCGATGACCTCATTGCTTTCACCGACAAGTATATTTATCTGGTTGATGTGGCGATCAGGACTGGCGAAATCGAAGTGCTGGAGGTTGCTGGTATCCGCAACGTGCTGATGGCACTTACCCAAGTGGACAATCTGATTATGGGGCTCGCTACGGCAAACCTTATGGGCATGGCCAAGATGCGCCTCAGACATGTTGGGTTGAACGATTTCTTCAAGATCGGCGGGTTTGCCGAGGCCCGCGGGCCCAAGCGGCAGATATTGCAGACAACAATCGCCGGCCTGCAAGATGAGAAGGGCCGGCCCTTGCCGAAGGAACGAATTGTGTTCCTGGGCGACAATGTGGGCGATGTGGACGCCGGTCTTGCCAACGGCTGCGGTCTGATTGCTTTCAGCGAAGAGGAGAGCAAACATCAAAAGCTCAAAGACGCCGGCGCAACCCTTGTTATCGGCAACCATTCTGAAACTGTGCCGATGATCGAACATCTCCTGGGGCAGGTTCTGCGATCCTAGCTTGTGTCCTCGTCTTGCCGCATCGATGCAATTACCCGGGCCATGAGGTCAAGAAAGACCTCGTGTTCCTGGCTGGTAAGATTTGATAATGCCAACGCATTCGTTTCGTTTGCAGCCGCATAGGCCCGCTCACGGATTTTCCTTGCTTTGACAGTCAGCCAGATGTTTTGAGCGCGCGCATCTGAGGGATGCTTGGTGCGCTTCACAAGATCATCACGTTCCATCCGGGTGAGGGTGTTGGCCAATGTGGCCTGCTCGACGTCGAGTTTGGCCAGCAGTTCTCTTTGCGTGATGCCATCCTGGTCCCACAACTCCAATAAAATCGGAAACTGCCCGGTTACGATCCCAAGCGGTGCGATGCGCTTTTGCAGGCCTTTGGCAAACAGGCGCGGCAAACCTCACCATGATGGCATTGAACATGCGCGATGGCTTTGCCATGACCGGACGGTTCGGAAAGGCACGTTAGGGCCAAGCAGAGACTTAGAGTGGTCTTCCACGCTTTTTAGGAACAAGCGCCCCGGCTGCGAAAGCTTACTGGCTGGCTTCGTTGGCAGCCACACGCGTAGTGGTCGGGGCTTTGGCCCGCATTGAGTCCACCCGTGCCACCATGCGCTTGAACTTCTCAAGCATTTTGCCCTTAAGCTTCCGGCCGCCGGCGATGCGGACACGCAGCGGATTGATCCGCCGTTCACCGCGCAGCACTTCATAGTGCAAGTGCGGTCCGGTGGAGCGGCCCGTTGAGCCCACGTAGCCGATAACCTGGCCTTGGCGAACCTTGGCGCCAGACTTGATGCCACGCGCATAGCGGGACATGTGAGCATAGGCTGTCTTGTAGCCATTGTTGTGTTTCAGGCGCACATATTTGCCATACGCACCCACCCTGCGGGCCACCTCAACCACGCCAGAGCCGGCTGCTTTGATAGGTGTTCCGTAAGTGGCACCAAAATCAATGCCGGCGTGCATCTTGGAATAGCCCAAAATCGGGTGCCGGCGCATGCCGTAGCGCGAGGTAACGCGGGCGCCGGAAATCGGCGTGCGCATTAAAGACTTCGTGGCCGAACGCCCCTTAAGGTCGTAGTAGCCCGTCAAGCCGTCGTCTGGCGTTGTGAAGCGATAATAACCCTTAGATTTGCGTCCCTTGAGATCCAGGTGGCTGTAGAGCAAGACCGAACGCCGGGTTTTCTTGCCGGCAATTGGTTTGCCGAAATAAGCCTCAAAAGAATCGCCCGACCTAATTTGGCGCTGGAAGTCGACGTCGTAGGAGTGCACCCGCATGATGTTTGCAACAATATGCTCAGGCACGCCATGCTCGCGGGCCGACAGATAGAGGCTCTTGCGAATTTTGGCCTTGGTTCTGACCCGGCCTTTGAGCGCTGCGGTCTGAACACGTGGCTTGCGGCGGGGTTTCAAGTCTGGGGACGTGGCGGCGCTGTCGACAAACGCCACGTACCGGCCGTTTGCGTCCAATTCGGCGATCGCAACAGGGTTATTTGCATCCAAGACCACAAGTTTAAGCGGCAACACAGTGTGCTCGCCATAAAAATTGCGGCGTTTCGTCAAGGTGAACTGAAGGTGCTGGCCGACGCGCACATTGCGGACCGGGAACACCGAGTTCAGCGACCTGACAACTGTGTTGACCACGTTCTCTTCAACACCAAGCTGAACCAGAATGCCCGTGAGGGTTTCACCCTTTTCAACCGATACGGTCTTTGTAAACGGCACAGGAAGGGCGGTTTTGGCCACTGTGGTGGTGTTGGAGCCTTGCGGCTCACCAGGCGACAAGGGCTGAGCACCGTCGTTGTTGTACGCCAGGGGGATTTCTTCAAGATCAGGATAAATCGGCGCCAGAGTTCCGGCGAGGCGCCCACCTTGGAGACTGTCGCGGCTGCCGTTTACAACCAGATCATTATCACCGGTCGCAAAGGACACCGAAATCTTCTTGTAGCCGGCATCAATGGGGGAGGTATTCGCAACACTGCCGGTGAACGAAGACAACGTGCCTTGGATAACCAAATCACTCTTGCCGATCGCTTTTGCGTATTGAGCGCTATTTTCCAACTGCGCGACGGTTGAGGTGCCTGGGCTGTACCCGCCTGAGAGCGTACCCATGAGGGCTGCACCGATTGCCAGAGTGCAGGCAACGCCCGCAACGCTGCCTGTGATCAGCCATCTGTTAACTTTTGGAGTGTTCAGGGTGAAGGGATCGTCACCATCGATGGTATTTGCGAAAACGGAATTGCGAACCAGCCCTTGGTCGATGGATCCAATCGACGAACGGTGCGATTCATAAACGTCCAGAGAATCCGATTCGGTATCCTGCCCGTTCACCATCTGATGGTTCTTCAGACGGTCTTTTCCGTAACTCAGGAAGTCGTCTGTATGCGTGTCTTCAACCACAGATAATCCTTTACCGCCGCAGCGCATAAACCCAGCTTATCAGCACGTTTTCAAGTATGCTGACAGGCCACTGGTGCCGCTATTCTGATGGCTTTCCCTAGAGACGCAACAGTTCCAAACACTGAACAGTCGCGGATGAACACTTCCCCAAAACGTGGTGCCAACATGCCCTTTGAGGGGGGCAAAGTCAACACAATGGCACGACAGTCTCAGACAATTTACCAGGGGTTGGAAAACTGCACTACCGACCATGAAAAACCATCTCAATTGGTCTGCTTGGAAACGAGAATCTGGCACCAGTCTGCAACTCCCCGGGCGCTGCGTGTGTTAATAGATTCATTAAGATACCTCGACAAGTGTTTCTTCTCCGTTAAGGCTAACGCAGAGCGGCTTCGCATGGGCCCATATATGTTAAATGTATCAAAGCGTTTTGCTCAGACCGTACGGAAAATAAAAAAGCACAAATCATGCCAAAAAATGCATTTCTTCGCTTGACACCCGCCTGCCGATCCTCATATAAAGCGCACCGCACGAGGACGGACGTTATACCTCGCCTCAAACGAGGGTCTGTCCTGGTTCCCATGGCACGCCAAAGATTGATCCGGTTTCGTTTTCAACGATCCGGCACTTTTTGTCGGCTGTATGGACTCTGAACCTCAGAGGCTTAAGTTTTGTTACTGATCGGCTTGCCGGTCTGGCTCTTTGACATTGTTGATTAAAAGAAAGAGAAACGTGGGCGGCGGCGTCCTGGCGGTTCAAATTTACCGAGCAATCGGTGATTTGGACAGACAGAATGCTAAGTTCGCTTATGTTTCTTCTCATTTCGCAACCTGGTTGTAAGACGCAAGTCAAACAGTCAGGTGTGATTGGGACCCTAGCGAACAACAGGTCATGGACTTCGGTCCATGTCCCTGAAAAGCAAAGTCAATATCAAACTTGAGAGTTTGATCCTGGCTCAGAACGAACGCTGGCGGCAGGCCTAACACATGCAAGTCGAACGTGAAGCAGGAGCTTGCTCCTGTGGAAAGTGGCAGACGGGTGAGTAACGCGTGGGAATTTACCCAGCTCTACGGAATAACGCAGGGAAACTTGTGCTAATACCGTATACGCCCTTCGGGGGAAAGATTTATCGGAGTTGGATGAGCCCGCGTTAGATTAGTTTGTTGGTGGGGTAATGGCCTACCAAGACTACGATCTATAGCTGGTCTGAGAGGATGATCAGCCACACTGGGACTGAGACAC
>JAAEUE010000016.1 GCA_024227565.1 Alphaproteobacteria bacterium
AGGTGCGTCATGCCTCCAGAAATTGTTAGTGGGGCTCTCCATCTTATATATATTTATCAATGGGTTAGTGTGGAAATGCCAAGGGCGCGAAGCGCCGCAGACTTCGTCAACAGGCGCTAGGAACTAGCGGCTGGTACCCGAAGCTTCGGTGCTGCGACAAGCGTCGCAGTGTGCGATCTACCATATAGCACCTGGCGGCTTCCAGATGGCAGAGGTCGCCGTGCCGCGAACCCTGTTCGCACAGATCCTGCGACTGATCGCCAAACTTCGACCACCGCCCGATCCAGCGCCAGCGTGACACCGTTCGATTGGCGTGGGTTTCAGCAAGAACCACGGCAGAGCTGTGTCTTGATCACTACCAACCCGACGCTCCAGGGTTTGACGACGGGCGTCTGGGCTCGTACCGAGCCTCTTTTGCATAGCGGCCGACTGTCAGTCCCAAAAGAAAAATCAAAATGGCCAAGTTTGGACTTTGACAGCGCGCATCCGGGGAATATCGGCTAGATCATAAAGGGGGTCGGTGACCTGCCACTGAAATATCCCCCAACAGGGATTAGAGTCCCGGCATGAGTATGCCCTCTCGGGCGGTTAGAACAACAGGCCGGCACGCGGAGCCATCAGAGAGCGCGGCGTGATGGCCTGTTGCGAGTTTGGCGGCAAAGGCCGCCGGTGTCTGGTAGCCGAGCGCCGAATGCGGCCGGCCCGTGTTGTAGTCTTCTTTCCAATACGCGATAGCGCGGCGCGCATGCTCGAGGCCGAAGAACAGGGTCTCGTTCAGCAGCTCATCGCGCATCCGCCCATTGAAGGATTCCACGAAGCCGTTTTGCATGGGCTTGCCGGGTGCAATGTAGTGCCA
>JAAEUE010000017.1 GCA_024227565.1 Alphaproteobacteria bacterium
ATCAGCGTGGTGCCGCCGGAGCTTTCCAGCGCCTGGCCCAGTGGAATCATCGAGCCGAGCAGGACAACAACAGGCCAACTGACGTGGTCGTAAATTTCGGCCAGCGGTACGATGCGCAATACAGCAAAAAGGGCCACCACCACCCCAAGTGCAATCGGCAGATACACCAGCCCGAAACTCGCCGCCGCTACTGCAGCGGCGAAAATACCTATGGCAGCCCAGGTCTTCTCGTTTTGCGTCACGGTCAGCCCGCGTTCGGCCAGGGGCAGGCAACCAAGCCAGTCGATCACATCGTTCTGGCTGTCCGCCGGGGTTAGCAACAACAGTATGTCGCCCGGAAGAATTCTTGTCCGCCGCACCTGTTTGCTGATCCGCCGCCCATTGCGGGAAATCCCCATCAGAATGGTGTTCTTGCGCCAGCTCAGGCCAACCATCAAGGCAGTTTTACCGTTGATTCTGGCCTGCTCCGGAACCACAACTTCGGTCAGATTAAGGCCCTCGCCAGTAGCTTTTAGCAGGTCCTGACGCACCGTATCGGCAAAATCGAGCGCCAGAACCGTGCGGAGTTCGTCCAGAGCCTCAGGCGTTGCTTCCAGAACCAGAGCATCGCCGGCCACCAGCCGCCGGCGCTGAGATGTTCCGTACAAACGCCGCCCGTCGCGGATCAGGCCGAGGATGGCGACATCGGCTTTTTCGGCTTCCTCGTGCAGTTCCAGCACTTCGCACCCGATGTGTTTGGAACCCTCCGGAATAGTCAGCTCCGCCACATAGCTGGCGACTTCCATCAACTGCTCCGCCGCCCCGTCCTCACCGCGATGCCGGGGAATAAACCGCCAGCCAATGGTGGCAACAAACAGCAGGCCCGCGAGGGCGGCAACCAGGCCAACCGGCGCGAAGTCGAACATTTTGAACGGTTCGCCCAAGGCGTCCTGGCGGATCGTGGCGATGATAATGTTGGGCGGGGTGCCGATCATCGTCACCATGCCGCCAAGAATGGTGCAGAACGACAGCGGCATCAGGCTCAGGCCCGCATCGCGCTTGGCCTTTTTGGCGGTCTGCAAATCAACCGGCATCAAGAGGGCAAGGGCGGCAACGTTGTTCATAAAGGCGGACAGGACCGCACCAACCCCACCCATCAGGGCGATATGGGCTCCCAACGACCGGCTGCTGTCAACCAAGGA
>JAAEUE010000018.1 GCA_024227565.1 Alphaproteobacteria bacterium
ACTGCTTGATGCAGGCAAGACGCTCATCAGTTTCATCTGGCCGGCCCAGAATAAAGAACTCATGGAGCGTCTGGCAGAACGCAAGGTGAATGTACTGGCCGCGGACAGCGTGCCGCGGATCTCACGCGCCCAGAAGCTGGACGCTCTCAGCTCAATGGCCAACATCGCAGGCTACCGTGCGGTGATCGAGGCGGCCAACCACTTCGGCCGTTTTTTCACCGGACAGATTACCGCCGCCGGCAAGGTGCCGCCGGCCAAGATAATGATCATCGGCGCCGGCGTGGCCGGCCTGGCCGCTCTCGGCGCAGCCGGCAGCATGGGTGCCATCGTGCGTGCCTTCGACACCCGGCCTGAGGTCAAGGAACAAGTTGAGAGCATGGGTGCTGAGTTCCTGATGCTCGATTTTGAAGAGGAGGGGGGCGGTGAAGGCGGTTATGCCAAGACCATGAGCCCAGAATTCATTAAGGCGGAGATGGATCTCTTTGCCCGTCAGGCGATGGAGGTGGATATCATCATCACAACCGCCCTGATCCCAGGCAAGCCAGCGCCTGAGCTGATTACTGCCGGTATGGTCGAGACCATGCGGGAGGGCAGTGTCATTGTCGATCTGGCAGCGGAGCAAGGAGGCAATTGCACACTGACAGAACCCGGTAAGGTCGTTGCAAGACATGGGGTGACCATTATCGGCTATACCGACCTGCCCAGCCGGCTGGCCACCCAATCCAGCCAGCTCTACGGCACCAATCTGCGGCACCTGCTCACCGAGATGACCAAGGAGAAAGATGGTCAGATCACCATTGATATGGAGGATGAGGTGATCCGCGGCACTACCGTCATCAAAGCAGGTGAGATCACCTGGCCACCACCCGCCCCCAAACTTCAGGCAACTCCGCCACCGGCTCAACAACAGGCTGCCGCACCGGCAACGCCCACGGCAG
>JAAEUE010000019.1 GCA_024227565.1 Alphaproteobacteria bacterium
TGGCCAGCAAATCGCAGGTTTGCATTTCACCTTCAGCATCCCCGATTTGCTGGAAGCGGGTCAGCGCCTGCCGGTAGCGAGCTACCGCCTGATCATACTGCTTTTGGTTGTCGTGCAAACTGCCCATGTGCTGCAAGGTGATGCCTTCCAGTTCCGCATCCCCTGCCTGCCGTGCTGCTGCCAACGCTTCTGCGTAGCGGCCTTCAGCGGCTTCGTACCGGTTCTGCGCCATCAGGATTTGGGCGATTCGTGCCAGCCCCGCAACAATTGCTCGTTCCCGTCCCAGGTCGCGGTCAATGGTTAAGCCACGTTCGGCCGTTTGCAGGGCATTGTCCAGTTGGCCTAAATGTCGGTAAGCGTTGGCGAGGTCGCCCAAGGTGGCGGAAAGGTTGCCCTGTTCCTCCAACTGCTCAAACAGGCTGATTGCCTGCTGTAGTGGAGCCACCGCCAAATCGGATCGTCCCGCATGGTAATAAATGCGTCCTAGATAGAGATGCCCACTTGCCAATTGAAAGGTGGGGTTGCTGCCGTCGCTGAGACCGTCTTGCTCCAGGTGGGCGATCAGGTTTTGGACGTCGGCGATGGCCTCCGCCGCCTGCCCCTGCGTGAAGCGCGTCCAGGCGTGCTGCCGAATTGCAGCACAGGCGGCGTTGTCCAGCCCGCCATCAGTGGTCAACTGTGTTTTGGCCCACGCCGTCAACCCGTCCCGTTCACGCAGCCGCCCGGCGCGTTCCAAATAAACGCGCAAGGTGTCGGCCATGCCCCCGCCTGCGCGGCGCTGGTTCTGCTGAAAGGCGAGGGTGGCGGCGCGGCGCAGGTTGGCCTCTTCGTGAGCCATCAACACCATGCCTGTCGCTGGCTGTTTGCCGTGCAGTAA
>JAAEUE010000020.1 GCA_024227565.1 Alphaproteobacteria bacterium
CCACCCATACTTAAACATAACGGAGTGCAAATCATGAGCAACTACATCGATCCCTTGAATATCATGGCCCTGGCGCCGATCCAACCCAAGAAGAGCACAGCAGGCGGTGGCTCGAACTTCTTCGAAGCGATGGCGGGTGCCTGGGGACAGGCACTGGACAAGCAGGCTGCTGAGATCCAACGGGCATCAGACATCATTAACGGCGGTGACGATCGCCCCGCTGCGTTGACCGAGCTGACTGCCCAGTCACTGAAAATGAGCTTCCTGTCCAACAGCTCGCAGTCATCGATCAGCGCGGTCGGCAAGGCGCTCGAAACGATGGCACGCAAGCAGTAACGGCCCCTACGAATAGGAGACTGTGATGACGATCGACGCATTGAGCGCCATTGTACCTGCCGTCAGCGGTGGCGCGCCCGCAGCGGTCCCGGTGCAGGCCGGTTACGGCCTGTCGCTGACCGACGTGAGCAACTTCAACCAGGCGCTGGCCGGCGTGGCGAACCGCCTTGAGGCACAACCGGCAGCCGCTTCGCAAGGCATGCAGAACCTGCTCAAGCCACTGGAGGCGGTTAATGAGGAAGCGGCCCAGTTGTCCGCGGATGCCCAGGCCGCCCAGGCTGGCAGCAAGCAGATGACGCCCGGCGAAGTCATCGCGCTGACCGTGCGTAGCACCGAGTTCATGTTCCATTGTCAACTCACCGCCAACATCGCCAATCGTACCTCGGACGGACTGCAGCAGTTGTTCCGCCAACAGTCCTGATGAATGCGATCTGATATTACCGTACCTGCATGGCTACGCGATCATCTCGCCGCCCGGTGTTGTTCCGGGCTAGCCGGTGAAACTGGAGAAGATCATGAAAATGGGCCACCCGACACGACACTCCCACAAATTGACCCGCCTCACTGGTCGCCTCACTGGTCGCCTCACTGGCCGCCTACTGGGCAGCCTGCTGTTCGCAGCCTTGGTGGCCGGATTGACCGGCTGCTCCAAACAGGAGTTGTATACCGAATTGAGTGAGCGCCAGGCCAATGAAATGGTCGCGCTATTGCTCGACACCGGCATCGACGCCGTCAAGCAGGCCAAGGACGGCCACTTTGCGATCCTTACACCAGCCGGAAACTTTGGGCGGGCGGTGCGTACGCTGAGCGCGCAAGGGTATCCGCGCGATGACTTTGACACTATCGGTGAAGTGTTCAAGCGCGAAGGCTTTATATCTTCTCCGCTGGAAGAGCGC
>JAAEUE010000021.1 GCA_024227565.1 Alphaproteobacteria bacterium
CGGCTCCTCCACCGGCATCGTGATGTGCCAAAGTTGCGGTGTTTTGGAGAACCGCTAGGAAGGAGCCATCCATGAACGAGATTAGCATAATTGGTTTGGATATTGCGAAGAACGTGTTTCAGGTGCACGGCATTGATTGTTTGGGAGAGCCTGTCGTCCTTCGTCAGTTGAAGCGTGGGCGCGTGTTGGCGTTCTTTGGCAAGTTGGCGCCCTGTCTTGTTGGCATGGAAGCTTGCGCAACTTCACATCACTGGGCCCGGGAAATCTCGAAGCTGGGCCATGATGTGCGGAGATGCCACCGCGCTATGTGAAGCCCTATCTCAAGCGCAATAAGAATGATGCTGCTGATGCCGAGGCTATCTGTGAGGCGGTGCAGCGACCGACTATGCGCTTTGTGCCGATCAAGTCACCGGTGCAGCAATCGGTGCTGATGCTGCACCGAACCCGGCAGCTATTTGTCCATCAGCGCACGACACTGATCAATGCGATCCGGGCCCACATGGCTGAGTACGGCATCGTTGCTGGTGTTGGCCGCAATGGCGTTGAGGTGCTGCTGAAATTTATTGCCGAGGGTGCAGATGAGCGCATCCCGCCAGCAGCACGTGAGTGTCTCATGGCGTTGGCAACCCAGCTCGAGCTGGTGAAGCGTCAAATCCTGGAAGCCGACCGGCGGGTGCTTGCATGGCACCGGTCAAGTAAAGTCAGCAAGCGGTTGGAAGCCATTCCGGGTGTCGGTCCGTTGGTTGCCACGGCCTTGGTTGCCAGTATTCCTGATCCACACGCCTTCAGGTCGGGCCGGGATATGAGCGCCTGGATCGGGCTGGTGCCCAAGCAGAACTCAACGGGCGGTAAACAGAGGTTGGGTAATATCTCCAAAGCGGGCAACCGTTATCTGCGAAAACTGCTTGTCATTGGCGCCCTGTCTGTCATCAGGCGGCCAAGATATTGGGATACACAAAACACCCTTGGCTGGTCAGGCTTATGGAGCGGCGATCAACGATGATTGCCGCCATCGCGCTTGCCAACAAGATCGCCCGCATGGCCTGGGCGATGATGGCACGGGGTGAGGCCTATAGAACGCCGCTGGCTCAGCCGGCATAGATAGAACAAGCGAACAGGCGGAGCTAACGCTCCGCACGACGAGGTTGGAAAGGGCAATCATCTGATAA
>JAAEUE010000022.1 GCA_024227565.1 Alphaproteobacteria bacterium
CAATCCGCCGCCACCCCGAACGCTCGGACCCGGATCGGAGGCCAGAGCTCATGAGCGGCGCCTCGGGGAGGCTAGGGGATCTTCGGCGCAGCCGGAGCGGAAGATGCCCCAGATTTTTGTTCCAGGCAAGCAACTTATCTCCGCTCAGACGATTCTGTCTGATCGGAGGTTGCTCTAGGTTCCAAGGTTTCGACGAGGCCAAAAAATAAAGCCCACCAGTGGGAGGAATGGTGGGCTTTGGGTCGGAGACTTTTAGAGTGAAGCTTTGGCAGTGGTGGGGAGGATGCCTTCTCCGACGAAGTTTATGGTTGCTCGTGTTGTTGTGATGCTGACACTACACCGATGGGACTGAACCAACTCTGATGCAGGCGTTCATCAACCGTTCACGAGGCGAACGACGTTGCTCAACTGTCGAAGTCCTGCCCTGCCCCGGCGTGGAGACATCTTGCAAACGCCAAAGTTGCGATTGCTGTGTCTTGTACGCCGGTGCCTGTAAGATCACAGACGATGAGCTGGTCATCGCTCGACCGGCCGGGGTGTGCCCCAGCCACAATTTGCCCGAGCTCAGGATAATCAGTTTCCCCGCTCATCACGCCCGCTTCGATTGCGTGGTGCAATTCTCCCAGGCGTTCACATTGTGACTGCCGGTCACATACAAACAGGTCGGCCTTGGCGAGCGCGGCAGCTTCCACCTCATTCTTGTGCGTGTTGTCAGACCCCATTGCTATCACCAATTGGCCGGGCCGCAACCAATCACTCTTCACAAGCGGTTGGGTTGCCGGTGTGGTGGTTACGACGATATCTGCCGTCCCAACAGCCTCCGCGGCATCAGTGGTTGCGGTAACCTCGATTGATAGTTTCTCTGCCAGTTCCCGGGCCGCTGCTTCGGCTTGATCGCAATTGCGGGCCCAAATTTTTGCCGCCGTGACCGGCCGCACCAAGCACAAGGCCTCCAACTGAAGCCGCGCCTGAAGGCCGCCGCCTATGAGGGTCACCGCGTTGGCATTGTCACGCGCCAAGTTTTTGGCAACCACGGCGCCGGCCGCAGCGGTACGGATATCAGTCAGATATCCGTTGTCTAGAAGCAGAGCTTCCAAAACTCCGGTCTTTGAGCTGAAGAGCACCATGAGCCCACCGAGACTGGGCAAACCGATCTTTGGATTGTCGAAGAAACCACCGGACATTTTGATGGCAAAACTATCGACCCCTGGAACATAGGCGGTCTTGACGTCGACCTCACCATTGTAGCGCTTAATATCCAAGGACATGATGGGCGGCATGACCACCTCACCGCCAGCCAGGGCCGCAAACGCTTCTTCCACGCACTTGACGGTGTCCAGATCCAATCCTACATGAGAACGAAGCTCGGCTTCTGTTACAATCTTAATATTGGGCATTTTTTAAGGTGTCCGCCTGACAAAGATTGAGAAGCTAGGCAAGGCGTGATCTGAGCACGCATGCACGGCGGTGTCCATCCGTCGATCGACGATATCCGGAAGCTTTCGCTTCTGCGCGGACGTCTGAGAAAACCCCAATCAACACATTCCAACGGAAACCAGGAGACAGGTGTAATGACCACACATACCCTTAACCGCCGGGACCTTCTCGGCACCGCCGCAAAAGGGCTAGCTGCCTTTACTGCACTCTCGAGCGGAACCGTATTCGCTACGAGCCTCGCCGGGGCAGCAGAAGCCAACGTTTGCATAGCCAATCATCGACAACTTGCGGACAATCTGAGGGTTCTCACCCTCACCGCGGATGTTGGTGAAACCGAAAAAGCAATTGCCTTGAAGACCTGCCGTTGCATTCATTGCGATGTTGCCATCTCGCCCATGCTTTAGTTTGACGGCCAATAATGCCTTAAAGAGCGCGGGCGCCCTGAATAAATCATTGGGGCGCCTTCGTTTCGTTTCCCCCACACGCTGATTGTGATATGATTGCCACGCGGCAGTTAGTTGACGATTTGAGGGCGTAGGGGAACACCGAATGTTGTATTTGGCACTGGGTATAATCCTGTGGGCTGGGGTTCATCTGGCAGCCACGTTGCGGCTTGGGGTGCGCGATGCGCTGATCGCCAAGCTGGACGCCAACAAATACAGAGGCCTCTTCTCCTTGGTTGTGCTGGTGTCGATTGGGCTCATCGTCGTGGGTTGGCGCAGCACGGACACTATCCATGTCTATGATCCGCCGTTCTGGAACAGCCCCCTCACGATTTTATTCGTGTGGATCGCCTTTGTTCTGATGGCAGCCTCGGCGCCGGCCAACAACATCAAACGCTTTGTCAGACATCCCCAACTCACAGGGGTGGTTGTTTGGGCCGGGGCACATTTGCTGGCGAACGGAGACAACCGGTCCCTGATGTTGTTTGGCGGTCTTGGTGTCTGGGCGTTGTTGGAGATCTTCCTGATCAGCAGACGCGATGGGCCTTGGGAAAAACCTGAAGCGGTTCCGTTCACACGGGACCTCAAGATTGCGCTCATCGCAACTGTTGTGGTTGTTATTCTGATCATGCTGCATCCCTTCTTCACCGGAATGCAAATCCAAATGGGCGGCTGACCGGCTAGAACAGGCAGGCAACCGTCGGTTCATAGTTGACGTACTTCGCATCGATCTGACCGGCGCCGACGGCGACTTTCCGGGCCATGTCCCGCCCCAAGAGTGATTCCAGCGCAATCTTCAGTTTTGGATGACGTCCCATGGCGCGGATCAGTTGCTCTCTGGGCCACTCCACAAGTTGTGCCCCCGCCTTGATATTGACGGTGGCAGAGGCCGGCGTACCGAGCATCAGTGACACTTCGCCGATGAAGTGCCGGCTGGGAGTTCGAAACCGGCCGAGGCCCTGTTGGATCTCCAGCTCCCCATCAATGATGAAATAGAGGCTGTCAGGGACCTCTCCAATTGAGGTCAGAACTTCATCGTCAGTCAATCGCCTGATCTTGCCAAAACGCATCAAGGCGCGGAACTCTCCTGGCGCAACACTGCCGAACATGGAATAGAGAGGGATTTGTCTGGCCGGGATCAGCCGGACCGTATTGCCCAGCAGGAGCGCGCCAAGGCCGAACACATTCGCCACAGACATTGCAGCGGTGGCTATCATGGCTTCCCACAAGGGCTCTGTTGCAACCGTCATATAGTAGATCAGATAGACCATGGAGCCGATCAGGAGGGACACCCGAATTTTAATCTGGCCACGAAACAGAAGAGCGGCAGCCTGGATCGCAGCGGCAAGAAATACCAAATTGTCGGGTGTCAGCAGATTGGTCACTAGTCCATACACCGGCCGGTCCTCCGTTGTTCAGCTTTGCGCGGCACATTGGGGCTAAACGGTGCTGCGCTCTGCATCGCCCTTACGGTAGGTCAACTAGGCGCTGAGAGATGTGGCTATTGCCACTTTATGTTCGATTTACCTGGCCTGCATCCGGATGGGAACGGATTAGTGCGTCACGAATGATCCGTTGCGCGCGCCGGTGGCAGCGCCGTTCTGCCAGGCAACAGCGCCCCCGACGAGAACTCTCGATATGCCGTGGGCGGGTTGTTCAGAGTCTTCAAAGGTGGCTGCATCTTCAATCGTCTCAGGGTCGAACAACACCAGATCGGCGACGTACCCTTCGCGAACCAAGCCGCGGTCCTTCAATCCAAATGTCTTCGCTGAAAGTCCGGTCATCTTGTGGATCGCCTTTGCCAGGCTTAGCAGTTTCATTTGGCGCACATAGCGCCCCAGAACACGGGGGAACGTGCCCCACAACCGTGGATGAGGACGTGCCTGGCCGGGAAGCCCGTCTGAGCCCACCATGCTGGGGGGATAGGCCAGAATGCGCTTGAGGTCCTCTTCATCCATTTGGAAATAGATTGCTCCTGCCGGGTAGAGCCTTTCTGCCACTTCCTCCAAATCACAGTCCCATTCGGCCATCACCTCCTCCAGGCGCCGGCCATTATGCTCAGGATGGGGCTCGGAGAACGTGATCAGCACATCATCGGATTCGCGAACGAACTCGGGCAGCAACACCGTGGAACTTGCGGTGTAAGGATACACGTCCAGCCCCGCCGCTTGGCCTGTGCGGGCTTCGTCGATCAATTTCAGGGTCTCGCCGCTGCGCCCATAGTTCGAGCGTCCGGCGCATTTGTGATGAGAGATCACCACCGGAACCCCCGCGTCGCGTCCGGTGCGCAGGGTTTCTTCAACAGCCTCGATCACGTGGTCGCCTTCATCACGCATGTGGGTGGCATAGACCGCACTGGGGTGTTCACGAAGAACGCTGGCCAAGGCTGTTATCTCAGCTTCCGGCGCCTCCATGGCGGGCGGATACCCCAGTCCGGTGCTGAAGCCGACGCAGCCATCCTTCAGTGCGGCGCCGAGCAATTCGCGCATGTGGGCAATTTCAGCCTCGTTGGCCCCACGGTCCAGGCCGTCCTTCATGGCGATCACGCGTAAAGAACTGTGACCGGCCAGCAAGGCCAGGTTCACCGCGGGCTGGCTCTTTTGCAGCGCCTTTCGATAGGCATCCACTGTTGGAAAACGAAACTCGCTCTCAGACCCCAGCAACGGAAACGGCGGCGGGAAGTTTCCCTCGGTCGTGAACGGTGCAACGCTGATGCCGCAGTTGCCGGCAACAACCGTGGTGACGCCTTGCGAGACCTTGAAGGTCATATCAGGGGTCTTGAGCGCAGCCATGTCGTCGTGGGTGTGAACATCAATGAAACCGGGGGCCAACACCAGCCCGGCTGCATCAATGGTCTGATCGCCAACCCAGCCTTCCACATCCCCCACCGCGGCGATCTTGCCGCCCTTGATGGCCACACTCCCCGCCTCACCTTCGGCGCCGCTGCCGTCGATAATGAGCGCATTGCTGATGATCAGATCACACTGTTCCATGGTTCAACTTTCAGGTTTGGTGACGTCCACATCCTCACCGGAAATGATCCGGTAGTGCAGCCCAAGATCTATGTTCGCGCCGGACACCACACATACGGCGGGACCGGACACTGCGGCCTTGCCGGCCAGCACTGCAGCAATGGCGACCGAACCGGAGCCTTCGATGATCTGGCGCTCTTCCCAATAGGCATGGCGGATGGCACCGGCGATTTGAGCTTCGGAGACCGTGACCGTGTCGTCGACCAGGTCTCTGGTCATCGGGAATGTGTACTGATTGTCGAGACCGATCCCGCCGCCGAGGGAATCGGCGAGCGTCTTCATTTCTTCAACGTGAATGGGTTTTCCAGCCTTCAGGCATTCGTGCATGGCCGCGCCGCGCTCCATGCTGACGCCGATAATCTTGATGCCGGGTTTTCGCGCCTTTGCCGCCGCAGCGAGGCCGGAGATCAATCCGCCCCCGGAGAGCGGAACAAGAATGGTCTCCGCGCTGGGCACCTGGTCCAATATCTCCAGACCCAAGGTTCCCTGCCCTGCAATGATGTGCGGATGGTCAAATGGGGGAAGCATCGTCATCGCCTCTTCTGAAACCAGCCGGTCCACCTCCTGTTGAGCGTCATCTTGTGAGCGGCCAATGGTGCGCACCTCGGCGCCCTGGGCCTTGATGCCGTCCACCTTGTTCTGCGGCACCAGCTCAGACATGCAGATGATGCACCTCACGCCCGCTTCGCGCGCCGCATGGGCAAGCCCCCGGCCGTGGTTTCCGGTGGAGACACCGACCACGCCTGCCGCCTTTTGTGCCTCACCAAGGTTGAGCACCGCGTTTGTGGCACCGCGCAGCTTAAAGGAGCCTGTGATCTGGTGATGTTCCAGCTTGAGCGTGACGGGCACGCCCGCGCTTTTGCTCAGAGTGGACGAGAGCTCCACCGGTGTCTGCCTCAGACGACCGGTGAGTTTGGCGTCGGCGGCCTCAATGTCTGCGATCGTGATGGACGCCATTAATCGGGGATCCCAAGGGTGAGCAAACGGCCGAAGCCTTGAATTTCGTCATCAACGCCCGCTCTGCGCAGAGTGAGCCAGACACTTGCCTGGTTGGAGCTCACGGCAGGCTTTCCAATAGCCGCTTCAACCTCCTCCATATATTCAACCGCCCTGAGCGCCGTGCAGGACAGGAACAACGCATCAGAATCAGGCGACATCGCTGCGCGGCCAGCTTCCAATATGGTCTCGCGCGACACCCGCGCGATGTCCCTGTCATCCAGCAGCCCCAGACATTCCAAATTGACCACTTCAAACCCGCGGGAGGTGAAATAGTCGGCAAACGGCCGACTCACCTCGACCGTGTACGGGGTGAGAACGCTGATGCGCTTGGCCCCCACGGCCTTCAGGCCAAGGGCGCCGGCGCCGGAGGGGGTGACCACCGGCACTCCTGGCTTTGCGCTCTGAACCGCCGCCTGGATCTCCTGGTCGCCGATATGGACCGTGGCGGCCGTGCAGCCGTAGCACACAGCGTCAAGCTCTGAACCGCTCAGGATCAACTCGACCGCAGCCTCGATGCGGGGCAGCATCTTGCGCAGATTTTCCGGGGTGGTCGGATTTTCAAACAAAACCCGGCCGGTGTAAATTCCAACCCGGTCGGGTGAGCATATGCGGTGGAAGTCGCGTTCGAGTGTGAGGTCGGTTGAGAGCGCGACCAGACCGATTTTCTTTACCGGCGAGCCTTCATCCAATTTCACCGGAACTGGACTTGGCTGAACGACTGAGACATCCATGGCGTTTTCTCCCTCTTGGACGATGGAGGTTAGCGCAAAACGATCTGGTTGATAATGTGATTTTCAACGACAGTCAGATCGGTGCAATAGTGGGAAAAATGCGCTGTGGCTCTGGCCTTAAAGGCCCTGCCCTGCAATAAGCATCAGTGGCATAATGCGTTTGATTCGGTGCGTAATGCGCAGCATGCCGATGCGGCCACTTGGCGAAAGATACCGCCTTTAACAGAGCAAGCAAGACGTCCATGCCGAAATCTGAAGTCCATGATCTGTTCGAAAAGCTCGAAGCCGAGATCACTCCGCAAGCGGCCAAGGCACGCACGTCCAAGGCCAGCCGCAAGACCGCCACCGCCGAGGATGGCTACACGGCCGCTGATATTGAGGTGCTGGAAGGTCTGGAACCAGTGCGCCGCCGGCCTGGCATGTACATTGGCGGGACGGACGAAAAAGCGTTGCACCACCTGTTTGCCGAGGTCATCGACAACTCCATGGACGAGGCTGTGGCCGGCCACGCCAACTGGATTGAGGTTCATTTGGGCGAAGACGGCTATCTGACCGTTACGGACAATGGCCGCGGGATCCCTGTCGATCCCCACCCGAAATACAAAAAGAAATCGGCGCTTGAGGTCATCATGACCACGCTGCACGCCGGCGGTAAGTTTGACTCCAAAGTTTACGAGACCTCCGGCGGCCTGCACGGTGTGGGCGTGTCGGTGGTGAACGCTCTGGCTGAGGTGCTGGAAGTTGAGGTTGCCCGCGGGCAGATCCTCTACCGGCAAAGTTTTGCGCGCGGCGTTCCCGTAGGCAAGCTGGAAGACCTCGGCAAGGTGCACAACCGCCGCGGCACCCGGGTTCGGTTCAAGCCGGACCATGAGATTTTCGGCAAAGACCCCAGGTTCAAGCCTGCATTGCTCTACAAGATGGCGAGATCGAAGGCCTATCTGTTCGGCGGTGTGGAAATTCGCTGGCAGTGCGATCCTTCCCTGGTTTCCGATGGTAAGACCCCGGACAAAGACACCTTCCATTTCCCCGGCGGCCTGAAGGATTTCCTTGAGGTCAGCATTGAAGGGCGCACACGGGTGACCAACGACCTGTTTGCCGGCAAGGTGACCAAACCTGGCGGACACGGCTCCGTGGAATGGGCTGTGGCCTGGTTTGGCGGGGCAGATGGCTTCCTGAACTCATACTGCAACACGGTGCCCACGGTTGAAGGCGGCACGCACGAAACCGGCCTCAGGGCAGCCCTCACCAAGGGGCTCAAGTCCTATGCTGAACTCGCCGGCAACAAGAAGGCTTCCGTCATCACCGCCGATGACGTGATGACTTCGTCGGGCGCCATGATGTCGGTGTTTATCCGCGAACCTGAGTTTCAGGGCCAGACAAAGGAAAAGCTTGCGACCGTTGAGGCGACACGCATCGTCGAGACAGCCGTGCGCGATCATTTCGACCATTGGCTGTCCGGCCACCCCAATCAGGCAAACAAGCTGCTGGAATGGGTCATGGACCGCTCCGAGGAGCGCCTGCGTAAACGCCAGGAGCGCGAGGTCAACCGCAAGACCGCGGTGCGCAAGCTTCGCCTGCCTGGAAAGCTGTCGGACTGTTCGCAGAATTCTGCCGCAGGTTCGGAGCTCTTCATTGTTGAAGGCGACAGTGCCGGCGGCTCCGCCAAACAGGCGCGCAACAGGAAGACCCAAGCCGTGCTTCCCCTGCGTGGCAAGATCTTGAACGTGGCCTCGGCGGGCGCCGGGAAAATGGCGCAGAACCAGCAGATATCCGATCTGATCCAGGCCCTCGGGTGCGGCACGACCGATAAGTACCGCGACACCGACCTGCGCTATGAGAAAGTCATCATCATGACGGATGCTGACGTGGACGGCGCACATATTGCGGCCCTTCTCATCACGTTCTTCTTCCAACAGATGCCCGAACTCATTGAGAACGAACATCTCTGGTTGGCCGTTCCGCCGCTTTACCGCATCGCCCAAGGTGGCAAGACGCTGTATGCCCGCGACGACGAGCACAAGGATGAGCTCATGGAGAGCGAATTCACTGGGCGCGGCAAGATTGAGATCAACCGGTTCAAGGGCCTTGGCGAGATGATGCCGGCTCAGCTCAAAGAGACCACGATGAAGCCGGGCTCCAGAACCCTGCTGCGGATCCGCATCGAGGACGGCGAGGAAACATCAACCACCAGAATGGTTGAGCGCCTGATGGGCAACAAGCCGGAAGAGCGCTTCCGGTTCATCACCGAGAACGCGGAGTTCGCCGAGGAAGTCCTGGACGTTTAGAGCAACGATGTTCATTTTTGATCTGTTTGGCCGCATGCTACTTCTGCCGCCCTCACTACACCTGCAGCCCTCATTACACCTGCAGCCCTCACTACACCTGCAGCCCTCACTACACCTGTAGCCCTCACTACACCTGTAGCCCTCGGGCTTGACCCGAGGGCCCATCCCAGCAGAAATACGCGCATTCCGCCTGGGTCCTCGGGTCAAGCCCGAGGAAGACAAAACAAGCAGACAGACTGCGGAATGACGAGGCCGACGCGCCGCTCTAGGTCGATCCTTCAATCGGCGTGTAGCCAAAGGTTCCCTGGCTTAATAG
>JAAEUE010000023.1 GCA_024227565.1 Alphaproteobacteria bacterium
GACCGCAAAAAAAGCTGGCCTTCGCGGACCCTATCCCATACGGCCGGTTCAAGGATCCTAGAACCGCCCAATTAGCCTTACCGTTCAAGGCTTTAGGGGGTGGTTTCGAGGTCGAAGTAGGAAGTGGTGGTGCGTGCAGTCTTAAGCGAACTAGTCTCTGGATTTCCCTGTTTTTGTGGAGGAAGACAGGGAATTCTGGAGGCTCATATCCCGGCAATCTTCTGAACATCGGCCAAATTCTGCGGAAAATTGAGATCCATGACCTTCAGTTGCATTGTCGTTTGCCGGGACGCGATTGCCGATAGGCGGGATCACATAGAGATCTCACGGGACTTAATCGCAGAAACGCGAGATTGCACCGCCCGTGGGCGGGACTTGATTGGCGCCTGATGACAAGGGCTTGACCGCAAGCGCGATATGATTGCTGCCGCGCGGTATCAAGCTGAGAAAGCATCGTCCAGTCGAGGCGTCGATATCCAGCGCCCAATGATGATGAAGTCGCCCGCAAAAGGGCAACGCTCGCTGTTCCGCAATTCTTGAACTGGTCGATCGGCTGCGTCTCACAACATCTTCAAGATAACATCGGATCCAGCACAACCATTGACATTGAGACCCGGATCCAAGCTGTCCGAACCGTGGTTGAAAACTTGATCGGTGAGATAGTTTTCATCATCCAACTACGGAGGTGTCAACGGCGGAGTGAAAGTGCACCGGCGTGGCGGAGTAAAAGTGCACCACTTGCGGCAGCGGATATTTGGCTGCGGAGGGTTGTCCATAGACCCCGCGCTGCGGAGTGCCCCCCATGAGGCTGACGCAGCAGCGCGGGGGCTGTGGGCAAGCCGGGCGGGAGGGGTTTTCAGCTTTTCTTTCGGGATTTCCGGCTTTGATTGAGCCGGTAGCTCTCGCCATTCATTTCCAGGATGTGGACATGGTGGGTCAGCCGGTCGAGGAGTGCGCCGGTGAGGCGTTCGGTGCCGAAGGTCTCGGTCCATTCATCGAACGGCAGATTGGAGGTGATCATGATCGAGCCGCGCTCATAGCGCTGGGAGATGATCTCAAACAGCAGCTCGGCGCCGGTCTTTGACAGGGGCACAAAGCCCAACTCGTCAATGATCAGCAGATGCTGGGTGGCAAGCTGCTTTTGCAGGCGCAACAAGCGCTGTTCGTCCCGCGCCTCCAAGGGGGGCAGCCTTTCCTTCAGCGAGACATGCGCTCAACAGGTTAATATTTATGTCGGATTTCGCCAATGCCGCCGCCAAGGGAGAGCTTGATGTGAAAGCAATTTCCAGACGGCAGTACGATGACCGGGCAAGAGCTTTTTTTGAAGAACGTAAGCATCTGCTTTCACAGGTCGGCACCCGTACGGTGTGAGCCCGGTAGCGGCAAAATCAGCACGTCGCTGCCATTGCTGAACCCTTTTCAGGGCAAGCCTGAGAACTGGCACTCTGAGGCCGTCACGGTTGCCGGCTGAGGGCAAAAGACGACTTGTGGATTTCTTGGATTAACGACCTAGCGGTGCAATTCAGACAAAAGAGTCCGGCCTTCTTTTCTCTGAGTCATTCCCGCGAAGGCGGGAATCCAGGGTCATTGTGGCAGAATTCTGGGCTTTCCGCCTTGGACACCCGCCTTCGCGGGTGTGACGAAAGAGGGTACCATACGTCGGAATCTATCCACTCTCATGTTCGTTTTTTCAAGATGCAGGAACTAAGATTTGTTCGCTTGTTCTCACAAGCGTTGTGTCCAGTTGGCTGTTCCTGGGCAGGACAGGAGACACGGCCATTGAAACGACGGTTGATCATCCTCTGATACGCGGGTTGGTTACCGCCGGACCTGATGCGTCGTGGAGCTGCCTCTGTCTAGAAACCAGCGTCGGATGAGTTCCGGCTGATAGTGGATGCGAGGGTTCTCCTTACCTGACCGTGCCTCCAGCCTTACCCGGGCCCAGAAGGCTCAATTCTCAAATCTGCTCCTTTCCTTTTCCGTTGAGGGGTGTGCTTGCGCGTTCAGGGCTGTCTATCAGGGGCCGGCTGCGACACCTGACCGGCAATGGCCCAGACAAAGCCCGCCAGTTCGCGGGCAATTGCCGTTACCACCGTCACGGGCGGCTTGCCGGCCCTGGTGAGTTTTCGGTAACGTCCGCATAATCGGACCTGGGCCTTCCAGGCGATGTCACGAACCGGCTTGGGCAGTTGCTCCTGGCAAAGCAGTTGGTTGCGGGCGATCCGTGCCGGGAACCGGTAACTCCAGGCCGCTTCGATCAGCATGCGGCGGGCCGTTCGGTTCCCTGCTTTGGTAATGCCACCCTGACGCCGGGTTTGGCCGCTGGACTGCTCGCAAGGAACCAGGCCAAGATAGGCCATGAGCTGAGACGGGCTGGTGAACCGGGTGATGTCGCCCAATTCCGCGATTACCGTCGCCGCGCTCACCAGAGCGATGCCCCGAAGCGCCTGCAGCCCGTGAACAACCGGAGCCAGGGACCAGTCTGAGAGCATCTCTTCAATCTGCCGGCTCAACCGGTCCCGGCGGGCCGTGGCCGCCTCGATCGTCTGGATATAATCTTCCAGCACAATGTGGTGGGCAGACTGAGTGAGCCGCAGGCCCGCCAGCCAGCGGCGATGCATCTTGGTCCAGGCCGTGCGGCTGTAATGGAACCCGTGCCGCAACAGAAAGCCGGAAAGCTGCTGGCGGGCATGGCGCAAGCTGCGCACCGCCGCCAGACGGGCGCGCACCAGGTCGCGCATCGCTTCGTGAGCTTCGTCCGGAACCCAAACCGCCGTCAGTTCACCGGCCCGATACAGCCGCGCCAGATTGAGCGCATCACGCCGGTCCGTCTTGATCCGGTCTCCCGGCTTGCGCGGGATCAATGACGGCGCAACCACAATGCACTCATAACCTGCAGCGCTCAACTGTCGCTGAATGCCGTAGCCACACGGGCCGGCTTCATAGCAGAACCGTAGCTCAACAGCTTCGCCGTCAAGTTTGCGCACCAAACGCTTCAAGGCTTCAGGCGTATTGCCGATCTGTCCGTACTCACGAACCTCACCGTTGCCGTTCCCGTCCAAAACAGCAAGCGCAACCGCGATGGTCCGTTTGTGAACATCCAAACCGGCAAATATGATAGACTTCTTCATGGCCCGTCTCTCCTATGCATGAGGCTCGGCACCGGAAAACCCGGCGCAACCCTCGAAACCTGCATACTGCGAGACGGGTCGCCCTATCTCAAACGAACATGTGGTCTAGAGCGAGCCTGACTTCATCCCGCTCTGGCCGATGATACCCGGAAGAGGTGGAGGTGTTTGCTGCTGTAACGTGCAGGGCAGAAGCGCTTCGGCCAATTGACTGGGACCGTGCGGACCGGTTAGCCATTCCCGTCATGAAACGGCTGATCGAAATCGTCTCCTGGATGGCGCTGTTCTTCGTCCTTGTCTTCGCCTTTGTCGAGTACACCAAACAGAACCACGGCCCGCTCCCCGCAATCGCCCGCTTCAACCCGGAAATCCGCACCCTGGAAAACGGCCGGTTCCTGGGCGCCAGACGCCGCCCCATCGAGATCACCTGGCGCTTCTTGCGGAAGACGCAGGATGGGGTGGCGGCGGAGGCGCTGGCGGCGATTGAGCCGAAGAAGGCTGAAGCGATCCTGGAAAGGCTGAACGCGATTGCAAAGGCTCGAGGTTCTGAGAGCTATGCTGCAATCCTGGCGGCCAACGAACAGGTATGGCTGCTGTTGCAGCGAGCCGAAAACAAGCTTGCAAACGATATCGCTGAACTTAATTCTGCGATCGTCGGCTCGGCACTAAGCCTGATGCGCGGCGAATCCCAGGACACAAGATCCCGATTGCAACAGTTGTTGGCGGACGGACTGTTGAGTCCGGCCTATCTGCGGCACAATCCAGCGTTCGAGCGTCACGCCCAAGAATAGGTCTCGGTGAGGGTTCTGTCGCACAAGGTTGCGGTGCCTATCGGCGTGTTCCTTACTTCTTAGACCAAATAGCCTCGAGATGCTCCAGATAGGCATCCGCCAGCATCGCGGCGCCGAAATTGTTGGGGTGAATTGTTCCGTAGTTTTTCAAACCGTTTCGGACGATCCATTGGAGCGGCCTCACAACATCCGCCA
>JAAEUE010000024.1 GCA_024227565.1 Alphaproteobacteria bacterium
CTTCTTCTCCCACGGAGCACCGTAAGCCTTTTGCTGAGACGCTGTATAAGCACCGCCCCACGACGTGATCGTAAGATCAGCCGCAGAAGCAGCACCAACGCCAAGAGCAAACACGCTCGCAGTGGCCAGTGCCAATGTTTTTAGAGTTTTCTTCATTTGGATTCCTTCCTCCGAGTTTCCAATCGTCAGTCTTTCAATCGTACAAAAGGCGCCCAAATCCTGACGGATCGGCACCCCTATTTCGTGTTTGAACGTGCACGCATGCACGAACAATTTTTCCCGCCCAAAGGCGATGAGTACAGAAATTGGTCGCAATGCTTGTCGCTAACAGATTGAACGATATGGAAAAACCGCGCTCTGAGAAACGATATCACAAATCAGAAACCAGCTATGTCCTCACTCTTACTCAAGACCACATAGTCCTCCTTGCAATCCTGGCGGGCAGATGTATAGCGCATTTGACTGTTGAGTGGCAATCAAACTTCAACAAGGTAAAGGCAGGGTGCTTGACGGTGTGCGCTGCGCTGGGCATCTTCAAATCAACAATGGGAAATAGCCACACAACACTGACCGGCCAATGCCTCTGTGGAAGCGTCCAATACCGGATAGATGGTCCAGTTGGAAAGCCGCACGCGTGCCACTGTGGCCAGTACCTCCGTCAAAGCGGACACTACGCTGTCTCGTCAGACGTGCAGCGTGCGGAATTTTCGATCATCCAAGATCGCGGTCTCAAATGGTACGATTCATCGAGCTTCGCAAAACGTGGCTTTTGCAAGGAGTGTGGCTCGGCATTGTTCTGGGATGACGGACAGGACAAAATCTATATCAGCATAGGAAGCCTCGATCAGCCCACTGGCCTCCAGCTTGCGAGCCACATCTTCGTTAACGAGAAGGCCGACTATTACGAAATAGAAGATGAACTGCCCAAGTTTGCGGGCTATGACACACCGCTGGACAAAACCTGATGCCCGATCACGGGCCCTTTTAAATTGGATCTGGAGCACATGCAGGACGCATTCATAGTTGATTATGTCAGAACGCCTATCGGCCGCTTTGGAGGCGCACTCTCGCAGGTACGCACAGATGACCTGGGAGCCATTCCGCTTAGGGCGCTGCAAACCCGGAACCCGGATGTGGACTGGGAAAAAGTTGACGATGTCATCTATGGGTGCACCAACCAAGCCGGCGAGGATAATCGCAACGTGGCGCGCATGGCGTCGCTGCTCGCCGGATTGCCAGTCGATGTGCCGGGCGCAACGATCAACCGGCTATGCGGTTCGGGCATGGATGCAGTGGCCAGTGCTGCCCGGGTGATCCGCCTTGGCGAGGCTGACCTGATGATCGCCGGCGGCGTTGAAAGCATGTCCCGCGCGCCCTTCGTCATGCCCAAGGCACACAGCGCGTTCTCTCGGAATGCCGAGATTTATGACACGACAATCGGAACGCGTTTTCCAAATCCGCAAATGGCCTCACAATATGGTGTTGAGCCGATGCCGGAAACCGCTGAAAACGTGGCCGAAGATTTCCAGATCTCCCGTGAGGATCAAGACCATTTCGCCGTGCGATCGCAGCACAAAGCAGGCAAGGCAATGGCCAGTGGCCGTCTTGCCTCGGAAATAGTGCCCGTCACAATTCCTCAGCGAAAGGGCGACCCGATTGTGGTTGAGGAAGATGAACACCCACGCCCCGACACCACCTACGAGAAAGTTGCCAAGCTGCCCACACCATTCCGCAAGAATGGAACCGTGACCGCTGCCAATGCCTCAGGTGTGAACGATGGCGCAGCAGCGTTGCTGATCGCTTCGGGCAAGGCATGCAACGCGTATGGACTAACGCCAATTGCCAAAGTTGTTAGCTCAGCAGTGGCCGGGGTGCCCCCTCGCATCATGGGGATTGGACCGGCGCCCTCCACACAAAAATTGCTCGACCGGCTTGGCCTCAGAATCTCTGATGTCGATGTGATTGAGCTCAACGAGGCATTTGCAGCTCAAGGATTGGCAGTGTTGCGCCAGCTCGGCGTTGCCGATGATGATGAGAACGTAAATCCCAATGGCGGCGCGATTGCGCTCGGTCATCCGTTGGGTGCCTCTGGTGCCAGGATCACCGGAACCGCCGCGTTGGAGCTCAAAGCGCGCGGTGCAAAGCGGGCCGTGGCGACAATGTGCATTGGTGTTGGCCAGGGAATTTCCTGCCTGATCGAGGTTGTCTGACAGCGGTGTCAGATAAGTATGTAATCAAGCGGGCAGGGCCTGACGCTGCCTCTGATATCCGGGCTCTCACACGCCGGGCCTATGCGCCTTGGGTTGAAGTGGTCGGCCGTGAGCCTCTTCCCATGACCGCCGACTATGAGACGGCGGTAAGAGACCATCTCATTGACCTGGCGTATTGCGATGGGGAGCTGTGCGGACTCGTTGAGATGGTCTCGCAACCTGAGAGCCTGCTTATTCAAAATTTGGCAGTGTCCCCCGATCATCAGGGCCAGGGTTTGGGAACCCTGCTGTTGCATCATGCGGAAAAACAGGCGGCGCAACTGGGCCAATCCATACTTCGCCTCTACACAAACCGGGATTTCGGATCCAATGTTTCGTTCTACGAACGGTCCGGGTTTAAGGTGGAACGAACTGAGCTCTTCATGGGCGGCTGGACCGTCTACATGTGCAAATCCGTTGGAGAATAGCGCCCATGCCCCCGCTGAGTGCCACATTAGACCGGTTTGAACCGTCGGCCATATCCCAGATCTTCAATCTTGCCGTAAAGCTGAAGGAGGAGGGGCGCGCGATCGCCGACTTTTCCACCGGCGAACCAGATTTCGATACACCCGATCACATAAAACGCGCCGCGCAGGAGGCCATTGACCGCGGGGATACCAAATACACCTCAGTTGATGGCACAACCGCGATGAAAGAAGCCGTCGCCGCAAAGTTCAAACGCGATAACAAACTCGACTACGCGGCCGACCAGATCTTTGTGCACTCCGGCGCCAAGCCGCTATTGGCTGACATATTCCGCACGATGCTGAACCCGGGCGACGAGGTGATTGTGCCGGCCCCTTGCTGGCCTTCTCATCCCGGGGCGGTATTGGCCGCTGGAGGAAACCCTGTTTACGTAACTGCCGGTGTGGCATCGGGTTACCGGATGTCCGCTGACCAGCTGGAAGCTGCGATCACGCCTCGCACACGTTGTTTCGTCCTGTGTTCGCCATCAAACCCAACCGGCGCAGCTTACGGCGCGGAAGATCTTGAAGCCTTCGCTGAGGTCTTGCTCAAGCATCCCAATATCTGGATCGTCACCGATGACCTCTACGAGCACATCGTGTTCGATGAGTTTCCGTTTGCAACAATTGCGTCCGTGGCGCCGCCGCTGTATGAGCGGACGATAACGGTGAATGGTGTGTCCAAAGCCTATGCCATGACCGGTTGGCGGATAGGCTTCGCAGGTGTTCCCAAACCGTTCATGGCCGGTCTTATGAAGCTGTGCTCCCAAGCCACCGGAAATCCCAGCTCCATGGGGCAGGCTGCTGCCATAGCGGCTCTTCAGGGGCCTCAAGATTTCCTGCACGCCAGAGCCCATGCTTATGAACACAGACGGGACGCGGCCCTTATGGTCTTGAACCAGCTTGAGGGACTGACATGCTCCATGCCGGAGGGAGCGTTCTATCTGTTTCCTGATTGCAGCAAGCTGTATGGCTGCAAGACACCGGGCGGCCTCGTGCTCGGCAATTCATCAGACTTCTGCCGCTATCTTTTGGAGGACTGGAATGTGGCCACAGTCCCTGGTGCGGCGTTCCAGGCAGACGATTGTTTCCGCATATCCATTGCCGTGGCAGATGACGAAGTGAACCGGGGGTGCGATCTCATCAGGCAAGCTTGCAGTGCTCTGACTTGAAGCCTTGGCCAAACACGTTCAAAGTTGCTACCACATAGCTTCAGATATTCAGTTCATCGAGCCGGCGAGCTCAAGGAGCATCAGATGAGTTTTAAAACCCCTTTCAATCTCGACGACATGATGAAAATGTTCGATCCAGACAGTGTCGCCAAAATGTTCGACCCCAGATCCATGATGGCCGCCTTCGAACCGCAAAAGCCGAAGGGTTTGGACTTGGCCGGGATAATGGAAAACAACAAGCGTAACTTTGAGGCCGTGCAGACTGCCAACAAAGCCGCCGCCGCCGCCAATAAGGACTTTTATGAAAAGCAGATGGCGGTGTTTAACGAGCTTATGAAGGGTGCCGCTGCACAAATGAAAACCCTTGGATCTGCCCCTCCAGAGGAAATTGCCCAAAAACAGGCAGAGATCTATGGGGCTGCCGTGGAGCAATCGCTCGCCATTATGACTGAGCTTGCCGACTCGACCCGGCGCGCAAATGAAGATGCATTTTCGTCTATCCAGGATCGGGTTGAGCAAGCCGTGAAGGACCTAGGCCGGTTCTGATTTCTTCGGCGAGTGCGTGCAGAGTTTGCAAAGATGTCCCCGTTGGAAATTGCCGTTATAGGCGCAGGACTGATTGGTCGGCGCCACGCTGAGGCAATTTCGAACTCGAATGGAGCTGCTGTCGCCGGCATTGTGGATCCGTCAGACGAGGCACGACAGTTCGCACGGGATCGAAGCTTTGATTGGTTCTCTGACCTGGCCAAAATGTTGGCATCACGCCGTCCTGACGGCGCGATCATTGCCACACCCAATCAGCTTCACCTTCCGCTGGGATTGGAAGCCTTACGGGAGAAATTGCCCGTACTGATCGAAAAACCTCTGGCTGACAGCGTTCAGTCTGCGCAACAGCTCGTTGATCAATCCGATGCGATGGGGACGCCCCTGCTGGTTGGCCATCACAGGCGACATAACCCAATAATCATGGCGGCGAAGGAGAAGATTGACGGCGGCCTTCTGGGCGACATCGTTGCTGTCAACGGCATGTGTTGGCTTTACAAGCCGGCGGACTATTTCGAAACCAAATGGCGCACGAAAAAAGGTGCTGGCCCCGTCTACATCAATCTGATCCATGATGTAGATCTGCTGCGACATCTGATCGGAGAGATTGTCACCGTTGAGGCCCTTGAGGCGACCGATACGCGTGGGCATGATGTGGAAGATACCGCCGCAATCATTCTGCGCTTTGCCAATGGAGCGTTGGGGACACTTAGTGTCTCTGACACAGTCGTTGCCCCTTGGAGTTGGGAGCTGACCGCTGCAGAAAATCTTGCATATCCCGCCACGGAGCAAAATTGTTATTTCATAGGCGGTACCAGAGGTTCCCTGGAGTTGCCAGCGTCAAAGGTCTGGGCGCAGGCAGGTGAACGCAGTTGGTGGGAACCGATCGACGAAAACGCGATTGAATTCGTACATCAGGATCCAATCGACGTTCAAATTGATCATTTTTGTGATGTCATTCGTGGGCAGGCGCCGCCGCGTGTCTCGGGCCTCGACGGATTGAGGTCCCTGCAGGTAATTTCTGCGATAAAGCAGTCTGCCCATCAAAAGACAGCCGTTGAATTGCCTTTGTTGGAGCATTAGCGGCCAATAGGGATTGCCTCGCCTTTTAATCCAATCCTGCGCATCCCATATCGCAACGTATGAACGACGGCATCATCATCCAGTTGGGCGTTCCCGCACAACACGTTGAGGTGGCCACGGATCTTTATTGCGACGCCTTTCGCGAAAAGCTCACGCCTTTTCTGGGCGAGCCGGAACGGGCGGCGCGGTTTCTGGCCACAGGTTTGGCGCCCGATCGTGCCTTTTTGGCACTTCAGAACGGTAAAGTGGTTGGCATTGCCGGTTTCAAAGTTGACAGCAGAGGGCTGTATGAGCCGGGAGTGGGCCGCTTTTTTAAGGAGTATGGATGGTCTGCACCTGCCAGGATTTTCGGCTTGCTCTTGTTGGAGCGGGCAGAAAGTCAGGACCTCTTGTTGATGGACGGCATTGCGGTGAGTGAATCCGTACGCGGGAGGGGCATCGGCACCCGCTTGCTTGAGGCCATCGAGGACCATGCCCAGCGGCTGAACAAGCGCAGCATCCGGCTCGATGTCATAGACACCAATCCCGGCGCTAGACGCCTCTACGAACGCTTCGGTTTTGAGGCTCGCGAAACCAAAAGCATCGGGCCCTTGAAACTGCTATTTTCTTTTGGCGGCTCAACGGAAATGAGAAAACAGGTGAGCGAACCAAGCTAACCGTGCGCCTCCAGAGCCAGTTCCTTGGACGTCACGTAGTCGGTTTTGCCGGTGCCCAACAACGGCACCTTGTCCACGTTCATCACCTGTCTGGGCACCCAGAGTTCGGCCATTCCGGCCTCTTTGGCCATGGCTTGCAGATCTTTCCGGTCCACGCTTGAGTGGTCAGTCAGAAGCACCAGTGCTTCACCTTTCTTCGCATCCGGTATGGACACCACCGCATGCCCATTGTCGGGCCAGGCTTTGGCGACTTCCATTTCAACGGCCGTCAGGGACACCATTTCGCCAGCAATTTTTGCAAAGCGCTTGGCGCGTCCAAGAATGCTGACAAAGCCCTCTTCGTCGATATCAACGATGTCACCCGTGTCGTACCAACCATCCTGGGCCGGCTCTAGTGTTCCTGGGTTTTCAACGCGCAGGTAGCCGCTCATGACATTGGGGCCGCGGACGATCAACTTGCCCCCCTTGTCTATACCCTCGATGGGCTCCAGGCGATGCTGGATGGCTGGCAATAGCCTTCCCACGGTTCCAGCTTTGTGGTGCATGGGGGTGTTGAGCGCGAGAACCGGTGCAGTCTCCGTGGCGCCGTAGCCTTCCAGAATGCGGAGGCCGAACTTTTCCGTCCACACCCGGCGGGTCTCGTCTTTGACCTTTTCGGCGCCGGCCACAACATAGCGCATGGAATAAAAGTCATACGGGTTTGCCGAGCGGGCGTAGCCGGCAAGAAACGTGTCCGTACCGAACATCACCGTGGCATTGGTGTCATAGATCAGTTCAGGCACCACCTTGTAGTGCAGCGGGGAGGGGTAGAGGAAGATTTTGACCCCCGCCAACAGCGGCAATATCAAACCGCCGGTTAACCCGAACGCATGGAAAATCGGGAGGGCGTTGAACACCGTGTCGTTGGGCGAAAAATCAATCCGCGCGGAAATTTGATGGCGGTTGGCATTGATGTTGTCATGGCTCAACACGACACCTTTCGGCACGCCTTCAGATCCCGAGGTGAACAATACAACCGCCGGGTCGCTCGACTTTGCGCCTTTTGCAGTCTGCGAATAGGCGATCCGGGCAAACTTGCTTTTTATCAACCCGGCGAGCTTTGCTCCGCTTCCGATCTGATCGCGCAGATCTTCCAGGTAGATGAGCGTCACTTTCTCGCTCAGAGCCGCAATGTCGTCTTCGAGATTTCCAGCTTCAACAAAGGCACGCGAAGTCACCACGGTCTGAATTTGCGCCGCTGTGCAGGCTGCCAGCATGCTCTTGGGGCCGGCCGAGAAGTTCAACATTGCAGGAACGCGGCCATAGGCGTGCAAGCCGAAGAATGCGGCCACAGCAGCCGCGGCATTCGGCAACAAAAGAGCCATCTTCTCCTGCCCAGGCGTTTGCTGAGCCAGTTTCTTGCCCAGAACAAAACTACCCGTCACCAGGCGGTCAAAGTTCATGGGTTCAAACTTAATATCTTCAAGCACCGGCGTCTTGCCGCCGTTGATCGAGCGGGCATCAAGAAGTGCAGAAAACAACATCTTCTTCTCATTCGAAGTCTCAAACATCATTGCCGACATGATGTCGTAAAGCTGCGAGCTGAGCCGTGCCCGGAGGGCCGAGCCGCGCACGCCCTCAGGCGCTTGGACGCTCACAGGTTCCAGAATGGTGATGGTGATCTTGGGGAACCAGCGAAGGCGAACAATGCCTTTCAAGCGGGAGAAGGTTGAAAACTCGGCGCCCGAAATTCGAATTGGAAGCAGCGGTGCCTCGGCCAGGTTGGCGACCGTCGCTGGGCCGTCGTAGACTTTCATGAGAGCGCCTGTCACTGTTATGCGCCCTTCAGGGAAGATCATGCACTTCCGGTCCTCTTGAACCTCACGCACGAGTGTTTTCATGGCCATGGGATTGCGCGGGTCGATGGGCAGAAGATTAAGCAGCGACAAGAACGGTTTTACGAAGGGCCGCTCTGCCTGTTGGGTGTTGATGGCAAAACTTGGGGTGTCGGGCAAGAACGCCGCGAGCAGGGGTCCGTCCAGGAAAGACGTGTGGTTGGCAACGATTACCGCCTTGTCTCCTGCGGCTTCATAGTTCTCCCACCCTTGCACCTCCACCCGGTAGACCAGACGGAAGAAGAACCTTGCAATAATCTTCAAAACATCGCGGGGCAGAAGCTTGCAAATGTAGAGTGAAACGAAGAAATTGGCGGCGGCCACGCTGAACAGAATGGCTGGGATTGACCATCCCTTGCCAAGCAGAATTGCGGCAACCAATGCTGAGCAAGCCATGAAGGCCGCGTTGACCACATTGTTTGCAGCAATGTTGCGCGAAACTTCCTTTGGGTCAGACAGATGCTGGATGAGCGCATAAAGGGGGACAGAGAATAGGCCGCCGCAAACCGAAAGCGCGAAAAGGTCGAAGATCACTCTCCAGTTTCCAGCGTCAGAAAGAAACACTCCAATACCAGTCAGGCCGGCTGTTGTATTGGCTGGCTCGAACCCTGCGGAAAGCGCAAAGTCGATGCCGAAGATTGAAATACCAAGTCCGGCCAATGGCACATAGCGCGCGGCGACTTCGCCTGCCAACAGGCGATTATTCAGAAGTGCGCCCACCGCAACGCCAATTGTGAACACGGCGATGAACAGGTTCGAGACGGTTTCATTGGCACCCAGATAATCTTTCGTGAACGCCGGCAGTTGGGTGAGAAACACCGCGCCGATCAGCCAGAACCAGGAGAGGCCCAAAATGCACAAGAACAGATTGCGGTCCTTTGCAGCGCTCCGGATCATATCGGCGGTGGCGGTGAAGATGTTCCGGTTGATCACTAAATCCGGCGCCGGCGCAGGGGCGGCAGGAACGCCCCGGCTCGCGAACCAGCCCACAACGGCAAGACCAATGACCGATCCGGACACGATCAAAGGACCTGCACTCGTTGTGATCAGAAGTCCGCCGAACAAGGTGCCCAACAAGATTGCAATCAACGTTCCGCTTTCAATCAGAGCGTTGCCGGCCACAAGTTCGCTGCCGTCCAGATGTTGCGGCAGAATTCCATATTTGATTGGCCCGAAGAATGTGGACTGCGTACCCATCAAGAAGAGCACGCCAAGCAGGAACACCGGGCTCTGCAGCATGAAGCCGATCGCTGCCAGTCCCATGATGCCAATTTCAATCAGCTTAATGCGGCGTGCCAGAGCAGCCTTGTCGAAGCGGTCCGCGATTTGGCCAGCAAGGGCTGAGAACAAGAAGAAAGGCAGAATGAACAATCCGGCCGCAAGATTGATCCAAACCCCCGCGTTCAATCCCTGAGATTGGGCCAAGACAAAAGTGATCAATATAACGAGGGCCTGCTTAAACGCATTATCGTTGAACGCACCCAAGGCCTGGGTCGCGAAAAGTGGACCAAATCGCTTTTGAGCGAAGAGTGAAAACTGATTATGCGTTGCCATACTTGCATCTCCTGTCGTCATTCAGGATATTTATATGAACAATGTTCATTTTACAAGAGCCAATGTATTCTCAGGTTAACAATCCACTAAACGGATGATGAACAGCATGTTGCCCTGCAAGCTTCTGCTTTGCAGAGTTTTTGAGTCTGGTAAACCCAGGGGGCAGGGCGTCCCGGCGTTTCTGGCCTGAATTAGGAGATTACGGAGCGTAGCGTGGGCATAGGTTCGACGCTGGAGCGTTTTTTCCTTGTTGCCTTGCGCACCTTCCGCATGAATTCAGCGAAGGGATCGCGCTTTTTCTTGCGCAGAGCCTTGCGTTTGCGTTGCAGCCGTTTTCTCTTGCGCAGCTTCGCGCCCTTGTAGCGCCTCTTTTTGCGCAACTTGGCTTTTGCTCTGCGTTTGCTTTTGGCAGCAGCGGCGGCTTTTGCCGCAACCGCCGAGGCAGAAGGCTCGTCCTCTTCGTCCAAGTCCCATTTGGGTTTTGGTTCGGTGGGCGCGAGCTTATACGTGGCAACTTTCTCAACTGCAGCGAACCTGCAGGCAAAACCGTTCTCGCCTTCGATGCTCACACCAAGGAGGCGGTCACCATACTCAGCGGCACAGAATTTCTGTGCGCCTTCAAGGATCGGGCTTTTCTCCTGAGCTGTTGCAGGTCCGCATAGCAGGACCCATACGACGGTCGCAACCGCCGCCAAAAAACTAGCACGCATCTCACGCTACTCCGCCGCATTCTAACGCTGAGAACCCTACTACAAGGAGCGAAGCGAGCACAATAACTGTGCCACTAAAAGTGCAATTTTAAATCGCATTTTTTATAGACCTGTGCGTAAAATGGCACAGATTCCAAATGCACGTGCGCTGCATCAGTCCTTTTCGCTCATGGCTTCCAACATCTTGTCAGCCTGGCGGGTGGCCGCTTCAAATTTATCTTCGTAGTTTTCCATGTTCTTCTTGGGCACCTGGTAGTACGAGGTGAATTTCAGTGCCCATATGAAACTGCGGTTGATAATTCGTCCCCACAATCGCATTGGACGATCGAAATCGAAAAGCAGAATAACCCGCTCTTCGTCCGTGTCGTTCCATACCTCGTGTTCATAGGTATCGTCGAAAACGAAGATCTCTCCTTCGCGCCAAACACAAATCTCTTGATCTACGCGTAACCGGCAACTTTCTGCGTCCTTTGGGATGATGAGACCCAAATGTGTCCGCAAAATACTTTTCGTCACACCCCTGTGCGCCTCCACATGTGAGTGGGGCGCCATTATGGAAAACCATGCAGTTTGAAGATTTGGCACGGCTTCCAGCAACCGGGTCGTCACGGGGGCTTGGGCGCAATTTTTTTCCATCTTCGTTCCAAATCCGAACAGGATGAACGTGCGCCAGAATTTGCCATTGGCAATTCTTGTTTGGTCAGGAGACACTTCCACGAATGACGGAACCGCTTCGCGGTGTTTAAGGATCTCCCTCACTTCATCACGAATCTCTTTCCAGTGTTCGGTGAATGGGTCCAGGTCTGGAAATTGCCGGGCATCAAGCACCGGATTGTTACTCACCAGAGACTGTTGTGCGAGGGTTTCACGCAGCTTCCGAATGAGGCGCTTCCCGTAACGTTTCACAGTTCTTTTGCGGACTTGGCCAATTCTTTCAAGAAGCCCGGCTGATTCAGTTTCTGATGCAGCGCTCACAATGTGCTCCAGTGACTTAAGTGCCGCTTTGGTGGCCGATTCTGGCCCGCAAGCGAACATAGCTAGTCTGATGCTTCGAGAAATGCTTGTCGCATAGACCTATATGAAAGTCGACTGCAAGCTGTTTGATCTCGACCAAACAGCCTGCGCTCAATTGCCAGATGCTCGGGCTCTATTTTGCGCCCACCACCACCGCATAGTCAGAAGCGGGACCGGCCGCTTTCATAAGCCCGCGCTCGGCTAGGAACTTTGCAAATCGGTCATAGCGCGTGGTGTCGAGCGCGCGCGGACGCTTGGCAAAGCGGCGCAGAGTGTCGGCCCAGGCCCGTTTGTTCAGTTCATCATCGAGGTTCGGATAGGCCTTGATGAACAGCTCCCAACTCTCTTTTGGGTGGTTCATGAGATACACAGTGGCCTGTTCGAGCGCATCCAGAAACTTGGGCAAGCGGGGATCTGAAAGTTTTCCGGAATTTGCGATCAGAATGAGTTCATCGTAAGCCGGAACGCCGTGCTCTTCAGGATAGAATGCGCGTCCTGGCTTCTTGACGATATCCATCTGGTTCAACTCAAAATTCCGGAATGCACCAATCACGCCGGCTACCTGGCCGCTGATGATCGAAGGTGAAAGCGAGAAGTTGACATTGATCAGCTCGATATCTTTCAGAGACAGGCCGACCCCTTCCAGCATGATTCCAAGAATTGCATCTTCAAATCCGCCGACCGAGAATCCAACCTTCTTGCCTTTCAGGTCCTTGAGCGTTTTGATCGGCCCGCTGTCCAGTACCACAAGAGTATTGAGGGGTGTGGCGACCAAGGTCGCGATGCGGCGCAGGGGAAGCCCTTCTGCCACCTGCAAGTGAAGCTGCGGCTGGTAGGAGACGGCAACATCAAATTTGCCCGCGGCAACCAGCTTGGGGGGATCGTTCGGATCTGCCGGTGCCACGAGTTCCACGTCCAATCCGGCTTTCTCAAAGTAACCTTTCTCTTTGGCCACCACGAGGGTTGCGTGATCTGGGTTGACGAACCAGTCTAGCGCCAATTTGAGCTTTTCGGCGGCCTGCGCCGGGGCATAGACCAGCAGCGTGGCCAGCATTCCGGCAGCCAGAGTTTTTGCGCAGTTCAGCATTTTTCAGAATTACCTTTCTTCGGTCCAAAACAAGAGTTTGCGGGTTATCAGGTTCACCACGCCGTAAAGGCTCAAAGTGAAAACGAGCAAACAGAACAGGGCAGCAAACACAGAGGGAATTTGCATGCGTGCATTGGCGTGGAGCATGAGATAACCGAGCCCGCCACTGGCCCCGACCCATTCACCGACGATGGCCCCAATAGGTGCGGTGGCGGCCGCAATTCGGGCGCCAACACCAATGGTGCCAAGACTTGCCGGCAGTTGAACAAGCCAGAAAAACGGCCAAGGCTTTGCGCCCATCAGCTTGGCCTGTTCTGGCCAATAGGGTCCGATGCGTCTCAATCCCTCAACCACCGCTACGGTCACAGGGAAGAAGACGATCATTACCGCCATAGTGATCTTGGACGCCAAGCCGTAACCGAGCCATATGACCAGCAGGGGCGCAATGGCGAACACCGGCACAGCTTGGCTGGCGAGCAACAGGGGCCAAAGCCAACGTTCCGCCCGGGCCGACTGCCAGATGAGCACGCCTGTGCTAAACCCGGCCGCCAGGCCAATGAGCAACGCCAACACAATCTCTATCGCGGTTGTAAGGGCATGCTTGGCGTAAAGAGCCGGTGACTTCACCAGGGCCTCGAGAACTGCTCCTGGTCCCGGCAAAATATAGGGCGCCATCTCGAACACGCTCACGATCCCTTGCCAAAAAAGGCAGACACCTGCGAAGGTTATGAGCGCGCGTACGATCATGATGTTTGCAATCTTTTGAACAGCTGTTCTGCACGCGCCGGCGCGTCATCAGCGGTTTTGGTAAACGGAGTGAACGCAGCAGGGCCATCAGGTTCGCTTTGCGCCAAGACATAGATCGCATCGCCAAGCCGGACCGCTTCCATGGGATCGTGGGTCACCAGAACGACTGTTTTGCCGCGAAAGTGCTGTTTTACGAGATCTTGCATGTTGCGCCGCGTGATTGCATCCAGCGCGGCAAAGGGTTCATCCAATAGATTTAGATCGGCACCCTCAAGCAGGGTGCGGGCGAGGGCAGCGCGTTGAGCCATGCCGCCGGAAATCTGGCCTGGGTACTTCTGCGCGTCCCGGACAAGGTCAAGCTGCTCAAGCTTATGGGCCACGCCAGCGTGGTCTATGGCTTCTCCGCGCAGCTGGTCGCCGATGCCCACATTGCGTTCAACTGTGAACCAGGGGAGCAAACGGACATCCTGGGTCATGTAGGCGCGTTTAATCCCGCTGGGCAGCCCATCCAGGCGAATGTTCTCCGGCACATCCTCAAGCCCTGCAAGCATTCTGAGCAGTGTGCTTTTGCCACTTCCACTGGTTCCCACCAACACGGTGGTCTGGCCAGCTGTCAACATGAGCTTGGAGGCGGCAAACAGATTTGCCGGGTAGCGCGTGCCGGGACCGGTAATGTCGAGCGTGATTATGTCCGAAGGCGTGCTGATTGCTACAACCCCCCAAACCAGCGCACGGCGGCGTCCGCCCCATTGCGATGCGGCGGTCGGCCATTTGGCCGTGCATGATATTGGATACGCCGATGGGCTTCAGCCATCTGCATTTTTCGCTCCCTACGCTGGTTCTAACCAGATCAGGTTCTACGGGTGTATCTCAGCCTTTCGGCACCCCGGGGGACGCGGCATAAACCGGCAGATTGGCTCTCAAGTCAAGGGGTTTCAGCGCGTAAGGCGCCGCGCAGGCCCATATCCCAGAACCCAATTTCAAGGCGCGTGGCGATCCGGAAGCGCTCGCACAGTGTGTTCCACCGGGGACTGTTCTGAGGGGTGTCACCGATCCGGGCACACATGGCGCCTTCGATCATCGCACCAACGGCGTGGCAAACCTCCTGATATTCGGCGCCTGAATACATGTCGATCCAGTCTTGATAAGGGGTGCTTGGAACAGCCGACTGCTTCAGCGCAGGCCCGATCTCGCCATAGCCGAACACGCACGGCGCCAGTGCTGCGATCAGGTCAAGAAAATCGCCTGATAGGCCTGCGTCCATCACATAGCGCGTGTAGGCCAGGTTTTCGATATCCTCTTCAGCAGTATACAGCTGTTCTTCGCTGAGACCGGCTTCGGTGCATATTTTAATGTGCAACTGCATCTCGTGATTGACAAGCGCGTCCACTGTGCCGGCGGCCGTCTTCATTTCCGCCAAACTCTCAGATTTCACCACGGCCAGGGCCCAGGCGCGGCTGAAGTGAATGAGGAACACATAGTCTTGCACCAGATAGTGCAGAAAAGCCTCCCTCGGCAGCGTTCCATCGCCTAGTTGCTGGACGAAAGCGTGCTGTGTGAACGCCTGCCATTCCGACGATGCAGCGTCCCGCCATCCGGCAAAGGTCGGTGAGCCGTAAGGTGTGTTTGTCATGCGCTGCATCTCCAATGGTTTGCGCCGGTGCACATGCCACCAATATGCATCCAGAATCCAGCCCATCCTCGAAACTGCATGACATTCAAGGGGCGGGGAGAGTATGTAGCTAGCCTCACCTCCGTCCACCTTGGCGTTCAAGACGAATTCTGTGACCGATCAGCAAAACCTGCCCGAAAAAAGCATTGTGGGTGTCTACCTCGCCGCGATGATGGTGTTGGAGTTGATCGAGATTTATACCGGCCTTGAAACCCTCGCCAGTTTCATCCGGGTGCTGGTGCTGGGATTGCCCCTTATGGCTTTGCCCATCTTGAAGGTGCGGGAATACTACCTTCTTGTCGTGTCTTTCGTTCTGGGAGCACTAGTGTGGCGAGCGCCTGGCGATGGTTGGCAGGCCCTGCTCACCGGGCTTGACCGCTCAGCCTATCTTGCCAGCTTCATGATGCTCATGGCACTGCTGCGGGAGGGCGCGATCACCTCGCCTGCCGTAAAGACCGTCGGCACATACCTTACGCTGCAGCCACCGAAGAGGCGCTTTCTTGCTTTGTTTTCGGGCAGCCACTTCTTCTCTGTATTGATCAATCTTGGTTCCGTCAGTCTGCTCACCCCGTTCATTCAGCGCGGCGTGCGCGGTGATGCCCCGCTTGATGCTCCACTTGATGAAGTGCAGCAAATCCGGGAGCGCCGCCAACTGGCTGCAGTGCACCGCGGCTTCTGCTGGTTTCTTGTCTGGGCGCCAACCGCGGTGACTCAGGCCATCCTTCCGGGGCTGCTGACAGATATAGATGCTGCCAGGCTAATGGCCCTTGGGTTTTGCATGGCGCTGGTGATGCTCGCCGTCGGCTGGCTGGAAGACACGCTGGTTTGGGCAAAAACCGGTCAACGCCTTCGGGCCAGTGGTCAGGTGCAGCGGGCCCAGCCGCCGCAATTGCCGAAAAGGGCAGTTCTGAGCTTGGCGTTGGTTTGTTCGGGCCTGATCGGCTTAACCGTCTTGGCCAAAACCTTGGGCGGGGTCGGTATCGTTTCCGGTGTGATGTTGGCAGCCCCCATTGTGGTGATCATCTGGGTGTGGGCCCAAGGGGCGGAGGAGGCGAGTTCCGACCCGTCAAAGGCGCCACTGGCCCGTTACCGGGAAATCGCCTTTGTGAGCATGCCCGGCTTTCTGCGAGAGGTGGTCTTTATATCATGCGCCGGTTTCATCGGCACTGCAGGCGCCTTCCTGGTGCCCTCCGATCAACTGGCGGCCTTGGTTGAGCATTGGGCCGTGCCGGGCTGGCTGTTCATGCTGGGGCTTTCTGTTTCCGTGTTGCTCGCCGGCCACGTCGCCCTAAGCCCGATTACAATGGCGGTGTTCTTGGGGTCGGTTGTTGCCCATATGCCGGCAACGCCTGTGGATGTAACCTTGTGCGCCTTGGCCATTGCAGCCGGCACAGCCATCAGTTCGCTCGGGGCGCCATTCGCTTCGGTGGTCTTGATGCTGTCCAAAGCATCGGGATACCCGACAACAACACTGACTTGGACTTGGAACGGTCTTTATACAGGGCTGAGCGTGGCGGCGTTGGGCCTACTCTACGTCGCCTACACTGCTATGGGCGTTTAGCATCCGTCCTCGGTTTCAAAGCGAAGAATCTTGAAGGTATCGACCTCATCAATCATGCGCTTGTGAAATTCGACAAGATCCTTGGTGTTTGTCGGAAAGCTTCGATCGTAAATCTTCTGGATGAGCGAAATCATCTCGCTGTCCACCAGTTCTGGATGTTTCACGAAAAATGTATCCATTGCCCAGTCTGAGAAGGAGCGTTCTTCAATGGGTCGGTCCACGAGGACTTTGAGGTTGGTATGGCGTGGGTCTTTCCGAACCCTTTCCAGCGTGCTGCGGACTGCGTCCTCCTCGCCTTCCAAAGCTTGAATGAAGTTGCGGTTCTCAAAAAACAATACGCCGGTTACCCCATTTGCTTTGTTGTGCAACTTGCACGCTCGCACGATGTCAGCGAGGTTGGCCTCGATTTGGTCGTGGGGCAAAGTGGTCTGACTGGTGTAAAAAATTAGATGCATACCCAAATTCCGGGACCTTGTGGTGGCAAAAAGCGAACGTATACCATAGTGGATTTGGCGCTTTTTGTCTTGAATCAAGGGGGGCATGTATTCGGTAGGCAGAGTGAGGGATTATCTTCGACTATGCTCGATAAATTGGGGGCCCAAAAAATTTGTGAAGATGAGCCCCAAGTGTAGTTTGTTTCTTGGGCGTTGGCTATTGACGCAACTTTACACTCACGGCGATGGTGCCCGGATCGTCGCCGGACAAAAATGCAGCTCCCGCCTGCTCCAGCGCGCTGCGGACGGCGTTGATGGTTGTGGAACGGGCCGGCTGAAGTCCTGCTTCCAGCCGCACGATAGTTGCCTTGTTCACTCCTGCCAACTCTGCAAGGTCTCGGACAGAGAGTCCCAGTCCGCTGCGCGCCATTCGGATATGCCGCGGTTCAATGAATTTTGTGTCCCTGAAGGTTACGTCCATTGCGCAAACTCGAGGCGGTGAGCGCCGCGCGCATCTTCATCTGGGGACCTCAGAGTAAGGGCTGAGATGCACATGAGTTGTTGACCTGTAATCCCTAAAAACGTACAATGTACGTATTAAGTACATATATTGTACGTTTTTTATGGTGAAACTGCAATGAAAATTGATACGCCAAAAAACCGAACCGGCTTAATGCAAAAATTCACGTACTGCCTGTGAGTACAAAGCGAGGGAGGCTAGCGTTGGCCATTAGCAATTCTGCCAGAAAGCCCGAGCTGCGCGAGATGGTGCAATCGCTCGAGAAGCTGCAAGCTGAAGCGGTAACGAACAGGCATCAGTTCTTAGCGTATCTGCTCGACATGGCACGCATGGAGGCAGTTTCGCTCCTCAGCAGGCAACACAAAGAAACATGAGCCGGAAGGCAGGGCTCAGTTAGAGCACTGCGTTCGCTTAGAATTTACCGATTTAGCGAGCGAACCCTGCCTTAGCCTTCAATCTTCACATACTCAAATTCGCCAGGCTTGCTATCGATGCCAACCTTGGGCGGTGAGATCCAGTTGGCATACTTTCCAGGTTCCCAGCATGGTTTCATGAGGGACGCGACAAAGTCTCCGTCTGCCTTCGTGGGCAGGAAGTCGTCTTTCACGCCATCCCACTCATCACTGCTCAAGACCTTGCCGCAGGGCGTAATATTGGCGCCCACGAACTCGCCGATCTGCCGGTGGAAACCCACATGGGGCAGGGTGATCTGGAAGTCCACACCTTCCTTGCGAATGGTGTTATTCCAGAGCGTGATGCCCTTGTCGCAGTCTTTAACATAGTCATCGCGCAGCCGGGCGTTGAGGGCCGATAGAGCCGGCTCATCCACCAGTTTGATTTCGCTGTCGATGAGCCGCATCACTTTGTATGTGTCGTCCACCAGCTGATGGTCGTCTTCAATCCGGTCTTCTTTGTAGCGCCCCTTAATCCCAGCATTAAACGCATTGGCGGCATTGGTGGACAGCTCCGATCCGAAAAGGTCGAGCGAGAGCGAGAAGTGCAGGTTGCATTTCTTCTGGATGGTCGGAAGGTCGATCACACCAAGTTTGCGGATGCCGTCTATGTCGTAAGGATCCTCAATGCCAGCATCCTTCATGGCCGCACAGGTGCGCTTGATCACCCGTTGAACGCCGGTGGCACCAACAAACATGTGGTGGGCGTCTTCGGTCAGCATGAACCGGCAGGTGCGAGACAGGGGATCAAAGCCAGACTGCGCCAGCGATTCCAGCTGCATCTTGCCATCGCGGTCTGTGAACGTGGTGAACATGAAGAACGACAGCCAGTCCGGCGTGGCTTCGTTGAAGGCACCGAGCATGCGCGGATGATCTTCGTGGCCAGATTGGCGGCGCAGCAACTCTTCAGCTTCTTCACGTCCGTCGCGGCCGAAGTACTTCTGCAACAGATACACCATCGCCCAGAGATGCCGGCCTTCTTCCACGTTCACCTGGAACAGGTTGCGCATGTCGTAGAGGGAAGGGGCCGTCTTGCCCAGGTGGCGCTGTTGTTCGACCGAAGCTGGTTCAGTGTCGCCCTGGATCACGATCAGCCGCCGAAGTATGGCCCGGTGTTCGCCAGGAACTTCTTGCCAAACCGGCTGCCCGGCCTGTTCGCCGCATGGGATAGTGCGGCCTTCCTCTTGCGGTGCCAGCAAGATGCCCCAGCGATATTCCGGCATGCGCACGTAGCCGAACTTGGCCCAACCATCCAGGTCAACACTTACGGCGGTGCGCAGATAAACCAGCTTTTCCTGGAACCCGTCCGGCCCCATGTCGTTCCACCAGTTGAGATAGCCAGGATGCCAGCGCTCCAGCGCTTTCAGCACACGGCGATCCTCAGATAGACCGATGTTGTTCGGAATGGTGGTTGAATAGTCGACATTAATCGATGTGGCCATCAGGGCGTCCTCTATACGCGGGTGAAGTCATAATCAGGCCGTTGGCCTGAACCATAGCGCCGCAGGGCGCCGTCGGGGCCAACAGCATTGGGCCGTTGGAAAATCCAGTTCTGCCAAGCGGTCAGGCGTCCGAAAATCTTGGTTTCCATGGTCTCCGGCCCGGCAAAGCGCAGGTTGGCCTCCATGCCGGTGAGCCCATCGGGCGAGAAACTGGCGCGTTCTTCAATGAACAAGCGCACTTCGTCTTCCCAATCGATATCATCGTAGGCGAAGGTGATGAGGCCAAGTTCGTCGGCCTCTTCTGCATCAAGTGCCGACCCAATCGACCCCTTGGCTTGCTCAAAAGCTTCCGGCTCACCCAGAAAGCGGGTTTCCAGGCGCGAGATCCCGTTGGACATGGGGTGCAAGCCAAAGTTGGCTTCTCCCAGCAGCAGCGAGGCTTCGGCCCGGTTGTCCCCGTCAAACTGGCCAACCAGCATGTAGGACCTGTCGGTGGCAAACACCAGTTCGGCAAGCGTCCCTGCAAAGCAGCTCCCAGGCTCGATCAGCGCAACCAGGGACCGGGCCGTGAGGTCAACCCTTTTCAGGACGCGGGTCCAGTAGGCTGTAATCTCGCGGATCAACCAATTGCCACTGTGCGACGCCATGAACCGGTCATAGGCGAGCACCATCTGAGGGTCGCCTTGAGTTTTGATCTGAATAAGCGCCACTTCAGGTTCATTGCTGCGCAGGTGCAAGATCGCATCGTCCAGTTCACGGGCAAGCGCCAGGGGCCAAAACTCATCGCCCTGGGCGTGAGCATCCTCTGCGCTTGAGGGCGCGCCATGTTCCGGCCCGATGATCGAAATGGTCGCTACGCGTTCGCTGCGTTCAAGCTCAACAGACACATGAGTGTAGCGCACATGAGCTTCGCCAATTTCGCGGGAGAGGGGGGAGAAGGAGATGCCGCCCTGATCAGAGGGTCTGTCTGATTTTGCGGCAAACTCGGCGCAACGCTCGCCCAGAAGCGCGTCAAGTTTGGAGTTCGGCACCACGTCGTCAACCAGGCGCCAGTCTGCGGCGCGCTGACCTTTGATGCCTTCTTCGATGGTGCAGAAAACATCTGCCCGATCTCGGCGAACTTTGCGCTTATCGGTTACCCGCGTAAGTCCTCCGGTGCCGGGCAGAACCGCCAGCAATGGCACCTCCGGGAGCGAAACCGAAGCTGAGCCATCATCCACAAGCACAATATGGTCAGCGGCCAGCGCAAGCTCATACCCGCCGCCGGCTGCCGTGCCGTTCACAACGCAAATGTAGTGCTGGCCCGATGCGGCGCCTGCTCCTTCCATCGCGTTGCGGGTTTCATTGGTGAATTTGCAGAAGTTCACTTTGTGGGCATGACTCGATCCGGCCAGCATGCGAATGTTGGCCCCTGCACAGAAAACCCGGTCTTTGGCAGACCGCAAAAGCACCACCTTTACCTCAGGGTGCTCAAATCGCAGTCGCTGCACGGCATCGTTCAATTCAATGTCTACGCCCAGGTCGTAAGAGTTGAGCTTCAACTCATAGCCCTCAACCAGTCCACCATTCTCATCTACGTCCATCCACAAGGTCGCGGTTTGCCCGTCCACCTCGATCTTCCAATGGCGATAGCGCGATGGATCGGTCTGAAAATCAATGATCATCCGGCTTTGTTCCCTCAAAACGGAAATATAATGCTTGTTTTTCGTCAAAAATGAGGATATGGGAATTATAATGTCAATGCAAGTGATTCATAATGCCGAAGAACAACTGACTGCCCGGGTCGGTTCTGCCGTGCGCGCCGCACGCCGCCAGGCCAGCTTGCCGCGCCATGCATTGGCTGAGGCTGCGGGCATCTCTGAGCGCTATATCGGGCAGCTGGAAACCGGCCGGGCGAACATTTCGCTCAATGTGCTGCAAAAGATTGCCGCCGCATTGGGTTTGGAGATCACTGACTTACTGGAGCAGGAGCCGGTTCGCTATGCTCCCCTCAGTGGACTGTTGTCCGGGCTCAGTGAACAGCAGCTGCGTGATGCGCATGCGGTTTTGGCCCGGCATTTTGAGGCTGAGCGCCAGGCCAAATGCGGGGTTGCACTCGTGGGCCTGCGCGGGGCCGGCAAAACTGCGTTGGGCCGCTCGTTGGCCGGCAGGCTTGGTGTCCCGTTTGTTCAGCTCACCGAGCTGGTTACGGAGCGGGCAGGGATGACCACCCAGGAACTGGTCGAACTGGCCGGCCTGGACGCCTTTCGCCGTCTTGAGCGCGAGGCGCTGGTTGCGCTGGTCGAGCAGAAGGAAAAAGTGGTGCTGGAGACCAGCGGTGGACTGGTGGGCGCGCCTGAAACCTATCGACTGGTTTTGGAACACTTTCATACGGTTTGGGTGAAAGCCCTCCCTGAAGAGCACATGCAGCGGGTGGTGGACCAGAATGATCTGCGCCCGATGGCCGGAAGACCCGGAGCCATGAACGACCTGAAAGCGCTTCTGGCAGACCGCCAACAGGCTTATGGCCAGGCAGCGGCCGTGCTGGACACCTCCGGGCGCGATGAAGACAGCACCGCTGATCAGCTTTTTCAGCTTGTTGCCCAGGATTTCCGCGCTGATTGATCCGGGCAGAAAAAAATTCGGCGATGTGGCAAACCTCACATCGTTAATGGCTGTTAGCCTTTAAGTTCATTCTCATCACTCCTCGTAAGAGGCAGAAAGATAAACGCCCCACGAAGCGGATAAGAACAATAAGAGTTACAAGCCGTAGTACCCCCTCCCCACTCCCAGCGGCTTGAATGGATGGCGGTCCCAAAAGGACCGCCATCACTATTTTGGGCCTTGCGCCCGATCAGGGTTCAACAAGAAAGCCCTACGCCAGCTCTGCGTCGTAAACCGCCACGGCTCGCCTCGCAGATCCGAGGAGCCGAACGCCACCAAACAAGTTGGACACTCAATTTTGGACATTTTGAATCAGCTGCAGTTTGTGCCCTCTGTCATCGGATCTAACAACCCGCGGGCTGAGACGATGAACCTGAATGAACTGCATTTGGCGCTGGCCAGCCGAAGCCGCAACCGCTTGGGATTTGCCAGGACGGCGGGCGTGTCCGTTCCCTTTCTGAACTATGTGCTATGTCCGATAAATTTTGACGAATATGAAGTCAGTGACACCGAAGCCTTGCAAGCAGTCGGGGCTTTTCTAGAGCTCTCCAATGCCGACCGGCTGCGTTTGAGTTTTCATGTGCATGCTCATTACCTGGCCTCGGCTCGCGCCATGGGCAGCGAATATGACGATGAGCACGATATGTTGGGCGGCAAGGCCCCGCCGGCGTCTCAGGAAGATGTTTGGCGCCTGGTGACGGGCAGCGACCTTATGGTGCGCAAGGAGAATGACGTCCTGTATGTTCTTGTGGTCAGCGATTGTGAGTGGGAGTTGGATGATGGGTTTTGCATGATCTTCCGGCATGGCAAAGAGCTGGTGAAAGTTGGCGACTTGAATTGCGGACCTCTAGAGCCCGAGCAGCCGGGCGACCGGCCGGATTTGACCAAGCTAGAAACAGCCGGCGGAGGCCACATCATCTCCTACGAGAGAATGTAGCTCGAAGCGGCCTGGTCAATCGCGCAGCTTGAACCCTAATCGCGCAGCTTGAATCTTTGTATCTTGCCGGTGGCGGTCTTCGGCAAGTCATCCACAAAGTCGATCCAGCGCGGATATTTCCAGCCGCCCACCTCTTGCTTCACATGTTCCTTCAGAGTGTCAAACAGGCCGGAGCCATCCTGGCCCTGGTTTAGCACCACGAAGGCCTTGGGCTTCAGCAAGCCCTCACCATCTTCCTTGGCGACCACGGCCGCTTCCAGCACGGCTTCATGAGACACCAGGGCGCTTTCAACCTCGAACGGCGAAACCCAGATGCCGGAGACCTTGAACATGTCGTCGGTGCGCCCGCAATAATGATAAAAGCCATCGGCATCGCGGTAATATTTGTCGCCGGTCCGGGTCCAGGCCCCTTCAAATGTGGTGCGCGATTTCGCCCGCTGATTCCAATATCCGGTGGCTGCCGTGTCGCCGCGCACCACCAGCTCGCCGATCTCATCTGCCCCAAGTTCGGCGCCATCGTCGTCGAGCAATTTCAGCTCGTAGCCGGGCACCGCCTTGCCGGTTGTGCCATAGCGGAAATCGCCGGGCCGGTTGGAGAGGAAAATGTGGAGCAGCTCGGTGGAGCCGATGCCGTCAAGGATCTCCAGACCGAACTTGGCCTTCCAAGCGGTGGCCACATCTTCCGGCAAGGCCTCTCCGGCGGAGATGCAGTGGCGCAATCGTTGTGAGCCGTTTTCGGGCGCGCAGGCAGGATCAGCCAACATGGCGGCATAAAGGGTTGGCACCCCGAAGAACAACGTCGGCTGATGGTTTTTGAGCGTCTCGAACACCGACTGCGGAGTAGGGCGGCCGGGGAGCAAAGTAGCGGTTGCGCCTGTGGCCATGGTGAAGGTCATGGCGTTGCCCAATCCGTAGGCGAAGAACAGTTTAGCGGCTGAATAGACCACGTCGTCCTCGCTCATCGCCAAGACATCCCGGGCATAATTGCGTGCGGTGATCATGGCGCTGGTGTGCACGTGCTGCACGCCTTTTGGATTGCCGGTTGAGCCGGAGGAATAGAGCCAGAAGGCCACTTCGTCGGCCAGGGTGTCGGCGGGGTGGAACACCTCGCCATGGTTCGCCAGCTCGTTCTGCAGGGCCAGATAAGGGCCAGCATCGCCGCCGGAGACGATGACGTGTTTGAGGTTGTCTATTTCAGGCAGGAATGCCTGCACGGTTGGCAGCAGCGCTGCTGAAATCACCAGAACCTCGGCTCTGGAATCGCGCAGCATGTAGTCATACTGGTTGGCATTGAGCAGGGTGTTGAGTGGCACCGGGATGATGCCGGCCCTGATGGTGCCCCAGAAGGTGATGGGGAAATCCACCGTGTCCAGCATGATCATCGCCACCCTGGCTTCGCGCCGCACGCCGAGGGTGGTGAGCAGATTGGCCATCTGACAGGAGGTTTCCTGGAGCTGGCCGTAGGTGAGGGTGCGGTCCGGATCGATGAAGGCTGCTTTGTCGCTGCGTCCTTCGTCAATGTTGCGGTCAACAAAGTCTGTCGCCGCGTTGTAGTTGCGTGGAAAGTCCATAAGGGTTCCGTCTTTCAGCCGTCGCAGTGGGCGAACACTCTCACAAGCGGGCCCATGAGTTCAACAGAACAATAGTGCCGGGTGGGAGGCTGGCTCCCTCACATCGTTATCCGCGCTTCCCACCCATCGTCATCCCTGCACCCTTTCCCGTCATCCCTGCGCAGGGGCGCGGGAGGAGAATGCTGCCGCCCTCGGGCTCGACCCGAGGGCCCACCACCGCACGCTCCGAGCTATGGGTCCTCGGGTCGAGCCCGAGGACGACAGTGTCGACAGTGTTGGATGTGGCACGGCAAAGCGCCGGACGAGCTCCACCGCTC
>JAAEUE010000025.1 GCA_024227565.1 Alphaproteobacteria bacterium
CTCAGACTACAAAATGAGAAAGGCTGTCAAAACCTACAACACAACACCAAGGAAATGCCTCGGATACAAAACGCCAGACGAAATCTTCAAACGTGTTGCACTTCAACCGTGAATCCACCTCCCTGCCTGCGCAGGGATGACCAAAGGTGGGAAGCGCGGGGGACGATGAGAGCGGAGGCGGAGACAACGATGAACGGAGACGGAAACGACCATGCGGCCAGCGCAAGGACCTAAAGCCTCAGTCCCAAGCAGGGGAGAAATCGAAATCGCAGATCCGGCTGCCCGCGACAGTCAGCCCGCTGATTGCAGCCATTTCGCGCTCGCTCAGTTCGAAATCAAAGATCGCCAGGTTTTCAGCAATCCTGGACGGGGTGCGCGTGCGCGGAATGGCGATCACACCGGCCTGCTGAACATGCCAGCGCAAGATGATCTGCGCCGGGGACCGGCCATGAGCTTCAACCGCTTGCGCCACCGGTGCTGCCGAAAAAGCATCGCCGCCGCGAAACAGCGGACAATAAGACACCATCGCCATGCCGTGCCGGCGGCACGCGCCATAAACTGCATCCTGGTTCAGCATCGGATGATACTCAACCTGGTTGCACACCAAAGGCTGGGCCGACAGAGCCACCGCCTCATCCAACAGCTTCACCGGGAAATTCGACACCCCAATGTGCCGCGCCCAACCGCGCCCGTGGCAGGCGTTCAAGGCGGCGATGCTTTCGTCCAACGGCACGCCGTTGGACGATGGCCAATGGATCAAGGCAAGGTCAACCTGCTCCACCTGGAGCCGGTCAAGACTGGCCTCAAGCGAAGCGGAAAGCGCGCCTTCAGCCAGATCGGTGTGCCAGATCTTTGTAGTCAAGAAGACCTCGTCACGCCCAAGGCCGCCGGTGCGCAATCCCGCGCCAACCGCCTCTTCGTTGCCATACATGGCGGCCGTGTCCACATGGCGATAGCCGCTCTCCAGCGCCTGGGCGACCAGGCTGGTGGCCTCGTCCCCCTTCAGGGTCCAGGTGCCAAAACCGATGGCTGGAACATTTGCGCCATTGGCGGATACGCGGTGCATGAGCCAGATCCCTCCTGAGCCCTAGGCGTCGGCGTTTTCAGCCTGTTCCTGCATGCGCTGCTGATACATGGCGCCAAAGTCGATGGGATCGAGCATCAACGGCGGGAAGCCGCCATTGCGGATTGCGTCCGCCAGGATGTGGCGGGCGAACGGAAACAGCATGCGCGGGCACTCGATCAGCACGATGGGGTGCATGTGCTCTTCGGGAATGTTCTCCAGGCGGAAGATGCCGGCATATTGCATTTCGGCTTCAAACACGGGTGTATCACCGTCCACGGCCTTCACACCGAGCTCCAGTTCAACTTCATAGTCGGTGGGGGCCAGGGTTCTGGCGTTCACGTTCACCGAAATGTCGATCTGCGGTTGGGCATCCGGATTGTTCAGCGACTGGGGCGCGCTCGGGTTCTCGAACGACAGGTCTTTCAGATACTGCCCCATGATATTCATGGAGGGAGCGGCACCGTTGCCTTGAGCAAGGCCCTCGCCATCAGGAGCAACACCCCCGCCAGCAGGATTTGGGATGGATTCGGGTTCTTTGGCCATATTAGATGAGCTTTCTGTCGAAACAGCCCGCAGCCCTCAGATTCTTTAAGGCTGAAACCGGGTCAGGGGAAAGGAAATTCAGGCCGTGGCTATCACGTCTCCGCACGGCCTGCAAGAGTTAGGCAGGCTGGGCTCTACTGCTTCCAGGGCGAGTTTGGGTTTGGCGGGCGCTCCGGCTCGTTCGCAGGGTCGTCCTCGATGATTTCGCCATCGATGACGGGTCCTCCCTCCGGGCGCCGATGACCTTGTCCTTGAGGATCCTGGGCCATGCCGGGATGAACAACATGCACGTGGTCTTTGAGCTTGCTCCAAATGCCATAGGCGATCGCGAGGCGAAGAGGAGGGACCAGGCAGATGAAGCCGATTGCGTCGGTGAAGAAGCCCGGTGTCAGCAGGAGGAGGCCGGCAATGAGCAGGAAAACGCCGTGAATGACCTGCTCAAGCGGGAACTGCGACTTCTCCAGCGCGGCGCGGCCTTGCATGAGAACCGCAAAGCCTTGCTGGCGCAGAAGCCAGGTGCCAATCACCGCCGTCAGCACGACGGAGGCAAGGGTGGGCCACAGACCAATGATCGAGTCCACCTGGATGAACAGCCAGATCTCGATGATGGGCACCAAGATAAAAATCAACAGAAAGAAAAAACGCACCCTATACCCTTTGCTTGCAGAACGCTTAATGCCATAGTTTTGAAGGCATTTTTTGTCACATCCGCTTGTTGGACTACGCGATGTAACTCATATATGGTACTAATTGATTGCACGGCAATTGCTGAGAACAAAATCAGCCTGCCGGCGCAGTTTCATCCACGGGATGTTTTATAGGCGCAGAGGCCTGGTTGAAAGTATGAACGAAGCACTCGATCCTCTCAATTTACTCATTCTCGCCATTGCTGTGGTGATCTTCCTGCGCCTGCGCAGCGTGCTTGGCCGGCGCACGGGCCATGAGCGTAAACCCATGGATTCCTTTGGGGTTCCGCGCGACCAGGATGCCAAATCATCGAACGACAATGTAGTTCCCCTTCCAGGCAACGAAGAGGCGGCAGAGCGCGCCAAGTCCTTCGATGAAGAACCGGCCCCGCCCATTTGGGAAGGCCATGCCAAAAAAGGTACCGCGCTGGCGAGCAGCCTTGAGGCCATTCACGAGGCCGATGACAGTTTTCATCCCAAATCCTTCCTTGAAGGCGCCCGCATGGCTTATGAGATGATCGTCACCGCATTTGCCGATGGCGACAGCAAGACCCTCAAGAACCTGTTGACCAAGGAAGTGTTCGAAGGCTTCAACAATGCCTTGAAAGAGCGCGAACGCGCCGGACATGTTCAAGAATCGAGCTTTGTAGGCATCGACAAAGCCGCGATCATCGAAGCTGTGATGAGCGACAAGAATGCCAATGTCACCATCAAATTCGTGAGCAAGCTGATCTCGGCAACCCGCGACAAGGAAGGCACCTTGATCGAAGGCGATCCGAAGAAAGTGCGCGAAGTGACCGACATCTGGACGTTTATGCGCGATGTCTCTTCGCGCGATCCGAACTGGCGGCTGGTTGCAACCGAAGCTGCGAACTGACGTTTCCCTCAACCCGGTGGCTCTCCGTTCTCAACTCCAGGCAGGCACTTTGGTGTTTGCGCTGGGTGTCGTCCTGTCTACAGCACTTGCCGGCCAGGCCCAGGCGGCAAGCCTTCAAAGAACACAGTTTTCGGCGTTGAACGCCTGGCCCGGCGCTGGGGTTCAGCGCGGCTTTGCGGCATTCGTCAGATCCTGCCGGGCCATGCTGGCCGGGCGCACCAGGTGGCCGCGGAGGTCCAAGTTTGGGGGTTCCAAGGCAGACTGGAAGCCGGTGTGCCAGGCTGCGGCGAGGCTGGGAGCCGGTGCAAACCGGGCCCAAAGCGCCGGATTTTTTCAGAAGCATTTTCAACCGGTTGTGGTGCGCGACAGCTCCAGTTTGTTCACCGGATATTTTGAACCTGAGCTAGAAGGGTCCTTGCGGCAAAAGCCGGGATACGGCACGCCGTTGCTGCGCAAGCCGGCAGACCTGGTGAGGACCAAGACCAAAGGCGGCTATGGCCGCAAGACCTCAAGCGGGGTGAAGCCCCATTTCACCCGCAAGCAAATTGAACGGGGCGCGCTGAGAGGCAGGGGCCTGGAGCTGATCTGGCTGAAAGACCCGACCGACGCGTTTTTCCTGCACATCCAGGGCTCCGGACGGGTCAGGCTCGACACGGGCGGCGCGCTGCGGGTGGGGTTTGCGGCCAAGAACGGGCGGCCCTACACCCCCATCGGCAAAATCCTGATTGAGCGCGGCGAGATCGCCCGGGAAAACATTTCCATGCAATCCATCCGGGCCTGGCTGCTGCTCAACGCCGGCAAGGCGCAGGAGCTGTTCTGGAAAAACCAGTCCTACATTTTCTTCCGCAAAAGCGGGGCTTCCGATCCAAACCTTGGCCCGGCAGGCGCCCAAGGGGTGCAACTTACCCCTGAGCACAGCCTGGCCGTGGACCGGCGCTACACGGCCTATGGCACACCGCTTTGGCTGGAAACCCGCGTTCCCACCGGGTCGGGCGGCAATTTGGTGCCGTTTGCGCGGGTTATGGTGGCCCAGGACACCGGCACGGCCATCAAGGGACCGGTGCGCGGGGATGTGTTTTTCGGCTCCGGCGAGCGGGCCGGCTATGCGGCCGGGCTGATGCAGAGCCCCGGCCGGCTTGTGCTTTTGCTGCCCAAGGCCCTTGCCAGGCGCCTTGCGCGATGACAAACAGCCCTGATGGCAAGGGGTTCTGGAAAATCTGACGGCGGCTCAAAGTCGACGCGCGGCGGCGCGGCGCACGACCATGAGCTGTGGGAACGGGTTGCCAAAACCGTGACCCCGATCAAACGCACCCGCTACACTGAAGTGCCGCCAACGCCCCAGTTGGCTAAAGCCAAACCGCCCCCTCCTCCGCCAGCGCCCAAACCTGCTTCCAAAAAACCCGCCCAGCCCAAACCTGCCGCCGCACGGCGGACCGAGCCGCCGGCACCGCCCGCGTTGAGCCAGTTTGACCGGCGCACGCGCCAGAAGTTCACCCGCGGGAACGTGGACATCGAAGCCCGGCTGGACCTGCACGGCCATTCGGCCGAGCGCGCCCGCGGCGAGCTCATGGGCTTCATCGCTTCCGCTCATGCCCAGGGTTTGCGCACGGTTCTGGTGATCACCGGCAAGGGAGACTCGCCCTACGCCCGGCACACGCTGCATGGCTCAGATCATTTCCACACACCCGAACGCCAGGGCCGCTTGCGCCGGCTGATCCCCGAATGGCTTGGGGAGGCGGGCTTCAGGATTTATGTTTCCGGCCTGCAACCGGCCCATCCGCGCCACGGCGGCGGCGGGGCGTTCTATGTGCGCTTGCGCCGGAACAGGGGCTGAGACTGTGACCCCGTTTGGTGAAAAAATGCGGGAATTGCGAAAGCGCCAAGGCGTCACGCAAACACAAATGGCTGCGGCACTGGGGGTCTCAAGCGCCTATCTTTCGGCTCTGGAACATGGCCACCGCAGCCGGCCAAGCTGGTATCTGGTGCAAGGCATAAATCAGTTCTTCAATCTGATCTGGGACGAGGCAGAGGAGATTGAGCGCCTTGCCAACCTCTCCCATCCGCGCGTTGCCATAGACACGGTTGGCCTAAGTGCTGAGGCGACAGAGCTTGCAAACCTGCTCTCAACAAAGATCTCTTCGCTGGATGAGGCGCAGATCAGGGCCATCCGCACAGTGATGATGGGCGATGAAGTTGCTCCGCCCCCGTCAGAGGATGAACTTTGACAGATCGGCGTTCTTGGCCAGATCGCCAAGATGTTCTTCCACAAACGTCGCGTCGATCGTGAGCTTGTCGCCCGGGCGGTCGGTGGCGGTAAAGGACACATCGTCCAGCACCCGCTCCATCACGGTTTGCAGACGCCGGGCGCCGATGTTCTCAATCGTTGAGTTGATGTCCGCCGCAATTGTGGCCAGGGCATCAATACCATCATCGGTGAACTCCAGATGCACGTCCTCGGTGCCCAATAGCGCCACATACTGCTTGATCAGGCTGGCCTCAGGCTCGGTCAGGATGCGGACGAAATCATCCTTCGTCAGCGCCCTTAGCTCGACACGGATGGGCAGACGGCCTTGCAGTTCCGGCAACAGATCCGACGGCTTGGCCAAATGGAAGGCGCCTGAGGCGATGAACAGGATGTGGTCGGTGTTCACCGAACCATGCTTGGTGGACACCACTGTGCCCTCAATAAGCGGCAACAGATCGCGCTGCACGCCTTCGCGGCTCACATCACCGCCAGTGCGCTCGGAGCGGGCGCAAATCTTGTCGATCTCATCAAGGAAGACGATGCCGTTGTTTTCCACCAGATCAATGGCTTCCTGGGTGATCTGATCATTATCGAGAAGCTTGTCGGATTCGTCTGCCAACAGAAGCTCGTAGGATTCCTTCACAGAAAGCTTGCGGGTCTTGGTGCGCCCGCCCATGGCCTTGCCCAAAATATCGTTGAGATTGACCATGCCCACCGAGGCCCCCGGCATGCCCGGGATCTCAAATTCGCCCATGCCGCTGGAGTTGTCGGCAACCTCAATCTCGATCTCCTTGTCGTCGAGTGTGCCTTCACGCAGCTTTTTGCGGAACGACTGGCGGGTCTTTTCAGATGCCCCATCCCCGACCAGCGCATCCAAAACGCGCTCTTCTGCGTTGATATGGGCGGTTGCCTGCACTTCCTTGCTCTTCAAGGCCTTGACCAACAAAATTCCCGCTTCCACCAGATCGCGGATCATCTGCTCAACATCACGGCCCACATAGCCCACCTCGGTGAACTTGGTGGCTTCCACCTTGATGAAGGGGGCGTTGGCCAATTTGGCCAGGCGGCGGGAGATTTCGGTCTTGCCCACGCCGGTTGGCCCGATCATCAGAATGTTCTTGGGCATCACCTCCTCGCGCAGGCCTTCTTCAAGCTGCTTGCGGCGCCAGCGGTTGCGCAGGGCAATGGCCACGGCGCGCTTGGCGTCCTTTTGTCCGATGATGAAGCGGTCTAGCTCGGAAACGATCTCTCTGGGCGAAAAATCAGTCATAGGTCCTCAGGGGCTTAATTGGCAAAAACTAAAGTTAGTTGGCTTCAGCGTCGAGGGTCTCGACGATCAAGTTGGCGTTGGTGAAGACGCATATGTCGGCGGCAATGGCCATGGACTTGCGCGCAATTTCCTCAGCGCCCAAATCCGTATCAACCAAAGCCTTGGCCGCGGCAAGGGCGAAGTTTCCGCCCGATCCAATGGCAGCAAGGCCATCTTCAGGCTCCAGCACATCGCCGGTGCCGGTCAGCACCAGGGTGACGGACTTGTCGGCCACGATCATCATGGCTTCAAGGCGCCGCAAATAGCGGTCCGTGCGCCAGTCCTTGGCCAGTTCAACGCAAGCGCGGGTCAATTGCTGGGGATATTGCTCCAGCTTGGCTTCAAGGCGCTCCAGCAAGGTGAAGGCATCTGCCGTGGCGCCGGCAAAGCCTGCCACCACATTGCCTTCGCCCAAGGGGCGCACTTTGCGGGCATTGGCTTTGATCACCGTGTTGCCCAGGCTCACCTGGCCGTCGCCGGCCACAACAACCTTGTCGCCCTTTCGAACGGTGACAATCGTGGTGCCATGCCAGGCGCTCGCATCGAATACGTTTGGAGAAGTCACGGAGGCTAGTTCCTTAAAACCAATGGTTATGCTCACAGTGATTTAATCAAACTCACGCACAATGCAATGCGTAACCGGTTTTGTGGCCGGGGTGGCACATTTGCAATTGCCCTGATAAAAGGCGCGGGCGCCGCAGATTGCGCGCTGTTTTTTGAGTTTAGGAGCCAGCATCATGCGCAGAGCAAAACTGAAGCGTGAGACCAAAGAAACCAACATTTCGGTTGAACTCAACCTGGATGGAACCGGCGTTTATGACGTTTCCACCGGCATCGGGTTCCTGGATCATATGCTGGAGCAGCTCAGCCGACATTCTTTGGTGGATTTGAAAGTGCGTGCTGAGGGCGATCTTCACATCGACATGCACCACACCACAGAAGACAGCGGCATTGCCATTGGCCAGGCTGTGGCAGAGGCCTTGGGCGACAAAAAGGGCATTCGGCGCTATGGCAGCCAGCTTTTGCCTATGGACGAGACCCTGACCCGGGTGGCGCTCGATTTCTCCGGCCGCCCGTTCCTGGTGTGGCAGGTGGAGTTCTCCCGCCCCAAGCTGGGCGAGATGGACACAGAGCTGTTTCGCGAGTGGTTTCAGGCCTTTGCCCAGAATGCAGGTCTGACCCTGCATGTGGAGTGCCTGGACGGTGAGAACAATCACCATATTGCGGAAACCTGCTACAAGGCCCTGGCTCGGGCCCTGCGCGAGGCCATCGAAATTGACCCACGCAGTGCAGAAGCTGTTCCCTCAACGAAGGGTGTGCTGTAAAGACAGCTCACAAACTTTGAACTCTGATCAGCAGGTCTTAAGCCGGACCCATGAAAACCTATGCGATCTATCATCGCTCGCGCTCGCCCGCCGGCGTGCTGGCCGAGCCGGACGGCGCGGTCTTTGTGAAAGAGGGCCCGGCCTGGGTTGCGCTCTTCATCCCCGTTTTGTGGGCTTTGTGGAACCAGTTGTGGTTGGTGACGGCCGGCATTGTAGCGCTTGAACTGATGTTGGCCGGGATCGGAAAGATCACGTCTCTGCCGGCAACCACCATGGTGCCCATTTCCCTCCTGCTCAATCTGCTGATCGCGCTGGAGGGCAATGAACTGCGCCGCTGGACCTTGGAGCGGCGCGGGTACGGGCTGGTGGGGCTGGTGACCGCGCCGTCGCCCTATGAGGCGGAATTGATCTACTTTGAGCGCCTGTTGAACGAAAAACAGCCGGAAACTAGGGCACCCAGCGCCATACCGGCGGCGTTGAAGCTGGCGGCCTCCCCAGCTGACAACAGCTTATTTCCCGCCTCAGGAGCTTAAGCGGTGAACGTCGCTATTGTGGATTACGGTTCGGGCAACTTGCATTCCGCGTCCAAAGCCTTTGAACGGGCAGCGCGCGAAAGCGGGATTGCGGCCAACATTCAAGTCTCGCCTGATCCCGACGTGGTGCGCCAGGCAGAGCGCATTGTGCTGCCAGGTGTCGGCGCTTTTACCGATTGCCGCGACGGACTGAAGGCCGTTCCTGGAATGTGGGAAGCGCTGGAAGAGCAGGTGCAGGCGCGCGGCAAGCCGTTCTTGGGCATTTGTGTGGGTATGCAGCTTTTGGCCGACCGGGGCTTGGAGTTTGTCACCACGGAAGGGTTTGGCTGGATTGGCGGCGATGTGTGCAAGATTGAGCCGGATGATGACACCTGCAAGATCCCTCACATGGGCTGGAACACCATCGACCCGGTGCGCCCGCACCCGGTGCTGGACGGCATCAAAACGGGCCCGGACGGCGCCCACGCCTATTTTGTGCACTCCTTCCACCTGCAGCCCCGCGATGAAGCCGACGTCGTGGCCTATGCCGACTATGGCGGGCCGGTCACCGCGCTCGTTGCGAAAGACAATATTGTAGCCACGCAATTTCACCCCGAGAAGAGCCAGACCCTGGGCCTGGCCCTGATCGCGAACTTTCTCAAGTGGACACCATGATCCTGTTTCCCGCCATCGATCTTAAAGACGGCCAGTGCGTGCGCCTTGAACTGGGTGACATGGACAAGGCCACCGTGTTCAACGACGACGCCGGCGCACAGGCGGCAGCGTTTGAGGGCCAGGGTTTTGAGTGGCTGCACATCGTGGACCTGAACGGCGCCTTTGAAGGCAAGCCGGTGAATGGGCCCGCAGTGGAGGCCATTCTCGCCAACATCACCATTCCCGCCCAACTGGGCGGAGGTATCCGCGATCTTGCGACCATCTCCATGTGGCTGGAGCGCGGCATCCGCAGGGTCATTCTGGGCACCATCGCCGTGCGTGACCCTGATTTGGTGCGCGAAGCCTGCAATGCCTTTCCAGGCCAAGTTGCCGTAGGCATTGACGCCAAGGGCGGCAAGGTTGCGGTTGAAGGCTGGGCGGAAACCTCTGAGTTGAGCGCCATCGATCTTGCCCGCCAGTTTGAGGACGCCGGCGTTTCGGCCATCATTTTCACCGATATCGACCGCGACGGCGTTTTGAAGGGTCTCAACATCCCCTCAACCCTGGCGTTGGCGGACGCTGTCTCGATCCCCATCATCGCGTCAGGCGGCCTGGCCTCAATCGCCGACATTGAGCGGCTTGTGGAACCGGACTGCGCCAAGCTTGAAGGGGCCATCTCCGGGCGGGCGCTCTATGACGGCCGGCTTGATCCGGCAGAAGCACTGTCGTTGATTGCCCAAAATCGGGGAGCGGCCTGATGCTAAAGGCGCGGATCATCCCCTGCCTCGATGTGAAGGACGGCCGCGTGGTCAAGGGCGTCAATTTCGTGGATCTGCGTGATGCCGGTGATCCAGTGGATGCGGCCAAGGCCTATGATGCTGCCGGGGCGGACGAGCTGTGCTTCCTGGACATAACCGCCAGCCACGAAGACCGCGACGTGATTTTTGATGTGGTAACAAAAACCGCCGAACACTGTTTCATGCCCCTCACCGTGGGCGGCGGCGTGCGCTCAACTGACGACATCCGCAAACTGCTGCTGGCGGGCGCTGACAAAGTGTCGATCAACACCTCGGCCGTGCGCAACCCGGATCTGGTGCATGAGGCCGCGCTGAAGTTCGGTGCCCAGTGCATTGTTGTGGCAATTGATGCCAAGAAAGTCTCCGGCGAGGAGGAAGCGCCGCGCTGGGAGATCTTCACCCACGGCGGGCGCGAACCCACAGGCATTGATGCGGTGGAGTTTGCCCGCAAAGTCGTGGCGTTGGGCGCCGGCGAAATCCTGCTCACCTCCATGGACCGGGATGGAACGGGCGAAGGTTTCAACATTCCCCTCACCCGCGCAATATCGGACGCGGTGAACGTTCCGGTGATTGCTTCGGGCGGCGTCGGCACCCTGGATCATATGGTTGAGGGCATCCGAGACGGCGGCGCAACTGCGGTTCTGGCAGCGTCGATTTTCCACTTTGGCACCTTCACCATCGCCGAAACCAAGGCGCATATGGCAGCTGCGGGCATCCCGGTGCGTATGACATAAGTCTTAAGAGCATCAAGGCTCCGGCTCTGATAGTGTGTTGCGTTAGGAAAGGAGGTTCGCGAAATGGCTTTGGCGAACCAAGACAATCTGAAGGTGCTTGCCGAATTGGCGGCCACCATCGCTGCGCGCAAATCTGCCGGCGCCGACACCTCCTACACAGCCTCATTGCTGGCCGGCGGCATCGACAAATGCGCCAAGAAGTTTGGCGAGGAGGCTGTTGAGCTTTTGCTGGCTGCCCCTGCCGGCGACAAAGCCCACAGCGCGGCTGAGGCGGCCGATGTCCTCTACCACCTGATGGTTCTGCTGGAATCAGCAGATGTGCCTCTCGACGATGTGCTGAACACGTTGGCGGCGCGCCAGGGCACGAGCGGCCACGCAGAAAAGGCCGCCCGTTCAACCTGAGCGGCATGACCGATGAGCAAAAAGCCCGACACCTCTGGTCTTTCGCCCTTCCGCAGTTTCTCGCGCGAGAAATGGGCCAAATTGCGTGCAGATACGCCCATGACCCTGTCGGAAGAAGAGGTTGCAGACCTTTCCGGGCTCAGCGTCCAGGTGTCGTTGGATGAGGTGGCGGAGATCTACCTGCCTCTGTCGCGCCTCCTCAGCCTCTATGTGGAGGCAAGCCAGGACCTGTTCCGCGATACGCAAAAGTTCCTGGGCGGCCTGAGCGGCAAGGTGCCCTACATCATCGGCATGGGCGGTTCGGTGGCTGTTGGAAAGAGCACCACAGCGCGCATCTTGCGCAAGTTGCTGGCCCGCTGGCCGAACCATCCCAAGGTGGACCTGCTCACCACAGATGGTTTTCTGCAGCCCAATGCGGTGCTGGAAGAGCGCGGGCTGATGAACCGCAAGGGCTTTCCGGAAAGCTACAATGTGAGCCATTTGCTGCGGGTCTTGAGCGACATCAAGGCCGGGCACCGCTATGTTGAGGCGCCGGTTTATTCGCATTTGCACTATGACGTCTCGCCGGTGGAAACCGTGCGCTTTGACCAGCCGGACATTCTGATCGTGGAAGGCATCAATGTACTGCAGGTCGGCACGCCGCCTGCCGACGGTGAGGCTGTTCCCTTTGTCTCTGATTTCTTTGACTTTTCCGTCTACATCGATGCCAGGGCGGAGATCCTGCGTGAGTGGTACGTGGAGCGGTTTTTCCGTCTGCGTGAAACCGCCTTCCAGGACCCTGAATCCTACTTCCACCGCTATGCATCGCTGACCGACAAAGAGACCCACAAGACCGCCAACCAGATTTGGGACACCATCAACTTGGTCAATTTGCGTGAAAACGTTCAACCCACCCGCCACCGGGCCGACCTGATCCTGCACAAGGGCGTGGACCATGAGGTTGAAGAGGTTTTCCTGCGCAAGCTATGAATCATCAAACGACCGAACGCAGAGGACGTCATGGAAATTGCACTAACCCCGCTTGATTTCGCCCGCCGCGCACGCCGGCTTTACCCTGAGCGCGAAGCCGTCGTTGATGGCGATTTGCGTTTTACCTATGAACAGTTTCTGGACCGCTGCGACCGTTGGTCATCAGCTCTTCAGGCCATGGGCGTGGAACACGGCGACCGGGTGGCCTACATCGCGCCCAACACACACTCGCACCTGGAAGCATATTACGCCGTGCCACAGATCGGCGCCGTGCTGGTGCCCATCAACTACCGGCTGCTGCCGGATGATTTTGAGTACATCATCAACCATTGCGGTGCGTCGGTGATATGCGCGCATCCCGACTACTTTGAGGCCATTGAGAGCATTCGCGGCAAGTTGGCAAACGTGAAGCACTATGTGGCGTTGGAAGGGGCCCACGAAGGGTGGACCGACTATGAGACAGCCCTCAAGGCGCAGTCCCCAGCGTATTCGCCGGTAGAGATTGAGGAGAACGACCTGCTCACGATCAACTACACCAGCGGCACGACAGCACGTCCAAAGGGCGTGATGATCACCCACCGCAATGCTTACATCAACGTCATGGGCACCTTGTCCCATCATCACCTGACACCGGCTGACCGTTACCTGTGGACCCTGCCGATGTTCCACGCAAATGGCTGGACCTTCACCTGGATCAACACGGCACGCGGCATGGCCCATGTGTGTTTGCGCAAGGTGGAACCGGCACTGATCTACAAGCTGATCAAAGATGAGGACATCACCATGTTCTGCGCCGCCCCCACGGTGCTGATCGGCATGGCGAACGCGCCAGAGGAACTCAGAGCCGGGGTGCCTCGGGGTGTGCGCCTGTTCACGGCTGGCGCTCCGCCTGCTGCGGCCACCATCGAGCTGATTGAGAGCGAGCTCGGATGGGAACTCACCCACGTTTATGGCCTCACCGAAACAGCGCCTCTGATCACGGTGTGTGAGGCCCGGCCCGAACATCAGAACTTGCCCGCGGCAGAACTGGCGAAAATCAAGTCGCGTCAAGGAGTTGAGCTTGTCAGTTCCGGCGAGCTCCGGGTGATCGACGAAGACGGCAATGAAGTGCCGCATGACGGCGAAACCCTTGGTGAGATTACCGTTCGGGGCAATGTGGTGATGAAAGGCTACTACAACGACAAGGGCGCAACTGATGCCGCCATCAAGGATGGCTGGTTTCACTCAGGCGACGCCGCGGTTGTTCACCCCGACGGCTTTGTGGAGATCCGCGACCGTTTCAAGGACGTGATCATCAGCGGCGGCGAAAACATCTCCTCGGTTGAGGTGGAGGGCTGCCTGTTGACGCATCCTGCGGTGCAGGAAGTTGCGGTTGTTGGCATGTCGCACGAAAAATGGGGGGAAGCTCCCCATGCGTTCATCATTCTGCGCCAGGGAGCTGAGGCCAGCGAAGATGAGCTCAAGCTGCATGTGCGCAACAACCTTGCCCATTTCAAAACACCCCAATGGGTGAGCATCGTGGACGATCTGCCGAAAACAGCGACCGGCAAGGTGCAGAAATACGTTCTACGCGGCAGCAAGGCAGGCATCACGCGGCAGTAGAACCGGACGGCCGGTTTCTTAAGGCTATCTTACGCCGGTCGGTAAAATGCAGACGCTCGGATTGAGCTGGATTTAGACCATTTGTGCGATGTTCCCCTGACTAGGATTAGGGGATGGCTATGCGCGATTACATCAAACTCATTCTCGGTGCCTTCTTGGTGATGGCCAGTGCAGCAGGTGCATTTTCGGCGCTGAACGGCACGGCTAAACAGGCTGCACAGAGCATTGTCGACAATGCCGTGGACACCACCGGCGTCATCGAAAAGCGGGTCAAACATACCGTGGCTACGCGCAAAGGCAGAATTGGCGCCATGGGTAGCTACTACACCATGACCTATGGTTTCACGACGCTTGAGGGCAAGAAGTATTCCGCTGAGATCAACGTCTCGAAGGAAGACGCCTACGCGGTGAACGACGGCCAGAAGATCGCCGTGCGCTACAACAAGAACCAGCCCACAATCAATGCGGCGACCGGGTTCAAAGATTATTTCAGTCAGGAAGACGTTGAGAATCTGCCCTATGGCACGATCTTGTTCAGCGCCTTCCTCATGCTGATGGGCGGGCTCTGGCTGTGCTGGTCGGGCGGCCGCAACATTTTCCCATCAGGTGCACAATTCTCCCTAGGCGGGGGCGGCGGCAACCACGCCCTGCCTCAAAGTCGGTTGGACAGTATCAACCGTTCTGGGGGGGCCTCGACCTTCGGTCAGCGCTGAGGAACGGTGTGCAGCCCTCGGGCTTGACCCGAGGGCCCACGGCCCCTCAATCCGAATTGTGAATGGGTCCTCGGGTCAAGCCCGAGGGCGTCAAAGTGAGATTTGCAGTATTAGTCCAGCCCATGCTGGCGGGCGAGATCGGCAAACGGGGTTTCAGGCCGGGCGCCCACGTGGCTGATAATCTCAGAAGCCGCCAAAACGCCCAGCTTTCCGCATGTTTCCAGGTCGCGGCCATGGGTTACCCCATAGAGGAAACCAGCGGCAAACATGTCGCCGGCACCAGTGGTGTCCACCACCTGTTTCACTGGAACCGCCGGCACATGGGCGGTATGGTCGCCGCTCACCACCACGCAGCCCTTTTCTGAACGGGTGAGCGCGGCCAGCTCGCAGTCGGCCTTTACCTTCACAGCCGCCTCATCGAAATCATCCACCTGATAAAGGCTCATGATCTCCAACTCGTTGGCGAACAGGATGTCCACATTGCCTTTCACCAGCTCCAGAAAGCCCTCCCGGTGACGTTCCACGCAGAACGGGTCTGACAGGGTGAGCGAGACCTTGCGGCCTGCTGCTCGGGCAATTCTGGCGGCCTCACGAAAGGCCTCCTTGGCGGCCTCAGGGTCCCATAGATACCCCTCCAGGTAAGTTACCTGGGCAGAGGCAATGAGGTCAGCATCCAGATCTTGCGGCCCAAGCTGCACACAAGCGCCCAGATAGGTGTTCATGGTGCGCTCGCCGTCCGGGGTCACCAGAATGAGGCTGCGCGCTGTGGAGGGCCCCTCGCCCGCCAGAGCCGTTTCAAACGTGACGCCGCTGGCGCGGATGTCGTGGCTGAAGACCTTGCCCAGCTGATCGTCCTTCACCTTGCCCACATAGGCACCGGTGCCTCCGAACGAAGCCACGCCCACAATGGTGTTGGCGGCCGAGCCGCCGGAAATCTCGATGCTGGGCCCGGTGTCCGCATAGAGTTCCTCGGCGCGGGCCTCATCGATCAGGTTCATCCCGCCCTTGGGGATGTCATGGCTGCTTAGAAACTCATCTGTGGTGCGCGAGATGACATCGACAATCGCGTTGCCGATGCCGAGCACGTTATGGCGGGGCTCACTCAAGGGGCTGGTCCTGTGGTTGGAAGGGGCGTCGTCGTTGGTTCAAGAATTGGGGCGCGAGTATAGCCATGGGGCCCGGGGGCGCAAGCACCCAAACACTTGTTTTTCAGGCGGGCTGCCCCCATCTGGTTTGAGGGTAAACGAGCAACTGGTAAAAGGGCCTCCCCTATGATTTCTGCGGCGCTCAAGGCTTTTGAGCAGATGTTTTCCACGCCCTTCCGTAAGGTTCTGCTCAAGTCACTGGGCCTCACGGTGGTGCTGTTCATCGCGTTGGCGATTGCGGTTCAGCTTGGGCTGGGCGCCATCACCTTCTCGTCCACCGAATGGATTGACTGGGCCGCCGGCTGGTTTGCCGGGCTCGGCGCCATTGCCCTGCTTCTGGTGGGCGGGTTCTTCCTGATTGGCCCGGTCACGGCGCTGTTTGCCGGCCTGTTCCTCGACGATATTGCTGAGCGCGTGGAGTTGAAACACTATCCTGGCGATGCGCCGGGAAGCCCGATGCCCATGGCCGCTGGCCTCTTTATGGCCGTGCAGTTCGCAGCCATCATCCTGCTGGTCCACCTCTTCATGCTGCCCATGTTGTTGTTCGGTCTTGGGGCAATTGGCATGGTTTTGGGCAATGCCTACTTGTTGGGGCGTGAATTCTTCCAAATGGTGGGTATGCGCCATCTGCCTGTTGCTGAAGCGCGCGAGCTGCGCAAGCGCAACGCGGGCCGGGTGTTTGCGGCCGGGCTCATTCCGGCGGCATTCGCCTTTGTCCCGCTCGGCAATCTCATCATGCCGCTGTTCACAACGGCCTACATGACCCACATCTTCAAAACCGTGCAGCGCGACGAGCAAATGGCCCTGGCGGCCCATCCGGCGCGCTAGGGCAACCTGCGATCAGACAGTTACGTCTGAGCGGAGTTAAGTTGCTCGCCCGCAACGAAAATCTTGGGCATCTTTCACCGCGCACCTGCAAGCTGGACCTGCCTAGCGGGAGCGGGCTGCGCCGCGCCGCATGGCGGATGCTGATTTGATGTTTGCATTGCCGGCCATGGAGCTCACATGCTCGGGCCGGGTATTGGCGCGGCCGGGCCGTTCGGGGGCCTCAGGCTTGTCGCTTTTGGCACCGGGATTGGCCGCCTTGGCTGCTGCTCTGGCTTTCGCCCGGGCCCGGGCTTTGGCTTTCGTCATGGCAAGTGCACCTTTCCAGCGAGGTTGAGACCACAGAGGGTCTTCCCCCCTGCGATAGCCGACAAACGCCTAAAACACAATGGTGTGGATCAAATCTTGTGCGGTGCACCATTATTTTTTCAAGCCAAATCAGCGCATTACAGTTAAGTGGGTTCGTTTGGCAGTTTAATGACTTTGCGGCCAGATTTAAGCTTGAATGCCCGTAGTGCGGGCAGATTATGTATATACATATTACTCTCCCCTCCCCCCATCCCTGCACAGGTGGGGATCCATCGCTCAGGGGATGGAGACTTCAATGTTTGCTGTGGGCAACACAGCGGACATAAGAAACCTCTTCTGCCGCATGAAGACGCCGGGCGTCTGAATTACCCCGGAAACTCACCGTTGGCTGACGGTAGAAAATGACCCATTCCGAAAATGTGCCTCGTTGACTGACAGTAAGCCGCCCAGCTGGTAAACTTTAAGCCGATCTGCACGTTGGAATAGAGAAAACATGACCGGTAGCCAACACGCCATCAGCCTTTCTCCTGAGACCTTTCACATCATAGTCACCGGCTGGATCATTCTGGGGCTGATACTGATTCCGATCCAACTGTCGCAAACTGCGCCCTTTGGTAGACATTTCAGTACGAAATGGGGCCCTGTCATGGACAACCGAACAGGATGGGTGATCATGGAGATCGTTTCGCCCGTCGCCTTGTGGGGGAGTTTCCTTGCCTCTGGCGCGGCTTGGTCATCCCCAGTGGTGGTGCTTATGGGTGTTTGGACTGCACACTACATCAATCGTTCTGTTGTCTACCCCATGCGGATGAGAACGCAGGGCAAACAGATCCCGATCGTCATTGTAGCATCAGCCATCAGCTTCAATTGTTTCAACGGCTGGAGCAACGGAGCGTACTTTGGCGCAGATTGGGGGGGCTACTCCAGCAACTGGCTCGCAGATCCAAGATTTATTGTGGGATTGATGATCATGGGCTGCGGGGCGATGATCAATTTGCGCGCCGACAACACGCTTTTGCGTCTTCGTTCAAACACAGACAAAGGGTATGGGATCCCGCGCGGCGGTCTGTTTGAGAAGGTCTCATGCCCCAATTTTTTTGGAGAGATTGTTGAATGGACAGGATTTGCGATTGCCTGCTGGAACTTACCCGCCCTGGGGTTCGCCATTTGGACGGCGGCGAACCTGATCCCGCGCGCAATAAGTCACCATCAGTTTTACCAACGCACGTTCGAAGATTATCCCAAAAACAGACGCGCGTTGATACCCGGCGCACTCTAACTGCCCGACCCAAATGAAAGTCGCCGTAACCGGAGCGAATGGCCACCTGGGTGCCAACGTTGTGCGCGCGCTTCTTGGCGCGCAACATGAGGTGATTGCTGTGGTTCGCGACAGCTCGAATTGTAAAAGCCTAAACGATCTTGACGTCCAGCTACGCCGCGCTGAAGCAACCAATGCGAACGATGTAACCCGGGCCCTCCAAGGGGCGTCGCACGTGATCAATCTGGCAGCGGTGATCTCTATTGATGGTGACCCCGACGGGTTGGTCTCGAAGACGAATGTGATGGGCCCACAAGTTGTGGCAGATGCGTGCCTGAAACTGCGGGCAAGAATGGTGCACGTTAGCTCCATTCATGCCTTCAGCTCTGATCCAGATCGTCCGGCACTCGACGAAACTGCAGACCGGCCGAGTGCCGATGCTTTTTCCTATGATCGCTCCAAGTATCTCGGGGAGCAGGCGGTGAGGGAGAAAATAACGGCAGGTTTGGACGCGGTGATCTTGAATCCCACAGGCATTATCGGCCCCTATGACTATGGCAGTTCTTATGCCGGCAAGATGCTGAGCCAGATGTTCAACTCAAACTTGCCGGCGCTTGTTGACGGCGGCTTTGACTGGGTTGATGCACGGGACGTCGCGGCATCCTGCGTTGCAGCACTCACCCGGGGAGCGACCGGCGAGAACTACATTCTGTCGGGAAAGTTCGCGACGATGAAAGAACTGGCAGGCCTTTGCGAGCGCGTTTCTGGAAAACCGGGGCCACGCATATCGTTTCCTATTTGGGTTGCTGCGTTGGGTTTGCCGATACTCGCCGCGTGGTGTCGCCTCACCGCTTCGCCCCCTCTCTACACAAGGGAATCGTTAAAAGCGCTGCAGGACGCAAATCGGAACGTTTCCTCCAAGAAGGCATCCGAAGCGCTAGGCCATTCTGCGCGGCCATTGCCGCTTACACTTGCTGATTGTTATGAATGGTATCGTCGGTTTTAGATCGAGATGCATCCAAATAAGACAGCAGGGCTGGCAACAAAAAAAGCACGGCAAGCCACGCGGCACAGACAATCAGGAGCGTGAGCAGACCCAGGTGCTGGTTGACTAGAAAACCGGAAAAGCAAAGAGCCAGGAAGCCGCTGGCCACGGCCAGAGTTGTGGCGGTGATCGCAACGCCTACTGTGCGGAAACTTTGCGCCACCGCGTGCTCTACACTCGCTCCCTTCCGGTAACGGCTGTACTTGGACAAAAAGTGCACGGTGTCGTCAACAATAATGCCGAACGTCAGGGCCATAACCACGGTCGCAGCAAAACTCATCTCACCAAGGGTCAGACCCCATGCCCCATAGGCCAAAAGCATGGGCACCAGATTTGGCACGAGGCTGATCACACCCAGCCGCACATTGCCCAACGCAAACAGCAAGATGAGCGAAACCAGCACCAATGCTGCGACCGTCCCAAGCAGCATGGCGTTCAGGTTGCGCTCTGACAGATAAGCCGCAAGAAGGGTCGTTCCCACCGGACCTTCCGATAGCCCCCTCGCGTGGGTTCCCAACCAAGCTTTTGAGCGTTTCGCAAGCTGTCTGATTTCCGCCGAGCTGGCGTTGGAAAGAACCGCAGTTATTGTGGGCTCCACACCGTTGAGCGCAGACTGTGACGCGGCACCATCCAGAACCTGCCGGGCGATGGTCGAGTATCCGTCAACCCGCGTCACTTTTGACTGTTGTGCCAGCCAGCCGGCAAAACCGACCACATGCTGAACCGATGGTGCCCTAGGTTCGCCTGCCGCCTCTTTGATGGAAAGCGGGAAGGTCAAAACACTGAGGCCCGTCAGGTGCTTTTCCATGAAGTCAGTATCGCGGCGAAACTCAAAGCGTTCTGAAAAGTAGTGTGAGAAACGATCGTCGAACGTGAGCTTGGTCAATCCCCAACCGGCCACGCAGCTTGTGAAAATCAGAACGAGAACGAACACTGCCCGATGACGAACGACGTAATGGCCAACCTTAAAAAACACGGCCTCCAAAAGGGAACCCCGAGGAATGGCCCTGGCGGTTAGAAAGGAGGTCAGCGCCGGCAAGAGAGTGAACGCCAAGACGCCGGTGATCACGAGCCCGAACGCGATTAAGTTTCCCAGTTGTTGAAAGGGCGGTGACGCGGAGAAATTCAGGCATAGAAACGAAATCACTGTGCTGAGGATGGTCAAAAACACAGGGAACGCGTTGATTTGGATCGAGTTGGCCAGAGCCGAGGCACTGTCGCCGCGCGACCGCACTTCCTGCTGCCAGGCGATCAGGAGATGAATGCAGGTCGCAACCGCCAATCCAAGCAAGATCATCGGCGTGGCGCTGGTCACTCCGTTAAGCTGGAGCCCCAACCAACCGGCAGCGCCCATTGTAATCGCGATCGCGCAGCCCATCACGATCAACAAAACCAGTGTTGTCATGATCGACCGCAGACAGATCATCAGCAGCAAGATGATCAGGCCAATCTGGATCGGGGCGATCCATATGATGTCCTGAACAATTGCCTCCATGAAGGCTGCATCCAGGGCAGCCTCACCGGAAATCTTGAAACTTATATCTTGGCGATCGATTTGAAGTCGGCGTTTAACCTGCCGGATCGTATCGACGGCTTTTACGATGTCGACCTGATTGGCGTCGATGAGGGCAATTGCTGCCATGACCCCACCTTCAACCGACATGAAGGGGCGAAGCAGGGGTTTTTGTTTCGCCCACACCGCACGAACGAATTCAACGTCAGGCATCTCGGACTTGGCTTCGGGACGCAGGCCCTTTAGCGCGCTGAAGAGAGACTGGACAGATGTCACACCGGGTACCGCACGCAGACTGCGCACCGCGTCGGCAGCGGCTGCAAGTGTCTCAGGCGATAAAACGTTGCCATCGCTTGGCACGAGCATCAGCACGGCTGTGCTCTTGCGGCCATATTCCCGCTCATAATTTTCCAGCAAAACGCGTTCAGCACTGTTCTTGCTGAAATAGGCTCTTGGGTCAGAGTTGAATTGTAAATAAACACTGCCAAACGCCACAATGACAGTCATCGCAACGCTGGCAAGAATGACAGCCCTTCTCCATTTAACAATATTCTGCGTAAATCTAACTGCTAGCGCACGATGCTTCATTAGGCCAATTTTGAAAGATGTTTAAGGGTCAGGTCGCCAATTAAACTTACCGCCACCGCCCTTGCTTTTTTTCCAGCGGTGTTTCACCATGCTTTTGGGGAAGCTGAAGCAATCAGGCATTAATGCCGGTGCTCACGTCGAACAGTGTGAGTAAAAGAACACCAGAGGGGCTGGTATGTCAAACACCATCAAGTGGGGGTTATTGGGCGGCTGTGTGATCGGTCTGTCCGGATTTGGCGCGTCCAACACGGCGGATGCTGCCGGTTTCTACATCCGGGAGCAGTCCACATCTGCAATGATGACAGGTTTTGCAGGTTCGGCATCGCGGAGCGATGATTCCAGCCACCTTTTCTATAATCCAGCCACGATCATCAACAATTCCAAGGTTGATATCACCGGCGATTTCCGCGTGTTCTTTCCAGACGTGGAACTCCGGGGCACTGCCGCGACCTCCCCATTTATGATGCCGATTGGTGGAACACCCAATACGGGGAACATGGCGCCTGCCGCTGCACTGGCGCCTGCATTCTACGCAAGCTATGGCCTGACCGAAAACCTGAGCGTGGGCATTGGCGGAACCGGGCCATTTGCCGTGGACATTGAAGCCAACCAGGCCTGGTTGGGCAGGTTTCAAGTTACCAAGACAAACATGCGAGCAATGAATGTTAATCCAGTGTTCGCCTACCGCCTGGCCGATTGGGTCACGATTGGCGGTGGTCTGCAAGTGCAGTACTTTGATGCCAACCTTCAGAACGTTCAGCCGAACCCGGTGCCGCCTTTCGCCCCCCCCACCGGCACAGGCTTTTTGCTGGGTGATGGATGGGGTGTCGGTTTCACGGCGGGCGTTCTGTTTGAGCCCAACGAAGAGACAACGATTGGCGTGGGTTACCGATCCCGGATAAAACACAAGCTTAAAGGCCGATCAGGCATTCAAGGCACACCGCTCCCGCAGGTGCCGTCGAAGTTTGACTTCACGTCCCCAGACATCTTGACGGCCAGCCTTTCCCATAAGGTGAACGATTATCTCACCTTGCACGGTACGTTCGAATGGGCCAACTGGAGCCTGTTCGATGCCATCGTTGTTCAGACGCCGGGGTTGACCACAGTTCGCCCGCAGGGCTGGGAAGATACATACTCCGGTTTTGCTGGCGCCAGCTATATGATTGACGAAAAGACCACCATAGGCGCTGGTGTCGGCTACACAACGGCGGTCTCAGATGGAGGCACCAGCAGCATTTCTCCAGACGGTGAGCGCGTCACACTTGGCGTTGGAGTGAGCCATCGGGTGATGAAGATGCTGACAATGAAGGCCAGCTACGCGCACGTATTCTTCGACGACACGAACCTGAACATTCCGCCAGGCCCTTCGGGCTCATTCACGGGCAAGTCCAAAATTGACATTCACGTGGTGGGCTTCAGCGGCACCGTTCATTGGTAGGACAGAAGAGCACTTCTGATTGGTTCTATTGAGCACATATTGAAAAATTCCATTCAGCAGGGGCCCTGTGCACTGACCTGATCCAACTCGGTGCAGGGGCGTTATTGGCACAAAATAGCCTTTCGGCTTCATCCGAATGCATCACAACTTCGGCCATCTCGGCTCTATCGGCTTCCAAGGCAAAAATGACGTAGAATTGGATATCGGAATACCGGCTCGTCCCCTACGCATCCTCCAACACATGCACCGCCCGCGCCGCCAGCAGGTCCTTCACCTTCGCCGCATAAGCTGCCATATGGGGCGCCGCTGCATGGGCCTTGAGCGCATCCAAGCTCTCCCATTTCTCCACCACCACGAAGGTGTCCTCACCAAACTTGGTCTGGATCGGTCCGGCGTCGGACACATCAACCGTCGCGCCATATTCGATGCAGCCCTCTTCGGCATGCACCGCCGGCACATTGGCCTGAAACGCCGCCAGAACCTCGCCCCGCATTCCCGGCTTTGCGGTGATCACCGCCACAACATGAACCCTTGCCATCGTCCTGCACCTTCCTGATTTGTTTGCGCCCGCAGGTTACGGCGGTTGCCGGCCCGCGGCAACGCCGGGAAATTGCAAATTTGCGGCCTGCAAAACAAATTGTCACGCCGCCCTATCAATTTTGGACCCATTGGCCTATATAATCGGCATACGTCCATGAAATTGTTTTGCGCTACCTGAAATAGCCATTTCTCGAATTGGCTTGGATATCTCCTGACAATGTGAACGTTAAACTGGTCGCGTTTCCGCATGGTGCGGGACACGACACCCCACTCATTGTTCTAAAGGAACATTCTATGCCTACAGGTACTGTAAAATTCTTCAACACAACCAAAGGCTTCGGCTTCATCGAGCCAGAAGACGGTTCTAAGGACGCTTTCGTCCACATTTCTGCTGTTGAGCGCGCCGGCATGAGCACGCTGAACGAAGGCCAGAAGGTCACTTATGAGCTTCAGTCCGGCCGCGACGGCAAAATGGCGGCTGAAAACCTGTCCTCCGTTGATTAATTGATACCCTGGCCGCGCCCGGCTCTAAAGCTGGGCGCGGCCTTATTTGCCCAGTTGTCCGTCCCGCGTAAAATGTAAGGTCCAGTTTCATGCAGTTTCTCTCAAAACCAACCGCTCAAGAAAAACAGGCCCTGCAGGAACAAAAAGCGAGAATAGCGGCGAAGGAAAAGCAGGAAGAACAGCGCCGGCGTAGCGCCAAAACTGCTGAATTGCGCGCCCTGAGACTGGCCCGCGACGCACGCAATGAAAATCTCACCAAGATCTCGAAAGCCGCCAAAAAATAGCCGCTGCCGTCTGGCGCGATCCTCTACATTCACTTTTAAATTAGCAGCTTAGCTGCAGTCTAACAGCCTAGCGGATGGCCTGAGCGCCGCCGCCACTGGCCTGCATGGGCTGGGCGCGCTGCAGCTGGTTGCGCATGGTGTCCATCACCTCGGTGTTGGTCTGGCGCTGCTTGGTGCGGGCCTTTTCCAGCTGCTGGTCGGTGTCGGCGAAAATCTGGTCCATGGCGTCCAGCGCCTCCAGGCGCGCCTCGATGGCGCGGCCTTCTTCTTCCAGGGCGTGGATCACTTGCGTGATCTCGCGGTAGCGGACGTCCAATATCTGGCGTTCTTGCTTGGAGAAGTTGGAATAGGAATGTTCTGACATATTCGCCTCGCTTCGGCCCGGACGTCCGGTGGATCGTCTAAATGGTTGGGTTAACCATGGCGGTTATACCGTGATTCGCAAGAGGGACGGCAGCAAGATTGCAAGGTTATCGGCGGGTTTTGGAGGTTGACGCCAGACCGCGATCTTCAGAGCGTCTTATCCTTGAACTTGCACAGATCATGGACCACACACACCGCGCAATCGGGCTTTCGCGCCTTGCACACATAGCGCCCGTGCAAGATCAGCCAATGATGGGCGTGGAGCATGAATTCATCTGGCGTCACCTTCAAAAGCTTCTGCTCCACCTCATCCACGTTCTTGCCCGGGGCCAGGCCAACCCGGTTGCCGATGCGGAAAATGTGGGTGTCCACGGCCATGGTCTTGTGGCCGAACGCCATGTTCAGCACCACGTTCGCCGTCTTGCGCCCCACGCCGGGCAAGGCCACCAGGGCGTCGCGGTCTTCGGGCACCACGCTGCCATGGTTGGCGATCAGCTGCTGCGACAGGGCAATGACGTTCTTGGCCTTGTTGCGGTAGAGCCCGATGGACTTGATGCGGTCGCGCACATGGCCTTCGCCCAGAGCCACCATCCTTTCCGGCGTGTCGGCCTCTTCAAACAACAGTTTTGTGGCCTTGTTGACCCCCTCATCTGTGGCCTGGGCCGAAAGCACCACGGCCACCAGTAGGGTATAGGGGTTGGAATGGTGCAGTTCGCCTTGAGGTTCGGGCTTTTGGGCGCGCAGGCGGGCATAGAACTCATGGATCTCCGCCCGGGTCATTTTGGACAATCGCGCCATGGCTTTGGTTGGTCTCCGCTGTGCTGGCCGTCCCCAGAAGTTGCCATCTGCGGCGCTCTGTCAACACGGAGGCTTCTTCAGCTTGGGGAAAACTAGGGCAACTTCCGCTCAAGTTGAGCGGAAGATGCCCCAGATTTTCCGTACGGGCGAGCAACTTATCTCCGCTCAGTCGATTCCGCCTGACCGGAGGTTGCTCTAGGGCTATACTGGGCGCCAAGATGACCAGCGTCCCCACCATCGCGCGACCTGCCCCTGGCGCCCGGCCCAGCTATTCGGCCATATTGCGCCCGCACCGGTCGATGAACCGGCAAGGCTTCCTGGTGCTCATGGCGGCCATCAGCGTGGTGAGCTTTGTGGCCGGGATTGCGTTCTGGATGATCGGCGCCTGGCCGGTGTTCGGGTTTTTCGGGCTGGATGTGCTGCTGATCTATTGGGCCTTCAAGGTCAATTATGCGCAAGTCCGCAACTATGAATCCATCGAGCTTTTTCCCGACACTCTGGTCATTCGCCGGGTGGAAGGGCGCCGGGCACCCAAGGAATGGCGCCTGCAGCCCTATTGGGTGCGGGTTGAGCTTGAAATCAACGAGGACCTGGAAACCTGCGGGCCGCTGTGGCTCACTTCTCATGGCAAGCGGTTGCAGCTTGGGGCCTTCTTGGGCCCCGATCAGCTGGAGACCCTGGCGGGCGAGCTGAGAACCGCGCTGGCCCGGACCCGGTGAGATTTTTGTCCACCAGCGCAGGAAACGGGTGGAATGGCCGCCGCCTGCGCCATAAGTTCTGAGCCATGAACCAGACACGCATAGACCACCTGGCCACCGGCGCACCCGCCCCTCTGGCCTCCACCGCCGGTGAAACCACACGGGACTATGCCCATGTGCAACGCGCCATCAGCCATCTTTCAGAAAACTGGCGTGAGCAGCCGTCTCTTGATGAGCTGGCCCGCCAGGTGAACCTCAGCCCGGCTCATTTGCAGCGGCTGTTCACCCGCTGGGCCGGCATCTCGCCAAAAGGCTTCCTGCAGGCCATCACCATAGACCACGCCCGCAGCCTGCTGCGCGACAGCGCCTCGGTGCTCGACACCACGTACGAAGTAGGCCTGTCCAGCCCAGGCCGCCTGCACGATCTCTTCGTCTCCCACGAGGCGATGACGCCGGGGTCCTACAAAACCAAGGGCGCCGGGCTTCAGATCTCCTATGGCTTTCACACCTGCCCGTTCGGCACGGTTCTGCTCATGGTCACCGAACATGGCCTGGCCGGGCTCGCCTTCGCAGACGAGGGCGATGAGCTGGCGGCGTTTGAGGACATGTCCGGGCGCTGGCCCAATGCGGACTACGTGCACAATGAGGCGCTGACGGCGCCTTATGCTGAACGGATCTTCAACCCGGCCTGCTGGCAGGCCAACGATCCCCTGCGCGTGGTGCTGATCGGCACCGAGTTCGAAACCAGCGTGTGGAAGACGCTTTTGCGCATTCCGCTTGGCCGGGCCTCGACCTACTCGGATGTGGCCGCCCACATCGGAAAGCCCAATGCCGCCCGGGCAGTGGGCAGCGCAGTGGGGCGCAACCCGATCTCGTTCGTGGTGCCCTGTCACCGGGTGCTCGGCAAAAGCGCCAAGATGTGCGGCTACCACTGGGGCATCACCCGCAAGCGGGCGATCCTGGGCTGGGAAGCCGGCGTTGAGGAACAGGCGAAGACAGCGCTGGCGAGCTAGAGCAACCTTCGAATATGAACAAAAATCTCACTCAAATAGGCCAAATAGCCCGAATTTGACTGTTCTATCAGGAGCTTACGCAAATTTGGGTTCGTTTCGCAGAATCGCTGTTTTTGGCAGTTTTCTGCGGCTGAAGATGAACAAAAACTGTCAGATAAGCCGGTAGTTCTCAACTTTTTAGTGGCAAAATGCGAGATGGGAACGGTCCCACTTTCCCGCGCCCCTGCTTTCGCAGGGATGCGGGGAGTGGAAAGCCTCCTCGCGCCCTCCTCTCCGTCATCCCCGCAAAAGCGGGGATCCACAGCGGCTGGCTCCGTTTTCTGCGGCCCATGGGCCCTGGATAGTTGCTCGCGCAAATTCCGGGGTGACGGCTTGAAGGGACGATTAGGGCTGCAACGCCCCCAAGTGCGGCTCCAGCAGGTGGTAGACCGCACTCAGCGCCTTTTGCCGGGGCAGGATCTTTTCATCCAGGCACCATTCCAGCCATAGCCCGTCAATCAGCGAGATGAGCATGGTGGCCAGCAGGCCGGCATCCACTTGGCGGCCATCCTCGGTGGCAATGGCGCTGATCAGGGCGCTGAGCCGGTCGTGATAGACCACGTAGCGGGCCTTGTGGATGGCGGCCAGCTTGGGATTGCTGGCGGTTTCGCCCCACACGGCCAACCAAGCCTTGAGCTGGGTGCGGTCAAAAACCTTCGGATCAAAGTTTGCCGCCACGAAATCTCGCAACGCTTGACGCGGCGATACATTTTCGCGGCCAATTTGTGCAGCTCCCAACCCATCCAGATTGGCGGTCATCGCCTCATAGGTTTGGGCCAGAAGGTCTTCCTTGCCGTCAAAATGGTGTGAAATCAGACCCTTGGAAATGCCGGCCTTCTTGCAGATGCGCTCCACGGTGAACCCGGCGATGCCGCCTTCGGCCAGGCAGGCAACGGCAGCCTCGATCAACAGGCGCTTGCGTTCCGGCGCTTGCTTGCGCGAGTATCGCGGCGCGCCTGGGCGTGCGGGTTCACTGTCTGGTGCCTGTGCCATCTAGCGTGTTCTGTTAGCAGATAATGCCGCGCAAGGGAGAACAAGATGACAGGAGCAGGCCACATCGTGTTTGCCGAAATGGATGACGTGATCTTTGGCAAACCGGCCGCCGAGGCAATTGCCCAAACCGCAGAACGTTTGGGCGCCAAGCGCCTGTTCCTTATGGTTAGCGGAACCTTAAACCGCACCACAGATGAGATTGCCAAGGTGCAGGCCGCGCTTGGTGCGCGCTGCGTGGCCACCTTCGACGCCATGCCGCCGCACACCCCGCGATCGGCCGTTTTGGCCGCAACGTTGATGGCACGGAAGGCTGAGATCGACCTGATTGTCACCTTCGGCGGCGGCTCCATCACGGACGGCGCCAAGGCGGTGCAAATGTGCCTGGCCAACGACATATCGACCATTGAAGGCATGGATGCCCTCAGAGCCGACAAAGACGCCGGTGTGACCCTGTGTGCCCCGCCAACGGTGCGCCAGGTGTCGGTGCCCACAACCCTCTCAGGGGGCGAATTCAGCGCGCTGGCGGGGGTCACGGACGAGCGCACCAAAACCAAGGAGCTCTTCAAACATCCCACCGTGGTGCCGCAAACGGTGATCCTCGACCCCGCGGTGACGGTGCACACGCCGGAATGGCTGTGGATCTCCACCGGCATTCGCGCGGTGGACCATTGTGTGGAGGGGATCTGCTCAGGCGAAGCCCACGCCTATGGCGATGCCCAGGCCATGAAGGGCCTGGCCCTGTTCGCAAAGGGCCTGCCCAGGGTGATGGAAGACCCGCAGGATTTGCAGGCCCGGCTCGACTGCCAGATGGGCACCTGGCTGTCCATGGCGCCGATTGCCAGCGGGGTGCCCATGGGGGCGAGCCACGGCATTGGCTACATTCTGGGCACCCTGTTCGGTGTGCCCCACGGCCACACCTCCTGCATCATGCTGCCCGCCGTGATGGCCTGGAACAAACCGGCCAACGCGGAGCGCCAGGCGATTGTGTCTGAGATCATGGGCCGGCCCGGCGAAGACGCGGGCGAGGTTTTGGATGGGTTCATCGGCGGTCTTGGCATGCCGCGCTCTCTGGCGGCGGTGGACGTTGGCACAGATCAGTTTGAGGCGATTGCCGAAGGGGCCATGAAAACCCCGTGGATCCCGCGCAATCCGCGGCCCATCCCGTCACCTGCGGAGGTGAAGGAAATCCTGGCGCTGGCGGCAGGTTAAACGTGCTGGTCGATGAGGACCGGGTTGCATCGAGCACCATGCAACTGGCCGGGCCTGAGGTGGCCTCATCGGCTTCGCTCAGCATCTCCACGCCATCTGCTTTGAGCTGCCTTTGGATGTCCCTCACGTCGGTGAAACCATCCAATGTCTGCCCGTTTGCGTCCCAGCCTGGGTTGAAGGTCAGGGTGTTGTTCTCAAACATCCCCTGAAACAGGCCGATCACGCAGGCTGGGCTTTTGAGGATGAGCCAGCCTTGGCCGGCATCGCCGCCGATGACGGCAAACCCCAGCTTCTCGTAAAAGGCTTGCGAGGCGGCGAGGTCCTTCACAGCGAGGCTGAGTGAGAAGTTCCCGAGTTCCATAGGCTTTGTGCTCCCTTTTGCCCCTTAGGCGCGATAGCCACCTGTCCGAGGGTTTGCAGAGCCTACCATAGGCTAGGGAGGGGGTGTGCCAGGTCCGGACGATCAATCGCCTGTTCTTGAATTGTTAATCAGTTCTAAAATTTTTCCATAGAGATGAGCGCATTCTATTTACGGAATGTCATAGGGTTGAGCGTAATTATACGCCACTAAAAGTTTGTACCCATCAGTAGAGACGACAAGGTTGGCCAAAATCATGTTGAAGTATTTAAAGAAATTCCGGTCAGACGAGGACGGCAACATTGCAATCATATTTGGATTTGCAGTCGTTCCTTTCATGATGGTAGCAGGCATGGCCGTTGACTATGGTCGCGGTGTGGTGGCCAAGCACGAATTGCAGGTTGCGCTTGATTCTGCGGTGCTGGCGGCCGGCTCACTGAGATTGGCCGACGCTCAGGATCGCAAAGATCTTGGCAAGGCATTCTTTGAGGCAAACTTCGACGCAGCCCGGTACGGAATGACTGTCCCCAGCGACCTCATTTCCATCAGCAACAACGTGATCAGCGCCGATGAGACCCTGTCGGTCGATACGGCATTCATGCAGCTGTCCAGCATGTTGTCGGGACAAACCGTCGACGAGATGCAGCTGCAATCGGACGCGACGGCGCTGGTGCCTCAGGTTGGCACGGCGGAGATTTCCCTGGTTCTCGACTACTCAGGGTCCATGGATGACTATCTCAATGGCGCGAAGAAATATGTCACGATGAGAAATGCGGCGAAGGATCTGATCAATAGCTTGCATACGGCCAGCGGCGGGACCTCGGATGATATCGAGTTTTCGCTTGTGCCGTTCTCCTATGGGGTCAAAGCCAGTCTGATGAACAAGCATGTGACCGACGAGAGCTATAACAAGCTCGTCGGCGACACCAGGGCTGAAAGCTGCTTTTCCGGCAGAAAGAAGAACAATACGACGGACACCGAACCGACCGACGGGAAGCGCCATCGCTGGCAGCAGAAAGATCTGTGGTATGACAAAGGATCCTACAACGCTGACCGCAGCTACAAGTGCAGCGACATGCTGGCGATGCGTGAGCTGACAAGTGTGACTGGCACGTTGCTTTCCGATCTCAATTCCTGGGAGCCGGACGGCGGCACGCACATCTCCTCCGGGTTCCAGTTCGGCTGGCATTCCATTTCCCCCAACTCCGTGTTCCCTGGAGGGGCAACCTACGACAAGATCACCCATGAAGATCCTGAGCAGCGCGTAATGAAAGCCATTGTGTTGCTGACGGATGGCGCGCAGACCGTGCCGGCCTACAGGAAAAATGGTGCGGGCCAAGACAACCCAGAAACCAGCGATCCCGATTGGCCAATGGATAAAACCAACGGCGAGTACAACCTTGAGCAACAGTGTGAAAACGCCAAGGCTGAGGGCATCATAGTGGTGACCGTTGCCTTCGACCTTGACGACGACGACACGATCGACCGGCTCGAGGGATGTGCCTCACCGAAGAACCCTGACGATGAGGCCGATGGCAAGTATGCCTTCACGGCGAACACCACCAGCCAGCTCCAGACCGCGTTCCAGGAGATCGGCGATATTCTGGCCGAGATGGTCTATCTGAGCAACTAACGCTCACCACATTCACAAATCGCGCCGGGCCTCCTTCAAATAGGGGAGCTCGGCGCGGGCTTTTTCGATCTCGGCTGTATCCAGCGTGCAGATGTACACGCAAGCTTCTGAGCCGGCGCTTGAGATCTGTCCATCCGGTCCAGCCAGTCTGGACAGGCCGCAGTAAGCAAACTGCCCCTCCGAGCCGGCATGGTTCACATAGGCAACGTAAACCCCGTTTTCGAACGCCCGGGTGGGAATCATGGTGCCGGTGAGATGGCTATATTGCTCCCGCAGCGCGGTGGGCACCATCACCAGAGCCGCACCGGCGCGGGCTGCAGCTCGCACAGCTTCTGGAATTTCCACATCATAACAAATGAGCGGCGCCACCGTGATGCCGTCGACCTCGGCGGTGACGATGTCGTTTCCCGGTGTGAACTGAGCCTGCTCGTAACGGCCGGACAAATGCAACTTTCGGAAGTTGACCGGCGCGCTGCCGTCCGCCGGCAGCAAGCAGGCCGAATTGTAAACCGCTTGCCCCTCCCGCTCGGCATAGGCGATGAGGCAATTAACGCCGTGCTGGCTGGAAAGCTCAGCGGCCCGTCGCAGGCTTTCCCCATCTTGGGGTTCTGCAACTTGCGACACCTGATCGCCGATATTGTATCCACACAAAAAAAGCTCAGGCGTGATCAACAGATCGGCGCCCGCCTGAGCCGCCTCGGCAAGAGCAGCGTCAAGCGCCGTCAGCTGGGTTTCAGGACTGCAAGGAACCGTATCGTTCTGAAAGAGGGCCAGCGTGAGTTTGGCCATCAGACGATGCTCAGCTCTTTTGGATAGGGGGTGAAGAACTCAAAGCCATCCTCTGTAACCACGATTGAATCGCCAACCCGCGCGCCGTATTTGCCAGGCACGGTGATGCCCCCATCGACGGCAAATGTCATGCCCGCCTGCAGGACCGAGCGGTCTCCGGTTTTGAGCTCTGGGCTTTCCAGGTTCGATATACCTATTGCACGCCCGGTTCGGTAACCGGGGGAAAAGCCCGCGCTGCGGTAGACTTCGTTGGCAGCCTCATGCACGTCCTCGGCAATCGCACCGGGCCGCACTGCATCCAATGCCGCTTTCTGGGCGGCAATACACACCTCATAGGTTTTCGCTTCCTCATCCGTGCAACTGCCGATGAAGTACTCCCGGTCAAACCCGAGCTTATACTGCCGGAAGTTCACCATGCCGCAGAAGCACATGTAGACGGGGTCACCGTGCTTCAGAGTTTTTACCGAGGAACGCCGGTGCACCATTGCCGTGTCAGCGCCGGACTGCAAAACCTGAAGATTGTGAACCGTTGGCGAGATGAAGGCATCTAGGCCGGCATCGGTCAAAAAGCCGGCCGCTTTTCGTGTTCCGGCATTGATGATGGCCAACGCGACCTCATATTCAGGTACCCCTTCGCCAAGCGCAGAACGACCGCCCTCCAGCATGGCAATGGCAATTTGTCCAGCCTGGCGCATGATCTCGATTTCCTCTGCGCTTTTGATCATGCGCATGTGGGTGAGAATGGCGCTGACGTCTGCAAACTTCGATGCGCTGTGAGATGTGTCCAGGTGCGCGGAAATCAACGCGGGTGTCTTCAGCTTTTCCAATCCGATGGTCTTGGCGCTGTTTCCGCCCAGCGCCGAGCTCAGAATCTCGTCCCAATGACTTGCACCGCGCGGGTCTTCCCAGCTGCGCACATCCTCAACCCATGTCATGGCTTTCACCATGTCGCTTTCCATGAGCGGCGTGATGACGATGGGGTCGCCGTCCTTCGGCACCAGCATCATTGAGGGGCGGCCAAACTCAATACCGAGATAGCCCCAAAACCCGGCCAGCCAGGAAATACTGTCCTCGTCGGTCAATACGGCGACATCGATATTGTTGTCTGCTAGCCTTGTTTGAAACCGCTCGGTTCTGGCTTTGAGTGTGTTTTTCATGACTGTCGATCATTGTGTTGTTGTTGGTGTGAGGACAATTTCTAAGACCTAAACCAATCGATGCTTGTCGGCAGGCGACATCTGGTTGTCGCGTTTGACCAATCATCCCTGCCTGGCTCCAGGGGATAATCAAATCTGGCCGGTGAGGGGGCGGTTGTGTCTCCGCTGTTCGGAGATACTAGCTTTTCGGCCAGATTTGGGTGATTGCGCCAAGGGTTGATTTTCGACTAAGGTGTAAGAGGGAAGAACGGAGCTGGCCCTAAGAGCCGGCATTCACAGTGAGGTTAGGGGCGTCTACATGGCGAATAATGCTGCGAACGGTAAACACATGGTCCGGTTTACCGGGGTTCAGAAAAGTTACGATGGTGAAATCCTCGTTGTTAAGGACCTGAACCTCGATATCGCCGAAGGCGAGTTCTTGACCATGTTGGGCCCTTCGGGTTCAGGCAAGACCACTTGCTTGATGATGTTGGCTGGTTTTGAGCCGGCGACGAACGGCGAGATATTCTTGAACGATCAGCCGATCAACAATGTGGCTCCCCACAAACGTGGTATCGGCATGGTGTTCCAGAACTATGCTCTGTTCCCGCACATGACTGTGGCGGAAAACCTGGCGTTTCCTTTGCAGGTGCGCAAGATGGGCAAGGCGGAAGTTGAAGAGCGGGTTCAGAATGTATTGAACCTGGTGGAGTTGGGGGCGTTCGGTAACCGGCGCCCGGCACAGCTCTCCGGCGGCCAACAGCAACGTATTGCTGTGGCGCGCGCCTTGGTGTTTGAGCCTGATCTGGTGTTGATGGATGAGCCGCTCGGCGCGCTCGACAAGCAGCTGCGCGAACAGATGCAGTATGAGATTAAGCACATCCACGAAAACCTAGGTGTTACTGTGGTTTACGTGACGCATGACCAATCGGAAGCACTCACCATGTCGGATCGGATCGCCGTTTTCAATGACGGCGTGATCCAGCAGCTTTCCTCTCCTGACGATCTTTATGAACGCCCGGACAACAGCTTTGTCGCCCAGTTTATTGGCGAGAACAACAAGCTGAATGGTACGGTTGTCAGCGAAGGCAAGGACGGCAACTGCAAGATTAAGCTCGACAGCGGCGAAACGGTCAACGCTCTGAATGTGTCGACCGATGGGAAAGATGCAAAGACCATGCTCTCTCTGCGGCCAGAGCGGGTCTTGGTCAATCCGAAGCGCGGCGATGTTCCAAACACGTTGAAGGGTCAGATCAAAGAACTGATCTACCTCGGAGACCACATCCGTACGCGAATGGAAGTGGCCGGTCACGACGATTTCATTGTGAAGATTCCGAACACCTATGGTCATGCTTCGCTGGCCGAAGGCACGAGTGCTACGATCGGGTGGCACACGGAAGACTGCCGTGCCCTCGATCCTATGCACTTGGCGTAGGGCAGGGAGAGACCAGCCGCACATTGCGCTTTTCGCGGGTGTCCAATGCGAACGTAAGGATAATCCGTTTTTTGAGGAGTTGGCGGGGAAATACCGCCAAGGGAGGTGGCGAAAGCCACATGAACTAAGGGAGAATACTTTAATGACACTTAAAACATTGGCACTGGCCACTGCGAGCGTGTTTGCTCTTGGCGTTGGTGCTGCTTCTGCGGCTGATCTTACGATCACGTCGTGGGGCGGTGCTTATACAGCGTCTCAGCAAAAGGCTTACGGTGCTCCGTGGGAGAAGAAG
>JAAEUE010000026.1 GCA_024227565.1 Alphaproteobacteria bacterium
GCCCGGTGGGATCCTCGCTTTCGCTTGATCTATCCTTACAGCGCGTTCAGCAAATCCCGGGTTGGCCAGGCGTCTGCAGGCAGGCCAAGGCGGATCTGTTCGGCCTGCACGGCGGCGCGGGTCATGGCCCCCAAGATACCGTCCACCCCGCCGACATCATGCCCGAGCGAAGTAAGCTTGCGTTGCAGCGCCTTCATTTGATCTGCAGACAAGGCCGGATCGGGATTGCCGGCGTTATAGACCGGCGCGCCTTCAAGCCGCGTGGCGAAATAGGCTGCTGTGGTGACGTAGACAAAGCTTTTGTTCCACTCAAAATAGACATGGAAATTCGGATAAGCGATGAAGGCCGGACCTTTGCGTCCCTGCGGCAGCAGGATCGACGCCTTCAGCCCACTTGGCCCAAGGTTGCCATTGCGCGCTTTCACGCCAAGACTGGCCCACTGGCTGACTTTCATTGAGTGGTTGAGGCCGGTTTGCGACCAGTCGAGGTTTGCGGGCAATGTGACCTCCTGCAACCAAGGCTCGTTCGCGCGCCAGCCCAAGGATGACAGCATATTTGCCCCAGACAAAAGCGCATCGGGCGGCGAGGTTTTAAGCGAGACCTTGCCATCGCCATCGCCGTCAACGCCGTTTTCGATGATATCCCAAGGTAGCATCTGCACCATGCCAATTTCACCTGCCCAGGCGCCTTTGGTGCCGGTGGGGCTGAAATCTCCACGCTCATAAAGCTTGATGGCGGCGAAAACCTGCGGCTGAAAAAGTTCTGGTCGGCGGCAATCATGGCTGAGGGTCACCAGTGAATTGAGGGTGTTGAAATTGCCCTGAACCGCGCCAAAGTCAGTCTCAAACGCCCAAAATGCGGTCAGAACACCGCGGCTGACGCCATAACGGCTTTCCATTGTGTCAAAGACACTGTCCCATTTACGTAAGTTAATACGACCGTGGTCCATCCGGTTCTGAGATATTAACGCACGCGAGAAATCGAGGAAGGTTTTTTGGAAAATCCCCTGGGCGCGGTCGGCGCGAATAGTTGCAGGATCGTGCCGGACCGAAGCGAAAAAGGCGTTGACCGTCGCTTGGTCATGCCCCTTGCGAGTAGCTTCATTTTTCATCGCGTTGACGAAGGAAGAAAATGAACCACCACATGGTATGTCCGCATGGGCGGTGGTTGCGCCAAGCAAAGTGATGGCTGCAATGGAAAGGAATTTGCGCATGATTTAGCCCTCTAAAAAATATAATGTTGGGGCCACGTTAGCAGGCTTGAGGGCTCAGGCAAATGCGATTGCTGCGACAATCAGCAAAACTGCGCCCCATACCCGCCAAAGGACCCCCGTCGCCCGATCTATGTCTGTCGGATTTGCGTCCCGCCGCCCTTCGCCGTTTACCCACGGCAAATCACGATGTCTGCCGCCGTATGAACGCGGACCCGAAAGGGCCACACCAAGGACCGCGGCCGTCGCCGCCTCGGGCCAGCCGGCATTAGGAGAGCGGTGCAGGGGCGCGTCGCGGCGGATGATTTTCCAGGCTCCCGGCTGAAGATAGAGGGCGACGATCAAGAAAGCAGTCAGGCGGGCGGGGATCCAGTTCAGGGCATCGTCAAAGCGCGCAGCCGCCTTGCCAAAATCTGCGTATTTCGGGTTCAGATAGCCAATCATACTGTCTGCCGTATTGGTCAGTTTATACAGCATCAGGCCGGGAAGACCGGCGATGAGAAACCAAAAAACAGGGGCAATAACGCCGTCCGAGAGGTTCTCGGCCGCACTTTCGATTGCCGCGCGGGCGACGTCTGGCCCGTCCATTTCCGAGGTATCGCGGCCGACAATCTGTGCCACTGCCAAGCGTCCGTCACCTGTTGAAAGACGCAAAGCATCGGCCACGGCCCTTACATGGGTCACCAGCGATTTTTTCTCGATAAGCATGGCAGCAAGCACCACCTCGATCACGAAACCGCCGCGCAGAGCGGCAAGGACCCAGCCAATAATCCAAGCGCTGATTGCAAGGAAACCAAAGCCAAACAGACCGGCGCGAAACCGATCATTCCCGTAATTGTGGGTGCGATCAAGCCAGTCCACGGCGCGCCCCATCAAGACGGCGGGATGGGCAAGGCGCGACCATATCCAACGTGGTTCACCAAAGATTGCATCAAGTATGAGTGCGATGAAAAGGAGGGTGGCGTGGTTCACAATGCTGCCTCTAACTGACCCCACCTGTCGGCGGGGGGAAGCCCAAGACGCAACCATTTTTGGTCATAGGGGAAGACCCTGCTCCAAACTTTGCCGCGGGCCAGTTTCTCTTGCCATTTCAGCGCATTATCAACCTGATACAGACGAAATAGGGCGGTGCCGCCAATCAATTCGGTACCCTTCATTTGCACGGTTGCGTCCATCCGCGCCACGTCAACGGCAAGCCGCTGGCGGGTGGAATTGGCCCATTGCATGTCCTCAAGTGCAGCGCGCCCAACGGCCAGCGCCGGACCGGAAACCGGCCAGGGGCCAAGCCTTTCCTTCAGCCTGCCGATCATCATTTTGTCACCGATAGCAAAGCCAAGGCGAAGGCCCGCGAGGCCCCAGAACTTGCCAAGAGATTTAAGGATAATTACGCCGGGCTGTGTCGTCAATTCGCGCACATGAGTATTGCCCAGAGTAATGTCGCAAAAGCTTTCGTCAATAACCAGAAGGGTGCGATCACCGGGGTGTTCATCCTGCCCGCTCCACATCATGCCGGTGGGGTTGTTTGGGTGAACGATCACCCGTGCCTCGGCGTTGTCGGATGTGATCTGCCAGCCTGCCCCGCGAAAGGCGGCTTCGTGTTCGTTGTAAGAGCGCTGGGCGATCTGCACCCGTCCGGCGGGCAACAGGTGCGGGATGCCCGCAATAAGCGACGAGGCACCGGGCGCAGCGAGGAGAGCGGCGTCATCAGGGACCATCCAGAAGTCGCGCGCTGCGGCCTCAAGCGCGCGAACCGCGCCTTGATCCGGCAGTGCGGTCCAGATGTCACCAGACAGTTGCGGCACCGGGTAGGGTATCGGGTTAATACCGGTCGAAAGGTCGATCCAGTCGGCCCGCGTTCCCCCATACTGGGCGATTGCTGCATCCAGCCCGCCGCCATGATCGCGCACGGGGTTCATTGGCCCTCGTCAAGCGGAGGGTGGCGGGTAATGAAGTGCCCCTTGATGGTCTCGGGCCATGCGCGGTAGGGCACCTGTCCGCTGTCGCTTGCAGCATGTGCCTTGGCATAAGCAACGATGCCCTCGGCGGCCTCATTGGTTGGTTCAAACGCGCCCAGCGTATAGGCCAGTTTTCCGGTCGCCTGCACCGCAACATTGCAGCTATGTTTGCACCCCATCAGGCAAGACACGCGCCGGGTTTTAACGCCGGACCCTTGTGCCGCGGCCTCGACCAGATCTGCCAGCACTTCGCCGTCAGTCTTGTCCATCCCGGTGTCTTCCCAATCCTCACGCTTGCAGGTGTCACATATGGTAATCCAGGTAGACATATTCTTCCCCCGCACTGGTTTCTCTTTGAGGCTTGAAGCGGAAAACCGCGCAAAACGCAATCAGCAAGC
>JAAEUE010000027.1 GCA_024227565.1 Alphaproteobacteria bacterium
GAATGGATCGACCGCATAGGCTGGCCCCGTTTCTTCAAACTCACAGACCTGGCATTCACCAAGCCTCATCTCGATACCTGGACAGGCGCCCGCCACACCATGAACACCTCCGCGCATGTTCACTTTTGACGCAGATCACGCAATGCCACCCGGGCCTCTGCATGGGGAGACAAGCTCTTGAAATTCGGAATTCTGGTCACCGAAGGACCATACCAGCATCAGGCTTCGGACACCGCCTATCAGTTCACCAAGGCGGCGCTGGAGAAGGGACACGAGATCTTCCGTGTGTTTTTCTACAATGACGGCGTCAACAACGGCACACGGCTGATGGTGCCGCCGCAGGATGACAGGAACCTGCAGAAGAATTGGACGGAACTTGCCGAAGAACACCAGCTTGATCTGGTGGTCTGTGTCGCGGCTGCCCAGCGGCGCGGAGTGTTGGACGCCAGCGAGGCGAAACGGGCCGGCAAGGATGCCGACAATATCGCTCCGGGTTTCAGGATTTCCGGGCTTGGTCAACTGGTCGAAGCCGGCATCATTGCCGATCGCCTGATGGTGTTTGGCGACTGAACCCAGCCAGTGAGAAAGGACGTGCAGAGCAATGTCGGACATTGAAGCACCGGATGCTGAGGGTGGCGTCGTCAAGAAGTTCATGTTCGTGAATCGCAAGTCGCCGCACGGGACGGTGTATGCAGTAGAATCCCTTGAGGTTGTTCTGATTTCGGCGGCGTTTGACCAGGATGTGAGCTTGGCCTTTCTGGACGATGGCGTGTTCCAAATCGTCAAGCAACAGGATACATCAGGGCTCGGGATCAAAAACTTTTCACCGGCTTACCGCGCCCTCGGCGACTTTGAGATCACCAAACTCTATGTGGAACAGGAGGCTCTCGATGAGCGCGGCCTGACTGCGGACGACTTGATGGAGATCATGTACGAGGACGAGGATGACGACTATGAGGAGAAACCGTCAGTGCGCGTCGTCGGCCGCGGCGAGCTCAGCAAGTTGATGAGTGAGCAGGACGTCCTGCTGAGCTTCTAACCTGGAGATTGGGATCAATGTCGACATTGCACACGGTCAGCAACTCACCGTTTGAAAATAACGCCTTTAAGAGCTGTCTGGATCACGTGACGGCGGGTGACACGATCTTGCTGATCGAAGACAGCGTCGTCGGGGCGCGAAAAGCCGGCAGCTTTGGCAAAGAGATCGGCAAGGCGCTGGCGAACTGCAGGGTCTGTGCGCTTGCACCCGACCTTAGCGCCCGCGGCATTGCTGCGGACACCGTCTTGGATGGAATTGAACTGGTGGACTATGGCGGCTTTGTCGACCTGGCAGCCGAACATGAGCGGACACAGGCGTGGCTCTGATCGCTCTTGGTCCACGTAACGCGAACTCAAGATAACTGGAGAACAAAAATGGCCTATCAATACAATGGAACCACCGTCGAGCATGACGAAGAAGGTTACATCACCGACATCTCCCTGTGGAGCCGGGAACTTGCCGATATCATCGCCAAGGATGAGAACATCGAAATGACCGATGAGCATTGGGAAGTCGTCAATTTCCTGCGCGACTATTATGAGGAATATCAGATTGCGCCGGCGGTTCGCGTCTTGATCAAATCAATCAAGAAATCCATGGGCAAGGATAAGGGCAACAACAAGTACATGTACCATCTGTTCCCCTACGGTCCGGCGAAACAGGCTTGTAAGATCGCCGGCCTGCCCAAGCCAACCGGTTGTGTGTAAGCGAAGCTAGCGGCGGCATAAGATCCAGCCAAAGAGCAAGCCGCCATTCTCCTGGTGAACCGGAGCGAAGAATGTGCTGACGATAACCTATGCACTGTTGTTCTACCTGGCCACGTTGGTCCTGATCGTCGGGGTGGCACATCGCATATGGCAATTCGCCAGAACTCCGGCGCCGTTGAAAATTCCCACCGCACCTGCACCGGTCACACAAGGCGGTGTCGTGCTGCGCCTCCTGCGTGAGGCGGTGCTGTTTGAGAGCCTGTTCAAGGCCAACAAATGGATCTGGCTGTTTGGTTGGGTGTTTCATTTCGGCTTACTGCTCGTGCTGCTAAGACACCTGCGCTATTTCACCGATCCGGTCTGGTCCTGGGTGGTGTTGATCCAGCCGTTTGGGGTTTATGCGGGATTCGCCATGGTGGTCGGGCTTGCCGGTTTGTGGGCGCGCCGTTTGCTGGTGCCGCGCATCCGCTACATCAGCGGTCCGTCCGATCATTTGATGCTGGCCCTGCTGCTGGCCATTGGCCTCAGCGGTCTGGGCATGAAGTACGTCTTCCCCACCGACATCGTCGCTCTGAAGGCCTTCGTCCTCGGCCTCATGTATTTTGACTGGCAACCGCTGCCGCCTGATCCCATTTTGCTGCTGCATCTTGGCCTTGTCGCGCTCCTGATGATCGTCTTTCCCATCTCCAAACTGGTGCATGCCCCGGGCCTGTTCTTCTCGCCCGGCCGAAATCAGGTCGACAATCCGCGTGAACGGCGTCACCTGGCTCCTTGGGCCGCAAAGCTTGAAACCGGCGGAAGGTCCTGACCCATGGTCGAGCTGGCAATCAGAAACGCACGAACCGCCGAAGCCCCAGCCGATCCCCTGGAAGTTCCTGCTCTGACGCCAGGCGCAATGGCCGACAGCAAGCCCTACCCGGCTTCAGCGGAACACCAGGAAAAGATCGGCTTTCCCGGCGAACTTGTTGAGGACTGGAAAGAGCGTGCAATCGACAAGCTCGGGGACCTGGTCGGCAAGTCGCGCGGCCTCAGGGTCTATCTGGATTCATGCGTCAAATGCGGCGCCTGTACGGACAAATGCCACTATTTCCTCGGCTCAGGCGATCCAAAGAACATGCCGGTCGCACGCCAGGATCTGCTGCGCAGCGTCTACCGGCGCTACTTCACCTTTTCCGGCAAATACTTCCCCAAGCTGGTGGGGGCGACAGATTTGACCGAGGAGGTTCTGGACGACTGGTACAGCTACTTTCACCAGTGTTCGCAATGCCGCCGCTGTTCGGTCTATTGCCCCTACGGCATCGACACAGCGGAGATCTCCATGGCCGCCCGGGAGATCCTGGACACGGTGGGCAGGGGGCAAAAATACTGCAATGAGATCATCGGCAAGGTCCAGACGATCGGCAACAATCTGGGCCTGCAGGAAAAGGCCTTGAGGGCTACGCTTGAAGATCTTGAAGAGGATCTGGAGGACGAAACCGGGTTGGAAATAAAGCTCCCGTTGAACGTCAAGGGCGCGGACATATTGCTGGTCACCCCCAGTGCCGACTTCTTTGCCGAACCTCATGTGGACGGTCTTCTGGGCTACGCCAAGGTGTTCCACCAGATGGGCGAGAGCTGGACCATCAGCTCCTATGCGTCGGAGGCCGCCAACTTCGGTATGTTCATCGGCTCTTATGAAAACATGCGCGAACTCGCCTTGCGCATCCGCAAGGCCGCTGAAGAATTGGGCGTGAAGCGTATAATCTTTGGTGAGTGTGGCCACGCCTGGCGCGCGGCCTACGCGTTCCTCAACACGCTGGCCGGGCCGTTCGACTTCCTCGACCAGCACTACCCGATCCCGCAGCACATTTGCGAATACACCTACGATCTGATTGAGAAAGACGCGTTGACGTTCGACAAATCAAAGAACGACCACATTCGCCTAACCTACCACGACAGCTGCAACGTCGCGCGCGGCTCGCGCATGGGCGACACGCCCGGCGGGCAGTTCGAAATTCCGCGCGCTATCCTGCGGGCGGTCTGCAACCATTATTTCGACATGCCGGCCGACACGATCAAGGAAGCCACCCTGTGTTGCGGCGGCGGCGGCGGTTTGCTGACCGACGAGTTGATGGACATTCGCAGAAAGGGCGCCCAGCCGCGCATGCGGGCGCTTCAGCAGGTCGCTGATGAGCATGGTGTCACCCACTTGGCCGCCATATGCGCCATCTGCAAAACCCAGTTTGCGAAACTTTTGCCCGAGCACGGGTTTGAAATGGATTCGATCGTCAGCATTCACCAATTGGTCAGCAATGCCATCGTGCTCGACGGTCAGATCAGCGACGATGATGACGACGATGAAGATGATGAAGATGATGAAGATGATGAAGATGATGAAGACGGCGATGCCTAGCAGTATCGCCGCCAGGAAGGACGAACAATGAGCGACGCTCCCTCTGCCGAAATCAAACACACCTTCACCCGGTTTGAGCATGGCGAAACGGCGGCAGATTGGGATCTGGAAGAGAAGATCTTTCAGGCCGACCGCTCCTACAAGTGCCCTACCTATGTTCACAAGACGCCGCCCTGCCAGGGCGCTTGCCCGTCGGGTCACGAAGTTCGAGGTTGGCTTGCCATCGCCCGCGGAATGGACAAACCGCCCGTTGAGGGCGAAAGCTGGCAGAAATATGCGTTCGAGCGCATGGCTGCCGCAAATCCGTTCCCCTCGGTCATGGGACGCGTTTGCCCGGCTCCGTGTGAAGCCGGCTGCAACCGCAACGAGGTCGATGACTATGTGGGCATCAACGCGGTGGAACAGTATGTCGGGGACTGGGCCAATGAGAACGGGCTGAGCCTGGGCGCTACGGGCAGAGACACCGGCAAGAAAGTGGCGGTCATCGGCGGCGGCCCCGCAGGGCTTTCAGCCACCTGTTTCCTGCGCCGAATGGGCCATGCCGTGACCGTCTTCGATGGGCACGAGAAGCTCGGCGGCATGATGCGCTACGGCATTCCGGGCTACCGCACGCCGCGTGATGTGCTGGATACTGAAATCGGCAGAATTATCGAGCTTGAAGTTGAGGTGAAAACCGGTACGAAAGTCGGTATGGATATCTCGGTCGAACAGCTTGAACGCGAATTTGACGCCATCTTCTGGGCGATCGGCGCGCAGAACGGCAGGCCGCTGCCGGTGCCTGGTTTTGAAGGCACGCCCAACTGCATCAACGGGATCGAGTTTCTCGATGCGTTCAACCAGGGCTGGGTGTTCGGCACGGCTGAAAAGCTGGTTGTGGTCGGCGGCGGCGATACCTCGATCGACGTTGCGTCCGTTGCCAGGCGGATAGGCCACATCACCCGGGCTGGCGACAAAGATCATGCCGGAGGAATGGTGCTCGGGTTCGCTGCAACAGATATCGCCGGAACGTTGCGCCGCCATGGCATGTCGGCAACGCTCACGTCGCTGTTTCCGATTGAGGACATGACGGCGGCAGAACGCGAACGCCAGGATGCACTGCGCGAAGGGGTGGATATCATGGGCAGCGTGATGCCCCTGGAAGTTTTGTTGGATGCAAACGGCAAGGCCCGCGCCCTCAAAATGTGCGAATGCGATATGGACGGCATGAAGCCCATACCCAAAGAAGGCTCGGAGTTTGAGATCGAATGCGACATCATCATTTCGGCAATTGGCCAGACGGGTGATTTCAACGGCATCGAAGAGATGGATGGCGGCAACAAGTTCATCGCGACCGACGCCCTTTACAAAGTGAAAGACCGGGAAAAGCACTTTGCCGGAGGCGATATTGTCAAGCCTCATTTGTTGACCACTGCCATAGGCCACGGGCGCGTCGCGGCAGAGTGCATCGACCATTTCCTGGCGGGCGAACCTTTGAACAAGCGCCCGAAGGTCGATGTGCATCATTTCAACCTGTTGCAGGAACTACACCAGCGCGAGCTTGATCCGGCACCCTATGATCACACGCAAACCCGCGGCACGTCGGAAGAGAACTTCGCCATCCACAATTACGAGGACCGCTCCAACACCCAAATCATTCCGCATGATGAATTGTTCAAGGGACACTTCGGTCACCTGGCGCGCGAGCAGCGAGAGGAAGTGCACATCACAGGTGATGATGTGCTCGGCAACTTCGAAGAGCGCATAAGGAGCCTTACTGAAGAGCAGGCCCGGAAAGAAGGCGAACGCTGCATGAACTGCGGCATGTGCATTGAATGCAACAACTGCATCATCTTCTGTCCCCAGGATGCGGTCCACAAGGTCAAGAAGAGCGAGTATGCGGTTGGACGGTATGTTTACACCGACTATGCGGCCTGCATCGGCTGTCACATCTGCATGGATGTCTGCCCGTCCGGCTACATCAAAATGGGCCTCGGCGAGTAACATTCCACCATGGCCAAGCGGTTCTTCATATTGCTGGTGCTCGCGGTTGCGGTGTCGCTTTGGCCACCGTCAGGACCGCAAGCAACCGATCTGCTCCTTGCCAAGATCACAGTGCCCAAGCCGGCTAAGGGCAAGGGCGAGCGCTGTGTGGACGACACCGATTTCATGCGCCGAAATCATATGAGCCTCCTGGATCATCAGCGCGACAAAACGGTTCACAGGGGAGACCGCACCAAACGCTACAGCCTCAAAGGCTGCATCGATTGCCATGCCGTCAACGGTAAGGATGGCGTGCCGGTAATCGCCGACAATCCGAAGCATTTCTGCCGCACCTGTCATGACTATGCTGCCGTGCGGATCGACTGCTTCCAATGTCACGCCTCACGCCCGGCGCCTGGCGGCACCGCTAAGGCGAGCGCGGGAAAAAGCAACACGGCGGCGCTGCAAAGCTATCTTCGGGGTCTGGAGCAATGACCACACGCCGCCAGTTCCTGCGCGACAGCGGCGCGTTCACAGCGACGCTGGCGAGCGGTGCCACCCTCATCGCGTTCGCCGAGGCACAGGCGGAAGATGGTAACAAGAGCCGCAAAGTTCGTTGGGGGATGTTGATCGACGTTGCTAATTGCCCTGAGGGGTGCAGCACATGTGTGAGTGCCTGTTCAAACGAAAATGGCTGGGGCGATACCGGTAACCCTCTCACCGATGCCCAGTGGATCCGCAAGGTTGCGGTCACCGATCCCCAATCGAAGCTGCGCCGCTCGCTGCCGGTCATGTGCCAGCATTGTGCCGAGCCGCCTTGCGTTGACGTGTGCCCGACCGGTGCCTCGTTCAAGCGTGCCGATGGCATCGTCTTGGTGGACAAACACATCTGCATCGGCTGCCGCTACTGCATGATGGCCTGCCCTTACAAGGCGCGCTCGTTCATTCACGAGCCGCTGCAGAACCAGAAGCCCCATGCACCGCGCGGCAAGGGCACGGTCGAGAGTTGCACCCTGTGTGTGCACAGGGTCGATGGCGGGCGCCTGCCGGCGTGCGTTGAAGCCTGCGCGGCTGCGGGCCATAACGCGATGCTGTTCGGCGACCTCAACGACCCGGAAACTGAAATTTCAAAACGCGTCGCCCAACACCCGGTTCGAAAGATCCGCGCCGACCTGGGGATTGATCCGGGCGTGAGCTACGAGAACCTTTGAGGCCGCTGAATGTGATGAAACGGACCGTCTACAGAGAACTCGATCTGAGCCCCGGCTTTTTGCTGGTTCTTGGCCTCCTGGGCCTGATTGCGGCTGCCGGTCTTGGCGCCGCCTGGTACATGGAACATTACGGTCACATCGTCACCGGCATGAACAATCAGGTTGTTTGGGGCCTGCCTCACGTATTCGCGATTTTTCTGATTGTTGCCGCAAGCGGAGCGCTCAACGTGGCCTCTCTTGCTTCGGTGTTCAATCGAACAATGTACAAACCGATGGCGAGGTTGTCCGGCCTGCTGGCGATCTCATTGCTGGCCGGTGGGCTGGCGGTTCTTGTGCTCGATCTCGGCCGCCCCGACCGGTTGATCGTCGCCATGACCCATTTCAATTTTAAGTCGATCTTCGCCTGGAATATATTTCTTTACACCGGGTTCTTCGTGATCGTCGCGGCCTATCTCTTCACACAGATGGGGCGCGGCTTCGGGCGCTTCATCAGGCCCGCCGGCTGGGTGGCGTTTGTATGGCGGTTGGCGCTGACCACGGGCACCGGCTCCATTTTCGGCTGGCTGGTGGCGCGTGAGGCATATGATGCCGCGATCATGGCCCCTCTGTTCATTGCCATGTCGCTGTCCTTCGGCCTCGCGGTGTTCATCCTTTTCACCGGCCGGAGCTGTGCCCTGAGCGGACGGGAGTTCGGGCAGGATCTGCTGCTCCGGCTCGGCCGTCTTCTCGGCCTGTTCATCGCCGCGGTGCTGTATTTCACGGCCGTCCAGCACCTCACTGCCCTCTATGCCGCAGAGCACCACGATATTGAGAGTTTCATCCTGTTCGGCGACAGCATCTACACGACACTGTTCTGGACCGGGCAGGTTCTCATCGGCGGCGTGGTGCCGTTGATCCTGGTCACGTTGCCAACCCACGGCGTCTCACGTGTGGCTATCAAGCTGGCTTGCGCGCTCGTGATTGTTGGCGGGTTCGTGCAGGTCTATGTGATTGTTATTGGCGGGCAGGTTTATCCATTGGCGCTGTTTCCAGGGATGGAAGTGAGGAGTTCGTTCCAGGACGGTGTGATTGCCGGTTATCAGCCGAGTCTGCCGGAGTTTCTCCTCGGCATCGGCGGCGTGGCTCTGGCGCTTGCAATTGCCGCCATCGGCATGAAGTCCTTGCGCTTCCTGCCTGAAAGCCTTGCCGACGAGGCCGTTGATCCCCAACGCGTGCCGCGCACAGGTGCTGTCACTTGACCGGGCGCCTGCACAACCGCAAGCGGGAGGACTTCTTGACGTCACCATGACCGAGCTTCACCCCTTCGCCAAATTCATCGCCATTCTCGCGCGCGGAAAGACCCACATGCGGTCCTTGACGGTGGCCGAAGCCGAGGAGGCCATGACCATGCTTCTGCATGGAAAGGCCAAGCCCGAGCAGATTGGCGCGTTCTTGATGCTGCTCCGCCTCAAGGAGGAAAGCCCCGAGGAAATTGCCGGATTTGTGCGTGGTGTCCGCCGCACTTTGCACCTTCCCAAAGAGGTCCCGGCGGTTGATCTGGACTGGTCATCCTATGCTGGGAAGCGTCGCCAATTGCCCTGGTTCTTGTTGTCGGCTGTGTTGCTGGCACGCAACGGAGTAAGGGTATTCATGCATGGCACAGAGGGCCATACACCTGGCAGGCTTTATACCCGCGATTGCCTGGAGCAATTGGGATTGCCGGTCGCTGGAGGCCTCGGCGAGGCGGCGGCACATGTTTTGCGCCACAACTTCGCCTACGTGCCACTTGAGCATATTTCAGCAGTACTCAGGCAATTCATAGGCTTGCGCCCGCTCCTGGGGTTACGCTCGCCCGTTCACACGCTTGCACGCATGATCAATCCCTTTGATGCCCCATGCATGGTCCAGGGCATTTTCCACCGTGGATTCATGGAAACGCACGAAGGGGCGGCCCGGCTCCTGAAGCAACCTCACATGGCAGTGTTCCGGGGCGAAGGAGGGGAGATCGAACGCCGCCCGGGCAAGACCTGCGAGGTCTGGTCGGTGGACAACGGCACGACTGACGTGACGCGCTGGCCTGCCCTGCTCGAAGATCCCCGGCAACCGGAAGATTCCGAAATGAACGTGGATCTGTTGTCCGCGGTTTGGCGCGGCGATGCAGAGAACGCATATGCCGAAGCGGCCGTAATTGGCACTCTGGCCGTTGCGCTGAAGCTGTTGGGACGGGCCGCCACGGTCGGGGACGCCGAAGCGATGGCGTCCAGCATGTGGGCTGGCCGCGATACGTCCCAACTTGCGCTCGTGTCCTGAGAGGATTGCAGCGTGTCAGGTTTTCTGATCTCCGCCACACGCAAGTCGTCCGGCAAGACGACGCTCTCC
>JAAEUE010000028.1 GCA_024227565.1 Alphaproteobacteria bacterium
CCTTTTTCGCACTGGATATCGAGCGCCGCGCTGCTTTGTACGAACTCGATGCCAGCTATACCTGGTCATTACGGTTCGGCGGCTATGCCGGACTGGCCCACACCGATGCGCACTACAGCGGCAGCGACTGTGGTGATGCAAGTACAGCGACGGCCGGTTGCGATGGAGGGCTGTTTCTCAACAACAATATCACCGCTTCCCGCAACAGCTGGGAACCGTTTGGCGGTATCAGAGGTTCCATTTCACTGTTTGCCTTTTGCCGCTCCAACCCCGCCGGTGGAGCTGCGCTTGCCCGGCTTGAGGATCTGAGAAATTCCTGCGTCGAATTCCTGCTGAGCGGCGAAACCGGGATTTATCCCGGTGCGCGAATCAACCATCCGGGGGCCATCGGCGGCGGACCGGTTAACTTGAGCAACGGTTGGACAAACCCGCGGCGTGTCCGTTTCGGTGTCCGTTTGAGGTTTTAGACCACCACCCGGCTCAACTACACCCGCTTGTCGCGCCGCAGGTATCGCATTTCAGGCAGGTGCCGTTTCGTACCATGGTGAAGTTGGAGCATTCGCCGCAGGCATCGCCTGTATAGCCTTGCATGATTGATTTGGCACGGCGCTGGCTGGTGGTTTCGGTTGCTGCCTGTTCTTCGGCAAATTCCTCGACCGCTTCCCGGGCTTCTTCAACGTTAAGGTCGCGCTTGTAGGCTACTGCTGCCTGAGCGCCCGACGCCATGGTGATATTGGTGTTGGCGGCGATCGCTGAGGTATTCGTGGTCAGTTCGCCTTTGGCAACGGCGGTGGTGGCCGACCCCTTCGGTGCCGGGCCGGTTGAAGAGCCTGCCGGTTCATCAGTCGGCACTACGTGAGGCTTGTAGCCACGCAACAGGCCGGATGAATGAACCTCGGCCTTGCCTTCCTTGACACCTTTGCCAAGCGCAGTGGCACCAAAGTTGGAAGGGTCCACATGGGCAAGGTCGTTACGGCCGAGATAGGAGATGGCCAACTCGCGGAAGGTATAGTCGAGGATCGAGGTGGCATTCTTGATCGCATCATTGCCCTGAACCATGCCTGCCGGTTCAAACTTGGTGAAAGTGAAGGCCTCGACATATTCCTCCAGCGGCACACCATATTGCAGACCAAGAGAAATCGAGATGGCGAAATTGTTCATCATTGCCCGGAAGGCGGCACCCTCCTTGTGCATGTCGATGAAAATTTCGCCGAGACGACCATCGTCATATTCGCCGGTTCTAAGATAAACCTTGTGGCCACCGACAACCGCCTTTTGGGTATAGCCCTTGCGGCGGTGGGAAAGCTTTTCACGCTCGCCAAGAGTACGTTCAGTATATTTCTCGACAATTTGTTCCGTCACCACCGGCACCCGGGCGGCTTGTGGAGCGGCAATGAAGTCTTCGACATCATCCTCCTCCCCGTCACTCTCGATCAGCGATGAATTGAGCGGTTGTGAAAGTTTCGAGCCATCGCGGTAGAGCGCATTGGCCTTCACACCAAGCTTCCAGGAAAGCATGTAGGCGTCGGTGCAATCCTCGACCGAGGCGTTGTTGGGCATGTTGATGGTCTTGGAAATGGCGCCCGAAATAAACGGTTGGGCCGCCGCCATCATGCGAATGTGGCTTTCAGCCGATAGCGAACGCTTGCCGATGCGGCCACAGGGTGTAGCGCAATCAAAGACTGGCAGATGCTCTTCTTTCAGGTGCGGTGCGCCCTCCAGCGTCATTGCCCCGCAGCAATAAAGATTGGCCTGCTCGATTTCAGATTTGGAAAAGCCGATTGCCGCCAGCAGATCGAAGGAGAAATCATCAAGGTCGGCGGCTTCCAGCCCCAGAACATCGGTGCAGAACTTGTCGCCAAGTGTGAATTTGTTGAAGACAAATTTGATGTCAAAGGCAGAGGCAAGGCCATCTTCGATAGTTTCAATCACCTCATCCGTGAAACCCTTCTCTCTCAGGGCCTCATGGTTGATGCCCCCCGCATCCTTTAACGTGCCAAGGCCGACGGTGTAGTCGATAATTTCGGAGACATCGCTTTTCTTGTAGCCAAGGGTTTTAAGGGCAGCAGGAACGGCGCGGTTGATGATCTTGAAATAGCCGCCACCGGCGAGTTTCTTGAACTTTACCAGCGCGAAGTCAGGCTCGATACCGGTGGTATCGCAATCCATCACCAGCCCGATGGTGCCGGTCGGGGCAATCACCGTGGCTTGTGCGTTGCGATAACCGTGCTTATTGCCGAGCTTGACCGCATTGTCCCATGCCGCGCAGGCATGTTTGATCAGGTCTTTTTGTGCAATCGATGCGTAATCCAGAGGCACCGGTGTGACACTCAAACCCTCATAGCCATCGCTTTCGCCATGGGCGGCACGCTGGTGATTGTGCATGACGCGGGCCATGTGGTTGCGGTTAGGCTCATAGCCGGGGAAGGGGCCGTGCTCGCGGGCCATTTCAGC
>JAAEUE010000029.1 GCA_024227565.1 Alphaproteobacteria bacterium
CGGCTCCTCCACCGGCATCGTGATGTGCCAAAGTTGCGGTGTTTTGGAGAACCGCTAGGAAGGAGCCATCCATGAACGAGATTAGCATAATTGGTTTGGATATTGCGAAGAACGTGTTTCAGGTGCACGGCATTGATTGTTCAGGAGAACCGGTCGTCCGCCGTCAGTTGAAGCGTGGGCGCGTTCTGGCGTTCTTTGGTAAGTTGCCGCCCTGTCTTGTTGGCGTGGAAGCTTGCGCAACTTCACATCACTGGGCCCGGGAGATCTCGAAGCTGGGCCATGATGTGCGTATGATGCCGCCGCGCTATGTAAAGCCGTACCTTAAGCGCAACAAGAACGATGCCGCGGATGCGGAAGCCATCTGTGAGGCTGTGCAGCGGCCGACCATGCGGTTTGTGCCGATCAAGTCCCCGGTGCAACAATCGGTGTTGATGCTGCACCGGACCCGGCAGTTGTTTGTCCATCAACGCACGACCCTGATCAATGCGATCCGTGCCCATATGGCCGAGTTCGGCATTGTTGCCGGTGTTGGCCGCAATGGCGTGGAAGCTCTGTTGAAGATTGTCTCTGAAGGCAAAGATGAGCGCATCCCGCCAGCAGCACGTGAGTGTCTCATGGCGTTGGCAACCCAGCTTGAGCTGGTCAAGCGCCAGATCTTGGAAGCAGATCGGCGGGTGCTTGCATGGCATCGCTCAAGCAAGTTGAGCAAACGGCTTGAAGCTATTCCAGGTGTTGGTCCGCTGATTGCCACGGCGCTTGTTGCCAGCGTTCCAAACCCAAGCATCTTCCGCTCAGGCCGGGACATGAGCGCCTGGATCGGGCTGGTGCCCAAGCAGAACTCAACAGGCGGCAAGGAGCGGTTGGGCAATATCTCCAAGGCGGGCAATCGGTATTTGCGCAAGCTGCTTGTGGTCGGCGCCCTGTCGGTGATCCGGCGTGCCAAGATACTGGGATATACAAAACATCCCTGGCTGATCAGGCTTATGGAGCGGCGATCAACAATGATCGCCGCCATCGCGCTCGCCAACAAAATTGCCCGCATGGCCTGGGCGATGATGGCGCGCAATGAGACCTACAGAACGCCGCTGGCTCAGCCGGCATAGAAAGAACAAACGAACAGGCGGAGCTAACGCTCCGCACGACGAGGTTGGAAAGGGCAATCATCTGATAACGCACCCATGCCAGTCGGCCCAAAGATAGGGACAACCCATAAGTGCCACTGCGCCTCAAGAGCGCGTGCTTTTGACCGGGACCCAATCTGCGGAGAGCATTATGGCCAGCGGCCGTGTGAAGTGCCGCATCAACAGGCCGAACACATGGCAGCTCCGACCAGCACGGCGAAATCA
>JAAEUE010000030.1 GCA_024227565.1 Alphaproteobacteria bacterium
CCGGGCCTTGGGTTCCAGGTTGTGGCGCTGGGCGCCTGCCTCCGAAGCCAGCAGCAAAGCGGCGGCGCCATCGTTGATGCCCGAGGCGTTGCCCGCTGTTACGGTGCCTTCTGGAAACAGCGGCTTTAGCTGCGCGAGTTTCGACAGCGAGGTATCGCGCGGGTGCTCATCCGTGTCGACTATTAAGGGGTCTTTCTTGCGCTGCGGGACGCTAACCGGCGTGATTTCCGCGGCGAGGCGGCCATCCTGCTGGGCAGCGGCCGCTTTCTCCTGACTCCACAGTGCGAACTTGTCCTGGTCTTCACGGCTGATCGCCATTTCATCGGCGAGGTTTTCCGCCGTCTGCGGCATGACATCCGTGCCGTACTGCGCGTCCAGCTTTTTGTTGACAAACCGCCAGCCCATCGTGGTGTCGTACATTTTCGGTGTTCGCCCGAAAGCACTTTCTGCTTTGCCAATCACGAAGGGAGAACGCGACATGCTCTCCACCCCACCTGCGATCATCAGCTCGCCTTCCCCCGATCTGATCGCGTTGGAACAGCTGCCAATGGCATTCAACCCGGAGCCGCACAATCGATTAATCGTGCAGGCCGGTACTTCCTGGGGCACGCCGGCCAGCAGGCTGCTCATGCGTGCCACGTTGCGATTGTCCTCACCAGCCTGGTTGGCACA
>JAAEUE010000031.1 GCA_024227565.1 Alphaproteobacteria bacterium
GCAAACACACTGGTTGTGCATCGGGCCGATATGTTCGGCCTGGCCCAGCTCTATCAGCTCAGAGGGCGTGTGGGCCGTTCCAAGCAGCGTGCCTATGCGTTGATGACCGTTCCTGCCGGCAAGGTTCTGACCCCGGCAGCCGAGAAGCGGCTTCAGGTGTTGCAATCTTTGGATTCGTTGGGTGCAGGTTTCTCGCTGGCCAGCCATGACCTTGATATTCGCGGTGCCGGCAACCTCATTGGCGAAGAACAATCAGGCCATATTCGCGAAGTGGGCTTTGAGCTTTACCAGGAAATGCTGGAGGAGGCCGTCGCCTCCTTGCGCCAGGGCGGCGATGACGATGTGGACGAAGAGAAATGGTCGCCAACCATCAACGTGGGGACCTCGGTGTTGCTGCCGGAGGCCTATATTGATGACCTCCAGGTGCGTATGGGACTGTACAGGCGGTTGGCTGACCTGGAGGAGCAACAACAGATTGATGGCTTTGGCGCTGAACTGAGGGACCGGTTCGGTCCTGTTCCTGAGGAAGTTGAGCATCTGTTGGAGATTGTCGCCATCAAGCTGCTCTGCCGCCGCGCCAATGTGGCGAGTGTTGATGCCGGCCCCAAAGGTGCTGTCATCCGCTTCAGGAACGACACTTTCTCCAACCCAGCTGGCTTGGTGGAATACATCAACCAAGGCGCTGGCTACGTGAAGCTGAGGCCTGACCACGCCTTGGTGGTGCGGCGCATGTGGGATCAGCCTAAGGATAAGCTAACGGGCAGCCACACAATTTTGAAGTATCTGGTGAAACTGGCAGATGCCGCCTAGAGCACGCCGGTATTGCGGCTCATGGCGCGCATGCGGTCCAAGATCATCGTCAGATCCACAGGTGCTCCTGGCACGGTTTCCTCACGGTTCGAGGCATGCTCAAACAGCGGCGCGCGCGGGATGTACTCGTAGGGCAAATCCGAAAACTTGATCCGCATTGGGGTCATGACGGCTTCGCCAAAGGCGATGGCCTCACGGTTGCCGATCGATGAGAGGAAGCTGATGGTACCGATGGATGAGTCTGCGATCGCCGAGCGAATGATTTCCTGGTCCCGGTCGTTAGCCAGGCGCATGGCAAACACCGTGGAACACTGCGACAGGATGGTCGCGTCCAGTTCGCCGGGCCGCTGGGTCACGACACCAAGATAGCAGCCGAATTTGCGGCCTTCCTTGGCAATGCGGGCAATGGCCTGCCGTGTCGGGGCAAAGCCGGTTTCGACCTCACCTGGTACATAGCGGTGAGCTTCTTCGCAGAGCATCAAGACTTCGCAGGCACCGTCGCCCCACAATGCAAGGTCAAAGCCAATCCGGCACAATACGGAGACAACTGAGTTGACCACTTCAGTGGGCATGCCGGCCAACTGGAGTATCGTGATCGGGCGGTTGTCATGGGGGAAACGGAACACCTGGCTGACAACGTCAAACAGATTGTCTTCAATGGTGCGGGCTGCAAACATGAAGCGGTATCGCGGGTCGTTGACCAGTGCGTCCAGCCGGTTTTTCAGGGACCTCAGCTTGATGCGGTCATAGCGGCCTTCCAATTGGCCGATTTCTTCCTCAATGAGAGCGAACAAATCGGACATCCGGTAAGGAATTGGAGAGTCGGCGGTTATGCCGGAATTTGAATCCAAAACGCGCTTAACGATCCCGTTGTTTTGGGCGCGCTTGTTGGCGTAGTTGGTCTTGGCGATCGCAATAAGATCACCCAGCGCGCCAACCTCTTCTTCCACCCGAGGCCGGCCGCGGAACACCACCTCGGCAAACTCTTCGTGCTGGAACAGCCAGAATGGCAGATCGAGCGTGTGAGTGTCGATGGTGACAGAGCAGTCTGAGAAGGCGTTGGAATACTCGTTGTGCGGGTCAAACATCAAAACCCGCAGGTCTGGTTTCACCGCAATCACCTGGCGCAGCAGCAGCGCGACCGTGGATGATTTGCCCACGCCAGTTGTGCCGACAACGGCGAAATGGCGGCTGAGGAGCTTCTCCACGCAAACAACCGCTGCAATGCCTGCATCTTGTGACAGGCGCCCGATTTTCACCGCATCATCGTCTGTGGGGTGATGCACGGCAGCCAGATCGGTTTTTCGGATCTTGTGCGCTTTTGCTCCAAGGTATGGATATGTGGTGATGCCACGGTCGAAATATTGCCGGCCGTCTTCCCCGTCAGAGACTTCGCCCACCAGCTCTGCCTGAATGCGCATGATGTTGTTGGTGTCTTTGTCCCAATCTGCCTCGAGCAGATTCATGTTGAACACCAGGCCGACGATCCGCTTTTCCTCCACATCGATGGAGACCAGACGCCCGATGGACCAATAGTCCGCTTCGCCCGAGGCGACCTCCACAGCGTCTGCATGAATGATGGCAAAGGCCCCGTCACATGAGACCACGCGTCCGATGAAGCGCTCGCGGTCCTGATCGGCAGATCGCCGGTCGACTACCTCAGCTTGGGCAACTTCATCGGCAAGAACATGCTGTGTCATCGTTGTATTTCCCCCCGGATCCTCATCACAAGTTGTGAAAACCATACCAAACGTCGGTTAACCTGAGGTTTGCGCGGAAGGAAAAATTCGAACGACTTGCCCTAATCGGATTTGCTACAAATGCCAGGTGTTGGTTCATTTTCGCACCGGTGCTGGAGAGATATGACGTCCACAACCCCTTTCAGGTTTTACGATAACCGCCAAAAATACCTTCTGTTCGTGAACACCTGCAGCGAAAAGTGGGAGACGTCCGAGCGCATCGGTGCAGAGTTTGAGCATGTGCGCCCGTGCCCGCCCGCCTTGCGCCTGTTTGATGCCGGAATGGGCGACGGCACCGTTCTGGTGCGGGTGATGCGCACTATGCACCGGCGGTTTCCGAACATTCCCTTCTATGTGTGCGGCAAGGAAATCAGCTTGGAGGACGTCAGGTTGTGTCTGGAGAAGCTTCCCGACCGGCTCTACGAGCACCCCATGACGGTGTTCGTGGCCACCAACCTCTATTACTATCAGGCCCCCTGGCTCTCGTTGCAGGGCAAGGGCGACGACATGTCCATCAATTGGCTGGTGCTGGAACTGGAAGGCGAACATTCCCACGAGTTTGAAGACCAGATCACCAACATGCAGCGCCAGATCGCCAGTTACTGGCAGGCTGCTGCCAGTGAAAAGACCGGAAACCCGGTCTATGTGACCCCAACGGTGCTGGTGATTTACCGGAAAGACCAGAAGTTCGTTCTGGACGATGTCATTCCCCACCGGGGGGAGTGCCGGGCAGAATTTGACCTGGTTGTTGCCTCACAACCCTACCGGGCCCGTGTGAAGCCCTCCATAAAGGTGCGCAATGTGGTTGCCCCATTGGCGAAGGCACTTGGAACCGGGGGGCGATTGATCGGGGTGCACTCTCACGGCCATGATCCTGGTCTGGAAATCATCCGCGAGGTGTGGCCCGGCGAGGATCCGTTCCAGACCAACAGGCATATGCTGTGGACCGAACTGCAAAAGTCGTATCCGAACATTGCCGCCGACTGCGCGCTTGAAGAAGCCCCCCACAATGAGGCGATCTTCAAGTATGGCATGCACACCCTGCCAAGCGAGATTTCCGCCCAACCATCGGGCATTGGCACCTCCACATTGCTGGCCGCCTGGAACGCGGCTGTTTACGTGGCCCAGATTGATGATGACCGGTTGGAGGGCGCCATTGCCGATGGCAGCTACATTGAGGCCACCCGCAGAAAGCTTGCAGAACACGGCGGACTGTGGTTCCAAAATGAACTCTATAAAATCGTGCGGCACAGTTGAGCCGACTGCAAACTCCACAGACCATAAACGCCAGGAATTCTTGAAATGAGCGCAAAACACTTCACACCACTGGTGGCCTCTTTGCCGTCGACCGTGCCGTTCGTTGGGCCTGAGGCCCAGGAACGGGCCCGCGGAAAGACCTTCCGCGCCCGCATTGGTGCCAACGAGAACGTTTTCGGGCCGTCGCCCAAGGCGGTTGCGGCCATGCAGGAGGCGGTGGCGCAAACCTGGATGTATGCGGACCCGGAGAACCACGATCTGAAATCTGCCCTTGCGGCCTATCACGCCGTTGCGCCTGAGAACATTGTGGTGGGCGAGGGGATTGACGGGCTTTTGGGCTATGTGGCGCGCATGTTCGTTGAGCCGGGGGTGAAGGTGGTGACCTCTCTTGGTGCCTATCCCACGTTCAATTTCCATGTGGCCGGCTATGGCGGAGAACTCGTCACCGTTCCCTACCGCGATGACCGCGAGAACCCTGATGCGCTGATTGACATGGCCAAGCGTACCGGCGCGCGGCTGATCTACATTTCCAACCCCGACAACCCCATGGGCACCTGGTGGGGCGCTGAGGCGATCTCGGAGATGATTGCCAATGTGCCGGATGGCTCGCTGTTGGTCCTGGACGAGGCCTATGGCGAGTTTGCGCCTGAAAGCGTTGTGCCGCCGCTCGATGTCTCAAATCCCAATGTGCTGCGCTTTAGGACATTTTCCAAGGCGCGCGGCATGGCGGGAGCGCGGATCGGGTATGCCATGGGCGAAGCTGAGTTGATCAAGGGGTTCGACAAGATCCGCAACCATTTCGGCGTGAACCGGATCGCGCAGATCGGCGCATTGGCCTCGCTCTCCGATGAAGCCTACCTGGCGGAGGTGATCAGCAATGTTTCTGCCGCGCGAGATCGCATCACGGCGATTGCTGAGGCAAGTGGCCTTTCTGCTCTACCTTCGGCCTCCAACTTTGTGGCGGTGGATTGCGGCAAGGATGGCGACTTTGCACGCGCGGTTCTGGGGGCGCTGATTGACCAGGACATCTTCGTGCGCATGCCAGGCGTTGCGCCGCAAGATAGATGCATCCGGGTTGGCGCAGGCTTGCCGGCTGACCTTGATGCGTTTGAAGAGGCGTTCCCGAAGGCGCTTGCCAGAGGATGACAGGCATCGCTTGCGGCGTTGGCGCCCAGGCGATATCTTCGGTTAAGACTGCCCCAAACAATTCCGTCCACTCAGCAAAAGGCGAGGAAGCCATCATGTCGGAAGTCCGCAAAGTTGAGTTTGGCAAAAACACAGCAGAATTCTCAGAAGAACGCGCCGACATGGCCTGCGCCTTCAGATGGACCGCGCGCCTTAATCTGCATGAAGGCGTGGCCAATCATTTCTCCCTCGCTGTGAACGATGAGGGCACCAAGTTTCTGATGAACAGGAACCAGCAACATTTCAGCCGCGTCAAGGCGAGCGACCTTCTGTTGCTGGATGCAAACGACGCCACAACGATGGATCATCCGGACGCGCCCGACCCCACCGCCTGGGGCTTGCATGGCTCGGTTCACCGCCATTGCCGTCATGCCCGTTGCGTGATCCATGTGCACTCGGTGCATGCCACCGTGCTGGCGAGCCTGGCAGACAGCAACCTGCCGCCGATTGACCAGAACACAGCGATCTTCTTCAACCGCTACGTGATTGACGAAGGCTACAACGGCCTGGCCTTTGAAGAAGAGGGCGAGCGCTGCGCCGAAATGCTGTCTGATCCGTCCAAGAAGGTCATGATCATGGGCAACCACGGGGTTCTGGTCATCGGCGACACCGTCGCCGATGCCTTCAACCGGATGTATTACTTCGAGCGCGCGGCGGAAACCTATATCAAGGCACTTTGGACCCAGCAGCCGTTGCGGGTTCTGTCTGACGAGATCGCGGAGAAGACGTCGCGGGAGATTGAGCAATATCCTGACCAGGGCCAGCGTCATTTCGTCGAACTTCGCGCCATTCTGGACGCTGAAGAGCCCGCCTATCGGGAGTGAGTGCGGCCGCGCACTTGGGCCAAGTTTAAGGTGAGATTTATTGGGGATCGCCCTAATAAATTCCGCTTGCTGAGCGCCGTTCTGCCGGTCTAAGACGCCGGAGCTTTCACGCCAGATTTTGAGGCACACCAAGACGATGGAACATGTGGTTATTGTTGGGGCCGGGCAGGCAGGCGGGCGCACCGCTCGGGCCTTGCGCGAACAAGGCTTTGAGGGCGCGATTACCCTGGTTGGCGAGGAAACCCTGCTGCCCTACGAGCGCCCGCCATTGTCCAAGGCCGTGCTCAAGGGCGAAGCGGAAATTAAGGACGTCATGCTCGCCGATGAGGATGCCTACCGCGAGCATGAAATCACCTTTATCGGCGGCTGCCGGGCGGACGAACTCGATGTGAACGCCCGCACGGTCCGCCTGAGCAACGGCGACAGCCTGGCCTATGACCATCTGGTATTGACCACGGGCGGGGTGGCCAAGAGCCTTCCTATCCCGGGCGGAGATTTGCCCGGGGTTCATTTGCTGAGAACCGCCGAGCATTCAACGGCCGTTGGCAAGTACCTTAAAGAAGGGGCCAAGATCGCCATTGTAGGCGGCGGTTTTATCGGCCTCGAAGTTGCCGCCAGTGCCCGCCAACGCGGCTGCACGGTGACAGTGCTTGAAGGATTTGAGCGGATCCTGGCGCGTTCCTTGCCTGAGCAGACTGCGCAGGATGTGGCCAGCGTTCACGGCCAGAACGGGGTTGAAATCCGCACCAACGTTCGCATCGCCAGCTTTCGTGGCGACGGCCATGTGGAAGCGGTTGCGTTTGAAGATGGCAGCGAACTGCCGGTGGATGCCGTGGTGGTCGGCATCGGCATCGCCCCGGACACCAAGCTGGCTGAGACTGCCGGGCTCAAGGTGGACAACGGCATTGTGACCGATGAGTTCGGCCACACCTCTCAAGAGGGGGTTTATGCCGCCGGAGACTGCGCCTCGGCCTTCATGCCGCGCTATGGGTGCCATGTGCGCTTGGAATCCTACCAGAACGCAAACCTGCAGCCGGCAAACCTGGCGCGCACCATCCGCGGCGAACAACGGGTCTATGATCCGGTGCCCTGGCTCTGGTCGGACCAGTATGATTGGAACTTGCAGACCGCCGGGTTCCCCAACGAGTTTGACACCGTCGTGTCGCGCGGTTCGGTGGCCGAGGGTGCCGTGGTGTATTTCAGCCTGAAGGACGGTGTCCTGCGGGGAGTGGCCGGCTTGGGGCAGGGGGCTGCCATAGCCCGGGATGTGCGCTTCTCTCAGATGATGATGGAAAAGGGCATCAGCCCTTCGGCAGACCAATTGGCCAATCCTGAGGTGCCATTGAAGGATCTGCTGAAAGCCGGCTAAGCCGCTGAACTCAATCAAAAAGGCCATATAGCCTGAATCGATGACCAAAAACATAGAGTTACACGAAATTGGGTTCGTTTCGCAGTGCTGTGTTTTTCGCAGTTTTCTGCGCCTGGAGATGAACAGGTTTTGTGATGGATAGTGCCCAAACTAAACTAATTAGTGGCAATTTCCACACCACACTCCCGTCATGCCTGCGCGGGGAAAGGGAACCGGGGCGCGGCCCTAGGCCTTGCACGCCAACAGCGTTGAGAAAACATTACGCACATCGCCGACCCGGCCCGGGTCGATCTGGGCGGCGACGAAACGGTCGGGCCGCACCAGCAAGATCTGATTGTCCACTTCCGGTGTTGGGGTTGGTGAAGTCTCGGCAACGGACAGCACCGTCCCAAACGCCGCCTGGCGCGGCTGAGCGCCAGGTGGCACAAGCCCAAATGGAGTGGGCGACAAGGTCGAGAGAGGGCCTGAGGCGAGGGCATGGATCTGTTCCAGTGCCTCAGCACCAAATCCGATCAGACTGAATCCGGGTCCCAGTTGATTATCAAGCAGCCAGGTTTCGCCATCTGGCATGCACACAAGCGGTTGGGGAAGGGCGCTGCCCACCAAGGACTGGTTCGCCCCTAAACCCGGCATCACCCAGCCGGCGGTGTATGCGGCCTGTGGCTTAGGTTTCAGGGCACCTCGAGCCGGGATCAGGGCATCAAGAATCTGCGCGCGTGCCGCTTCGTCAAAGCCCCCAACCGGCATGACGATCTCGCCGAGAGACACCGCATAGTCGATCATCTCTTCAATCGGCCCGCGGCGTTCATTTTCATAGGTGCCAAGAATTCCTGTGCCTGCCTTCCCCCCAACCAGCAAGGCCGCCTTCCAGGCCACGTTGAACGCATCCCGCAAGCCGGCATTCATGCCCTGGCCGGCAAAGGGGGGCGTCAGGTGGGCGGCATCGCCCAACAGCAGCGCGCGGCCGGCTTGAAGGCGTTCGGCCACCCGTGCATGGAAGGTGTACACCACGGCCCGGGTCATATCTTCATCCGGGATGGTTCTGAATTTGCCGAGGATCTGGCGCACCCTGTCGCGCTTGCTGAGATCGGCAGGATCCTCGCCCGGCATGATCATGTACTCATAACGCCGCCCGCCGCCCGGGGCAGGGATGGAGACCATGGGTCGCTCCGGATCGCAGAAGAACTTGGAGAACCGGTCTGCGTCCGGATCGTTGGTGGTGTCCACCACCACCCAATCGCGGCTGTCGGTGCGCCCTGGCATCTCGATGCCCAACTGCTCGCGCACCGTGCTGCGGCCGCCGTCACAGCCGAGCATGACCTGGGAACGGATCTCCAATGTGCCACCTACGGTGGTCACGGTGGCGCAGATGCCATCGGGATCTTCCTTGAACTGCTTGAGTTCGGTTGAAAAATCACACCTAACATTTTGAAATCGCTCAAGACCACGCAATAGAGATCGCTCAAGATTGGGCTGCAGAAATGAATTGCGCCGGGGAAATCCGTGCTCGGTGACAGGAGCATCAATCTTCGCAAAACAGGTGCCGTCAGGTTCGTAGTACCGCGCGCCATAGCCCAAAATGACCTGGGCCATGACCTCGCCAGCCAACCCGGCAGCTTGCAACGCACGCAAGCCCTCATCGTCCAGAAGAATTGCCTTTGGTTGATCGGTGAGCGCCTGGTTTCGCTCTATCACCAGACACTCAACGCCATAGGTTCCCAGCAGATTGGCCGTCAGCAGTCCTGTTGGCCCGGCGCCGATAATCAACACCGGAACCTCTATGGTGCGGTTCTCCGGCATTGCGCCCCTCAGATTTCTTCTGCCTTGGAGCCTTCTATGCGTTCCCCGGCAGCATTGATGAAGGTGCCATCATCATCGACCTCCGCCAGATTACAGAAGATCTCGATGCGGTGGTTGTCAGGATCGAGCACATAGAAGCTCTCGTTCTCGCCCCACGAGCCATCGCCGCGCGGGTCCCATGGGCTGTGCACTACAGGGCCGCGGACGATCTCAAGACCCATGTCTTTGGCGTGGCCCAGAACACCCAGGAAGTTCTCGCGGTCCGGGCATTCATAGGCGTAGTGATGAAATGCCGGAAACCCTTCTGTATCATCGATAGGGTTCTTTGGGCGCGGTTTATAGGTCTTGTTGGGATTATGCATGATCACGAGATCATGGTGGCGTCTGCCCAGGCGCATGAAGGTCAGGTCCACTGGAATGCCCGCCACTTCGCCGGCCTTGTGCCGCTCGGTCACCTTCATGCCCAGAAATTGCCGGTAGAACTCTATTGAGGTGTCGGTGTCGGAGACCTCCAAGGCCAAGTGTTGCAGGGTGGACGGGGTAACGGCACTCATTTTTCAGCTCCTCAAATTTTGCATTCGGTCCAGCGCGCCCTGGAGAATGTAGGCTGCCGCCATTTTATCAACCACTTCGGCGCGTTTGGCACGCGATGAATCCGCCTCCAGCAAGGTCCGCGTCACCGCCGAGGTGGACAATCTCTCATCCCAATAGGCGATGGGAATATCGGTCTTGCCGCGAAGATTTCGGGCAAAGGCCCGGGTGGATTGGGCGCGCGGACCCTCGCTGCCGTCCATGTTGATCGGCAGGCCCAGCACAAAGCCGCCCACGCCCTCTGATGCGGCTATTGCCAGCAGGTGTTCGGCATCTTGGGTGAACTTCACCCGCTTCCAGGTCTCCCACGGGGTTGCGATGGAGCGCATGACATCAGACACCGCAATTCCGATGGTCTTTCTGCCAAGATCAAGGCCCACAAGGCGCCGGCCGGTGGTCAGGCTTGCTGCGAGTTCTTCGATGGTGATGTCAGGCGCATTCATGACGGTTGTTTAAGCGAGGACGCGAGCAAAGCAAACCGTTGATTATCATCTCAAAGCCCTTCATCTTGGGTCTAGAGCTTATTCCGCTCAGACTGAGCGGAAGATGCCCCAGATTTTCGTTACGGGCGAGCAACTTATCCCCGCTCAGCCGTAACCGTCTGATCGGAGGTTGCTCTAGAAGAAAAATAAGGAGTGTCAAACATGAAGATTACTTGGCTTGGCCATGCGGCCTATAGGGTGGAGATTGACGGCGCGGTCATTCTGATTGACCCCTTCATCTCCGGCAGCCCGGTTTATGAAGGCACTCTTGAAGAGGCATCCGCCGGCTGCACCCATGTTGTGTTGAGCCACGGCCACGATGACCACGTGGGCGATACGGCCGACATCTGCAAAAGCACCGGGGCCATGCTGGTGGCCAATTTTGAGCTGTGCATGTGGCTCCAGGGCAAGGGCGTGGAAAACATCAATCCGGGCAACCACGGCGGCACCCTGGATTGCGGTCCGTTCCGGGTAACCCTCACGGATGCCAACCACTCCTCCTCCACCTTGGATGGCAACACGCCCATCTATCTGGGCAACCCAAACGGCCTGGTTTTCGAAGGCGGCGGCATGCCGACACTTTATCACATGGGCGACACCAACATGTTTTCCGATATGGCGCTGATTGAGGAGTTCCATCAGCCCGAGGTGGGCATCGTGCCCATCGGCGACCGCTTCACCATGGGTGCCCGCCAGGCTGCCATTTCGTGCAAGCGCTACTTCAACTTCAAAACCATTCTGCCGTGTCACTTCGGAACGTTCCCCATCATCGACCCTGACGCCAGCAAGTTTCTGGCGGAAATGGGCGATGACGCGGGCAATGTGAAAGTGCTGGACGTGGGGGGAAGCACTGAGGTGTAGGCGCGCGCCATAGGGGCAAAAAAATAAGCGGCCCCGAAGGACCGCTCGTCTCATACTTGAACTACTTACCTGAGCCAGTTTGGTGGGAGGAGCCGTCTGGCTTTGTTCTTGGAGAGGCCGTCTGCCTGCTTTTTTACAGGTCTTGTTTCGGCCTCCCTTAGTGGGGAGCTTTGAACGCTCCTTCTTATTGGTTCAAATTGGGCCTGGGGCTTAGTGATAGACCCGCACGCGCTTGCAGTGGCGCTTGTAGACCGGCTTGAAGAAGTAGCCGTAGGTGTAGGGATCGTAGACCTTGCGGTGGCCAACCTTCACCCGGTGACACTTGCGGATGTAGCGGTAAGACGGCTGGTAAGCCTTTTCGTAGCCGTGGCTGTAATAGCCGCCATGGCCATAAGAGCCGGCTTGAGCGGTGGTTGCTGCGCCTGCGATGGTGGCGACGGCTGCGATTGCGAAAAGTGCTTTGCGGATCATTGTTTCGGTTCCTCATATGTAGGGCCTAAACCCTGTTTCACCCGATCTGCATCGTGCAGATGTCGTTGCGTTGTTGAGACCCTTTTTAAGGAACCGATTGCCCCCTGGCAGTGACGTGCGTCACAGGGGCCAAAAAAGCTGAAAATAATTCTTTCCAGAAGAACACGCCACGCAAGCGAGCGCATCTCGTCCGGTTCAATCAGTGTTGTCGAGGTTGGCGCTCACATGAGTTTTTTGAATTCGGCCATGGCATCGATAACATCGTCCACGTCTTCTTTATGCAGCAGGTGATATTGAACGTTGCCGGTATAGGAAAAGCGCAAATACATGTAACGTTTGGAATTTCGCTCTTTTAGTATGACTTTGAGGGTGCCGTTCCGTATGGATACGAACTTTTCGCTGATTTTCGTTCCACCGAAAAAATCAAAGATGCTTTCGAACATGTGCTCCTCCGGTCATTCCTGCAAACTCGCCGATGCTACGGTGCTGCCTGAGAGGTTCGCAAGGCCCATTGTTGCCGTTGCAGCGCGGCGATGGCGGTGGTATCAGATCGCGTGAAATCGGTATCGCGGACAACCCCCGCGACTTCCCATCATTGGAGTTGGAAATATGGCCGTAGATGAGGCTACCGTCAGGCGTATCGCCAGGCTCGCGCGCATATCTGTGTCAGATGACGAAGCCAAGGCTTTGCAAGGCGAGCTCTCAACGATCCTCGATTGGGTGGAACAGCTCAATGAGGTTGATGTTGAGGGGGTTGAACCCATGACGTCAGTCGTTGAAGTGAGCATGAAGATGCGCGACGATGTGGTGGCCGACGGGGAATGCCCTGACGAAGTCACAGCCAATGCGCCAGCCAAGGAAGATCACTTCTTTATGGTGCCGAAGGTGGTTGAGTAAGCCCATGAGCGATTTAACGGAACTGAACCTGGCTGAGGCGCGGGACGGACTTAAGACCAAGGCCTTCTCCGCGCGCGAAATCACCGACGCTTATCTGAGCGCGATCGATGCGTCCAACCCGGCGCTGAACGCCTATATCAGCGTCACCCACGACCAGGCGCGGGCAATGGCCGATGCGTCCGATGAGAAGCTGGCCAAAGGCGAGGGCGGAACCCTTGAGGGCATCCCTCTGGGGATCAAGGACCTGTTTGCCACAAAAGGCGTTCACACCCAGGCCTGCAGTCACATCCTTGATGGCTTTCAGCCCCCTTACGAATCCACCGTCACCAGCAACCTGTGGCGAGACGGGGCGGTGATGCTGGGCAAGCTGAACATGGATGAGTTTGCCATGGGCTCGTCCAACGAGACCTCTTACTACGGCAACGTGGTCAACCCCTGGCGCCGTTCGGGGGGCGACAATGCGGCGCTCGTGCCGGGCGGCTCGTCCGGTGGTTCGGCCACGGCCACATCGGCGCATTTGTGTGTGGCGGCCACGGGCACCGACACAGGCGGCTCAATCCGCCAGCCTGCCGCGTTCACCGGGCTCGTCGGCATCAAGCCAACCTATGGGCGCTGTTCGCGCTGGGGCATTGTGGCCTTTGCCTCATCGCTGGATCAGGCCGGCCCGCTTAGCCGCACCGTGCGCGACAGCGCCATCATGCTGGGCTCCATGGCGAGCCACGACCCCAAAGACACCACAAGCGTTGATCTGCCGGTTCCCGACTATGAAGCTGCCGTGGGCCGCGATGTGCGCGGGCTGAAAGTCGGCATTCCGAAGGAATACCGGCTGGACGGCATGCCTGGCGAGATCGAAACGCTTTGGCAGCAAGGTGTGGAGTGGTTGAAGCAGGCCGGTGCCGAGATTGTCGAAGTGTCGCTGCCCTACACCAAGTATGCCCTGCCGTCCTATTACATCGTGGCGCCGGCGGAGGCCTCTTCAAACCTCGCCCGTTATGACGGCGTGCGCTATGGACTGAGGGTTCCTGATGACGACGTCATCACCATGTATGAGAAGACCCGTTCTGAAGGCTTTGGCCCGGAGGTGAAGCGCCGGGTGATGATCGGCACCTATGTTCTGTCGGCCGGCTATTATGATGCCTACTATTTGAAGGCCCAGAAGATACGCACGCTCATCAAGCGCGATTTTGAGAAGGCCTTCGCCGATGTTGACGTGCTTTTGACCCCAACCTCTCCGAACGCAGCGTTTGCACCAGGCGAGATCACCGACCCGGTGACCATGTATCTGAACGACATCTTCACGGTGACGGTGAACATGGCCGGCTTGCCGGGCATTTCGGTGCCTGCCGGATTGGACGGCCGCGGCTTGCCGCTTGGTCTTCAGCTCATCGGCAAGGCGTTTGATGAGGAAACCTTGTTCCGCACGGCAGGGGTTTTGGAAGAATCTGCCGGTTTCACAGCCCGGCCTGAGAAGTGGTGGTAGGGAGCAGACACATGCTAGTTGATTCACGAACCCCCAACCCCAAATCCTTCATCTCCGGCGCCAATGGCGACTGGGAGCTGGTTATCGGCCTGGAGGTGCATGCCCAGATCACCTCAAAGTCGAAACTGTTTTCGGCCTCCTCAACCAGCTTCGGCGGCGAGCCCAACGACCATGTGTCCCTGGTGGATGCGGCCATGCCGGGCATGCTGCCGGTGATCAACAAATATTGTGTGGAACAGGCGGTGCGCACCGGATTGGGCCTGAAGGCCAAGATCAACAAGCGCTCGGTGTTCGACCGGAAAAACTATTTCTATCCTGACTTGCCCCAGGGCTATCAGATTTCCCAGTTCAAGGATCCCATCGTGGGCGAGGGCACGGTGCACCTGGATATGCCTGAGGACGGTGCAGTGGAAGTGGGTATTGAACGGCTTCACATGGAGCAGGACGCAGGCAAATCGATCCACGATCTGGTTCCGGGTAAAAGTGTGGTTGATCTCAACCGTTCCGGTGTCGCGCTGATGGAGATTGTCTCCAAACCTGATATCCGCAGCGCAGATGAAGCCAAGGCGTATGTGACCAAGCTGCGCTCGATCCTGCGCTATCTGGGCACCTGCGACGGCAACATGGAAGAAGGCAGCCTGAGGGCCGACGTAAACGTTTCGGTACGCAAGCCTGGCGGTGAGTTCGGAACGCGCTGCGAGATCAAGAACGTCAACTCGATCCGCTTTATCGGTCAGGCCATAGAATATGAGGCGCGCCGACAGATCGACATTCTGGAAGACGGCGGCCAAATTGATCAGGAAACCAGGCTGTTTGATCCAAAGTCCGGGGTCACCCGCTCTATGCGCTCCAAGGAAGAAGCGCATGACTATCGCTATTTCCCTGATCCTGATCTGCTGCCGCTGGAGTTTGACCAGGATTTTGTCGATGAAATCGCCGCCAGCTTGCCTGAGCTCCCGGACGAGAAGAAGGCAAGGCTGATCGAGCAGTACGGCCTGTCCGCCTATGATGCTGATCTGTTGGTGGATGATCCCGACACAGCCGCCTATTTTGAAGCAGTGGCCCAGGGGCGCGATCCCAAGCACGCGGTCAACTGGGTGATGGGCGATCTGGCGGCCCATGCCAAATCGGTTGGAAAGCCGGTTCACCAGGCAGGCGCTTCTGCTGAGCAGTTGGGCAGCCTGATCGATCTCATTTCAGACAACACCATTTCAGGCAAGATTGCCAAGGACGTGTTGGACATCGTGATTGCCGAAGGGGGCAACCCGGCAAAGATCGTGGACACCAAGGGCTTAAAACAGGTCACCGATACAGGCGCCATTGAGGCTGTGGTTGATGAGGTGATCGCGGAAAACCCAGGCAAGGTGGAAGAAGTCAAAGAGAAGCCGAAAATGGTTGGCTGGTTTGTCGGCCAGGTGATGCAAAAATCGGGCGGTAAGGCGAACCCCCAGACTGTGAATGCAATTTTGGCGAAGAAGCTCGGGCTCTAGCAGCAGCGCGGGCAGGGTCAGGACACATGCGAGTGGATGAAACCGGCAACCGGGAACCGGTGGTAAGCCGCGCCAGGCGACTGGTGTGGTATTCACTGTTGTTCTGCCTGTTTGGCACCACCGGCCTGTTCGTGCTGGTGATCGCCAGCTATTACGGCCACCTCTGGACCCCGCTCGATGCGTTTTCGCACGTGCGGCTCCATTTGATTGGAGCAACACTGGGACTGGGGATCGCTGGCCTTTCGCTGATGACGGTCCAAAGGATCCGGATTGCCGTTCTGGTCCTCTGTGTCTTCGCTTTGGGCACCGTGCTTGTGGCCGGCCTTTGGCCGGTGGTGAGCCAATCTCGAACAGCCCAGCCGGCTGCGGGGCCCAACGAGACGGCGTTCAAGCTGATCTCGTTTAACAGTTGGACCCACCACAAAGACCCGAAGAGAATTGCCAATTTCCTTTTGGGCGAAGACGCCGATGTGGTGGTGCTTGTGGAGTTTCCCGCCGAGTTCAAGAAAGTGTTGGGCCTTTTAAAGACGAAATTCCCCCATCAATATGACTGCCACGGACAAGCCTATTGTCATATTGCCATTCTATCGCGCGTGCCGTTTGCCGACACCGGGGCCAAACCAGACTGGAAAGGTCCACCCTTGGCTTGGGCCCAATTCGGCGAGGAACTTGGAGGACTGATGCTGTTTGGCGTTCATTTCGCCCAACCGTTCACGCCCAACTGGCAATGGTCTCAGATGAGAGCCTTGGCCTCAGAAACCTTCCGGGCCAAAGGACCGTTTGTGGTGGCGGGTGATTTTAATGCCACCAAGGACTCCTTCCTGATCAATGCATTCCAGGAATTTTCCGGCAGCTTGCGCATCACATCACTGCCCACCTGGCCCACCTGGTTCTTTGAACTGCCGCAGCTCGGCATAGACCACTTGTTCATCTCAAATGGCGTTCGGCCCCTGGCAAACCCGTCAGTGGGCTCGAACGCAGGGTCGGACCATTTGCCGATCAAGGCCCACCTCGCCGTAAGGGCCGGTCCGTAAGGCCTGAAATTACCGGTCTGGCGCGAGGCTTAGCTGTAATTTTCTCAACTATTAAATTTGCCCTTTGGTTGGCGTGGTTAGGAATATATGAATCCCGCCGCACCAAGGCTTGGTCGAATTTTATGCAAATGCGGCCCATTCCCCCGATTTTGAGAGTCAACAAATCCTTTCCCTAAAGGATTTGGTCAGATTTGCTTCAGCTCCCGTTAAGTCTGTCGTTTAACGCGTTGTTTTCAGCCCCCGAGCATGATGAGGACATGGCAAGACGGAGCGGCACAAGCAGCTCAGATGCCATGGGGATAAAAGATAGATCGCTCAAAAAGAGCGAACAACAAAAGGCAGGGATTTTAAGATGGCACGTATGGAAATGATGACAGGGGCTGATGTTGCCGATTCAGGAAATGTAACCTCAGGAGCGCTTCTGCAACTGGGTATCATGTATTCGCTGGGCCAGGATGTGGACAAAGATCTTGTGGCAGCCCACAAGTGGTTCAATCTGGCAGCGCTGCGCGGCAACGAATGTGCCAAGCAATACCGCCGCGACATTTCAGGTGAAATGAGCCCGTTTGAAATCGCTGAAGCTCAGCGTGAAGCCCGCGAGTGGCTCTACACTCTGCATTAGGGCAACTTCCGCTCAAACTGAGCGGAAGATGCCCCAGATTTTCGTTACGGGCGAGCAACTTATCCCCGCTCAGACGATGCCGTCTGATCGGGGGGTGCACTAGTTTTAAGTATATGAGGCCTGAAAACAGGCCCATTCCTGGGACACCAGGAGGCGTCAGTAAGCATCCCGGACAGCAGCCGCTGTTCGGGATGTTTGCGTTTCAATGCTAATGAAGAGTGCCTAGTCCCAGGTGTTCGAGCGCTGGAAGCGGTTGCCAAACTGATGGTCCTCGAACGCATTCATGCGTTCAAGCTGTCTGCGCCGTTTGAGCTGACGACGATAAATCTCCGTCTCAATCTCTGCTGCGCGGGCGTTCACGCGATCCCGCTGGCTGTTCAGCAACGGAAGGCGCTCATCATTTGGGGCGTAAGAGTGACCCTGAGGAACGAAGAACTCGGCTGCGTATGCAGGTGCGAAAGTCGCTGCAGAGAATGCCAGTCCGAGAGCCAAAAATAGTGTACGCATAACGTTTGCTTACCCCGTCAAAATAGTGCGTGCAGTCAACGCGATCGATTCGTTGAAGGAGCTATAACATTTTCTGGAATCGCCCCGCCAGAAAAACCGTATTAACGCGACTGCAAATCGCCGTGAACCTTAATGGTGAATGGTGTCCGATCAGTGACCAAATTTGAAAAAGGCGTCATTCTTCACGCCCATGCTCAACCAGCCTGTGCTTCATCTGTGCTGCGAGCTCAACCGCACCGCTTTCAAGCGCATATACATAAGCTTGTGTGGAGCGATAGAGTACCTCCTCGGTGCGGCCCGCCTCTTCAGACAGCTGGGCCGCCATGGCGTAAAGCTCAGCAAGGGCGGAGGTGTCATGCAGCTCATGTGCGTGAAGAAGTTTGGCCTCAAGCTCAGCCTCTTCAGGCAGGGGCACGACCTTCACCTGCTCTAGCGCAGCTTCCGCAACAGCGCAGCTGTTGGATAGGAATCAGCCGGCAAACCAAACTTGATCTGCATGGCCTTAACGCCGGCACGAGTGCCGGCACCCAGCACGCCGTCAATCTTGCCAACATCGAACCCGCGGCGGGCGAGGGCGCGCTGCAGCTGTTTCATCTGCGCAGCCGAGATCGGCGTCACGGTGCCGTTGCCCTTTCGCACTGGCGGGGCACCGGCCAGGCGGGTTGCAAAGTATGCGGCGGTGGTTGCGTAAATCAATGACTTGTTCCACTCCAGGTAAACCTTCGTGAAATTGTGGTAGGCCAGAAACGCCGGGCCATTTTTGCCCATGGGCAACAGCAGCGACGCTCTCAGTTTGTCTGCCCTCAAACGTCCTCCATCAGACCGCTTCACGCCCCACTTGGCCCACTGGGCGCGGCTGTGGGTGATTGCAATGTCGGCCTGGTCCCAAGGCATGGAGCGCGGCACGCGAACTTCCTGAATCCAGGGTTCGCCGGCCCGCCAGCCGAAATTTCGTACCAATTTGCCGGTGGAACCAAGCACATCGGGCACGCTGCGGATGAGGTCCACACGGCCATTGCGGTCATAGTCCACTGCGATTTCAAGATAGTCCGACGGCAAAAACTGGGTTTGCCCAAGCTCGCCCGCCCACGCGCCGACCATTTGTGAAAGCGAAAGGTCGCCGCGCTCCAACAGGCGCATGGCATCGAACACTTGCGGGCGGAATAATTCGGGCCGCCGGCAATCATGGGCCAGGGTCACCAGGGAGCGCATGGTCTTGAAATCACCCATGAAGCCGCCGAAATCAGTTTCAAGACCCCAGAACGCTGTCAATACGGAGGAGGGCACGCCAAACTCCTTGCGGACCCGCTTGAAGGTCGAGCGGTGCCTCTTCATCAACTGGCGGCCCCGGTTCATCCGGTTTTTTGAGATCATCCGGCCTGAAAATTTGAGGAAGGTCTGGCTGAAGACGCCCTGGCGGCGGTCACGGCTCAAAACCTTCGGATCGGGCGTCAGGCCCCGGAGTGCCGATGAGATAACCCGGCGGGATATGCCCATTTGGCCGGCTTCGCCGCGCACCTGTTTGAGCCAGCGGTCAAAATTTCCGCCACAAGGAGCTTGTTGCGCTTGTGCCCCTCCAGACATGGCACTCAAGCCAACCGTTAGGGCAAGTGCGCTGCTCAACACAATACTGCGAACCATGGCATATCTCCGAAAGTTTCGAATGGTGTGGGGTTAAGGCTTGGTTGGCTGGTGGGTCAGGCGGCAGAGCCATCTTCAGGCACAGCCCGCTCTTCTATGATCTTGTCGATTGCACCAACTATTACGTCAGCCGGTTGGGCGCCCATAACGGCATATTTGCCGTCGATAATGAAGCAAGGCACTCCGGTTACCCCCATTTGCGCCGCGGTTGCAATCTCTTGCGCAACCTCGTCCTTATCGGAATCTCCGGCCAGCAGTGATTCTACCACCTCACGCTCCATGCCTGCTTTTTCCGCGTTGTCTGCGAGCACGCCCTTATCGGTCAGATCGCCGCCTTCCAGGAAGTACAAAGCAAACAGCCGCTCAGCGACCTCGTTTTGAACGCCCATCGGATCGGCCCAACGCAGGAGCCGGTGCGCGTCTATGGTGTTCGGTGATTTTTTGATGTCTTCAAACTTGAAAGCGATGCCTTCTTCAGCGCCGGCGTCGCGCACCCGGTCATAGGTGGATTTGGCGCCGTCAGGCCCGCCAAATTTCCGGTTCAAATACTCCTGGCGGTCCATCCCTTCTTCTGGAATAGTCGCATCAAGCTGAAACGGCCGCCAGCGCACGGTGATGGGCACACCTTCGCGCTGGGCGAGAGCTTGTTCCAAGCGGCGCTTCCCGATCAGGCACCAGGGACACATCACATCTGAAACCACATCAATGGTGATTGGTTGGGTGAGATCGTTCATGGTTGTTTCCGTCCCATATGATTGCTCGCGTGATTTGCCGATGGCCCGGTTGGCGGTTTGAGTTGCAGAAGCTTTATCCCTGATGCCACCAAGTCTCAAGCCGATATCCGAACAATGAGCTTTTCGGCGCCCGGCGTATATGCGACCAGACCGCAAGCCAAGCTCCAGACCGATGAAACAGCGGCACAACATAGGTACCCGACAACAACACCCGGTCGAGCGCCCGAACCGCCCCCACAAACGCTTCGCGCTCCTTTGCGGCCAAAAGCGCGGCAATCATGGCGTCCACCGCCGGCTCATCCGCACCAAAATAGTTGCGTGTGCCTTCTTGGGTGCGGCCTTGGGAGCCAAAATAGAAGGTCTGCTCGTTGCCCGGTGAGAGCGAAGCGTCCCATTGGTAGGGGATCATGTCGAAATCATAGGAAGCCAGGCGGGCCTGAAACTGGCTGGAGTCCACAAGACGAACTTTCGCCGCAACGCCGGCCTGCTGCAGTGAGCGGGCAAAGGTGAGGGCAAGGCGTTCCTCGGCCTTGCTCACGACCGTGATTTCAAAGCTCAAAGGTTCACCGGTTCTGGTGTGGGCCAGCTTTCCAGCCTTGATCTCATAACCAGCTGCGCTGAAGAGTTTCTGCGCCATGCGCCGGTTTTTCCGGTTGCGCCCCCGGCCATCGCTGATGGGCATGGCGTAGGTGCCCGCCATAATCTGAGGGCTAACGGCACCCGGATAGGGTTTCAATAATTCCTTCTCGAATGCACTGGCGGGCTTCAAGTGCGAGGACAGCTCTGAGCGTGAATAGAAGCTCTGTGTCCGGCGGTAGAGGCCGTTATAAAGCTTGGCGTTGATCCACTCAAAATCGAGCAGGTGGACAATGGCCTTGCGCACGTTCTGATCTGCAAACACCGCCCGGCGCGTGTTGAATGCCAGACCCCACATGCCGGCAGGCAGCCCACTGGGAACTTCGCTGAGAACCACACGCCCGTCTTTCACCGGCGGGAACACGTAGTCATTGGCCCACTTGGTCGGATCGCTTTCCTCGCGCACATCAACCAGCCTTTTTTTGAAGGCCTCAAATGCGGCACTGCCATCACGAAAATAGAGGTACTGCACCTTGTCGAAGTTGAAACGCCCCGTGTTCACGGGCAAATCGCGGCCCCAATAGTTCAGATTGCGCCGGTAGGTGAGGGATTTGCCCGGATCGATATCCTCCATCACATAGGGCCCGCTGCCGGGAAACGGTGTCAGCATGGTCTTGTCGAACGGTTTACCGGCAAAGATGTGCTTGGGCAGGATCGGCATCAGGCCGAGAATAAGGGGGATTTCCCGGTCGGCATCTGAACTGAAGTGGAGCTTGATCACACGCCGGGAAGGGCGTTCGATTTTGGTCACCTTTGAATAATAGGTGCCATAGTTTGGCCGGCCAAAGTCCCGAAGGGTCTCCAGCGAGAAGATTACATCATCCACAGTCACCGGCTGGCCGTCTGAAAACTTGGCCTGCTTGTTCAAGCGGAACGCAACCCAACTGCGGTCGTCGGGCACCTCAACCGCTTCTGCAAGCAGCCCATAGAGGGTGAAGGCTTCATCATGCCCACGCGCCATTAGGCTCTCCAAGGTCCAAAGCCGAACCCCCGCGGCGCGCACGCCCTTGACGATGAGCGGGTTGGTGGAATCAAAGCTTTGCAGAACCGAAATCCGCAAAGAACCGCCCTTTGGTGCCGCCGGGTCTACGTAGGAAAAATGCTTGAAGTCAGGGCCATACATCGGCTCGCCATGCATGGCGATGGCGTGTTTCCACTCGGCCTGGGCGACCACCGCTTGAACGGCAATTGCCATCCCAATCACAAGAATGCGCAGGAGAATCATTCGCCAACAATAGCGTCTTTTAGCCTAAAGCAAAAAGTAGAAATGGCGCTCTAGTTGGCAATGCCCGAGGGCACAACGTAGGCACCGGAGTCTGCGTCATACTCGGCGAAGTAGTCGCCGACTTCAGGATGGCGCACCGGTTCGCCTGACCTATCGACGAGCAAGTTCTGCTCCGACACATAGGCGATATATTCGGCTTCCTCATTCTCCGCCAGCAGGTGATAGAACGGCTGGTCCCGTTCTGGGCGCACTTCCTCAGGAATGGACTCCCACCATTCTTCAGAGTTGGAAAATGTCGGATCAACGTCGAATATCACACCGCGAAACGGATAGACGCGATGCTGTACGACTTGACCAATGCGGAATTTCGCTGCGCGGTTCACTTCCATACCGAACTCCCGAACTGTCCCAAAGCGCCCTCTCAAAAGCTGCTAAGCGCGGTTAGTGTGACAAGCATTTGTGCCCAACGCAAGGCCGACACCTGAGCTTGGTTTCACAATCCATACGCTGCAGCTAGATCTGGATCCTTCTTTGCCACGAGATGGGCCAGATCAGCAATAACTTTTGCCTGCTTCCACGTGGCATCGTCCTGCATCTTGCCGTCTATCATCACAGCACCGGTGCCATCTGGCATGCCTTCCAGAATGCGCAAGGCGAATTTGACCTCTTCAACCTCCGGGCTGAACACTTCTTTTGCCAGTGTGATCTGGGATGGATGCAGTGACCAAGCGCCTACGCAGCCTTGCAGAAACGCGTTGCGGAATTGCGCTTCACAGGCTTTGGGGTCTGAAAAGTCGCCAAACGGACCGTAGAACGCCTTGATGCCGTTCGATTGGCAGGCATCGACCATCTTGGCCACTGTGTAGTGCCACAGATCCTGCTGATAGAAGGCGCGTGGCGCGGCTTCATCGTCGCTGTCCGCATCTGCCAAGACGCCATATCCCGGATGGCCACCGCCAACCCGGGTTGTCTTCATTCCGCGTGATGCTGCCAAATCTGCAGGCCCCAAGGACATGCCGTGCATGCGGGGTGAGGCGGCAGCGATTTCTGCAACATTTTTAACGCCTTGCGCGGTCTCCAGGATAGCGTGGATGAGGATCGGTTTTGTGATCTCATGGCGTGCCTCAAGCTGGCTCAGGAGCTGGTCGAGATAGTGGATATCCCAGGCCCCTTCTACTTTAGGGAGCATGATCACATCCAACTTATGGCCAATCTGGCCGACGATCTCGATAATGTCCTCAAGCACCCAGGGCGAGTTCAAGCAGTTGATCCGCGTCCACAGGCCGGTTTCGCCAAATTCGTTGTCCTGGGCCAATTGAATGAACCCCTGGCGGGCTTCAATCTTCTGGTCTGCAGGAATGGCATCTTCCAGGTTTCCAAGCACCACATCCACCTTGGAAATCAGATCGGGCACCTTGGCGCGCATCTTCTCGATATGCGGCGGCACAAAGTGGATCATGCGTTCAAGACACACCGGGAGCTCGCGCATGGGCTCCGGGGCGCCAATGGCGAGGGGTTTGTAAAACTGGGAGGGAAGTTTCATGGAAATCTATCGACCGTTGCGACGTTAAAATGGCGGGGATGAGCTCTTTCATAGCCTTCTCAACCCGGTCATAATACGTGCAAATGTGTCGCGTATATCGGGAGATACATGCTACCGGTTCGATATCTGCAACAGATTGAGTCGGGCCTGGCGCCATTCTGCCTGATCCAAAAGCTTTGCACACACCCCTCAGTTGGTCCGTAAAGAGGTTCCTCATGTCCGACAAACAGCCGCTGAGCGGCATCAAGGTGCTCGACTTTTCAACGCTCCTGCCAGGTCCTCTGGCCGGGTTGATGCTGGCTGAAGCCGGTGCGGAAGTTTTGAAAATTGAACGCCCCGGCAGCGGCGAGGACATGCGCCACTACATCCCAAAATGGGGCCGCGATGCTGTCGGTTTCCATCTGCTCAACCGGGGCAAGAAGTCTCTCGCCATCAACCTGAAGGATCGCCAGCAACTTACTTTGCTGGAGCCTTTGTTGCGCGAGGCGGACGTGATCCTCGAACAGTTCCGCCCGGGCGTCATGGACCGGTTGGGGCTCGGCTACAACGCGATCAAGGCCATCAACCCGAAAATCATTTACTGTTCGGTCACAGGCTATGGCCAGACCGGACCCAAGGTGGACGTGGCCGGCCATGATTTGAACTATGTGGGCGATGCCGGTCTTCTGGCGCTCAGCATGGGCGATCCGGCCAACCCTAGCTTGCCGCCGGTTCTGGCGGCCGATCTTGCCGGCGGCACCTATCCAGCGGTGGTCAACATTCTAATGGCGTTGCTGGCCCGTGAGAAAACCGGTGAGGGCACCCATCTCGATATTTCCATGACCGACAATCTGTTCATGCTGATGGCCTGGGCATTGGGCCAAGGCATGCTTGTGGGGGACTGGCCAAAATCTTCCGGTGAGCGGTTGACCGGGGGGTCGGCGCGCTATCACATCTACCCGACCAGCGACGGCCGGCACGTGGCTGCCGCGCCCTTGGAGGACCGGTTCTGGGCGGTGTTCTGCGACCTCATCGCGTTGCCGGAAGGCCTGCGCAACGATGAAGCCAATCCAGAGGCCACCTTGGAGGCGTGCAAGACCATCATCGCCAGCAAGCCCGCAGAGGCCTGGCGCCGCATATTCTTCGGTCAAGACTGTTGCTGTTCAATTGTGCAGTCGCTGGAAGAAGCGATGGCAGACCCCAACATTCAGGCGAGGGGGCTGTTCCAATATATTCTGAACAACGAGGAGGGCGAGGAACTGCCGGCTCTCCCGGTCGCAGTCTCCCCGCAGTTCCGTGCGCCCCAGGAAGAAGCCCAGCATGCGCCGGCCTTGGGGGCCAACAACGATGAGTATCTGAGCTAGGGCAGACCCGTCTTAGGCAAGAGTGACGCGCACCCGGCGGTTTTGCCGCCCTTTTTTCTCAATCTTGGAGACAAGAACCGGGCCGATTTCCCCGGTTGAACGCACATGCGTCCCGCCGCAGGGCTGCAGGTCGACTTCTCCATCCTGGCCAATTTTCACAATGCGCACCTTGCCGCTGCCCATTGGCGGTTTTACCGCCATGGTGCGCACCAGGTCCGGATTGGCCTCAAGTTCCTCATCTGTGATCCAGGCATCGCTGACCGGATGGTCGGCGGTAATCAGTTCGTTCAGCTGATCGGTCAGGGTCTCCTTGTCCAAAACAGCTTCCGGAATGTCGAAATCCAGACGTCCGCTGTTGCCCGAAATTGAGCCACCGGTGACAGGATATGGCAACACTGAACAGAGCAGGTGCATGCAGGTGTGCATGCGCATGTGGGCGTGGCGCGCATCCCAATCCAGGCGTGCGGTCACCTCAGATCCGACCGCCGGTGCACTGCCTTCGGCTGCGGGCACATGAACCACATTCTTGTTCTCGTCATAGACCGCAAGGCCAATGGGGATCTCAGTCCCGTCTGCGATCACCAGAACGCCGCGGTCGCCGGCTTGGCCCCCGGACGTTGCATAGAACACGCTGCGGTCAAGCAGGATGCCGCCGCGGTCATTGATTTCCACCACATTGGCCGTGCACTCGTGGGTGTACGCATCATCGCGAAACAGCTGCTCGGTCATTATTCTGCAACCTCTTCAAACACGCTTGGGAGAGGAGTGGCTTTTGCAGGATCCATCCATTCTGGCACCGGCATTTCCTTTTCACGAAGGAATGCGGGATTGTAAAGCTTGGAGAGATAGCGCGAGCCATAGTCACACAGCACCGTCACCAGGGTGTGGCCGGGGCCAAGTTCGCGGGCAAGCTTGATGGTGCCCGCGATGTTGATGCCTGACGAGCCGCCAAGGCACATGCCTTCTTCGTGGACCAGGCCGAAAATGATCTTCAGGGCGTCCGCATCCGGGATCTCGAAAGCCATGTCCGGCTCAAACCCCTCCAGATTGGCGGTGATGCGCGCCTGGCCGATCCCTTCCATTAAGGAGGAGCCCTCTGCTTTGAGTTCGCCGTCTCTGAAGTAGCGGAACAGCGCTGCGCCCTCCGGGTCTGTGAGGGCAATCTTGATGTCCGGATTTTTGCTGCGCAAATACTGTGCGGTTCCCGTCAGCGTGCCGCCAGACCCCACCGCGCAACTGAACGCGTCGATCTTGCCGCCGGTCTGCTCCCAGATCTCAGGGCCCGTAGTGTCGATGTGCGCTTGCCGGTTGGCCACGTTGTCAAACTGGTTCGCCCAGATTGCACCTTCGGGATGTTCTGCGTTCAGGCGCTCTGCAAGCCGGCCGGAATAGCGCACAAAGTTGTTGGGGTTGCGGTAGGGCTTTGCCGGCACCTGAACCAGTTCGGCTCCAAGGAGGCGCAAGGCATCCTTTTTCTCTTCGGTTTGGGTCTCGGGAATGACGATTACCGTGCGATAGCCCATGGCGCCTGCCACCATGGCCAGACCGATGCCGGTGTTGCCTGCAGTGCCTTCAACGATGATGCCGCCGGGTCCGATGGCTTTGCGCTGGACCGCGTCTTGGATGATCGAGAGCGCCGCCCGGTCTTTGACCGATTCGCTTGGGTTCATGAATTCGGCTTTGCCCAGAATGGTGCAGCCGGTTTCTTCTGATGCCCGCTTCAGTTTGATCAGCGGGGTGTTGCCGATGGTGGTGGCAACTGAGTCATGAATGTTCATAAGAGTGTGGCCCAACCTGTTGAGCGTTGCCCAGAGCACAGATACATAAGGGCGAATGCGCGCGGTTTCTAGAAAATACGATGGATAAATGTCGTGCAGACGTATTTGGGTCCGCTTTTCGGCGGCGCACCCCTGTGCCGGTAGGTCCAGCCAACCGGAAAGAAGGCAATGCGGCCCGTCACGGGCTTGATGCGAACATCCTGGTCCTCAAACTCGGTATGGCCGCCTTTTTCCACATCATTGAAGTACCATTGCGCGGCAAGACAACGTGTTTGGTTTTGGGCTGAATTGTTATCGATATGCCAGTGAAACTGGCCGCCCAGGTCATATTTTTTGAGGCGTAATGGCTCAGCGTGCAGATCGTTGTGGTCCGAACCAGCCAGAAATTTCACATCATTTTGATAGCGGCCCAGGTGAGCGGACAAGCTGCTTTGCAAAACAGCGATCACATCGCCCCAACTGTCTTCGGGCAGAATCAGTTCGGTTGTTTGCTTGCCTTCCAGATCCAGCTCCGCGCCTTCATTGCCGGAAACTTTGCCCTGTTCGCAGGCCGGGTCCTGATCAAAGCGTTGGATGATTTGTTCACACACAGAAAGATCAAGAGCGTCGTCATAATATCTGATAAATTTAGGCACAGCGATCATGTTCCGATTTAAAAATACTGGTAACGGTTCTCATAACTGAACCGGATAAAGTCAAGTTCAACCATGATCTGGCGGTAGATTCGATGCCAACGGTGGCATTGCACTGTGCAATTGTTCAAACTGAGAAAAAATTATTTCCTTTTTCAGCAACTTGAGGTAGGTGGAACGCACCGCTGTAACGGTAGATATGGCCACAGATTCTGTGGATGGAAGCCGAGGGAAAGTATGAGCTGTCTATTTGTGGATTCCCGTCCGCACGTCAAAACGTCGGTCGGAGGATAGAGCGTGCGCTTGGCCTTCCAGCTCTTGGTTGTTTTTCAGCCTATGCAACTGAGGACGTGAAACCCGTCATGACCTCGCAGCCACAAGTCCGTCAACGCATCAATAACCACCGCAAGGGCTTGGTGATTACGGGCATCGGCGCGTTCTTGATGACGTTCGACATTCCCCTCGTCAGATTGGCCGAAAGTGACGAGTGGACGGTGGTTTATGTGCGCGGCATGTGCGTGTTTTTCGTCATGCTGGGCTACTGGTTTTGGACGCACTTCCGGCGCGGCAACACCATTCCCTTTATCAATGGTGTTGAAGGATTTGCTGCTGCTGCAACATTTGCTGTCACCAACATCTCATTTATGACGGCCATTCATCACACGACAGCGGCAAATGCGGTCTTCATTTTGGCCTTTGCGCCGTTATTCGCCGCCATCTTATCACGCATATTTTTGGCCGAGCCAGTTCGGATCCATACCTGGCTGGCGATTGGGGTAGCCATTGCGGGCATTTTAATTATTGCAACCTCAGGTTTTGATTCCGGGCACACATTTGGCGACTTCATGGCACTGATTGCTGCGACTTCTCTCGCAAGCTCTTTGACCATCATGCGGTGGTCGGGCAAGGACATGACGTTCTCGCCGGGCTTTGGCAGTCTCCTGACAGCAATTGTTGCTGTGTGGTTTGCCGATCCATTCTCGCTAAACACCACTCAAACTGCGCTATTGGGTTTCAACAGTCTTCTCATCATGCCGGTTTCACTCGGCCTTTTGGCCTTGGGTACGCGTTATATATCGGCTCCCGAAGTGGCTATGTTGATGCTGTTGGATTCGTTTCTCGCGCCGGTTTGGGTCTGGCTTTTGCTGGGAGAAGTGCCAGCAGGTCAGGTGCTTGTTGGAGGGGCTATTGTGATCAGTGCCATTCTTGTGCACAGCGTCATGCAAGCTAAGCGTGCATAATTCACGTCTGCATTCTGCCCAATTGTTTACCGAATAGTAATCGCCAAATGGGACCTTGTCAGGAATGGTATGGTCAATAGTGGATTGGTCGCACCAGCCTAGATAAATTTTGGTAAGTGCCGGGGGGGACTTGCGAATGATGCAGAACGCCCAATTGTGGATAAGCAACGGTAAGCTTATCGAGATAGACCCTTCGGTCGTCGAACGACGCGGTGTCGATTCATTGTTGCGCGATGACCGACTCGTTCTCGTCACCGTCAATTCTCGTGGAACCTCTGTGCACTGGTACCTGGCCAACGCCAGTTGGTCCTCCCTCTATTCAGTCATAAGCCACTTGCGAGTGTGCCCTTCACCATTTCAGCTGAACTACTTTGTTGAAGCGTGGGCCACCGAACGCTTTGTCAGTTCGAAAGAAGCCGGCCGCCGGATCGATGAACTGATTGGCAAGAGTGACGTCCGTTTGTCGCGCAAAGCCTATATTGATGAGAGGGAACTGGACAAAGGGGCGATGCCTCAACTGCTGCAGCTTGCCTATGAGGAACACGCAGCGATGACGGAACACCGGGTTGATACGGTGTTTCACGAAGACAGCAACATGTTCTACCTGGAACGTGCCGGCGAGAATTCCTTGCTTTCGCGAATAATGGGGGAGCATTGGACAACGGAATTTGCCGGACGAGAGGAAGTCTCTGATACTGACTTCGACTATGAGGTCATGTCCTACTACGAGAATGTTCTCACCACAGACGCGCCCCGCTTCGACCACGTGTTCGCATCCATCACACCGCCCGGTGGTGCCCCCATTTGGGCTTCGTATCTTCGGTTGATTGTGCCCTCGAAGTTCGAGGATGGGCGTATCGGGGTTTCATCGTTTTGTCAGACCAACCCGTTCACGCCGAAATTGATCTAGACATCTGACCGGACCTAGTCTTCGCGGAACAACGCCTCGTCGATCAAAACTTCCAGGTCCGAGCGCCGCGCCAACATCAGCCATTCATTTTTCGATGCTCCTTCAGGCTCCCACTCCCATCTGTAGACGCTCGGTTCGATGATTGGGTAGCCCCAGCGCACAGAATGTCCCCGTCTGGACAGGTGCTCATACATGCAGCCCCAAATTGCCGAGGGATGCCATTTGAGCAGCGCTAGTATCATGCCGTAACGCGAAAACAGATCGGGCAGGCTCTCGCGCCGACGGTCCGGGTGGATCCAGGCTTCGCCGAAATAGACCACCTGTCCCTTTACCTGTTCGGTTTGCGACCCCATCGGCGGGCGCACGAATGTTGGCACCACCGGTTCTGAGCGCTTGTGATAGAGCCCGAGCATCCAGGTCAAGCTCCAGTCTGCCAGATTGGTGTCGATAAAATCGACCCGGTAGGCCTGCATCATGACGGTCTCGTTGTTTTCATCCAACGCCCGCATCCAAAACGCCTTGTTGTCGCCAAAGGCGTTGATGTCGTCATCAAACATGGGACTGACAAGGTCGCTGCGAACCCGCAGGCGTTCACGCTTGAACTCAGCCATGTCGCCGCTCATTTCAGTCGATAGGCCGTGTGCTTTTGCGCGCTCATCAAGGCGCAAGAGCGCCCTGGCAGCGCGCAACGGGTTGTTCAATCCTTCGACCACAGGGTGTCCACCAAACGGAATCTGTCCCAATATGAGACAATCGTTCATAAATCAGCGCCCAGATGGGGCAATACGCTGAATGTTGCAAGTCCGGTGCTCATTTTTTGCCTCTGCGCCGCGGATCAATTTGGGCTCTTGATCGCCTAACAAACGCGCTTCCTCAAAACGTTAATATGTTTGACGTGCCGGTGACTTGCGTTCTAGCCTGCCGGTCTGGGAGTTTCCACGGACACGCGGTGGCGGCGGAATGCAAACGCAGTCCGTTGACAACACCGTGGGATCTGGTTTCGGGAGGACGTTGTTGTGGCCTGGTTTGTCGGCTTGATTATCCTGATTGTCGTCGCCATTTTGGCGATCATTTTTCTGAACAAGTTCTATCGAAAATCGACCCGGGAAGTTGCCTTGGTGCGAACCGGGGCAGGAGGCCAGAGGGTCATTCTGGACGGCGGCTGCCTTGCCTTGCCGTTCCTCCACAAGGTGTCTGAGGTCAACATGAGGACCACACGCCTGGAGATGGAGCGTCTTGGCCCCAAGTCGATCATCACCAAAGACAGGTTGCGGGTGGACGCGGCCGTTGAGTTCTATGTGCGGGTCCAGCCAACAGCCGGAGGGGTTGCAACCGCTGCGCAGGCCTTGGCGGGCAAATCGTTCCGGGCTTCCGAGCTGGCCGAGACTTTGGAAGGCAAGCTGGTGGATGCAATGCTTTCCGTCGCAGCCCGCTACACCATGGACAGTTTGCAAGATGAGCGGGCTAAGTATGTGGCGGAGGTTTCTGAGGCGTTGCACGAAAACCTTGGTCAGAACGGCCTCGTGTTGGAATCGGTGTCCCTTACGCGGTTGGACCAAACTCCCTTCCATGCGCTGGATGAGAACAATGCCTTCAATGCGTTGGGCATGCGCCGGCTTGCTGAAATTATCGCAGTCAACAAGAAGGAACGGGCCGAGATCGAGAGCGATGCAGATGTTTCGGTGCGCAGAAGTCATCTTGAAGCAACCAAGCGTAAGCTTTTGATCGAGCAAGAAGAAGAGCAGGCGATGATTGAGCAGCAGCGGGAAATTGAAACCTCCCGCGCGATCAGCCAGGCAGATGTGGCCGAACAGCAGGCAGATGCAGAATTGCGCCGCGAGCATGCCCGGATCAACCGCGAGCAGGATGTGCGTTCCAGCGAGATCGAGCGCGACCGCGCGGTGCGGGCGCTGGAAGTTGAATCGTCCCTACGCACGGAAACCGCACAGATCGACAAGGCCATTCAGCTTGCGGCAAAAAACATTGAGGAAGCCAAGGCCAAGACCAAAACACAAGGCGCGCTGGCCGAAGAGGTCGCGGCCCAGGAGACCGTTGAGACCGAACGTCAGAAAGCGGTAGCTGACCGGGAGAAGGAACTGGCCCTCATCCGCGCCCGCGAACAGGCCGAGGTTGATGAAACCAGGGTGGAGAGCGAAACTGAAACCATACGGGCCATGGCATCGGCAGAGGCCGAAGCGATCGTCGAACGCGCCAAGGCGCAGAAGAACCAGCTGATCGCCAAGGCAGAGGGCGAGGCAGCGCTCATCAAGGCTGAGAATGCCCAGAGCGACGAGCTGATCGCCATGAAGCTGGATATGGCCAAGCTCGATACCCTGCCGGATCTGGTGGGCAAGATGCTCAAGCCGGCAGAAAAGATCGAGTCTATCCGCATTAATCACATCACCGGCTTTGGGCCGGGCGGCGGCGGAGGTGGTTCAACTGGTGAGGCAGGCGACAAGGCAGTGGTCAATCAAGTGGTTGATGGGGTGCTGAACATGGCCTTGCAGATGCCAGCGGTAAAAAAGTTAGGTGAGGAAGTCGGCATGAACATTGCCGATGGAGTGAGCGGCCTGTCCGATTCGCTCACCTCCAAGAGCTCTGAAACAAATGAAGACACCCCCCAAAAAACATCTTCCAAAGACGACAAGACCGATGCCTGATGACCAATCAGGTCACACCAACAAGGAGAATATCATGTCACTCGACCGCAGATCCGTTCTGAAAGGCGCCAGCGCCGCCACAGTAGCCCTGGCCGCGCCGGGCATCATTGGCCGGGCGCAGGCGGCAGACACCATCAAGATGGTGAGCATTCTCGACCAGTCTGGTGGCTTGGACATTTACGGCAAGCCCATGGTTGACGCCACGAAGTTGGCTGTCGAGGAGATCAATGGCGCCGGCGGCCTATTGGGGAAACAGGTTGAACTTAAATTGTACGACCCGCAGTCCACCATTCAGTTCTACACCCAGTATGCCACACAGGCAGCAGCGGGTGACAAGGCCCATGTGGTTCATGCTGGCATCACGTCCGCTTCTCGCGAGGCGATCCGTCCAACCTTGGGGCGCTTCAAAACCCTCTACTTCTACAACACGCTCTATGAAGGTGGGGTCTGTGACCGCAACACGTTCTGTACCGGTTCAACACCAGCGCAAACCGTTGAAAAACTCGTGCCCTACTGCATGAAAAAGTGGGGCAAGAAGGTCTATATCGTTGCAGCAGATTACAACTACGGCCACATCACCGCCCAGTGGGTTAAAAAGTATGTGGCCGACAATGGCGGCGAAGCGGTTGAGATCGAGTTCTTCCCGCTCGACGTCACCAACTTTGGCCCGACCATCAAGAAGATCCAGGCCGCCAAGCCCGATATGGTCATGTCCGCCCTGGTGGGCGGCGCCCATGTGTCGTTCTACCGGCAATATGCTGCTGCAGGCATGAACAAGAACGTGCCGATCGCGTCGACCACCTTCGGGGTTGGCAACGAGCACACGCTCATCTCGGCCGAAGAGGGCAACGGCATGATCGTCGCCTACAGCTACCTTCAGGAAATCCAGTCAGACGCAAACAAGGCCTTCGTGAAGCGGTTCCAGGATAAATATGGTGCCAAGGCCCCATACCTCAACGAACTGGCCGCCCGCAGCTATGAGGCGGCCTATCTTTGGGCGGAGGGCGTGAAGAAAGCCGGCACAACCGATCAGATGCCTGTGATCGAAGCCTTGGAGGGCGGGGTCAGCTATGCCGGGCCGAGCGGCAATATCTCGATTGAGCCGAAGACCCACCATGCCATCCAGAATGTGTTCCTGGCCGAGTTGAATGACCAGAAGTTCACCATTCTGGAGAGCCACGAGCAGCAACCGCCAACGGACACACTGTTGGTGTGCGATCTGAAGGCCGACCCGAACCAGGCAAAGTTTTACTTTGAGAACGGCCTGGAGGCTGCTGGCATCAAGTAGGCAACCTTAGGGGCCAAGGTAAGGGCGCGTAGATTATGGGGTGTATTCGCATGGTGGATGATGTGCCGCGCGGCGCGTGCCGCCATGCGCTCCCTGCCGCCCCCATGGCGGGGGGAGGCTGACCCTCTATGGACCTTTTCGTCGCCCTTGCCCTGCAGATCATCTACGGCATCGCCAACCTCGTGCTGATCAGCCTGGGGCTCGCAATCATCTTCGGCATGATGCGGGTCATCAATCTGGCGCACGGCGAGTTTCTGATGCTCGGCGGCTATACGGTAGTTGTCTCCACCAACAATGGCGTCAACCTGTGGGTGGCCATGTTCATCCTGGCGCCCCTGGTGGTGGGGCTCATTGGGGTGATTGTGGAACGCTGTCTGATCCGGTTCCTATATGGACGCATGGTGGACACATTACTTGCCACTTGGGGGCTCAGTCTTTTGCTGATCGGTTTGGTCACCACGATCTTCGGGGCTCAAACCTCAACGACAATCTCAGCGCCGTTCGGCCCCATTCAAATTGGCGACTACACATCCAGCGGCTACGAGCTGTTCCTCATCTGCGTGGCGGTGTTGCTCTCGCTGGCGGTCTATCTGGTGCTGAGGCTCACCAAGCTTGGACTGGTGGCCCGCGGCACCATGCAGAGCGCTGATATGGCGGCGGCGCTGGGTGTATCGACCTCCAAAATCTACATGATCACATTCGGCCTTGGCGCTGCAGTCTCCGGGTTTGCAGGCGCGCTGCTTGCACCCATTACCGGAGTGCTGCCGACCATCGGAGCGACCTACATTGCCAAGGCGTTCATCACCGTCATCAGCGGCGGTGCAGCCATTTTGGCAGGCACAGCGTCGGCGTCGGTTCTGTTGGGTGGCATCAACGGCATCATGGCGTTCGTGACCGGTCCCACAATCGGTGAAGTTGCCCTGCTGGTGGCGGCCATTATCCTTTTGCGCCTCATGCCGCGCGGTATCACTGGCCGCTTTTTCAGGAAAAACCTGTGACCTGGAACCGGGAAAACAAATGGCGGGCCGGGCTCGTGGTGTTGGGCGTGATCTTCCTGTTCGCGGCACCCAATGTGTTTCAGCTGTTCACCATCATCAACATGACCACGGCCATCGCCTTCGCCATTCTGGCGTTGAGCTTGGGGTTGATCTGGGGCTACGGCGGCATTCTGTGCTTTGGCCAAACCGCATTCTTCGGACTGGGCGCCTACGCCTACACAGTCGCCGCCATCAACTTCGGCGGATCTACCTGGGCCATCCTCGTGGCCATCCTGGTCGCCATGCTGGTGGCTGCCGTGCTGGGGTATTTCGTATTTTATGGCCGGGTCAGCGATGTTTATCTGGCGGTGATCACGCTCACCGCCACGCTCATCCTCTACAGCCTTATGCGGCGCACCTCCGGCCCGGAATATAAGATCGGCAAGTCATTGCTAGGCGGGTTCAATGGCATCACGTCGCCGCCGCTCAATATGCCCTGGGACACAAGCCAAGTCCTGTTCCCTGAACATGTGTTCTACGTGGCCATGGCAGCCCTCATCCTGGCTTACATCTTGTGCAGCTGGTTGGTGCAGACCCAGTTTGGCAGGGTCTCGGTCGCCATCCGGGAAAATGAGCTAAGGGCTGAGCTGCTTGGCTACGACATCCGCTTCTACAAGATGGCCCTGTTCACCGTGGGCGGGGGCATTGCGGCTGTTGCCGGCGTGGTGTTCTGCAACGGCGTTGGCCGGGTTACACCTGATGTGTTCAATCTCTACAACACGGCGCTGACCATTATCTGGGTCATCGTGGGTGGGCGTGGCACTCTAATCGGGCCGGTGCTGGGCGCCATTCTTCTGTTCTATCTCACATCAAGCCTCGGCACCCAGGCAGTGCTCAACAACAATCTGGTGCTGGGGGCCATCCTCATCTTGTTCGTGCTTCTGGTGCCCAAGGGCATCGTGCCCTCTTTCACCGAATGGTGGGACAACCGCCGGGCCTTGCGCACATCTCGGCGTAAAGAAGTTCGCATGCGCCGGCGCCGCTCGCGCCTTGCTGAGGCTAACGGGGAGGCCGGCGATGAAAGGTGAAATCGTCCTGGAAGCCCGTGATCTTTCCATGCATTTCGGCGGCGTGCATGCGGTCGATCAAGTGAACTTTGCGCTCTGGGACAATGAGCTGCGCTGCCTGATCGGGCCAAACGGCGCGGGTAAGAGCACGTTTTTTAAATGCCTCACCGGCCAACACGTGCCCACCCACGGCGATGTGGTGATCCGCGATGTGCACGTGGCGGGCCGTGAACCACACCAGATTGCCCGGCTCGGGGTTGGCATCAAGACGCAGGTGCCAAACGTGTTCGATGGCCTGAGCGTCGAAGAGAACATCTGGCTGTCGGCCCGCAGATGGCACAAGGCCCAGCGCGCCAAAGTGCTCACCCAGGAGACCCTGGAGCGGTTGGCATTGGGTGACATCCGAAGCGCGATTGTAGGCACCCTGGCGCACGGTCAGCGCCAATGGGTTGAGCTGGGCATGGTGGTGGCCGCCGAACCCTGGCTGGTGCTGTTGGATGAGCCCGCGGCCGGCATGACCCATGAGGAGGTTGAGACCACGGCTGAACTGATCCGGGAGGTGAACAAGACGGCCACGATGATCGTTGTAGAGCACGATATGCAGTTTATCCGCATGATCTCAAACAAGGTCACGGTGTTCCATGAGGGCCGGATCCTGATCGAGGACACCATGGATGTGATCTCAGCCGATGAGCGCGTGCGCGAAGTTTATCTCGGACACAAGAGCCAATGAGCGGTTACGTCATACTCGAGGTGAAAGGCCTTCGGTCCGGTTATGGCCGTGTTCCCGTGCTGCATGGCATCGACATGACGGTTGGCGACGGCGAGATTGTCGGTGTGCTTGGCCACAACGGCATGGGCAAGACCACCTTGTTGAAGACCCTCATCGGCCTGGTGCCGGCCACTGGCGGCAGCATTGTCTATGAAGGCATCGACATCACCCATGAAGCGGCCCACGAACGCAGTCAGATGGGGGTTGGGTACGTGCCCCAGGGGCGTGGGATATTTCCCGGACTGTCGGTCTACGACAATATCCGCATGGGCATTGCCGCCCATCATGACGAAGAAGAAGAAGCCATTCGAGCGATTATCGATGAGTTTCCGCGCCTGGAGCGCTTGCTGGACCGCGAAGGTGGCGCGCTTAGCGGCGGGGAACAACAGATCTTGGCCATTGCAAGGTGTTTGATCAGCGAGCCTCAGCTCCTGCTTTTGGATGAGCCAACAGAGGGCATTCAGCCCTCAATTGTCGACGACATTGCCGAAAAGCTCCAGGAGCTCAGCACCCAGCGCGGCATGACCATCATTCTGGTGGAGCAGAACCTGGAGTTCATCACCGGGCTCTCCAACCGCATCCTCATGCTGCAAAAGGGCAGGGTGACCGGCGAGATCAATCAGGCCGACATGGCCAACCCGGAACTCATCCGCGAGTTCACCGGCTTTGGCTCAGCCGGCCTTGGAGCTTCGGCACAGCCTGCTCCGCCCGCTCCAAAAACGTCTGCCCCGCCGCCACCGACCGCTCAATCTGCCGCACAGGCCCAAAGACCTGCGCGTGCGCCCGAACCTGTGAGAAAAGAGGGACCACACTACATGTCCGTCCGCCGCCCCACACACAGCCAACTGAAGGATATTGTCCACAACCTCGGCATGCATATGTCTGACGAGCGTGTTGGCGAATTCCTCGACATCATGAACGGCCTGACCGATGCCTATGACGTGGTCGATGCCATGCCGGACTATCTGCCGCCGGTGGATTATCCCCGCACGGCCGGTTATCGCCCCAGCGCTGAGGAAAACCCGCTGAACGCCTGGTACATCAAGACAGATATCAAAGGGGCCCCGCGCGGGCCGTTGTCGGGCAAAACCATCGCCATAAAAGACAATGTGTGTGTTGCTGGCGTGCCCATGATGAACGGTGCATCCACACTCAAAGGATACACACCTGATGTGGATGCTACGGTCGTAACCCGCATTTTGGACGCCGGTGGAACCATCGTCGGTAAGGCCCACAGCGAATATTTCTGCCTGTCGGGCGGCAGCCATACCAACGCAACCGGCCATGTGCACAATCCCCACAAGATGGGGTATTCGGCCGGTGGATCATCTTGCGGCTCCGGCGCACTGGTGGGCGGCGGCATGGTGGATATGGCCATTGGCGGCGATCAGGGCGGCTCGATCCGCATCCCGGCCTCATATTCAGGTTGCTACGGCATGAAGCCAACGCACGGCCTGGTGCCCTACACTGGCGTCATGCCCATTGAGGCAACGATCGATCACACCGGACCAATGACCCAGAATGTGCTGGACAACGCCCTGTTTTTGGAGGCCATCGCCGGCGCTGACGGTTTGGACCCTCGGCAATATGATGTGGTTACCGACAAGTACACTTCCGTCCTCGGGCGCTCCGTGAGTGGCCTGCGGATTGGCGTGGTGAAGGAAGGCTTCGGGCAGGAGGTTTCAGAGCCGGATGTGGACCAGAAGGTGAGGGCGGGCGCTGAGGCCTTCCGCCGGCTTGGCGCCACGGTGGATGAGGTTTCCATCCCCATGCACCTGGTCGGGCCTGCCATCTGGACCCCGATTGCTGTGGAAGGGCTCACCAACCAGATGATGCACGGCAACGGCATGGGCACAGGCTGGAAGGGCATGTACACCACCAGCCTGCTCGATTTTCATTCAAACTGGCGCAGCCGCGCTGATGAGCTTTCTGACACCCTCAAAGTGTGCATGTTCATGGGGGAATACTTCCTCAAGCATCACCGGGGTCACTATTACGCCAAGTCACAAAATCTCTCGCGCCAGCTGCGAGAAACTTATGACAAGATGCTGAATGCCTACGACCTCTTGCTCATGCCCACATTGCCTATGAAGGCAACGCCTTTGCCGCCGCCGGACGCATCGTTGGCGCTGTATTGTCAGCGCGCTTTTGAGATGTTGCCCAACACTTCACCATTTGATGTGACAGGGCACCCGGCCATGAGCATCCCATGCGGTATGAGTGATGGCCTGCCCATCGGTCTCATGCTGGTGGCCAAGCACTATAACGAAATCACCATTTATCAGGCGGCCTCGGCTTTCGAACATTTAGGCGACTGGAGAACTATGTAATCATGGTTGCAAATGGCATCCCGGGTGTAACCCCCGCAGGCGGCTTGTCCCATGTGGCCGGGCCCACCGATGAACCCTTGGCAGAGCTGACCATTCCAGAGTTCCTGTACCGCGCGGCCAAACAGAACTCAGAGCGCGATGCTGCCATTTTCTGTGAAGCGGGTGAACGCTGGACCTACGATCAACTGTTGCGGCGTGTCGATCGGCTGGCCGCGGGTTTGTTGAGCCTCGGACTCTACAAGGGCGACCGGGTCGGGATCTGGTCTCCCAACCGGCCCGAATGGTTGATCGCCCAGTTTGCGACTGCGCGGATTGGCCTGGTTCTGGTCAATATCAATCCGGCTTACCGCAGTTCTGAGCTGGAATATGCCCTGAACAAGGTTGAGGCCAAGGCGCTGATCACGGCGCTGCAGTTCAAGTCCTCCAACTACCTCGATATTCTGAAGAAAATTGCGCCCGAGTTGGATCACGCTGTTCCAGGGCGCCTGAATGCTGAAAAACTGCCTGAACTCAGAACAGTCATCCAACTCGGTGAGGATGCTGTTCCGGGCACATTCACTTTCGATGAGGTCATGGCCCGCGGTGAGGGTGGTCCGCGCCACAGGCTGAATGGGATCTCCCAATCGCTCTCCCCTCATGATGCGATCAATATCCAATTTACCTCCGGAACCACCGGCGCGCCCAAGGGGGCAACGTTGAGCCACTACAACATCATCAACAATGCGATTGCCGTTGCCCGGGCCATGGAGTTCACCAATGACGACAGATTGTGCATACCTGTGCCGCTCTATCATTGTTTTGGCATGGTGCTCGGCAATCTGGCCTGCGTCTCGGCTGGATCGGCAATGATCTTCCCGAGCGAGGCCTTCGAGGCCCTGGCAACTCTGCAAGCGTTGGATGAGGAGAAATGCACTGCCGTTCATGGCGTGCCGACGATGTTTGGCGCCATGCTGGGTGAACCCAGCTTCAAATCGTTCAATCTGAAGGCCCTACGCACCGGGATCATGGCCGGTTCGCCCTGTCCGGTGGAATTGATGAAGCGGGTCATTGCCGAAATGCACGCCTCCGAGATCACCATTGCCTATGGCATGACGGAAACGAGCCCGGTCTCGTTTCAAAGTAACACCCAAGACAGTATCGAACGCCGCGTCTCAACAGTGGGGCGTATTCACCCCCACGTAGAGGTCAAAATCGTTGATGAGGAGGGGAACACCCTCCCGTTGGATGAAACCGGGGAACTGATGACCCGTGGCTATTGTGTCATGAAGGGTTATTGGAACGATCCAGAACGCACTGCAGAGTCCATCGATCAGGAAGGATGGATGCACACCGGCGATCTGGCGACGCTGGACGATAAAGGCTATTGCAACATTGTCGGCAGGGTAAAGGATATGCTGATCCGCGGCGGCGAAAACGTTTATCCTCGGGAGATCGAAGAGTTCCTGCACCGCCATCCCGATATTGCCGACGTTCAGGTGTTTGGGGTTCCGGATCCAAAATATGGTGAGGAAATTTGTGCCTGGATCATTCTTGAGGCCGGCAAGGAACTGAGCGAAGAACAGGTAAAGGACTTCTGCCGCGAGCAGATCGCTCACTACAAGGTGCCACGCTATGTGCGCATCGTTGACGAGATGCCCCAGACGGTGACCGGCAAGGCACAGAAGTTTGTGATGCAGGAGGCCATGCAGAAGGAACTGGGGCTAACGGCAGCCAAGACCGCGTAGGTGCCCCAATCCGTTACATTGCCGCTTCGGTGGACCTGAACTAAACTTCGGCCATGGTTTTGTTGATTCGCAGGATTTGGACTGGCACCACGCTGGTGGTGATCATGTCTGTAATCATGGCTGGCGCTCCCAGCATTTTGTCTGCTGATCCACACATCTATCTGGCATTTCTTGTCGGCGCTGTGTGGGCGCCGGTTGCCTTCATTCTGGTGATGATCCAGCAAGCAACGGGAAAATCCGCCGAGCTCGGCTCGAATGGCGGCATCTTGTAATTTTTGCAATCCAACCATGTCTCGAAGAACAGGGAAACACCCGAAACGTTGGGTGAACAATACCTGAAGGAAAATTCCTACATTAAAATTATTCAACTAAAACAATGATATACCGTTCTGAGTGTTGAATCATGAATTCAGGTTCGATACCATTCACATTTTGTGAAAGGATGGCATAGGGGGTGGTCGAAGATCAGAATGTTCCCATATTGTTGTTGTGATTGTGTGTATAATATTCCATTTTCGCTCGAGCAATGATGCCGCTCATGGTCATCGGCAACGGCACTGGCATGGGCGGGGTCCAACTACCCAGTTTTATTAGTTTGAACAAGGCGATGGATTGAAAAATTGTTCTGTTTCAATAAGATATAGACATATCTTCGAGTACGAACATAGTTTGGAAATTATCCGCCCGGTGATTGTGTTACCCAATTTAATTCAGTGTCTAAGTTGAAAACCTATCCTCATCTCAAGACTGATGGTTAACCAATTGTTAACGCGTGAAATATCGATGAACCTGTTGACTGGAATCCACAGTTTTTCCACAGAATGCACAACACAGCCAATGTGTAGATAGGCTAAAAAATTGAGACAGAAGGTCAACTTTCCGGGCAAGATACAATTTCTAGCGGAGTTTGATCGTAATGATCATCAACTGGTTTAAATGCGAATTCCTTTAAAGTGATTTGTAGGGCTCTGAGGCGAAAAACACTGAGCTCTCTGGTGTATATGTTGGAAGAGACGAGTCTCTCAAGTCAATTTTGTTAGAATTGCATCAACTGAATTAACCATCGGCTAAGCTTTGTGCCGCTGCCAAGGTTGATACTCGCTATATATGCAGAAGTATATCGTCGAGATTAACTTCGAAGTGGTGATGCCATGTCTGATCTTTCCATCGGCTTGTTGATCGAGAGCGAGCGGCAGAGAATAAAACGCCGTTGCGGAGAAATTGACGATCAGTTCGACGTGTTGGGCGAGGAACGCCAGGCTCTTATGACCATTGGCGAAGCTCTGAACACCCTTGAACAGCTGTACGACAGAACCGGCCAAACGGTTGATGCCTCTCTGGCGTTCACAACAGCCGGTGCGGTGAACAGGACACCTCAAAACCTTGAGGCTGACGTGATGGATCCGACCGATCGATTGAAGCTGATCAATCGCATTCTTGAATCTGCCTCTGACTGACAACGTCACAGGCAGGGCTGGCCACCTCAACAGCATTGTTTCACCGAATTGGCATCTTTCCGTCACGGTGCTGTCAACACGACCCTGCATAGTTGCGCCTGACAATCATCGAACGCTTGAGGGAGACCGGGCCATGCAACAAAACCGCCTGGAGACGTGCCGGCGCTTGACAGGGGTAGATCAGAGCGTTGAGGAAATTCTCGACGATCCGGTCGTTCGCTCCGCTTTGGAAAATGAAGGCGTGAAGGTTGAAGAGCTTACCGACGTGCTCACAGCACTCCGCACCCGTTTGCTCGCACAACGTTGGCGAAACGCGGCCTGATAGCGCCTTATAGGGGTCTTTCACTGCCGACCAGCACTTGTGACCTAAGTCACAGGATCGGCGGTGATTTTGCGCTATCTGAAGTTCGGGCAATGCAACAGTCATCGCGACTATCAAGGCCCACGCCCGGCTGGTCCTAGTATCCCCCCGGTGAGGCCGGCCGGGCGTTATTCCCACAGGAATAACGCCCAACTGCGGCTGCTAATTCCTGCGGGTAGTCCGGGGGGGTGAAGCGTCCGGCGTTTGGCTCAGCGTGCGCCGCATCGCTCTCTGAAGAGCCTTTTGAAGCTTCAGGACACGCACACGCTCAAGGCTTCGTTTCTTTTCAGCCTTCCAATCCTCATAACGGACGCTATCTGCGGGAGTATTTGTCATCGCCAACCTAACCACTTGAACAAGTGAGGCTTATGCGATTCTCGGACGTGGACAAAGGAGAACCTTTTGAGGCTGGCAATTTGGGATGGCCCCCGCAAAATGTGGTGAAACCCAGACAGATCGAAACACCAGATCCGTCATGGCTCAAGCGGTGTCATGGCCGATGGACGGAATAAAGCGATCTGACCCGTCCCAAACGGTCGCAACTCAAAGCGTATACTTGGCAGCTCCGAGCAGTATCCACACTACCGCCATGGCCCACGGCATCATGTGCCAAGGCTTTAATGCTGCGAAGATTGAACTGCTCGTTCCGGGAGAGCCAATTACTGGCGGCCCAGCGTGGTTGCCATCTTTGGACAATCGTTCCTGCCAATGGGCCAGCAGGTTTTCAATCGCACGAGTGGCGGACCGTAGGCCTGAGCCGATGGAAATACAGGAAACGAACCCGAACGCGCATACCAGTACAACGAGCAGCAAGTGGATGTTCCACATGAACCCAATGGCTGCAATGAGCAATCCCTGCAATGTCCACATCCAGGAACTCCTTTGACCAGCTGTAGTAAAGCCCCTGGGCAATGCCTTCGCGACGGCAAAGCTCTGCTATGGTCTCTTCCCCGCGCAAACCATCCAGAACAATGCGGATCTTTTCTTCTGCAGAGTACCGTTTGCGTGTGGCGCGGCGGATATCTTTGACGAGCTTCTCTGAACTCGTACCTCGTGGACCGGA
>JAAEUE010000032.1 GCA_024227565.1 Alphaproteobacteria bacterium
CACCTTGCGTGATACCGGCATGAATCTCGTAACCGCTGACCTGCGCCCTGTCGAGCACGAGTCTGCCCACAACATTGCGCAACTGTTTACCCGGCTGCAATGTTGTCTCCATTGCCAGGAGCCCCAACCCCTCACTGCTGCCGCAGCTGCTTTCAATACCCTGTGGATCATGAATCCAGTTACCCAACATCTGAAATCCGCCACAGATACCGATGAGCTTGCCGCCATAGCGCAGATGACGCTGAATTGCGGTTGCCCAGCCCTGTGCACGCAGCCAGGCAAGGTCGTCACGCACGCTCTTCGAACCAGGCAGGATAATCAGGTCAGCCGGCGGAATCTCCTCACCCGGTGCGATAAAGCGTAACCGCACCCGCGGATGCAGGCGTAGCGGGTCAAAGTCCGTGTGGTTACTGATGCGCGGCATCACCGGTACGGCAACCTCCAGACCGGGCTCTGCTTTATCTTCCTGTTGTGAAACGATGGCATCTTCAGCTTCAAGGTGGAGACCATGCAGATAGGGCAGTACGCCGATCACCGGTTTTTCAGTCTCGCGCTCGAGCCAGTCCAGGCCGGGCTCGAGCAGAGCAAGATCGCCACGAAAACGGTTGATGATAAAGCCTTTGACCAGTGCTCTCTCGGGTTCAGATAAAAGCGCCAGAGTGCCGACCAGATGGGCGAATACACCGCCACGATCGATATCCGCGACCAGGATCACCGGGCAGGCCTCAGCTGTGGCAAAACCCATATTGGCGATGTCGTTGTCGCGCAGATTGATCTCTGCCGGCGAGCCCGCGCCCTCTACCACAATCGTCTCATAGGCCGCAGCAAGCCGAGCATAGGACTCCCGCACAGCACGCCGGGCGATGCGTTTGTAATCATGATAATCGCCGGCATTCATGTTACCAATTGCATGCCCTTGGATGATCACCTGGGCCCCTACGTCGGTATTGGGCTTGAGCAACACCGGGTTCATATCAGTATGCGGCGCAAGCCTGCAGGCCTGGGCTTGTACCGCCTGGGCGCGGCCGATCTCGCCGCCGTCCTCGGTCACTGCGCTGTTCAAGGCCATATTTTGTGGTTTGAACGGTACTGCCTGCACCCCGCGGCGCGACAACCAGCGGCAGAGTGCGGTTACGCACAGGCTCTTGCCGGCATCGGAGGTAGTGCCCTGAATCATCAGGCAGCAGGCCTTCATGCCGACACTTCCCTGCGCAAGGCGGTTGCCAGCCGCCTCCAATCACCAGATGTGCCGGGCAGGCCAAAACGCAGGCTGGGCGGATCCTGGAACAGGCGGGTGAGGATACCCTGCTGCGCAAGGGCTCGGTGAATATCCGCAGCATCAGGGGTGCAGACCCACTGAAACAGGGCACAGCCGCCAGCCGGTTGCAGACCATGGCGCACCAGGCATTGTGTGAGCTGAATATGTGCTGCCGCCAATTGGCCGCGCGCCAATTGTTGCCATTTTGTATCTGCAAGGGCACGCGCTGCAACCCAGCGTGACGGTGCTGCGACCGTCCAGGGACCGAGCTGAGTTCGCAACCGATCGAGCAGCTGGGTTGCGGCTATAACAAAACCAACGCGCGCCCCGGCCAGGCCAAAAAACTTGCCGAGCGAGCGCAGCAGGATGAGACCGGGGCGAGGCGCATGGGGAGCGAGGCTCTGCCCCGGGGTAGCATCCATAAACGCCTCATCCACCAGTAACCAGCCACCGCGATCGGCAAGCTCGGAATGCCAGTCGAGCAATTGCTGTGGCGTAAAACAGGCCCCGGTTGGATTATTGGGATTAATCAGCAGCATTACATCAAGATGAGAGAGATGTTGTACTACTGTATCAGCCATGACCTGAATGACCCGGTGCCCGGCCCGCCGCCAGGAATGGGCATGCTCTGCGTAACCCGGGTGGATGACGCCGACGTTGCACGGTGCGCGCAGATGCGGCAGCGCCTGGATCGCCGCTTGCGTACCGGCAACGGGTAGTAGCGCATCTGTCTCGTAATAATTTTTCGCCGCGGCTTCAAGCCCGTCCTCTTCTTCCGGCAAACGTGACCAAGCGGTAGCAGGCACCCTGGGCACTGGCCAGCCGTTGGGATTGATACCTGTGGAGAGATCCAGCCATGCAGAACGCGGTATGCCATATTGCGCTGCTGCCAGGTTTAATCTGCCGCCGTGCTCAAACATAGGTTAGCAGA
>JAAEUE010000033.1 GCA_024227565.1 Alphaproteobacteria bacterium
GATCCGTGTGGGCATTTGCACCAATCAACCGAGAAGATCTCGTTGTTCAATTAGAGCTAACGCCGAATCTTAGTGATGGCCTGATGGATCAGGCGGCGGTGGTTTGAGCATCCTGGCTGTGTGCCTCGATGCCGTCGTAAAATTTCACACCCGTAATCAGTTTTGGCAACTGGTTACGCCCGTCAAGGCGGCGCCAGCTTTTCTGGGCAGCCTCAGTGAGCTTGAAGATCATGGCGAGCGCGGTCCTGTTCGACAGGCAGCCCTTTGTCCGCACCGTTCGGTGACGCACGGTGGCAAAGGTGCTTTCGATAGGGTTGGTTGTTCGCAGATGCTTCCAATGCTCGGCAGGGAAGTCGTAGAAGGCAAGAAGCACATCGCGGTCCTTGGTCAGGCAGGCAACCGCCTTGTCGTATTTCACGCCATAGATATCGATGAAAGTATCAAAGGCTGACGTCGCATCCTTTCTGGTCTCGGCCATCCAGATATCCTGCAAGCCAAGCTTGGCTTTTGATTGCTGGCTCTTCGGCAGTTTGTTGAGGACATTGGCGGTCTTGTGCACCCAGCAACGTTGAGCGCGCGTTTTCGGCCAAACCTCTTCGATGGCTTGCCAGAAGCCCAAGGCACCATCGGCAACGGCGAGTTGCGGGCCAGATTCAAGGCCACCCCTTTGAGATCGAGCAACAGTTGCTTCCACGAAAGTGCGCTTTCACGTACGCCATCAATCAGGCCGACAAGTTCTTTCTTTCCTTCAGGCGTAGCGCCGATAATGACCAGCAGGCACTGCGCGTTATCTTCAAGGCGGGCCTGCACATGGATGCCGTCAACCCAGAAATAGACATAGCGCTTGGCCGACAAATCACGCTTCGACCAGATGACATGCTCATCTGACCAGGCATCCTTGAGGCGCGCCACGGTGGATGCCGACAGACCGCCGGCATCGGGTCCAAGCAGGGCCGCCAAAGCGTCGCCGAACTGGCCTGTTGAAACGCCTTTCAGGTAAAGGATCGGGATCAGTACTTCCAGGCTCTTCGTGCGCCGCGCATAGGGAGGCAGGATCGCAGACGAGAACCGGATCCGTTCCTCAGCGCTGGCAGCGCGGTCGCGCACGCGGGGCTGGCGCACGGCAACTGGACCGATGCCGGTCATGATATTCCTCTCGGGCAGATGACCGAGGCGCACCAGCCGCTGGCGGCCATCGCCTGTGGTGAGACCACGATGATGACCGAGCCAGTCGGCAACCTCGGCTTCCACCGCCTGGACAAGCAGGCTTCGTGCCCCATTACGCAGAATTTCGGTGAGTGAATCGGAGAAAGTTCCTGGCTGAGCCAGTTTGAAAACATTATCGTCAGTCACGGCGTATCACTCCTTGGCTGGAGAAGTGGAGGCGTTGAACACCCCCACGATACGCCGCCTTACCCAATTATGCCGTCACCAACTTTTGCCGATAGCTCCTCTATCGCACGCTTGCTCCAGTGGCGCTGCTGGCCGAGATGCGAGCAGCCCAGGCTGAGCTTGGCACGCGCGTTGATCGCCGGGCGGGAAAGACCGCTGCATCTGCATGCCCACTGCCACC
>JAAEUE010000034.1 GCA_024227565.1 Alphaproteobacteria bacterium
ATCATCCCAAAAAGGGCGAGCCTCAACCCCCTCGCATGTCAAAGCCGGTGCACCGGTAAATCCTTCTTTGGCAAGATAGGCAGCTGCCACTCCTGATGGAGCGCCCCAGCCCACGCCGTCGCGCAGCATGGTGGGAAAATCAATACACCGCATCATCTGGCTGCGGGGGCCGTGATATTCGCCGATGCCTGCGGAATGGCGGATTGTCTCGACATCACCACCCAACATCCGTGACGCAGCTGCCGCAATACCAACAGCCGTCCAGGCACCAGAGGTATGATAATCAGAACAGGTTTCATGCTGGACCTGTCCGGCGCGATAGCTTGTTTCATAGGCAATGGCGAGCCAGGCGGCAAAATCCTTACCGGTTATGCTGACACCGTTTGACTTCATCGCATCGGCAACGGCAAGCAGGGAAGGGAAAACCGCCGAACCGGCATGTCCCTTGTTGGGTGAAGTACCATCGTGGGCATCAATGCTGTCTATGGTGAAGGCACCAGCCATGGCAGCACCG
>JAAEUE010000035.1 GCA_024227565.1 Alphaproteobacteria bacterium
CCGTGCGCTTGGCGGCAGGCCAATGCGTTTGCCAATGGTTGCAGTGGAATCCATCGGCGCGGGTGGTGGTTCGATCGCGCGACTGGATCATGGGGCGCTCGTCGTTGGACCGGAAAGCGCCGGGGCGTTTCCTGGGCCTGCCTGTTATGGCAAAGGGGGTACCAAACCCACAGTCAGCGACGCCAACATTATTCTTGGCTATCTTGATGCGGATCGGGTGCTGGGCAGTGATCTTCGCCTTGATGTATCGGCTGCGCGAAAGGCGATCAAACCGCTTGCTGATGAAATGGGTATGAGTGTTGCGCAAACCGCGCTTGGTATTGTCCGGGTTGCCAACTCGGCCATGGTGCGGGCTTTGCGGCGAATTACTGTTGAACAGGGCATCGACGGACGGCAATGCACCTTGCTGGCTTTTGGTGGGGCCGGGCCCATGCATGCGGTTGATGTTGCACGTGATTTTGGCATTGGCCGTGTTGTTGTACCAGCTTTTTCCAGCATGTTCAGCGCGCTTGGTTGTGTCAG
>JAAEUE010000036.1 GCA_024227565.1 Alphaproteobacteria bacterium
AAGCGGGGGTCGATATGTCTTCTTTTGAATGATGCGGCGACCACCGAGGTCTACAGTCTTTCCCTGCGCGTCGCGCATCCGATCTTGCTCTAACGTAACTATTGCGCAACCAGAGGCCAAATCGCTTAAAAACTGAAAATTTGAGCATTTTCCAGAGCTGTGGATTATGGTGAGCTGTAAGCCTTATCTGAGGAGAAGCCCCATGATCCAGACCGGCAAGCACTTGGTTGGTGCTGAAGCTTACCCCACGCAACATGCGATGTTGATAGCGTGGGGCCATTTTGCCCGCACTATTGGCCTGTTGGAGCAGGTCAGCAAGGTGCCGATTGCGCAGAAGACGATAAGTCACCCGCCGCCTGAGAAAGTGCTCGAATTGCTGATCGGGCTGTTGTCGGGTATCGAATACCTGAGCGATCTGAGCGAAAGTGCGGCCCCGCTGGTCCACGATGCGGAAGTGGCGCGGGCTTGGCAATTGCAGCCGCTGGCCGATGCCAGTGGGGTAAGCCGGACCTTGCGGGCGTGTAATGAGCAGAGCGTAGAGCACTTGCAAGCGGCGTTGGATAGGGTGAGTGAGCCGTTTTTGGCGCGCGCGGTAGCGGACGTGCGGCAACACAACGACACGCTCGTGCTGGATGCCGATTTGACGGGGCGGCCGGTCAGTTCGACGAGTCATACCTTCCCCGACGCCGCCTTTGGCTATATGGATGGCGAAGTCCGTCTGGGTTATCAGCTGGCAGAGATCTGTGTGCAGACACGCCGGTATGGTCGCCAATGGCTGAGTGCTCAGCATCATCCTGGCAATATGGTCTCGGCCCCTTGTTTGTTGGAACTGATCGAAGCGGCTGAACAACGTCTGGGCGGCCACCCCCGACGCCGCCCCGAGGGCGTACGGGGCCGTATCGACCATGGCGATCAACGCATCGCCAAATGGGGCCATCTGGCCGCGCAGAAAGAGCAACAGGTGACGTTGCAAACGCAACGGCTGTCGCGCCTGAGCGCCCAACTCCAGCGTGCGCAAGAACACCTTCAGAGGCTACCAAACCCGACAGCTGCCCCGTCAACCGGCCCCGCCAGTAAACGTAGCCGGCTCAACCAGCAGATCGCCCGCTGGCAACGCCACTGCCAACGCGCGCAGTCAATGAGGGCCAAAGCAACTGAGGTGGCGCAGCGCCACCGCGAGCGCGAGCGGCAGTTCGTCGCCGAACGCGATCATCTCCAGGCGCGCTATGAGCGCCTTTGTCGGGACAATGTTCAACAAGCTCAGCCGCTGCGCTGCAAGGTTCGCATTGATGCCGGTTTCTGTAGCAGTGAAAATGTGACCGAACTGATTGAGTTGGGGTATGACGTGGAAACCAAATCGGCCAATCCCGCCTTGGTGTAGGCGTTGCGCCAGCAGGCCGACACCCAACCGGCCTGGCAGGGCGTGGGTAAGAATGCCGAGATGATGGCCTGGACGCCCTATCACTTCCATACCTGTCCGTATCCCCTGACCGTCGGCTTGCAACGCTTTCATACGCCCAAGGGTGTGCTGCATACTGTGCTGATCCGCTACCCAGAACAGGACCAAACGATGGCTCCAGACCTGAAAGCATGGTTTGATGATTATAATGGACGTCAGACGATTGAGGCCGGCAATAAGGAAGAGAAAACCACCTTCAAGGTCCAACATTTGATGAGCCGTAGTTCAGCCGGTATCCGTATCCAGGCCATGTTGACCGTGTTTGCCGCCAATTTCGTGCGTTGGGCGGATGAGTGGATTCGGCCTCAAGTGGAGCACTCCAGCAAGCGCTTCGATCGGGTCTTATCCAGTCCCAAGCGGTTGGTGCGAGTGGCGGCCAATAGCCCCGCCGTTATCGATTATTCCGGTGATCAGGTGCTGATCCGCTTCAGCTCCTTGAGCAGTTTCGGCGGCGTGGTCATCCGCTTGACGAATACGCCTTAATACCGAGCCACTTTGCCGTCGTCAGTAAATGATCATTTTTTGAGTTTTTAAGCGATTTGGCCTCTGGTTGCGCAATAGTTACGTTAAGGGGCCGCTGTGGTCCAGATGATCGGAAGTGGGAATTCCACCCGATCATTAGTCCAAACCTGACTACTTGGAGATTTCATGATGAAGAACAAAGCTGTTGTCGCCTCTGCTCTGGCTGGTGT
>JAAEUE010000037.1 GCA_024227565.1 Alphaproteobacteria bacterium
ATAGGCGTCATACAAGCCGATCATCAACCACACACTGAGGCATAGATAAGTAGTCCAGGGATGAGCCCATGCCCGGAAGGGCCGGTCTGCGTCCGGCTGCTTTAACCGCAGGGTAATGACGCCCAAAACCAGGGCTACATAGATGAACATGCAAACGAAAATCATCAAGCGCAGCAGGAAGTCGAAGCCGCAAATCAGGATCAGGCCCAGTGACGGTCGCCAAGTAACGAGCACCCCAAAGCTCGGATTACGCCCTTCCGAGGCCTCCGCGGCTTGCTTCATTGCCAGTCCGTCCACGGCCATTTCCTGAAGGATTCGCGGTGCGCCCATATAGAGCAGGTTCTGGTGTGCCATCTGCATAATAATTGCTGCAACCAATACCGTGGCCGAAGCGGCAGGCGAAACGGCAATCTTGAGGGCATCGGCCAATGCCATTTCGCTGCCGGCTATATGGGCCAGAGGCACCTTCAAGGCCAGCGCCCCAGCCAGGAGTAAGTAAAGCGGAATGATGATGAGCACGCTCTTGATGCAGGCACGCGCCGCGACCTTACTGCCCCCTTCTATCTCCCCGCTGAAATAGGCGGCGCCGCTCCAGCCGTCGTAGGTATAAATGATGGCTACGATGACAAGGCTCCATGCCTTAATTCCAGCAACCGCCGTGGGAGCCGAAGGCGCATCGAGAACCGCCGACTTGCCGAACAGGAGCACAACGGTGAAGCCGACAATGATGAGTGCCATGAAGGTAGCGGCGAGCTCCTGGATCTTCGCGCTGAGAGCAACGCTTCTCAATTGTAGTAGAGCGAACACGGTTGACACCGTGATGGCAATATGCGTTGACCATGGAGCCGTTTCAGGAATTAGTTGTCTGGCGAATGCCGTGATCGCGACTGCCTTGAGTGCAATTTCAGCGACATAACACAAGCAGTCGACCCAGCCCATGACGAAACCGGGGAATGGCCCGTAGGCACGTCGCATGAGTGC
>JAAEUE010000038.1 GCA_024227565.1 Alphaproteobacteria bacterium
CAACCGCACGAGTCTCGCGAGCGGACGCGGCGCCGGGCTTGATGCTGCCGGGGCGGTGTTTGGGGACCTGCGCAAAGAACTGGGGGTCCCGGCCCTGACGGACGTCCACGAGAATGAGCAATGTGCTCCCATGGCGGAAGTCGTGGATATCCTTCAGATTCCCGCCTACCTCTGCCGGCAAACCAATCTGCTGGTTGCCGCAGCAAAGACAGGCCGGGCCGTGAACGTAAAGAAGGGGCAGTTCCTTGCCCCTGCAGACATGAAGAACGTCGTTTCAAAATTGACCGATAGCGAGTGCGCAGATGTCCTGCTGACAGAGCGCGGAGCAAGCTTTGGTTACAACACGCTGATCAACGATATGCGTGCTATCCCACAAATGGCCGAGACTGGCTGCCCGGTCATCTTTGACGCAACGCATTCCGTGCAGTTGCCGGGCGGGATGGGGTCATCGTCTGGCGGGCAACGGGAGTTTGTTCCGGTTCTGGCTCGTGCAGCCATCGCGGTTGGCGTCGCTGGCGTGTTCATGGAAACTCATCAAGATCCCGACAATGCACCTTGCGATGGACCCAACATGGTCCCGCTGCACGAGATGGAAGGACTACTCTCCCAGCTGTTGAAGTTCGATCAGATCGCAAAATCTTCCTAGTGGTTCGGCCGAAACAAAAGCCTCCAGTTTGAGATTCCCTGGTCGGTCGGTTCGTGCGATTCTGAGTCATGGCCTCAGGAACATCAATCACTCTCTCGACTGCGGAACGATCGCGGCTTGAACGGATCGCGTGCGATCGGAACAGCGCGCAGAAACATGTCTGGCGGGCGCAGATCGTACTGCTCAGCGGCGACGGTCTCGGGACCAGCGCGATCATGCGTGCCACTGGCAAGGCGAAGAAGACGATCTGGCGCTGGCAGGCCAGGTTCATCGAGGCGGGCGTCGATGGTCTATTGCGGGATGCCACGCGCCCGCCTGGCAAAGCCCCTGTTGCCAAGGAGAAGGTGGCCGAGATTGTTCGCCTGACGCAAACCCCGCCGCCCCATGAAGCGACGCACTGGACCGCGCGGGCGATGGCGAAGGCGTCGGGGCTGGCGGTCTCCACGGTTCAGAAAATCTGGAAAATTCACGGTCTCGCGCCCCACCGCTGGCGGGTCTTCAAACTGTCGCGCGATCCGCAGTTCGCGAAGAAACTCCATGACATCGTTGGGCTTTATGTCAGCCCGCCCGCCCATGCGGTGGTGCTGTCGGTGGATGAGAAGTCCCAGATCCAGGCGTTGGATCGGACGCAACCCGGCCTACCGCTGAAGAAGGGGCGCGGGGCGACCATGACGCATGATTACAAGCGAAACGGCACGACGACCCTGTTCGCGGCGCTGAATGTGCTGACCGGCGAAGTCTTCGGTCAGAACAAGCAGCGCCATCGTTCCAAAGAATTCATCGAATTCCTCAATGGCCTGGAGCGCGACATCCCGGCCGGGAAGGTTGTGCATGTGGTTCTCGACAACGTATCATCGCACAAAAGCCCGCCGGTCATGCGCTGGCTGGAGCGCCATCCGCGCTGGACATTCCACTTCACGCCCACATCGGCGTCATGGCTGAACGCGGTGGAAGGCTTCTTCGCCAAACTGACCAAGCGCCGCCTGAAACACGGCGTCTTTTACTCCCTGGTAGACCTACAAGGCGCCATCAACCGTTTCATCAAAGAGCATAACGAAACCGAGGCTAAGCCCTTCACTTGGCGCGCCGACCCAGATGAGATCATAGCGGCGAGAAATCGAGGGTTCCAAGCGTTGGAGTCAATCCACTAGCAGAAGCTCCGGCAAGGCGTCGCAGTCGAGTGTTATGTGAATAGCTGCCATTGCTCAATTCGCCCAAATTGTGGATTATTGCTTCGAGGCAAAGCTAATGCTAGCCATTGACGAACCCGAGGACGGAAATGAACGGAAAAGACGTAGCTGTGCCGCTTGTAGCGGCGATTATTGGCGGGGCCGTCGCTTTGGCTGGTTCGTGGTTCGCGTTCGAGAACAAGAACCGAGAACTTGACATTCAAATGCTTAAATTAGCGTTGGGAATACTGCGTGAGGACCCCAATAGTTCCAAAATTTCAGCGGTACGGGGTTGGGCAGTGGATGTGATCAATGGGGACCTCTGAATTGAGATTCACTTCCCAGGGCATGCTATACTTCCGATAGGCTATTGATTCTATTGGAGCATTTGTGATGGCGCGGCGGGATTATTCTCAGAGGTCTTTTGCCGAAGTGCTGCTGTCAGGCACCCGGCGCGAGCGGAAGCGGCTGAAACGTCTTGATAGGATGAACGCATTGATCGATTGGCGGCCGGTGGACCGGATTTTGGCGCGGATCAACAGTGCCAGAGACGGGGCAGAAGGCTATCCGCCGCTTTGCCTGTTCAAAGCGTTGCTTTTGGCGGGTTGGCATGGGCTTTCGGACCCTCGGCTTGAGGACGAGTTGTATGACCGCGGCTCGTTTCAGCGCTTTTGCGGCATTCCGGCGGGCGAGGAGACGCCGGATGAGACCACGTTCGTGCGTTTCCGCAAGCAGCTGCGCGAGCTTGGTCTTTATGAAGCGCTGTTCGAAGAGATCACGCGCCAGCTTGAGGCCAGGGGGCTGATGATCAAGCAGGGCACGCTGGTGGACGCCACGATCATCGAGGCGCAGGTGAGCCGTCCGTCCAAAGATGAGGGCGAGGTCTCAGCCCTCGATCCCGGCGCCTCCTTCACGAAGAAGAATGGCAAGAGCTGGTTCGGCTACAAGCTGCATATCGGGGTGGATCAGGGGTCCGTACTGATCCGCAAACTGTTCACGAGCGGCGCCGATCTTCACGACAGTCAGGTGTTCGCCCCGCTGATCAGCGGAGACGAGGCGGCCGCCTATGGCGACAAGGCCTACGGCTCGGCGGCAAATCGGGCGTATCTCACCGGCCTCGGCATCAAGGACCAGTTGATGCACAAGGCGGGCAAGAACAAGCCGTTGAAGGGATGGCAGGTCTGGTTCAACAAGGCAGTCTCGTCGATCCGTGCCGCGGTGGAAGGCCCGTTCGGCACGGGCAAACAGCACATGCGCCTGGGCCGCACTCCCTATCGCGGCCTTGAGCGGGTGGAGGGGCAGTGTTTCACCTTCGCCATCTGCTACAATCTCAACCGGGCCATTGCTCTGGTGTGATGACAACAGGAGGAGTCTGTCCAGATGTAGCCGATTAAGCGCAAAAGCCACCGAAAGCCGGATCAACCCCCGGCCAAGGCCTCATAGCGGCCTGAAAATCGCCCCCAGGGCGCCGGGAGACACCAAGTGGGCGATAAGTTCAGAGGGCCCCGGTGGGATTGCGCCGGAAAACGTTCTTGGAGTTCCCTCAGATCGAATCCAAAGAGATCCAGGGCATACACAGGTCTTGATTTGTGTAGAAAATGCCTTCCGTTGAAAAAGG
>JAAEUE010000039.1 GCA_024227565.1 Alphaproteobacteria bacterium
ATTACGGGTATGGGATTTGCCGCCTATTTTTTAATCGTTCAAAATATCATTCAACACAGCCCGCGCACCTGCGGCCGTGGTTCCGGCGCCGCATCCCTGGTGGCGTATTGCCTCGGAATCACCAATGTGTGCCCGCTCAAGCACAATCTGTATTTCGAACGCTTTTTAAATCCCGGTCGCACGGATCCGCCCGACATTGATGTCGATTTTGCCTGGGACGAACGCGATGACGTCCTGGAAACCGTGTTGCACCGGCACCGGGGCCATGCGGCCATGGTGTCCAATCACGTGCTGTTTCAGCCGCGCATGGCCATCCGGGAAGTCGCCAAGGTATATGGGCTGACGGACGGTGAGATCGGCCGGGTTTCCAAACGGCTGCCGCGGTTCTGGCGCGCCAAAGAATCCGAGCCCGAATTGCTGACCGGGCTCAAACAACGCCCGGAGTCAAAAGCCCTGGAATTTCCACATCCATGGCCGGAGATCCTGGCCTTTGCCCAGCGGATCATCGGCACGCCGCGCTATTTGTCCGTCCACCCCGGCGGCGTCGTTATCACGCCCCGCCCCATTGACGAGTATGTGCCGCTGGAACGCGCCCCCAAGGGCGTGCCCATCATCCAATGGGAAAAGGACGCCACTGAAGATGCCGGTCTGGTCAAGATCGACCTGCTGGGAAACCGCAGTCTGGGAGTCATCCGGGATGCGATCGGCAACCTGCGCACCAACGGCGTGGTCTTTGATGAGTCTCGTTGGGAGCCGGAAGACGACCTTACCACCCAGCAAGCCCTGGCCCAGGGCCGCACCATGGGCTGTTTTTACGTTGAAAGCCCTGCCATGCGGCTTTTGCAGAAAAAATCGAAGGTGGGGGACTTTGAACACCTGGTGATCCATAGCAG
>JAAEUE010000040.1 GCA_024227565.1 Alphaproteobacteria bacterium
CTCGACCCGAGGACCCATAGCTCGGAGCGTGCGGTGGTGGGCCCTCGGGTCAAGCCCGAGGGCGGCAGCATTCTCCTCCCGCGCCCCTGCGCAGGGATGCGGGAGTTGAGGCGCCAGGCATGCGGGAGTTGGAGGCCAGGGATGACGATCAAGGCAAGAGAAATGAGGCACGACCAAAATCCCGCGCCACATCCAACACTGTCGTCCTCGGGCTTGACCCGAGGACCCGAGCACCCATGGCCCACGCTTTGATTGTGCGGTGGTGGGCCCTCGGGTCAAGCCCGAGGGTGGCAAGATTCTCCCCCGCACCTCCCCCCACCGTCATCCCGGAATTTGCGCCAGCAAATATCTGGGACCAAGGGGCCGCAGGCCTCAGAGCGTGCCTGTCAGGGGGATGTCCGGGCTGCCGGCTTGCGTTGATCACGCAGCAAGAACCAATCCACCTTCTGCAAGATGAAGTGGTTGTTCGCTTCACGTTCCCAAAGCGGCGTGTGGTGATCTCCAACCACCAGAATGTCCGTCGGGGGAAGCGACGGGGCGGCCGCGATCCGGTTCACCTGGGCAAACACATCCAGCCAAAATTCGCTCAACTCGCACGCGGTCTTGTTTGCGATTTCAGCGCCCGCTGTGCCACACCTCAAGGCACCGTTGCGCTTTGGTGCATAGGGGATATGGCTGTTCAAGGTGAGCCAGTAGACCATCTTCGGCTTGCCATTGTTTTGCAGCAGCCTGTCGCGCACCACATGCGCCACCTCCACATCGCACAAGCCGGTAAAGACCGTGCCGCAGCGCCCGGTGAGCTGGTGCTCGTGATCCTTCACCAATTGATCGAGGAAGTTCAGCTCGGTGAAGCCTATGGAAGGATACCAAAGATCGCGCTGGAACATGTGAAACGGGCGGCCGTGATAAGCAATCGTCTCATAGCCTTGTTCTGCCAAGCGCCGCGGCAGACAGCGAAATTTGCCCTTGCCCAGATAGGTCAGATAGCTCCCCCACTGACCGCACAGCTCCCGGGACGTGGCTCCGGTGGTGGAGCCCGCATAGGGGCTCACGCCGGTTGTCAGCCGGTACCGGCCTTCCGGCAGGTTGGCGCTCAGAGCGTTTTCAAACAGGGCGCGCATCTCCGGCTTCGCAATGGCGCCCAAACCTTCCACCATCACAACAAGCAGGTTCTTGCGTCCCGCCACAATGGCCTCAGGGTTCAGCCCGGTCTGCTTCATCGCGCTGCTGAAGGCCGGCGCCGATTTGGCCGCATAAGGATAGGTGAAGGTCCAGTCGCCCCAGGTTATGGCGGCAGCGATCGTGAGTGCGGGCAGGCAGGAGGCGGTGCGGAAGCTCTTGCGGTGTTTGACAACGATCCAGGCCGCCGTGGCGCTGCTCGCAATGACGACCAGGGAAATGGAGATATAGAGAAGCGATGCTGTGAGATCGAGCGAGCTCATGAAGCGCATTGAATCGAGCGCAACGGCAAACGGCATATGGAACGCGTGCATGATGATCACCATCAGATCGAATGCAGCGGCCAAGATGAACGCGGCCCAGCCGAGCCAACGCGGCGCGAACAGAGCCACGATGCCGGCCAGTATATAGGTCAAGGGGGCCACCGGCCGGGCTGCCATGTACCAGGGGCTCACGGCGAGAAAGGCGATGTTGGGAAGGAGCGCCACGGCAAAGGCCATGAAGACGGAAGACCGTGCATTGGCCCCAGTTGCAACGTCTGGTAACGCAGCATAGCGCAGTGCTTTGGATACAGTCATGTAGCCACCTCAGATTATCCAAAAGCACGTGCGCTTTTTAAGCCGAGAGTCTTAAGACTTTGCCAAACCGGCTACGGGGTTTTTGTAATTTTCTGTTTTAGTTCAATAGGTTACATGTCCTGTTTTAGCTATCCAATTTATGTCAGGCGAGGGCCAAACTCCCCGATAGCCGCAGCCTGAGCCGGAGTGATGGTGGAAGGGAGTGGGGAAGGACATGATTGTGGATGCGCTGATTTTCCCTGTCGCATAATCCCACACATGCAAATATCGTAGATCCGCACAGCAAAAGGAAACACAAGATGGCTGACCGTTACGCCAAGTACACCGGCTTCGACATTGACTATCCGGCTGACCGGATCCTGCGGATCACCTTTAATCGGCCTGAAACCTATAACTCCGTCAACGCCGAAACCCACACCCAGCTCACCAATATCTGGCGCGACATTGATGCAGACCCGGACATTTCCGCCGTTCTGGTGACCGGCGCAGGCAAGGCCTTCTCATCGGGCGGCGATTTCGAGATGATCGAAAAAATGATGGCTGACGACACCGTGCGCATGCACACCTGGAAAGAAGCCAAAGACCTGGTCTACAACGTCATCAACTGCAACAAGCCCATCATTTCTGCCATCAACGGGGTGGCGGTCGGCGCCGGTCTGGTGGTGGGCATATTGGCGGACGTCTCCATTGCCGGGAAATCTGCCAAAATCGTTGATGGCCACACCCGTCTTGGGGTGGCGGCCGGCGATGTGGCCTGCATCATCTGGCCGTTGCTGTGCGGCATGGCCAAAGCAAAATATTATCTGATGACCTGCAAGCCCGTGCCGGCAGAAGAAGCCGAACGTATTGGCCTGGTGACCATGTGCGTGGAAGATGACGAGCTGCAGGCCAAAGCCCTGGAAGTGGCCGTGGAACTCTCCAACGGGGCGCCCAGCGCAATCCGCTGGACCAAATACGCGCTCAATAATTGGCTTCGCATGGCCGGCCCGTCGTTTGATGCGTCCACAGCGCTTGAGATGTTGGGCTTTGCTGGGGAAGAGGCGAAAGAGGGGCTGGCGTCGCTGAAGGAGAAGCGCGCACCCAATTTCCCGAAGAGCTCACCGGTTTAGGGGCTCTTGCAAAAAAATTCGCCCGGCCTTCTTGAAGACCGGGCGAGCGTAGTTCAACAGTTTTTGAGAAGCGCGGCGTTAGGCCCCGTTCATCAGGCCCTTGGCTTGCGACACCCACTTGTCGCGCGCGATACGGCCCTTGATACCGCCCAGGTTTTCATCAACCCAGGCTGCCTCTTTGATCGACAACTTGGCCATCTGATCATAGTGATAGATGCCCAGATCGTTGATGGCGGCCTCAAGTTTTGGACCAACGCCCTTTATCTGCGTCAGATCATCCGCTTTGCCCCGGCGTGCCTTTTTGAGCACGATGGGCTTGGCCGGTCCTCTGGCTTTCTTAGGCGCGGGCTTGGCCTTGGCCTTCGGTGCCGGCTTGGCGGCCGCTTTGCGGCGCGGTGCCGCTTTGGCTTTCGGCGCCGCTTTCTTGCGCTGCGGCGCTGCCTTGGCCTTCGCCGGTGCAGCTGCTTTCAGCTTGGCGACTTCAGCTTCCTTGGCCGCAATCTTCTTGCGGAAGGTCTCCATTTCGGCGCGGTTCTTCGCAAGCTCAGCATCAACTTGCGCGTTGATCAGCGATTTTTGCCGGCCACCCCAGATAATCCAGCCAGCGAATATTCCGATGAACCCTGCACAAGCCAGCAAGAGCCACATTTCGCTAATTAGAAAGCCCCATTCCTTACCCATATCAATCTCCTTGCCCGTTCGGGCCGATTAGCTTTTGAACCATGTGATTGTGGTGCGCTGTTTGGCAGCGCGGCCATCTGCGGAACCGGTCGTTATAACCGGCTGGGTTGCCCCATAACCGCGGGCGATCATGGCCTTGTCGGTTACACCGCGTGCGGTCAGAGCCGCCGCAACAGCACCGGCACGCCGGATGCTTAAGGCCAGGTTGTCGCGATTGTCGCCCCAACCGTTCGTGTGTCCACCAATTTCCACAAACAGGCTGCGGTCACGAAGACAATGCTTCAAGGTTGCGGCCAGGTCGTTGAGGATGCCAACGGACTTGGAGCCCAAGCGTTTTGAGCCTGGAACAAAGTCAATATGCTCGCTCTGCAGAATTGCGTTGGTGCCAGCTTCGCAGGCTTCGCGCGACACGGTGAAATCTACAACCGGGAACCAGTAGCCATTGCGGAGCACTTCGTGCTTGCCCGTAGCTACATTAACACGCTCTATGCCATCCTTGCTCTTGGCTGGTGCCTCCACAAGAGTGATCGCAACATTCTCACCGAATGCTTCGGTCAGCTCTTCGCGGATCAACTCAAGATCCGAGCCGCGACCCAACTCGCCATCTATGATGACGTAGTCTTGGCCGGCTTTGACCACGAGACGCTCAAACAAGGGGAGCCATGGGCCGATCGTTTTCAACTTGGCAGCGATGGGCGCCTTGCCATCTCGCGGGCTGGCGTCAATCTTGCCGCCCAACTTGGACAGGCCCAAAGCACCGGCAAGATGAATGGTGGCCAAACCTGAAGGAGCCTTGCCCGACACCCGGGCCCCCTCCTCTGCGTGAAAATCAAGAGTGATCTGAGCTGGGAGCCCATCATCAACTATTTCCAGCTCGAAATTGACCGAGTATCCATGTGGAAGTCTGGCCAGCGCCTTACGAAGTTTACGTTCCGCCTTTAGATCAAGAACCTTGCCGGTCATGGTCATTGTGCGGCCGGAGAGCTCAAAGTCGCCTTCGCGAATAAGCTGTAGAGCCGCAACACCTTGGAACACGGCGCGAGGCCATGCGCGGTCAGGCATGCCAGCTGCCCGGTGCAATTTGGCAGTGCCGAGCTTGGCGGCGAACTCCAGACGGGCTGTGCTGGTCGGCACATTGCCTTCATAGGTAATGCCGTCTTCAGATTTCTTGCCGGAGAACTGATAAGGCTCAGCCCGCTCCAACACGTTCAACTGGCTAACCACGACCCGGTTGCCGCGCACTCTGCTGAGCGCAGCGACAATGTGGTCGCGTTCGGTTTCACTGTCCGCCATACCGCTGACCAGGATATCGCGTCCGGAAACCTTGGTCTTAATGGTGTGTACGGATTGCGATGCGCTTTCGATTGCCTCTTGCGCGATCGCAGTTTCAATGCGTTTGGCATGATCTGATTGGGCCAAAAGACCCAGCGCGCCAATTCCGACGCCCCAAACCACCAATCCAAGTAGTATACGCATGTGCATTCCCCTCAATTCTCCGGGCGATGCCGCCAAAAACTCAACTTACAAAGACCTGATTGAGATGTTCTCAAGTTCAGATCTAAACTCCACCGTGCAGATCCCCAATCAACGAAGCTTAGCCAGACAAGGTGCCAACGACCGCTTACGCTCAATGCTGCATCAAGCGATGATGACTTTTCCAAAAAAGGATTAATATAATGACTCCGAACTCCGGAGACATTTATCGAGCTGCGAAACCGCCTGCTAATGCTGAGGCGACACAAGACGCAAAACTGTGGGCAGCCGACGCTGAAGAAGGCGCAAGCATTCTTATAACCTTACGTGAGCCCATATCTGACCACCGCGGATAATGGTTGCCTAGGCAACTAAAAAATAGTAACCTAGGCAACTATCCCAGTTTCATGGCGGCGTCTCTCGCGTTCTGATGGAAGAAGATTTCGACAGTAATATCGGCTTTTTGGTGCACGATGTGGCGCGCCTCATGCGCACTATGTACGACCGCCGCATGGCACCGCTGGGTCTCACACGCTCCCAATGGTGGGTGCTCAATCATCTTTATTTCAATGAAGGCATAAGCCAGACCGAGTTTGCCTCGGTGCTGGATATCGAGAAGGCCACTGTTGGCCGGCTGCTCGACCGCTTGGAGGCAAAAGGTTGGGTGGCGCGCAAGAACGACCCGCAAGACAAGCGAACCAAGCGGGTCTATCTCACCAAAAAAGTTCAACCCACGTTGCAGATCATGCGCGACATGGCGGCCGTGACCCGCGATGAGGCCGTGCGCAGTCTCAACAAGACCGAACGCAAACAGTTGCGCAACATGCTCAAACGCATGCGCGATGACCTGTCTGAAATGACAAACGCAACCTCAACCAGTGAGTTGGCATAATGAGTGGCGACGTTTCATCTGAAGACGAAACCAAGGCACCCCCGCCCTCAGGGAAACGGCGCGTGCTGATGCGCCTTGTGTTGATGGTCGCCCTGCCGGCAATCTGCATCCTGGGAGGCTTGACCTATTACTATGCTGGCGGCCGTTATGTAACTACAGAAAATGCCTATGTGAAAGCGCCCATCACCTCGGTGATTGCGCAAATCTCGGGCCGGGTCAAAAGGATCTACGTGAAGGAAAACGAGATCATTGCGCCTGGGCAAAAGCTGCTGGAGCTGGAGCAAGACGAATTTGCGCTCTCGGTGGAGGAAGCCAAAGCCAATTTGGCTGCCGTGGTGCAGGATATCGACAACCGCCGGGCCGAATTGCGCCAGGTGCGCGCCGAGATCAAGGTCAGTCACGAACGCCAGCGCTATCTGAAGTCCCAGTTGAAGCGCGAAGAGGAACTAACCGCCAAGGGCATTGGCCTGCGCACAAAGCTCGACGAAGCCCAGCATCTGCTTCTGGCCGCCGGGCGCAATCTGGCCATGGTGCAGGAGCGCGAAAACGGTGTTCTTGCTTCGCTGGGCGGCGATCCGGCCATTAGCACCGAGGCGCATCCGAAATATCTGGCCGCCAAAGCCAGGCTAAACCGCGCCCATTTGGACTTGCAGCGCTCTGCACTGATCTCCCCGGCTGGCGGGGTTGTGGCCAAAATGAACCTGGAGGTGGGTGAATACATCAAAAGCGGCGATCCTCTGTTTGCCATCGTGCAGGCCGACAAGGCCTATATTGAGGTCAACCTGAAGGAAACCGAGCTCACCCATGTGCGCATGGGCCAAAAGGCGACATTCGTCGCTGAGACTTATCCCGACCTGGAATGGACAGCTGAGGTGATTGGCATTAGCCCTGCAACCGGGGCAGAATTTGCCGTGTTGCCGCCGCAGAATGCCTCCGGAAACTGGGTGAAAGTGGTGCAGCGCCTGCCCGTGCGCCTGGCGATCAAGCCAGGCCAGGCCCTCGAGAACCCTCCCCTCAGGGCTGGCATGTCGGTGCTGGTGAGCATTGATACCGGCCACCAGCGCCATGCGCCGCCTCTGGTCTCGCAGGTTTTGGCCGCCACCCGCACAATCGTCGGCACGCCGAAGAAACAATGAACGAGACTGCCGCGGCCTTTCTGCCGCGCGAGCGCTGGCTCATTCTGGCCACGGCCACGTTCGGCACCATGCTCTATGCCATGGCCGTGACCATCGCATCCGTCGCCCTGCCAGACATGCGCGGCGCCATGGCCGCTACGCAAGACCAGATCACCTGGACCATCACCGGCAACATCGTGGCCACCGCCGTCGCCACCCCGCTGGCCGGTTGGTTTGCCGGGCGCACCGACGCAAAACCCATCCTGTTTTACAGCGTTCTGGGCTTCATCATCACGACCCTGGCGTGCGGCTTTGCGCAAAACCTGGAGCAATTGGTGCTCGCCCGGGTGGGCCAGGGCCTGTTCGGGGCACCCTTGGTGCCCATGGCCCAAGCTATTGTTTTGGCTGTGTTTCCCCAAAACCAACGCTCCATGTCCATGGCCATCTGGAGCATGGGGGCGGTACTCGGCCCCATTGTGGCGCCCATGCTCGGCGGCTATTTGGGCGAGCATCTGGGCTGGCGCTGGATCTTCTTCATGATGGTGCCGTTCAGCTGCGGCGCGCTTCTGGCGATCTGGCTGTTCATCCCGAAACTGCGCCTGGGCGAAGGACGTCCATTGGATTGGACCGGCTTTCTGGCGCTGGCCATCGGCATTGCCGCACTGCAGATCATGTTCGACCGGGGCGAGCGCAATAGCTGGTTTGAGAGCATGGAGACCACAATCGAAGCCTGCGTGGCCGCTCTGGGGTTCTATCTGTTCGTGGTCCATTGCCTCACCGCAAAGCGGCCGTTCCTGGACCTTTCCATCTTCAAGGACAGAAACTACACGGTCGGCCTGTTTCTGGTGTTCCTGTTCGGCATGCTCAATTTCGTGCCCATGGTGCTGTTCCCGCCATTGCTGCAGGAACTGCGCGGTTACCCCCAGTCAATCATCGGCCTGCTCATGGGCGCGCGCGGGGTGGGCACCTTCGTTGCGTTCGTGATGATGGCGTTCGCCGGCCGCATTGACCCGCGCATTCCCATGGCCATCGGCTTTTTCCTGCAAGGATATGCCGGCTGGGCCATGGCGAACTTCGACATCAACCTCACCACCTGGGGCGTGGCCTGGACCAGCTGCCTGCAAGGCTTCGGCGTGGGCCTGTGCTGGGTGCCGGTGAGCGTGGTGGCGTTCAGCACCCTGTCGTCCAGGCGCATACCTGAAGCCACCGCCTTGTTCCAGCTTCTCCGAAACCTGGCCTCCAGCGCGTTTATCTCCATCAGCGTGGCCGTGGTGCTGCACACCGGCAAGGTCAGCTACGCGGAGACCGCCGGAGAGCTTTCCGTCTGGGTGGAAGGCTTCAAATATCTGGGTCTTCAGCAGGCCTGGGACATCGAAACCGTGAAGGGCCTGACCGGACTGAGCAACGAGATCCAACGCCAGAGCCTGATGATCGGATATCTCAACGCGTTTAAGATGTTCGCGCTGACCTCGTTTGCCGCCATCCCGATGATCTTGCTGCTGCGCATGGCGAAAAAGCCCTGAACGATACCGGCCATTTTTGCACCAACAACCCGGTCGAAAATCACCTCACCTTAACCCAAAATTCACCATGTTCTCAGCTTTTAAGGAGCGCGGGCGAGAAAGGTTTTGAGGTAATGAGAATTTTCGATGCAATCACCTTCGGGGCGGCACTTGCGGTGCTGGCCATGGTGGGGCTTTACGTTCTGTCGCCAACACTGGGGCTCACTCTGACGCCAACCGTTGGCTTCACCATTTGCGGGCTCGCTCTGCTGCTGGGCGCAGGCTGGGCTCTGCTTTATCCAGGCTTCCTACGAACCCAACTCAAGCAGCACTAGAACCTCTTCGCCCAGGGCCATCGAACTGGTGAGCCCTGGGCTCTCGATCCCAAACAGATTGACCAGGCCCGGAACTTTGTGTGTTTCAGGGCCCGAGACCATGAAATCTGCGGCCGGCTCCCCCGGCCCGCAGATCTTGGGGCGCATGCCGGAATAATCTGGCATTAGGGCCCTGTCTTTCAGGCCTGGCCAATATTTGCGGATGGCCGCATAGAATTTGTCCCCCCGCGCCGGATCCACTTCATAGTCAAACTCAGCACTATCGACGGTGTCGCACCATTCCACATCGGGCCCAAACCGCGTCTGGCCGGCCAGATCGATCGTGGCATGGATGCCAAGGCTTGCCTCGTTGGGCGCGGGATAGATCAGATGGCTGAACGGGCTTTTGCCCTTCAGTTGAAAATACACGCCCTTGGCCTGATAGGCCTGCGGAACCAGGGTCGCGTCGAGACCGCTGGTGTTGCGGGCCAGCGGAATGGCGCCATGGCCTGCCGAATTGATGAGCTCGCGGCAGGTCAGGCGTATTGGAGCCGGCCCCCCAGTGCGCAGGGCAAAGCCTGCATTGGTGACTTCAATCGCATCAACGGGTGTATTGAAAGCGATTATTGCGCCCAGGTCTTCTGCTTCGCCTTGCAGAGCCAGCATCAACCCGTGGCTGTCCACGGAGCCGGTGGAGGGCGATAAAAGCGCTCCTACGCAGGCTATTTCCGGCTCCATCCTGCCCACTTCGGCGGCATCCAGCGGCACCAGATCATCCACCCCATTGGCGTGGGCCCGGGCCACTAGGCTGTGAAAACGCTCCATTTCAACGTCGCTGGAGGCCACTATCAGTTTGCCGCAACGCTGATGGGCGACGCCGCGCTCAGCGCAATAGGCATAGAGCATATCGCGTCCTTCCACGCAGAACCGCGCCTTATTGGAGCCTTCCGGGTAATAAATCCCCGCGTGGATGACCTCAGAATTGCGTGCGCTGGTTTCCGAGCCGATGGCATCTGCCTGCTCCACTATGATCACATCGCGTCCTGAGCGGGCCAGAGCGCGCGCGATGGCGAGCCCGACAACGCCGGCGCCGACAACGACCGTTTCGATATGAGCTTCGTCCATGGCATGTTCAGAAGGTGGAAGGAGGAGGGTTCCATAACAGATGGCTTGCGTATTTGCCATCAGCACAGTAAAGCGCAGGCCCATGTCCCCGCCCCTTCTCCATTTGCAAGATATTCACCTGACCTTCGGCGGCGCCGGCCTGCTGGACGGTGCTGAGCTTGCCTTGGGTGCCGGCGGGCGCTTGTGCCTGATCGGGCGCAATGGTTCGGGCAAGTCCACGTTGTTGAAAATTGCCTCCGGGCAGGTTGAGCCGGACAAGGGTACAGTTTTTCTGCAGCCTGGCACCACCGTGCGCTACCTGCCGCAGGAGCCGGATTTGTCCGGCTTTAAAACCGTGCTGGAGTATGTGGAGGACGGTTTGGCGCCAGGGGATGATCCACACCGGGCCGTTTACCTGTTGGGGCAACTTGGGGTGTCGCCAGATCTTGATCCTTCAACCTTGTCCGGTGGGGAAGCCCGGCGTGCCGCGTTGGCCCGCGTGTTGGCGCCAGAACCTGATATTCTGCTTTTGGACGAACCCACCAACCATCTGGACCTGCCGGCCATTGAGTGGCTGGAGCGGGAATTGGCGAGTTTGCGCTCTGCGCTCATCCTGATCAGCCACGACCGACGGTTTTTGAGCACACTGTCCAGCTCCACCGTATGGCTCGACCGGGGGCGGACCCGGCAGATTGACCGCGGCTTTTCCCACTTTGAATCCTGGCGTGACAAGGTTTTGGAGGAGGAAGAGGTGGAGGCCCACAAGCTGGGCCGCAAGATCGCCATGGAGGAACACTGGTTGCGCTATGGCGTAACGGCCCGGCGCAAGCGCAATGTGCGCCGGCTGGGTAATCTCCAAAGCCTGCGCGCCGAGCGCGCCGAACGCATCTCCTCCAACGCTCGGGCCCGTGAAACTGTCACCATGGTTGCTGCCAAAGGGGACGTGTCTGGCAAACTTGTGGCGGAACTGAAAGATGTATCGAAGAGCTACGGCGCAAATTCCATAGTGAAGGAGTTTTCCTTCAAATTGAACCGCGGCGACCGCGTTGGAATTGTCGGACCCAATGGGGCCGGCAAAACCACGCTGATCAAGATGATTATGGGCGCATTAGAGCCAGATTCCGGGACAATCCGGCTCGGGACCAAACTGCAAGCCCTCACCTTGGACCAGCGGCGGGAAAGCCTGGACCCGGAGACCACGCTCAAAGATGCCCTTACAGGCGGCGGGCGCGATATGCTGCATGTTGGCGGTCAGCAACGCCATGTGATTGCCTATATGAAGGATTTTCTCTTCATCCCTGAACAGGCCCGCACACCGGTTAGCCGTCTGTCGGGGGGTGAACGTGGCCGCCTTATGCTGGCGCGGGCTCTGGCGCGGCCGTCCAACCTTATGGTGCTGGACGAGCCCACCAACGATTTGGACCTGGAAACCCTGGATTTGCTGCAGGAAATGCTATCCGACTATGACGGCACGCTCATCCTGGTGAGCCATGACCGTGATTTCCTGGACCGCGTGGTGGCCTCAACCGTTGCCTCGGAGGGCGATGGGCACTGGCAGGAATACGCCGGTGGCTACTCAGACATACTGATCCAACGCAAGGGCGTGAAAAAGGCGGCGGTTGCTGAAGCAAAAAAGGGGGCGAAGCTCGGAAAACCGCCGACCCTGGCCCCAACCCAGCAAAAGCGCAAACTCACGTTCAAGGACAAGCATGCTCTCGAAACCCTCCCTCGAGAGATGGAGCGGCTCCAGAGCGAGATCGACGCCCACAAATCCACTCTTGCTGACGCAGAACTGTTCACCCGCGACCACGAGCACTTCCAGAAAACCGTAGATGCATTGAGCGCCGCTGAAACTGCGCTGGCTGAGGCCGAAGAACGCTGGCTGGAGCTGGAAATGCTGCGTGAAGAGATGGAGGCCTGTTCGTAACTGGGCCACAAGGCTTCGTGTTTGCTATTGACCGGCCCCCGGCGACGTGGAACTTAAGCCAACAAGCGGTTCTGAGGTTGCCTTTGGCGATCTTGGACGAAAGAGGGAACACGGTGCGGCGTACCCATCAGGGACCAATACCGTGGCTGCCCCCGCAACTGTAAGCGGTGAAACCGGCAACGATGACCGCCACTGGGAAACCGGGAAGGCTGTTTGCAAGGTTGATGATCCGCGAGCCAGGAGACCTGCCGCGACGGGCGGGCCATGGGAAATGGCCGGCACAGACGATAAATGAGCAAACGCGGAGGGTGTTATGGCTCTAGGACACGGGAAAATTCCCGCAACTGTGATCACCGGCTTCTTGGGCGCCGGCAAGACAACTGTAATCAGAAACATTCTGGAAAACGCCAACGGCAAGCGGATTGCGTTGATCATCAACGAATTCGGCGATGTGGGTGTGGACGGCGAAGTGCTGAAAGGCTGCGGCGAGGAAACCTGCCGGGAGGAAGACGTGGTGGAGCTGGCCAATGGCTGCATTTGCTGCACCGTGGCCGATGACTTCATCCCCACCATGAACAAGCTTCTGGAGCGCGGCGACGCGCCGGACCACATTGTCATCGAAACCTCAGGCCTGGCCCTGCCCCAGCCCCTGGTGCGGGCCTTCAACTGGCCGGAAATCAGATCGCGCGTCACCGTCGACGGCGTGGTCACTGTGGTTGATTCTGCCGCGGTTTCTGAGGGTCGTTTCGCCTCCGACGAGGCTGCAGTGCAAGATCAGCGCGAGGCAGATGAGGCTCTCGACCATGAGAGCCCGCTGGAAGAGTTGTTTGAAGACCAACTCGCCTGCGCCGACATGATCCTGCTCAACAAGGCTGACCTGATGGCGCCCGGCACGCTTGACACGGTTGAAGCCAATCTGAAGGGCGAGGTGCGCGGCGGGGTGCAGTTTATCCGCACCTCCAATGGCACGATCGATCCAGCCGTTCTGCTGGGCCTGGCGGCAGAATCCGAAAGCGACATGGACAACCGCAAGTCCCACCATGAGCTCTACCATGACGGCGATGATGATCATGACCATGATGATTTCGACAGTTTCGTGGTCTCTCTTGGCGCTGTTGCCGACAAGGATGGCCTGCATGGCAAGCTCACTGAAATCATCAGGGCGCACGACATTTTACGTCTGAAAGGCTTCATCGACGTGGAAGGGGCTGCAGCCCGCTACGTGATCCAGGCCGTCGGCCCCCGCATCAACGGCTATTTCGACAGGCCCTGGGGCGCAGACGAGAGGCGTCATTCCTCCTTGGTGGTGATCGGGCAACAAGGCATGGATCAGGCCGCCATCAGCGCAGCCATCACGGCTTGAGGCCATGCATCTGCTGGCCACCCAGTCTGGCGTCATCGACGACGGCAATGAGGCGGTTGATCTGGCTCAGAGCCCCGGCGATGTGGCGCTGATCTCTGCTGCCGACAGTGAGTTGGCCGCTTTGGCGCGGGCTCATGACGGGCTTGGAGCTGATGCGCTGAGCCTTAGGCTCGCCAACCAGATGCAGTTGCAGCACAATCTGTCGGTTGACGTTTACCTGGAACAGACCCTGGCCGGCGCAAAACTGGTGGTTTTGCGCCTCCTGGGCGGCAAGGCCTATTGGAGTTATGGCCTGGAGCAAACCGTTGAGGCGGCCCGCGAGCACGGCTTCCAGCTGGCGGTTTTGCCCGGTGACGGCCAGCCAGACCCAGAATTGATGGCCTATTCCACCTTGCCGGAAGATCAGACCGTGCGCCTCTGGCGCTATCTGGTGGAAGGTGGCCCCCGGAATATGCGCGGGTTTCTGGACTATTGCGGCCATCTTCTGGAGGGACACCCAGAGCCGGACCCGCCGCTTGCCTTGCTTAAATCAGGTCTTTTCTGGCCGGGACACGAAACCCCGTCGCTGGAAGACCTGAAGAAAGACTGGGTTGAAGGGGCCCCTGTTGCCGCTATCACCTTCTACCGCGCCCTGATTGAAGGCGGAAACACGGCCCCGGTGGAGGCCCTTATCACGGCCTTCGCGGAACGCGGGATCAACGCCCTGCCCCTGTTTGTCGCCAGCCTGAAGGATCCGGTGTCTGCGGCCACGATTGCAGAAGCCTTTCGCGGCGCTCCCCCGGCCATCATTTTGAACGCGACCGGGTTCGCGGTTGCCGCCTACAATGCCGCCGGCGAGCCCAATCCTCTGAGCGCGGCAGACTGCCCGGTGCTGCAGGTGGTGTTTTCAGGTTCGGCCAAAGAAGCCTGGGAGGGCAACATCCAAGGCCTTTCAGCACGTGATCTCGCCATGAATGTAGTGCTCCCGGAACTCGATGGCCGGGTGCTGTCACGGGCCGTATCGTTCAAATCGAACGCAGAACGCCACGCCGCCACCCAATGCAATTTGATCACATATGCCCCTGAGCCTGACCGGATTGCCTTCACTGCCGATCTGGCCGCCAACTGGGTGGACCTTCGCCGGACAGAGCCAAAGGAACGCAAGCTCGCGATCGTCCTGGCGAACTACCCAAACCGGGACGGACGCATCGGAAATGGTGTGGGTTACGACACGCCCCAGAGCACAACAGGACTTCTGAAAGCCCTGGCCTCTGAAGGCTATTGCGTCGATGATTTCCCCGCCGATGGCAATGATTTAATTCAACAATTGTTGAAAGGTCCAACCAATAACACCCAAAACCCACGCCAGAATGGGGCTGAGCTGTCACTAGAAAACTATTTGTTAACCTATTGTAAACTTTCTATTAACCTTCGCTCAGAGGTCAAAAAACGCTGGGGGCCGCCGGAAGATGATCCGTTCGTTCAAGACGGCGCCTTCCAATTGGGCGTCACGCTCTACGGCAACGTGGCCATCGGCATTCAGCCGGCCCGTGGCTACAACATTGACCCCAAAGACACCTACCATGATCCAGCCCTGGTTCCGCCCCACGGCTACCTGGCGTTCTACATCTGGCTGCGGGAGCATTTTGGGGCCCAGGCCGTGGTGCACAATGGCAAGCACGGCAATCTGGAATGGCTGCCAGGCAAGGCATTGGCCCTGAGCGCAGACTGCTATCCGGAAGCCGTCCTGGGCCCAATGCCCAACATCTATCCGTTCATCGTGAACGATCCGGGCGAAGGCACGCAAGCCAAGCGCCGCACCTCCGCTGTCATCATCGACCACCTCACCCCGCCCCTCACCCGGGCGGAGACCTATGGGCCCCTGAAAGACCTTGAGGCCCTGATCGATGAGTACTATCTGGCGGCCGGGCTCGACCAGCGCCGGGTTGATCTTTTGCGCAAACACATCCTCGACGTCACCCGTTCCACCGGCCTTGATGAAGATGCCGGCGTGAAGGATCTGGACGACAGCGAAGCCCTGCAGCAGATCGACAACTACATTTGTGAGGTCAAGGAAGCCCAGATCCGCGACGGGCTCCACATTCTGGGCCTGAGCCCGGAGGGGCGCCTGCGCACCGATTTGCTGGTGGCGTTGGCCCGGGTGCCGCGCAATATGGGCGAAGACGGTGATGCCTCGCTGATCCGGGCGCTGGCTGCCGATTTGGGGTTTGAGGGGTTTGATCCGCTTGATTGCACCCTGGGAGCGCCCTGGGAGGGGCCTAGACCCGCGGATCTGACAAATCTGACCTCCGATGCCTGGAGAACCTGCGGCGATGCTGTGGAGCGCCTGGAAGTGTTGGCGGCCTTGCTGGTGGCCGGGGAAACCGAGTGCGACGCGGGTTGGAGCGCCACAAGTTCGGTTTTGTCGGCCATTCGCGACGATATCAAGCCTGCCCTGGAAGCCTGCGGCCCGGACGAGATGCGTGCCATGCTCACCGCTCTGGACGGCCGTTTCGTGGCTCCAGGTCCCTCCGGTGCGCCGACGCGAGGGCGATTGGACGTGTTGCCCACGGGGCGCAACTTCTTTTCCGTCGATAACCGCACCGTGCCAACGCCGGCGGCCTGGAGCCTGGGCGAGAAATCAGCCGAGCTGCTGGTGGAGCGTTTTCTGCAGGATCATGGCCGCTGGCCGGAAGCCATGGGGCTCTCGGTGTGGGGCACCTCCAACATGCGCACCGGCGGCGATGACATTGCCCAGGCCCTGGCGCTGATCGGCGCCAAGCCTAAGTGGGACCACTCCAGCTGGCGGGTCACCGGGTTTGAAATCACGCCCCTGGCCAAGCTTGGCCGCCCGCGGGTGGACGTAACTTTGCGGATTTCCGGCTTCTTCCGTGATGCCTTTCCCTCCCAGATCGACCTGTTCGACAGCGCTGTGCGCGCCATCGGTGCACTGGAGGGCGAAGATGCTGGGGATAATCCCATTGCCGCCAAGATGCGTGGTGAACAGGCGAAACTGGAGAAAGAGGGCCTTGAGCCGGCCGAAGCGGCCAAACGGGCCGGTTTCCGGGTATTCGGCTCCAAACCCGGCGCCTATGGGGCTGGATTGCAGGCGTTGATCGATGAGAAACTCTGGGATGCGCGGGCAGATCTGGCGGAAAGCTACATAAACTGGGGCGGATATGCCTATGGCGGCGGCACCCAAGGGGCCGAGCGGCACGATCTGTTCCGCCGCAGGCTGTCTGGCCTTGAGGCGGTGGTGCACAATCAGGACAACCGGGAGCACGATCTCCTTGATTCCGACGATTACTACCAGTTTGAAGGGGGCATGACGGCGGCAATCGAGCATGTGAGCGGAGACCGCCCCTCGGTCTACCACAACGATCATTCACGCCCGGAACGCCCCGTGGTGCGCACGCTGGAAGAGGAAATCGGCCGGGTGGTGCGTTCGCGCGTGGTCAATCCCAAGTGGATCGCGGGCGTGATGCGCCATGGCTACAAGGGCGCCTTCGAAATCGCCGCCACGGTGGACTACATGTTCGCCTTTGCCGCCACCACGGGCGCCGTGCGCGATCACCATTTCCAACTCGCCTACGACGCATTTCTGGGCGACGAAGAGGTGCGCAGCTTCATTTCCGAAAACAATGCGCCCGCATTGAAAGAACTTTCGACGCGCTTCCGCGAAGCCATCGACAGGGGCTTGTGGACGCCGCGCTCAAACTCTGCCTATCATCAATTGCGGCAGTTTGCCGGCGAGACGATCGAGGAGCCAGTATGACCAGCGAAAAACCTAAAAAGATTACCGACACGATGAGCGAAGAACAGCTCGACGCCCGGCATGCCGAAAAAATGCGCCGCAAGAAGGAATCCCGCGACAAGATCGTGGCCACCAAAACCCGCGAAAAGGGGCTTCTGATCGTCCACACCGGCAAGGGCAAGGGCAAGTCCACCGCCGCGTTCGGCCTGGTGTTCCGGGCCATTGGGCATGGCTTCAAGATCGGCATCGTGCAGTTCGTCAAAGGCGCCTGGGGCACCGGGGAGCGCGATGTTCTGGAGAAATTCTCCGATCAGGTGACCATCAAGGCCATGGGCGAAGGCTTCACCTGGGAAACCCAGGACCGCCAACGCGACATCGCCGCTGCGACGCAGGCCTGGGAAGAAGCCAAGCGGATGATCGCTGATCCGGACCTGAACATGGTGCTGCTGGACGAGCTCAACATCGTGCTGCGCTATGGCTATATCGATCTCGACGAAGTGGTTGAGGTGTTGAAAAACAAGCCTGAGATGAAGCACGTGATCGTCACTGGCCGAAACGCCAAGGACGAGGTGATCGAGATTGCCGACCTGGTGACCGAGATGACCCAGATCAAGCATCCCTTCCGCGACGGGGTCAAGGCGCAGGTGGGGATTGAGTTTTAGCCAATCCCGCTCCAACCATCCGTCATTCCTGCGCAGGCAGGAATCCAGAGCGGCACGTGTTTGAGCGATCTGCCCCTGGATCCCGGACATTTTGCTAGCGCAAAATTCCGGGATGACGAAGACAGCAGAGCGTGCGGCGCATTTCAGCGCACAAGTGCCGTAAAAGACATTGACGCCCGTCACCCCTCCCCCTACGACTATCTCACGAACTGGAAGACAGAAGCGTCCACGTGAGGGACTGAGAGCTATTCCGGTGCGGCTGACCCAAGTCGGGGGCCAAGCCCGGTGCTGCTGTCATAAAAGGCCTAGAACTCTGGCCCTTCTCCCGTGCTTGCGGGTCTTCTTGAAGACGCAACAACACTAGGGAGAAAACCATGACTTTCACAAAACTGACCGTGACCGCCGCCGCCGTCCTCGCCGCAACCCCTGCCCTTGCCCATCCGGGCCACGGCACCACCGGACACGTGCACTGGGAATTCGTTGCAGCCGGCCTCGCCTTTGCCGGCGCTTGCGGCCTGTTCTTCTGGCGCCGCCAGAAAGCTGCTGAACAGAGCAAATAGCCCCAAAACTCATTCACTCGGAGACGTCTCATGGGCGAAAAGCTCGGGATCATGATCTGCGGCCACGGCAGCCGCAACAAAATGGCCGCTGACCAGTTCTCAACCCTGGCGGTGGGCCTGAAGAAACTGATGCCTGAGCATCCGGTGGAATATGGCTATCTGGAGTTCGCCAACCCGGTGATCAGCCACGGGCTGGACCAATTGCGCGAACAGGGCGTGACCCGTGTTCTGGCCGTTCCCGGCATGTTGTTTGCCGCCGGACACGCCAAGAACGACATCCCCTCCGTGCTCAACACCTATGCTGCCCAGCACGAAGGCTTCACCATTGACTATGGCAAGGAGCTGGGGATTGACCCGAAAATGATGGAAGCGGCTGCCGACCGCGTCCGCGAGGCGATCGAGAGTTCCGACAAGGACATTCCAGCCCATGAGACCCTTCTGATGGTGGTGGGCCGGGGCTCATCGGACCCTGACGCCAACTCCAATATTTCAAAGATCATGCGCCTGTTGTGGGAAGGTTTCGGCTTCGGATGGGCGGAAACCTGCTATTCCGGCGTCACGTTCCCGCTGGTGGAGCCCGGTTTGGAAAAGGCCGTTCAGCTTGGCTACAAGCGCATTATCGTGTTCCCCTATTTCCTCTTCACCGGGGTTTTGATCAACCGCATCTACCAGCATGCCGATCTGGTTGCCGAAAAGCACCCCGAAATCGAGTTCATCAAGGCGGGATATCTGAACGATCACCCTAAGGTGTTGGAAACGTTCAAGGAACGCACCCAACAGATCCTCACCGGCGACAACGCCATGAACTGCGGCATGTGCAAGTACCGCACCCAGGTTCTGGGCTTTGAAGATCAGGTGGGCCTGGCCCAGGAAAGCCACCACCATCACGTTGAAGGTGTCGGCTCAGGCTGCCCTCTGTGCGAAGGGGAATGCACCGGGGCCTGCCAGGTGGAAGAAGCGTTGAAAGACGACGGTCACGGCCATAGTCACAGTCATAGTCACGATCATGGGCACGGTCACAGCCACGACCATGATCATGATCAAGATCACAGCCATGATCACGACCATCACCATCATCCCTACCCGCACGCAGATCATCCTCTGGGCACCGCGACGCTCAAGGACACGATCTTGCGCACCCGCAAAGACTAGCGGGGCGACCATGCGCGATGAAGTACCTGAAGGATCCTGCCGCCATCTATGAAAAGTCGTTTCAGACCATCCGGTCTGAAGTGGATTTGGCTTGTGTTCCTGAAGATGTTCAACCTCTGGCCGTGCGCCTCATTCATGCTTGCGGCATGACCGATCTGCTGAATGATCTGCGGTTTTCTGATGACCTGGTGCGCGTGGCCCGGGAAGCCTTGGTGGACGGGGCCAAGATCATCACCGATTGCGAGATGGCTGCCGCCGGGATCATCCGCCGGATGCTGCCGGCCTCAAATCAGATCGTCTGCACTTTGAACGATCCGCAAACGCCATTGCTCGCCGCCAAGCATGAAACCACCCGGTCTGCCGCTGCAGTGGAGTTGTGGGAAAAACACCTCAATGGAGCCGTTGTCGTCATCGGCAATGCCCCGACGACCCTATTCGCGCTGCTGGAACGGCTTGATGTGGCGCCGGAACGACCCGCAGTCATACTGGGGTTTCCCGTGGGCTTTGTGGGCGCGGCGGAATCCAAGGAGGCGCTGCACGCAGACCCGCGCGGTGTGCCCTACGCCACCCTGCTGGGCCGGCGCGGCGGCAGCGCCATGGCCGGGGCTGCGGTGAACGCAATATCCGCTGGGGCGAGCCGATGAGTGCCTGGCTCAGCCTTATCGGAACAGGGGCGGACGGTGTGGCGGGACTGACGCCCGGCGCCAAAGCCCTGTTGGAGCAAGCAGAAATCGTTATAGCTCCGAAACGATTGCAAAACTCCGGCGATTTTGGAACCTCTGAAGTTCATAACTGGACGTCCCCAATTACCGGAACTTTGGACAAACTGGCCACCTGGCGCGGGCGGAATGTGGCCATTCTGGCCACGGGCGACCCTCTGCACTACGGCATTGGCGTCACTTTGCTGGAACGGTTCGGCCTGGACGAGATGCGCATCCTGCCAGCACCATCGGCCTTCTCCCTGGCCGCTGCACGCATGGGCTGGGCCGTGCAGGATGCTGAAACCCTCTCCCTCCACGGGCGCCCTGCGACGCGCCTTCAAGCCTTTCTGCAGCCTGGCGCCAAGCTCCTGGTTTTGACCTCCGGCGCGGAGACAATCACACAAGCTGCCGAGATGATGATGGCTCGCGGCTTTGGCCCTTCCGCCATGACCGTTCTGGAAAACATGGGTGGGCCTGATGAGAAGATCACGGACTTTGCTGCCGCTGACGTAGACCAGCATCAGTTCGGCGCCTTTCACACCTTGGCCATCCGCTGCGTTGCAGAACTGAACGCGGCCATCCTTCCCACCACGCCCGGATTGCCGGACGATGCCTATGTGCATGATGGGCAGTTGACCAAACGCGAGGTGCGCGCTGTGACCCTTTCTGCCCTCGCGCCCGCACCAGGGGCGCTTCTGTTGGACGTGGGCGCGGGCTGTGGCTCCATCGGCATTGAGTGGATGCGCGCGGCGCGCGGCGCCAAGGCCATGGCGTTTGAACGCCATCCGGAGCGCTTGGCGATGATCGCCGAGAACGCGTCAGCTCTCGGGACGCCGGAACTGGATGTGGTGCCAGGTGAATTGCCCGGCACCCTGCAACATCAGCCCACACCATCGGCGATCTTCCTTGGCGGCGCGGTCTCGGACGCTAGCGTCTTTGAGGCGTGCTGGGCGGCGTTGCCGATTGGCGGGCGCATGGTGGCCAATGCGGTGACCCTGGAGGGCGAGAGCGCTGTGGCCGGATATCATAAATCCTACGGCGGAGAGCTGGTGCGCATGGAGGTTTCCAGGGTTGAGGCGGTGGGAACCATGCGCGGCATGCGTCCCGGAATGGCCGTCTTGCAGTGGCGGAGTGTGAAATGAGCGCAACCCTCTACGGTGTTGGCGTGGGCCCGGGCGATCCGGAATTGCTCACCCTCAAGGCGCATAGGCTGATCCGCGAAGCCGCCGTGGTGGCCTACCCGGTGAACGCCAAGGGCGAAGGCTTTGCGCACACAGTAGTAGGAAAATTCCTTCAATCTAACGCTATTCACCTGCCCATCCATGTGCCCATGAAAACCGAACGGGCGCCGGCGCAGTGTGCCTATGATGCAGCCTCCATTGAGATCGCGGAACACCTGAGCGCGGGCCGCGACGTGGTGTTCCTCTGTGAGGGAGACCCGTTCTTCTTCGGCAGCTTCATGTACCTGTTTGAACGCCTGAAGGGCGACCACCCTTGCAAGGTGGTGCCCGGCGTTACCTCCCTCACTGCCTGCGCTGCCGAACTGGGCCGGCCGCTCGCGGCCCGCAACGACGTGCTGAAGGTGTTGCCAGCCCCGTTGGATGCTGCTGCCCTCACACGAGAGCTCGAAACGGCCCAAAGCGCGGCCATCATCAAGGTGGGGCGCCATTTCGACAAGGTCCGCGGTGTGGTTGAGGCCCTCGGGCTCACCAGCGAAGCCTGGATCGTCGAAGCGGCCACAAACCCAGAGCAGAAGGTGCGCCGTCTGGGAGATGTGCCAGCCGGCGATCGCCCGTACTTCTCCACCATCCTGATCTATCGAGGAGAAGAGCAGTGGTAGATGCTCCCGCGATTATCGTTCTTGGTCCCTCAGGGCTCTCAGCCGCAGAAAAGGTGGCTCCGTTAGTTGAGGGAAAAATCCATGGACTGGCAAAACGGGTGGATGGAGCCCCCGTAGCCTTTGAAGATACCATCGCCCATCTGCAATCCTTGTTTGCTGCCGGGCAGCCGATCATTGGGATTTGCGCGGCCGGCATTCTGGTCCGTGCTTTGGGGCCTTTGGCCAGCGACAAGACCACAGAACCGCCCGTTCTGGCGGTTTCAGAGGATGGCGCGTCCGTTGTGCCTCTTCTCGGAGGCCACCATGGCGCCAATGATCTGGCCCGCGAGATCGCCGCCGGGTTGAAAGGCCATGCGGCCATAACCACCGCTGGAGACGTTTCGTTCGGCCTTGCGCTGGATGCACCGCCCGCGGGATGGACATTGGCGAACCCCGAGGCGGCAAAACCGTTCATGGCCGCGCTTTTGGCGGGCCAAAGCGCCAAACTGACCGGGGATGCCCCGTGGCTGCAGAGCTCAGATCTGCCTTTCGCACCAGACGCCTCGTTGGAGATTCTTGTCACCGAGCAGGTTTCACCGGCCCGAGAGGGTCAATTGACCTACCATCCCCGCACCCTGGCCCTTGGCGTTGGCTGCGAACGCGGCTGCTCTTCTGAGGAATTGATCCAGCACGTGGACGCTACGTTGGAGCAAAACAAGCTGGCAGCCGCTTCCATTGCCTGCGTTGCGTCAATTGACGTGAAGGCCGATGAAACGGCTGTTCATGCTGTGGCAGCGCACTTGGGCGTTCCAGCGCGCTTCTTTTCCGCCGACGTGCTCAACGCAGAGGCCCCGCGCCTGGCCAATCCGTCAGATATCGTGCTTGCCGAAGTCGGATGCCCCGGGGTTGCAGAGGGCGCGGCCCTGGCGATGGCGGGTGCAGATGCGGCTTTGACCGTTGAAAAAACCAAATCAAAACGCGCCACCTGCGCCGTGGCCAAGGCCCCAAACGTCATCACCCCTGCCGCGCGCGGCCGCGAACGTGGCCATTTGAGCGTCATCGGCCTTGGCCCTGGCGCGCCAGACTGGCGCAGCCCTGAGGCCTCGCGCCTGCTCACCCAAGCCAGCGACTGGGTGGGATACGGCCTCTACCTTGATCTGGCGGCTGACCTGGCCGCCGGCAAGCAAGAGCACCGGTTTGACCTGGGCGCAGAAGAGCTGCGGGTGCGCGCCGCCCTGGAATTGGCCGCCCAGGGCAAGGATGTGGCCCTTGTGTGCTCCGGCGATGCAGGCATCTATGCCATGGCCACCTTGGTGTTTGAGGTGATGGCCGAACATGCCGACCCTGCCGTTCCGCGGGTTGCGGTTACCGTTGCCCCTGGCATTTCCGCCTTTCAGGCCGCCGCAGCCAAGGCAGGCGCGCCCATTGGCCATGATTTCTGCACCATATCCCTCTCAGACCTGCTCACGCCGTGGGAGGTTATCGAACAGCGCCTGCATGCAGCCGCGATGGGCGATTTCGTGGTGGCCTTCTACAATCCCAAATCCATGCGCCGGACGGACCAGATCGTCCGCGCCATGGCCATTCTGGGCCAGCACCGCCCGCCCTCGACCCCTGTGATCATCGCCTCCAGCCTGGGCCGGGCAGAAGAGCATGTGCGGGTCAGAACCCTTGCGGAGTTCGATGCAGACGAGGTCGACATGCTGACATTGGTGATGGTGGGCTCATCTGAAACTAAAACCTTACAAACCGGCGATGGCGCCACCTGGACCTACACCCCCAGGGGCTATGCCAAAAAACGCGAGGCAGCCGAATAATGACTGTACATTTTGTGGGGGCCGGTCCCGGCGCCCCTGACCTTATCACCGTGCGCGGCCTGAAAATCATCCAGCGCTGCCAGGTTTGCCTCTATGCGGGCTCTTTGGTGCCTGAGGAAGTGGTGGAATCCGCCCCTGAAAGCGCAAAAGTCATCGACACCGCCCCCATGAACCTGGAAGAGATCATCGACGAAATCGCCGCAGCCCACGAGGCCGGACACGACGTGGCCCGGGTCCATTCGGGCGATCCGTCGATCTACGGGGCGGTGGCCGAGCAAATGCGCCGGCTCGACGCGCTGGGCATCGATTACGACGTAACACCAGGGGTTTCGGCCTATGCGGCGGCGGCGGCAGAGCTGAAAACCGAGCTCACCTTGCCGGAAATCGCCCAGACGGTGATCCTCACCCGCACCACCATGAAGGCGTCCGCCATGCCCTCCGGTGAGGATCTGGACACTCTGGGCCGTTCGGGCGCCACCTTGGCAATCCATCTTTCCGTGCGCAATCTGCGCCAGATCGAGCAGGAATTGACGCCGCACTATGGCGCTGACTGCCCGGTGGTGGTGGTCTACCGCGCCACCTGGCCCGATCAGCTGATCATTCGGGGCACCTTGAGCGACATTGCCGGCAAAGTGCGCCAGGCCAAGTTGACCCGGACAGCCCTGGTGATGGTGGGTCCGGTGTTCGGCGCCCAGGAGTTTCGCGACAGCGCGCTTTACGACGCGAGCTATGAGCACGTGCTGCGCAACCGGAAGACCGGGACCCGATAGCGGCGGGGACCGCGGCAAACCCCGGAAAGGGCCCGCCTTGGTCCGCCAACCTGTTCTGAGCGCCTAGCCTTCGAGCCAGGCAGTTTCCGGCCACTCATAGCCGCCGGTATTGCCGATCGGGTGTTTGACCAAGCCCTTCACTTTCTTCGAGATGCCGTCGAGATAGTTGTTGTGACTTGGGATCACCCAGCCGCCCTCGTTGTGGACGAGCGTCTGCATTTCGCAGAACATCTCCTCGCGCTTGGCCGGATCGGTCTCGCCAGCTGACATCTTCAACAGATCGCCCATGCGCGGGTTGTTCCACCGGGTGTCGTTCCACGGCGCATCGGGGGCGAAGGCCACCGACAGCATGGCATGCGCGGTCGGGCGCATGAGCCAAGTCACCACGTTGAGCGGCTTTTTCAGCCAGATCGCACCCCAATAACCGTCATTCGGCACTTTCTTCAGCTTCAGATTGAAGCCGATCTTTGCAGCCTCGCGCTGGATCAGCAGGCAGGTTTCCTCAATGCCCACATTAACCGGAGCAACATACAGCTCTGCAGAGTTTATGCCCGCCTTCTTGAAGTGGAACTTGGCCTTGTCCGGATCGTAAGCCCTGACGGGCAGGTGCTTGCAATGTTCCGGATAGGCGTTGCTGATCGGATGATCGTTGCCCACTGTGCCGTGGCCCCTCAGAATGTTCTTCACAATCCGCTCGCGCCGCGGCAGGTGCTTCATGCCGAGCACAAAGTCGTCGCTGCTGCCAGGAAGCTGGTTCTTCATGCAGCAGATGCCGTTCCACTGGTTCGATGGTGTGGACAGAAGATCGGCCTTGTCGCTGGCATCGAGCTGGGGAATCGTCTTCGGATCGACGGTGACGACCATGTGGACATCGCCGGACAGAACCGCATTGAGACGCGCAGTGCCGTCGGTGATGGCGAAAACCTCCACGCGGTCGATGTTGGGCATGGTGCCCCAATAATCGTCGTTGCGGACGTGTATGGACCGCACGCCGGGCTTGAACTCCTCAAGCCTATACGGCCCGGTTCCCACTGGATTGGCAAACTCGGTCGTGCCGTTCTTGACAATCTTGAACTGATAGATGCCCATGAGCGCCGGGATGTCGGCATTCGGGTATTTCAGCTTCACCCTCACCGTCTCGTTGTCGACTTTCACCCACTCTTGAACGGACGTCAGATAGCCTTTGGCGTTGGATTTGGAGTCTTCGCCCTGATGGCGGTTCATCGAGTAGATGACGTCATCGGCCGTAAACGGGCTGCCGTCATGCCATTTCACACCCTTGCGAAGCCTGAAAGTCCATTCCGTGGTGTCCTTGTTGGCCTCGAATTCCTCTGCCAACTCGGCCTGCGGCTCCAGGGTGGGGCTGAGGCGCAGCAGGCCGTTGTAGTGCAGACGGCCGCGCTGATAGTCGATACCGGAGGTGAAGATGATCGGGTCCAGAGTATCGGCCGGCCCGTGCAAGCTTGCCGCGTAAAGCAGGTTGCCGCCTTTTTTCGGCGTTGCGGCGATGGCTTCGCCCGCACCGGTGACGATCGATCCCGCCGCTGCGACGGTGGCACCTGATGCCATCAGCCAGCCCATCACCTCGCGGCGCGTGGCGCCATGTTGAAGGGCAAATTTGACGTGTTCCTTGTCTGCTTCCAGGAGGTCGCTGAATTGCGGCCCGGTTTCCAGTTTGAATGTCATGATATCCTCCCTTTCTGACGATTTGCTGTGTGTGCAAATTGCGTCAGTTCGAGACTAGGTCATGCCGGACCAAGAGTCCACGAGGGCGCCTGCCGTCACTCGGTAGCCTGCAGAGGCAGCATGGTTGTGTACTTGATCTGCTCAATGGCAAACGTCGAGCTAACATCCTTGAGCTTCGCTGAGGCGATCAGTCTCTTGTAGAACGCATCATAGCCATCCACGTCGGGCACAACCACACGAAGCAGATAGTCAACCTGACCGCTCATCCGGTAGAACTCCACCACTTCGGGAAAACTCTGCACGGCGCTGTGGAACTGATCCAGCCACTCCTGGCTGTGCTCAGGCGTGGTGATGGCGACAAACACCGTCACGTTCGCACCAACTTTTCGCGGATCGAGCAGAGCGACCCGCCGCTGGATGACACCGTCATCCTCCAGGCGCTTGATCCGATCGGCGCAAGAGGCCTCGTCCAAACCAAGCTGATCTGCGACATCTCTTGGGGAAAGTGCCGCATCTGCTTGCAGCATATCCAGAATTTTGGTGTCTGTTTGGTCCATTCTTCTTGCTATTGGCTCCTGACAGGAGTTCGCTGAACATTGGAAGCACGAGCCGAGTTTAGGCTAATCTTCCGATGCGTGAAACAGATAAGATGGCGCGGCGGCCAACTGGCCGGTGATCGGGCAGTTTGAACGGGAGGCGGAGCGGACGTGGTTGAGACGGTTAGCCTGACACCGGAATTCGCGATCGGCCCGCAACTCGTCCCTGCCGATTTCGAAGCGCTTCGGGCGGCCGGCTTTGCTTCGGTCCTGAATGCCCGGCCCGATGATGAGCTTGGAGCGTATCTGGCCGCCGCCGATGCCCAAAAGCTTGCCCTGGCTAACGGCCTTGCCTATGTGCACAGCCCAACTGAAAACCACGCCATATTCGAGCCCGATCTCATAGATCGGTTTGAGGGCGCGCTTGCTGACCTCCCGAACCCAATATTCGCCCATTGCAAGACCGGCACGCGCGCTGCAATCCTTTGGGCGCTGGTCGCATCGCGCCATCGTGCGGTCGAAGATGTCATCGCCACGTTGCGGGCGGCCGGCCAGGACCTTGATTTCCTGGAACAGGAACTCCGCGATTCCGCTGACGACGCGCGCAAGTCACCAATGCGCTTGAAGGAGGATGCGCTGCTTGGCCTTTCCCGGTCCAGCTTGCTGGGCGCCGGTCGCGGGGGCTCTGGCTAAGCCAAAAGCCGGCCCATGATTGCCAGGGCGTGGTTGAGGTTCCGCGCGGTTTCGATCTCCGGCAGCTTGGGCCGGGCAATCATCACAACGGGGATCTTGAGCGCGCGCGCCGCGGCGATCTTCGGCGCCATCTTCTTGCCACCGGCATTCTTGGTCACAAGATGGGTGATGTGCTCGGTGCGCATCAGCAGCAACTCGTCCTCCAGCGCGAATGGCGGGCGGGCCACCATCACCTTGTGCGGCGGCATGGGCGGCTCGGCCGGGCGCTCGATCATCCGGGCGACCACCTGAATGTCCAGGCGTTGAAGGAACGGTGCCGCACCGCCGGTGCCCACAGTGACAAGGGCTCTGGCCCCATTGGGCAGCGCGGCGACCGCTTCTTCCACTGTGCTCACGTTGATCCAGTTGTCGGCCTCAAGCGGCGCCCAGCCTGGGCGCTCCAGCCGGAAGCTCGGCACGCCTGCCGCCTCGCTCGCGGCCGTAGCGTTGGTGCTGATTTGCGCCGCATAGGGATGGGTTGCGTCGATCAAAAGGTTGATTTCGTTTTCCGCCAGATACCCCGCCAAGGGGTCTGCCCCGCCGAACCCGCCAACTCGCACCGTTCCGGTCTGTACAGCCGGCTGTGAGGTGCGGCCGGCCAACGATGTGATTACCTCGCAATCGGTTTCCCGGTCCAAAAGCTCGGCCAGTTCGCGGGCGTCTGCCGTGCCCCCTAGGATCAAAATGCGTCTACCCATCGTCAGCGCTCCTGGCCAATATCCGGCCTTGCCGGTCCACCACCACAATATCTATCTCACACGGTGCGTCGCGCAAGGTCTCAATTGCCGTGGCGCGCGCCGCGTTCGCAATTTCCAGGGCAAGATCGGCGCCGCGGTCACCCGCCAGCTGCAACACTTCGAGCGCGGTGTTGGATGCTTCGGCCTTGGCCGCCAAGGTCTTGTCTGCGGTAATCTGTTCAAGGTGTTTGGCCAACCACCTGAAATCCATCTGGCTGCGGCCAGAATGAAGATCGAGGAAGCCCTGGCCAAGCTTGGCCAATTTGGCGAATCCGCCGGCTATCGAAACCTTTGGAACCGGGTTCTTGCGCAGATATTTCAGCATGCCGCCGGCAAAATCCCCCATGTCCAGCAAGGCTTCATCGGGCAGACCGTAAAGCGCTTTCACCGCCGCCTCAGAGGTGGAGCCTGTCGCGCCGGCCACATGGGCCCGGCCTTGTGCCCGGGCCACGTCGATGCCCCGGTGGATGGAATGGATCCAAGCCGAGCAGGAGAACGGGTTGACGATGCCCGTGGTGCCCAGGATCGAGAGGCCGCCCTTGATGCCCAACCTGGGGTTCCAGGTCTTCTCTGCCAGGGTTTTGCCCTCCGGCACGGAGATTTCGATGATCACGTCCGCCGCTGCGTCGTGAGATTTTGCAACGGTTTCAATCGTTTGCGTCATCATGGCCCGGGGAACGGGGTTTATCGCCGGCTCGCCCGGTTCAATTGGCAACCCCAGCAAGGTCACGGTTCCAACCCCCTCGCCGGCCGCGAACGTGATGCCGCTGCCCGGCACACCCGGGCGAACGGTTGAAAGGATCAAAGCGCCATGGGTCACATCCGGATCGTCGCCGGCATCCTTCACTATCCCGGCCTGGGCCCAGCCTTCGCCCTTGCCTTCGCAGGCCAGGGCAAATGACGGCGTCTGGCCCTTGGGAAGCACGATTTCCACCGGGTCGGGGAACTCACCGGTGAGCAGCGCCGTAAACGCTGCACGGGTGGCCGCAGTTGCGCATGCGCCGGTTGTCCATCCGCGTTTCAGTTGATCTGATGAAGGGCGCATTGCAGGGCTCATAGCCTGGCTCTATACACTGCCCCATCTATCGGAAACAGAGTTTGCACGCCAATGCCCACAATGTCACCAAAAGGCCTGGTCATCGCCGCACCTTCGTCAGGATCAGGCAAAACCCTGGTGACGCTTGGCCTGCTGCGCGCCCTCGGCCGCGCCGGCCACAAGGTGGGCTCGGCCAAGGCGGGACCTGATTACATCGACCCGCGCTTTCACGAAGCGGCGACGGGCCAGCCATGCGTGAACCTGGACGCCTGGGCCATGCGCGCCGATCTGGTGACTGAGCTGGCGGTGCGGGCCGCTGCAGACAAGAACCTGCTGGTAATCGAAGGGGTAATGGGCCTGTTTGACGGGGCTGAAACCGGCGAAGGCTCCACCGCAGATCTGGCAGGAATGCTAGGGTTTCCCATCGTTCTGGTGGTGGATTCTTTACGGCAATCCCAATCGGCTGCCGCTCTGGTGCGCGGCTTTGCCAGTCACCGGGCCGACTGCCGCATTGCCGGGGTGATCTTCAACAAGGTGGCCACAGACCGGCACGAATCCATCCTGCGCACCGCCATGGAGCCCTTGGGCATCCCGGTTTTGGGCTGCGTGCGCAACGTCTATGAACTGGAGGTGCCGTCGCGCCATCTCGGTCTGGTGCAGGCGCAAGAACACGTAAGCCTGGAACGGTTCATTGAAACGGCTGCAGACATGGTGACAGCAACCATCGATCTGGACGGGTTGAGCGCCCTGGCAGACGGCGGGGCTCCTGAACCCTGCGGATCCCCAAGTTTGGCGCCTCTCGGCCAAAAGATCGCCGTTGCTGATGACCGCGCGTTTGCCTTCACCTACCCCCACCTCTTGGACGGCTGGCGCCGCGCCGGGGCTGAAATCAGCCTGTTCTCTCCGCTGAATGACGAGGCTCCAGCCAGCGACGCTGAAGCCGTCTATCTTCCAGGCGGATATCCGGAACTGCATGCGGGGAAATTGGCCGGGAACGCCACCTTCCTGGGCGGTTTGAAGGCAGCAGCAGGCGCAGAAACGCTGGTTTACGGCGAGTGCGGCGGTTTCATGGTACTGGGCGATGGTCTGATCGATGCAGATGGTCAAAGCCATCAAATGTCGGGCCTTCTGCCCGTGGTCACCTCGTTTGAGAAGCGCAAGCTGCACCTTGGCTACCGCCAGTTCGAATGCCTTGGCCCGCTGCCCTTCGGCAAATCCATCCGTGGCCACGAATTCCACTACTCAACGCTGATATCGCAGGGCGCGGGCGAGGCCCTGTTCAAGGCGGCTGATGCTGCCGGGCGCGACCTTGGCGAGATCGGCCTGCGCGCCGGGCGCGTGATGGGCTCCTACGCCCACATCATTGATGCAAGGCCAGTGTCATGACCGCAGCGCTGATGCTGCAAGGCACCGGGTCCAATGTTGGCAAATCGCTGATCACCACGGGCCTGTGCCGGGCCTACGTCAAGCGCGGGCTCACGGTGCGGCCGTTCAAGCCGCAGAATATGTCCAACAACGCCGCGGTGACCGTCGAGGGCGGCGAGATTGGCCGGGCCCAGGCGCTGCAGGCCATCGCGTGCGGGGTGGAACCCTCTGTGGACATGAACCCGATCCTGCTGAAACCGGAAACAGAAACCGGGGCCCAAGTGGTGGTGCGCGGCGTGCGGGCCGAAACCCTAAAAGCGCGGGCCTATATGGCCAAGCGGGCAACGTATCTGCCGGCCATCCTGGAGAGTTTTGCAGCGCTGGGTGAAAGCGCTGATCTGGTGTTGGTCGAAGGCGCCGGGTCGCCAGCTGAAATTAATTTACGTAACGACGATATTGCCAACATGGGCTTCGCCCACGCGGCTGGAATTTCTGTAGTTCTCATCGGTGACATCCACCGGGGCGGCGTGATGGCCTCCATCGCCGGCACTCTCGACATCATCCCAGCGGAGGACACAGCGCAGATCAAGGCGTTCCTGATCAACAATTTCCACGGCGACGTCTCCCTCTTCGATGAGGGCAAACGCTGGCTTGAAGATAACTGCAAGATCCCCTGCGCCGGGATCATCCCTCATTTTGCCAGCGCACAGCGTCTTCCGGATGAAGATGCCGTGGCGCTCGAGGATGCGCGGCTGACAGGCGGGGGTGCTGGCAAGGTCAAGATCGCCGTGCCCAGGCTTTCGCGGATCGCCAATTTTGACGATCTCGACCCGTTGAAGCTGGAAGAGGACGTCCATCTTGAGATTGTCCCGCCGGGTACAGCCCTTCCCGGAGATGCCGATCTGGTGCTGATCCCCGGCTCCAAGGCCACCGTGAGCGACTTGCAGGACTTTCGGGCGCAAGGCTGGGATATCGATCTGGCCGCCCACATCCGGCGCGGGGGTAAGGTTTTGGGCTTGTGCGCCGGCTATCAGATGCTGGGGCGCAAACTGCATGACCCTGAAGGCATTGAAGGTCCGGCAGGCAGCGCAGACGGCTTGGGCCATTTGGATGTGGAAACTGTGCTCACACCGGAAAAGTCGCTTGAGAGGGTCGATGCGGTGCATCTGGCCACAGGGGAGGCCGTGGTGGGCTACGAAATGCATATTGGCCGCACTGAAGGACCAGACTGCGCCCATGCCTTTGCCAGCATCAATGGCACTCCCGACGGCGCAGCAGCGCTGAATGGGCAGATCCAGGGCACTTACCTTCACGGGCTGTTTGCCAGCGACGCCTTCAGGGCGGCCTACCTTGAGGCGCTGGGCGGCAGCGGCGGCGGTGCCAACTATCTGGGATCGATTGAAACCACGCTTGATGAACTGGCCGATCACCTTGAGCGATCGGTGGATCTGGATCTTTTGCTCAACATCGCCTCCACGGCAAAGTGAGCGCCGATGTCCTTCTTCCAGACATGCCTGATCGCCACGGCCCTCGCGCTCGTTCTTGAACGCAGGCTGGGCTTTGCGGACTGGCTGGTGCCGCGCTTTGGTCATCCGGTTGTGTGGATCGGGAACCTGATTTCCTGGCTTGAAGCCCGGCTGAACATGGCTGATCAGCCAGATGGCCAACGGCGCCTCAAAGGTCTGGTGATGCTGGTCCTGGTGCTGGCTGTCGTGGGGGCCATAACAATCGGGCTCATGCTCGCCCTGCGGCTTCTCACCTATGGCTGGGTGCTGGAAGCGCTGATTGCCACCAGCTTGCTGTGCCAGAAAGAGCTGGGCCAGCGGGTGGAGCAGGTGGCCGATGGATTGGACACCGACGTCCAGCAGGGACGCGATGCGGTGGCGCATCTGGTGGGCCGCGACACGAAAGCGCTGGATGCAAGCGAGGTGAGCAAGGCGGCCATTGAAACTCTGGCCGAAAACACCTCCGACGGCATCATCGCGCCGGCCTTCTGGATGATGATTGGCGGCTTGCCTGGCGCGGCGCTCTACAAGGCCATCAACACCTGCGACAGCATGGTGGGCTATCGCAACGCGCGCTACGGAGCTTTCGGCTGGGCCTCGGCCAAGCTGGATGATCTGGTGAACCTGATCCCGGCGCGGTTGACCGGGCTGTTGTTCACCTTGGCGACGTTCTCCATCAGCCCCACGCGGGCCGCACGAGCCTGGGGTGCGATGCGACGCGATGCACGCAAACATGCCTCGCCAAACGCCGGATGGCCCGAGGCGGCCATGGCCGGCGCGCTGGATATTTCCTTGGGCGGACCGCGCACCTACGAGGGCGTGGTGACCGAGCTTCCTTATATGGGGGATGGCGAAAAACCCATTACCCCCGGCACCATCCGCCAAGCGCTCGGGCTCTATCACCTGATGTTGGGCTTTTTTGCGGCGCTGATTGCTGCGCCCGCGCTCGCCTGGATTTTTATTTGAGCTGCAGGGGCAGCCCTGCCGTCACCAGAACCACGCGCTCTGCAACCTGGGCCAATTTCTGATTGAGCATGCCCGCCTCGTCGCGGAACCGGCGGGCCAGCGCGTTTTCCGGAACGATGCCGAGACCAACCTCGTTGGATACCAGCACAAGCGGGCCCGTGCATCCGCCTACAACCTCAAGCAACCGGGAGGTGCGGGCTGCAACATCATGCTCACCCAGCAGCACATTGGTGAGCCACAGTGTGATGCAGTCCACCAGAGTGAAGCTACCGTCTTTGTCTGCAGCCATGATCGCGCCGGGCAGGTCCAGCGGCTCTTCCACCGTGCGCCAGACTGCCCCGCGGCGCGCCACATGGGCGGCAATGCGCGTGGTCATTTCGCCGTCATAGGCTTGCGCAGTGGCGATATAGACCAGCGGGCCTTGATGGCCGTCTGCCAGGCTTTCCCCATGGGTGCTTTTGCCAGAGCGCGCGCCGCCGAGAATGAGTGTTAAACGTGGTTGCGTCATGAGCGGCACCATAGATCATTCCGGGCCGCGCAACTCAAGACCGTTCAGGCATAATTAACCATGCCAGCTAACCCCACGTTCATCACGGTGGCGCACTCTTGGGGTGTCGGCCTCATTAATTGCGCCGGCAGGTTGGTGGGTACCATGCGTATATTCTGGACTATGGCAGCTGCAATGCTGTGTTGTGTTGGCAGTCTCAAGGGCGCCTATGGCGCAGAGGAGCACCTTGGCCTGCGAGGCCAGCTCTATTTTGAACCTGCACCGGCTTTAAAGCCGCCGCAGGACAGCGTGCCGAGGCACATCTCTGCAAAACATGTTGCCCGCGCGCCGATCGACTTCTCGTATCCGGAGACAGCAGCATCCACCGGCTCACACATTGCGCATCAAGAAACGCACCGGCCCCGCGAAGAGAGCCCCTGGCAACTCGACCTGACGGACGGTGCCAAGTTGCGATTTACCTATGACGAAGACACCAAGCTTAAGCTCGGCATGGGCATGTGGAAGGTCAAAGTGGGTGTCTCGAGGGCCTTTGGCGGCCCCAGCACCGACACTTGGGAGCTGCCTGAGCGCCACGGCCGGGCAGCAGCCCTTGGCCGCGCAGACAACAGCGTCAACAGACACCCGCTAAATTAACAGGCTGCACTTTTCTGCAGGCACCAGAATGCGCTGAAAGTAGACCGGCGCATGTTCCAGCGTGCGGGCCCGGGCATGGATCTCCAATACATCGACGCCAGGCGTCAGCCCAAAGGCCTTTGCGGAAACCTCATCCAGCTTGGCGGTTTGGACCAGGTGGCTGGCATCCGCAGCGGCCATGCCAAACTGCTCTTCCAGGAAGGGGCGGATGTTGACCATGTCCAATTCCTGCGGGTCCATGGTTTCAAGGCCCGGCACAGCCTGAGCCGACAAAAACATTTCAGCGCCAACCTTGGTTTTGTCCTGCAAGGTGACGCGCCGGCGAATGCGCACGTAGTCGGCCAGCCCGCCGAGAAACTCAGTCCAGTTTCCTGGGGTGCTCACCCGGTCAATCCACAGCCGTTCCTTGGCAATACGCAACGGCTGGCCGCTGTCCTTGGCCACAAAGCGGAAATGCCAGATATCGCGGCCCAAAGGCTCACCCGAGGCCACACGGGTACCGTCGCCGCGCCGGCGCACAATGGCTCCCATCTGTTGAAGCTGGCGCAAGGCGGCCTGGACCGTGCCCAGGCTGACGCCCAGGATGCCGGTAAGCCAGGTTTCAGGCGGCAGATAGTCGCCAGGTTTCAAAACCCCGTCTCTGATGGCCGCGGCGATGGCCAGCCGCGCCGCGCTGCGTTTGGTGCGTTGGGGGCCACCCGATACTTCTCGCATGGCCGAGGCCAGGGCGGCTGCCACTTCGGCTTGTTTGGAATCGGTTTGACGGGTGGTTGTCGCGGTGCTCATGGCCCTGCCCTATCACCGCTTGAAGGCGCGAACTAGCACCACCAGGGTGAGCACAATAAAGACTAGCGCAATTGGGCTGCCCAGCATGGCGGAGAGATCTGATTTATGCAGCAGCAGGGATTGCCTGAGCGAGGTTTCCAGCATTCCGCCGAGAAGGAAGCCGATGACCAGACAGACCACCGGGAAGCCCGTGCGCCGCATGGCAAGCCCCACCCCGGCGAAGGCCAGCATGATGCCCACATCGAACAAGGATTGCCCGGGCAGATAGACCCCAACGATACAGAGGATCAGAACCGGAGGCAGAATGACCGACTTGGGGGTCTTGGCCACCAGGCTCCAGATGGGGATGCCGAGCTTGCCGATCAGCAAATGCACACCGTTGGCCATCAGCATGGAGGCGAACAGGGCGTAGATCAGATCACCGTGCATGGTCATCATGAACGGGCCCGGCACGATGCCGTGGATGATGAAGGCGCCGATGAGCAAGGCGGCGGCAATGTTGCCCGGCACGCCAAGGGCAATGGTGGGCACCAGATTGGCACCAACAACGGCGCTGTTGGCGGCCTCCGTGGCGATGATGCCTTGGGGATTGCCCTTGCCGAAGCTTTCCGGCTCAGGGGATGCACGCTTTGCGGCGCCATAGCTCAAGAACGCCGCCAGGGTGACACCCAGCCCCGGCAACATGCCGACACCGGAGCCGATGAGGGCGGACCGGCCGATGGTTTTCCAATGGGACAGGAACTCACCGATCGGCAGGACCGTGGTCCCTTTGCCTTCGGCTTGCTTGACCTCGGTGGTTTCAACGCTTCCCCGTCTCAAATCAAACATCTGCTCCACCACGGAAGCCAGGGCCAAACAGCCAATGGCGACGGCGGAGATGGAAAGCCCGTCGTAGAGGTTCACCTGATCGAACGTCATGCGCTGGGTGCTGTCGACCGGGTCGAGGCCGATGGTGGAAAGGAAGACCCCGCCGAAGATGGCGATCAGGCCCTTGGTGGGTGAACTTGAGGAAATGCCCGCCAGAAGAGAGAAGGCGAAGAGCAGGATGGCGGTGTACTCCAGCGGGCCGAACTGCAGCGCCACCGCCGCGAACGGCACCACCAGGGCAATGAGCAACACATCGGAGATCATGTCTCCGGTGACAGATGAATAGAGCGCAAACTTCATTGCCCGCTTGGCCTCGCCGCGCTGGGTCATGGGATAGCCGTCAAAGGCGGAGGCGGCTGCCTCCGGCGTTCCCGGCGAGTTCAGCAGGATGGCCGGGATGGCGCCGCCTGACGTGCCCCCTTTGTTGACGCCCACAAGGAAGGCGATGGCCGGCAGGGGCGACATGTAGAAGGTGATGGGAATGAGGATCGCCAGCGCTGTAACGCTGCCCAGGCCCGGGATCGCGCCAATCAGGATGCCAAGCGTGATGCCTGCCGCAATGAAGGCCAGATTGACCAGGGTGAACGCGGCCTCAAAGCCGGTGAGCAGGCTTTCAATCATGGCAGGTCCACAGTGAAGATGAACCAGGCGGCCCATTTCACGACCAGCGGAAAGATTATCGTCATGGCCGCAATCAACCACCAATTGCGATTGCCGCTGAACAGCATGGCCCCGGCGATCACCACGGGCGCCATAACCAGGAACCCAATGTGAGAGAGCGCCAGCATGACCGCCACACCGAGGGCGCACCAAACGGCAAGTTCCAGAACAATGCGAAAGCCGCCGCCACCGCCGCTAGGGGCCTGGCCCCAGCGGCGCAGCAACAATAGGCCAGACAGCAGCAACACCGCCCCGGCGGCAAGGTTTGGAAAGAAGCCCGGCGCCACATCAAACTGGCTGTCAGCCGGCTGGGTGTGGGTTGGGATCAGCCACACCAGCGCGAACACAGAAAGGGCCGCCAGACAGAGCCCGGCGGCAATGTCGACGCCGCGGCCACCGGCCCCGGCGTCATTGGCGTCTTCGGCGGCGTCGTCTGCGTCGGTCACTTGGTTTTTTCGATGACCTGCTTCAGACCTTCAGTGGTTTTGGCAATGTCGGCCTGAAGCGCCTTGGAGCCCACGAATTTGACCGGGAACTTCAGCTTGTTGGTCACCAGGTCGCCGAAGTCCTTGTCCTTGGAAGCAGCTTCCATGGCCATCTCAAGCTTGCTCACCACCGCGTCGGGCGTGCCTTTGGGCACCACGATCACAGCCTGGCTGGGCATGGAGACACCATACTTTTCGCTCACCGAGGGAACATCCGGCGAGCCGAGCAACCGGCCTGCGTTCATGGAGGCCAGAACCTTCATCTTGTCGCCATAGCGGTTGTGGATGCCGCCGGACCAGGCAAAATCGATCTTGCCGCCCAGAAGGAAGGGCACCATCTCGCCGCCGCCCTTGGTGGGGATGCCGGTCCATTTGACGCCTTCCTGGCCACCAATGAAGTTGATGTAGGACCGCGACATGGCGCTTTGGTCGGCAAAGTTCAGGTTGTTCTTTTTGGCATGGGCGATGAGTTCGGCCATGGTGTTGAACGGGGCGTCGGCCTTGGCCACGATGGCCTGCTGATATTCGGTGATCTGGCCCACATAGATGAAGCTGTCGAGATCATAGGACACCTTCTGGGTGAGCGGCGGCCACATGAGCGAGGTGGAGGCGGCAAACAACAAGGTGTAGCCGTCAGCCTTGGCGGCAGCCACTTCAGAGGCGCCCACGGCACCGCCGGCACCAGGGCGGGTTTTCACAATCACGTTGGCGCCCAGCTCTTTGGCCAGAGCCTTGGAGTAGATCCGGGCCATGGTTTCCGTGCTGCCACCGGCCTTATAGGGGATGACCAAAGTTACAGGCTTTTCGGGATATTCGGCTTTGGCGGCAGTCATTCCACCCATAAGCGCCACTGCGGCCACCGTGGCTGCTGTGGCCCCCAAAACTGTTCGACGATCCAATCTGGTCATAGTCCTCTCCTGTTCAATTCTTACGTTGTGGTTGCAAGATTGATTAAAACTACATAGTTTTAACAAAACTGTCCATAGCCCGCTCATGCGCGCTTATATCTTGGAGGATCAAATCCCGTGAAAACCGAAAGCTGGTATGGCGCTATTCCCCGTGACCTAGTGGGCGACAACGCCCCCTCTGTTCGCTCTGGCGACGATGCAGCCCTCTATGGATCGGCGGTGTTCGAACCTCTGGAGCCAGTTGAGGCCAGAACCCACCAGTCTTTCGTGTTGCGCTACACCGCCGGCAAAATCGGGCTTGATGACACCGGCGGCATCCAGGTGTGCACCCGGATGGTCTCCGATGCGGGCAAGCCGCAAACCACTGACCCCACCAAAGCCGGCTATCTCACCGCCACCTGCAGCGGCGAAGGGTCTGTCCGGCTCACCATCGGCCCCTACGGCCAACGACCGTGGAACCTGGCGATCAAAGCAGAGCTGCGGGGCGGGTACCTTTCAGAGGGCGACACCATCACCATTGTGTTCGGCGACACCAGCCAGGGCTCGCCTGGCATGTTGATGCAGACCTTTGCCGAAGGCAGTTATGAGTTTCGGGTTTCAACCGATGTTCAAGCCACCGGCAACTACCTGCCGCTGGAGCAACAGTTCTCGCTTCCCATCGTGGCGGGAGGGGCTGCGGTGTGGAAGGCGGTTCTGCCGTCGCTCCGGCGTCCGGGCGAACCTTTCCATCTTGGCCTGAAGGCCGAAGATGCCTGGGGCAATCCAACCAACCACGCCAGCGGCCGGGTGATGCTTGTCCCCTCCCTCAAAGTCAGCGGACTGGACCTGGAGTTCCCGTACGAGCCCGATGACCGGGCCATGTGCTTTGAGAACCTGACCGTTGAAGAAGAAGGCACTTTGACCATCAGGGTGCTGGTGGGCGGCGCCGAAGTGGCTGAGGCTGGCCCCCTGGTGATCAAGGCCGGTGATGTGGCCGGCTTCTGGGGCGATCTGCATGGCCAGACCGGCGAGACCGTGGGGGTGAACTCCATTGAGAGCTATTTCGACTTTGCCCGCAACAAGGCGTTCTTGGATGTCTCCGCCCACCAGGGTAACGACTTCCAGATCAACACCAAGTTCTGGGGCCGCCTTAACGAGGTGACTGCCGAAGCAGATGAGCCCGGGCGCTTCACGGCGTTTCCCGGATACGAATGGTCGGGCAACACAGCCATTGGCGGCGACCACAATGTGTTCTTCCGCAACGAGGGCCGTCAGATCCGCCGTTGTTCCCACGCCCTTCTGGAAGACCGCAGCGAGATGGGCACTGATGCCCATACGCTCACCGATCTCTACGCGGCCCTGGCCGACGAAGACTGCGTGATCTACGCCCATGTGGGCGGGCGCTATGCCAACATTCATTACGACCACGACGCAAAACTTGAGACGGCGGTGGAGGTCCATTCCGCCTGGGGCACCTTTGAGTGGATCTTGACCGACGGCTTTCCGCTTGGCCGGCGGGTTGGCATCGTGGCCAACAGTGACGGCCATAAAGGCCGGCCCGGGGCAAGTTACCCCGGTGCTTCAACCTTCGGGGCCTATGGCGGACTGACCTGCTTCCTGACGGACAAGAACGACCGTGATTCCATTTTCGAAGCCCAACGGCGGCGGCACCATTACGCCACCACCGGCTGCCGGATGTATATGGACGTCTCCGTTGCCATTCCCGGCGGCGGAACGCTTTTTGAGCGCAATCCAGATGCGGTGCCCAATACGCCGACCCACGCCGCCGATACGGCAATCATGGGCGACATCGTGCAGACCGATGCCGGAGAGGTTGAGCTTTCACTGAACATTCAGGCGCACGCAGGCATTGAGCGCATCGAAGTGCGCAACGGCACCGAGGTGCTCAAGGTGCTGCGGCCCTATGACGAAACAGACCTGGGCGAACGGGTGCGCGTGTTGTGGCGCGGCGCGGAGTATCGTGGCCGCGGCCGCGACACCTCCTGGCGCGGCCGGGCGGCGTTCTCGGACGCAGCAATTACCGGTTTTGACATCATCAACCGCTGGAACCCGGAGCACCAACTGGAGCAGAGGGGCATCAACTCAGTGCTGTTCGACACGATCACCACCGGCAACTTCATGGGCTTTGACGCCTGGCTGGACAGCAACGACGGCACCCTGGACATCACCACGAACCGCGGCGATCTGAGCCTGAAGCTCAGCGACATCGGCTTTGAGGACACCGTGCTGGAAGCCGGCGGGCTTGAGCGCGAGCTCGCCGTGTTCAGGCTGCCGGAAGAGCCTCTGTCTCGGGAGCTGAGTGCAACGGTGCCGGTCAAACTGGGGGAGACGGGAGACAATCCGGTGTGGATTTGCGTGACCACCGAGGATGGCTACCAGGCCTGGTCGAGCCCGGTTTATCTGTTCAGATAGCGCCCATCTGGAGGTTGATTTGGGGATCAATTGATAAAATTGTTCTCTTTCCATAAATTCCAAACGAAGCATTCATTGTTAGACATTAAGGTATTACATGTAACAATGCGAAGCGTATCTCGTGAAACCTATCTACGACAATCAACAAGTTATCGGTCAACTTGACGGCGGCACCTATTGGACAAATTCCGGCAGTCTCGCCAGCACGATTACTTATGGAATCCCAACTCACACTGGCTGGTACCCCAGCGACCGCGCCGAATGGGCCGGTTGGTCCCAATTCAATGTGAAACAGACCGCCGCAGCCCACATGGCGATGGAGATGTGGGACGACCTGATCGCCCCCGACATTGTTGCCGCTCTGGACCCCAACAGCGCAGATATCCGCTTCAGCAACTCAACAACCGGCGTAAACTACGCCCATGCGTATGGCCCTGGAGAAACCGGCACGGACCAGAACTGGTGGAACCAGGTCGAAGGCTCTGTCTGGCTGAACACGACGTATAGCGCGCTGACCGACCCGGACGTGGGTGAATACGGCTACATGGCGATTGCCCACGAGATCGGCCATGCCCTCGGACTCGATCATCCCGGCGACTATAACGGTGGCTCGCCCACCTACGAGAATGATGCGATCTACGAACAAGACACGCACATGTACTCGATCATGTCGTATTTCGACGCCGACAACACCGGCGCCGATTGGTACGCCCCCAGCGGCTACTGGCAATATGCCCAGACGGCCATGGTGCATGACGTGCTTGCCATCCAGTCCATGTATGGCGCCGATTACACCACCCGCAGCGGCGACACGGTCTATGGGTTTAACTCCACGGCAGGCAATTTCGTTTTCGATTTCTCCCAGAACGCCACCCCGGTCTTGACGATCTGGGACGGCGGCGGAACCGATACCCTGGATGTGTCCGGCTGGAGCACGAGCTCAACGATTACCCTGGTGGCCGGATCATATTCATCCGCCAATTCGATGACCTACAACATCGCCATTGCCTACGGCGCCGATATTGAGAACGCGATTGGCGGAGCGGGCGCGGACACTTTGACCGGCAACGATCTGGACAACAATCTCAACGGCGGTGGCGGCAATGACAGTCTGATCGGCGGCGGCGGCAACGATATTCTTTACGGCCAGGGCGGAAATGACGATCTGGACGCCGGTGTGGGGACCAGTTGGCAATATCTCTATGGCGGTGAAGGCGACGACACCTACCGCTATTCCAAGGAAGATGGCTTCGTCTTCATCAACGCCGGGTCAGGCTATGAAGGCGCCTCAGATGGAACCTTCGATCGGGTGGTGTTTGACGACCTTAACTTTGCCGACTTCACATTCACCACCTATGACTACAACTCGGCCAACAATGGCGTTTCCATGCGCATGCAGTGGAACGACGGAAGCAACTCCGGCGAGCTGCGCATAGGCCATCAAGGCCAGTATATCGAACAGTTCCAGTTTGCCGACGGCACGCTGATCAACGATATTGTTCAAGCGGTTTCCGTGGGCCAGACTTTGATTGGCACGGCCGCCGGCGAAACCCTGAACGGCGCAGAACGCAATGACACGCTAAGCGGCTTGGCGGGCAACGACATTCTGTTTGGCCACGAGGGTGACGACGATCTCGACGCCGGGGCGGGCACTGGCTGGCAATATCTCTATGGCGGCGGGGGCGATGACACCTACCGCTATTCCGAAGAAGATGGCCTGGTGTTCATCAATGGCGGCGCAGGCAACGAAGGCGCTGAGGATGGTAGCAACGACGCAATCGTGTTCGATGACCTGGACTTTGGCGACTTCACCTTCAGCACCTACGACTATGGCACGGCGGACAACGGCGTTTCCTTGCGCATGGTGTGGAACGATGGCAGCAGTTCTGGCGAACTGCGTATCGGGCACGAAGGCCAGTATATCGAGGAATTCCGTTTCGCCGACGGCACCGTCATCACCGACATCGGGCAAGCCATTGCGGCCAGCCAAACCGTGAACGGCACGGCAAGCAACGACACGCTGCATGGCGGCGCCTATAACGACACGCTCAACGGGGAAGCCGGCAACGACATTCTCTATGGCCATGCCGGCAACGACGATCTTGACGCCGGGGCCGGAACCAGCTGGCAGTATCTCTATGGCGGTGGGGGCGATGACACCTACCGCTATTCCAAAGAGGATGGCTTGGTGTTTATCAACGGCGGCGCAGGCAACGAAGGCGCCGCTGACGGCACCAATGACCGTGTGGTGTTCGACGACCTGAACTTTGCCGACATCACCATCCAGACCTACGACTATGGCACGGCCGCCAACGGCAATTCCCTGCGCATGCTGTGGAATGACGGAAGTAGTTCTGGCGAGCTGCGCATCGGCCATGAAGGTCAATACATCGAAGAATTCCAGTTTGCCAATGGAACTCTGATGACGGCGGACGACTTTATCGTGTAATTAGCTCGGCCCGACAACCTAAACTTCAAATACGCGTAAAGTAAAATTTGCGGCGACACTGTCAAATAGCTCGTCGGAATGAATATTTTTGATCTCAATTGGTGCCGTCAGACCGCTCAATTGCGCGCCAACAGTTCTTTACATCGCCCTGTGATTGCGCCTTACTGCAATGTGCAGAACCTCACACGGTGCTGAGCTCAAATGGTGTATGCTTCCATTTGATGGCGAGCGATGCGCCATATTCTGCAGATACCGGGCGAAAATGGTCGATCTATTTATAAGCTACGCGCATATTGACAACCAGCCTCTGCCTCCAGAAGAGGTCGGCTGGATTTCGACGTTCCATCAATCGTTGGAGGCTTTCATCAGCATGCGGCTAGGTGAGAGCGTCAATATTTGGCGCGACGACAAGTTGCGCGGCAACGATGTCTTTGACGAAGAGATTGTGGACCAGTTCAAGGACACCAAGATCCTGGTGTCCATCTTGAGCCCACGCTACGTTCAGTCGAAATGGTGCAGCAAGGAAGTGGAAGAATTCTGCCGGGCAGCGGCCGATGATTCCGGGCTCCTGGTGGACAACAAGTCCCGGCTGATGAAGATCATCAAGACGCCGGTCAAATCTGAAGACGCCTTGCCGGAAATCATTCAACGCCAGTTGGGCTATGAGTTCTACCAGCAAGAAGACGGCGCTGCCCCTCTTGAGCTCAGCCCTTTGTATGGGCCGGAATTTGCGCAAGCCTACAACCGCAAGATGGGCGCTTTGGCCTGGGATATTTCACAGTTGCTGGAGCTGTTGGAGGAGGAAGAACCAACAGAGGCGGTTGCGCCAGAAGCAAACGGTCATGCGCAGACAGGCGGACTGACGGTGTTCGTTGCCGAATGCGGGTATGACCGGGATGAAGACCGCGAGAAGATCGTCACCGAACTGAAAACCCATGGCCACACCGTGATCCCCGACCGGATGTTGCCGAAGAAAGAGACAGAGGTGATCGAGGAGCTTGGACCGTTGCTTGAGTCAGCCGATCTTTCAATTCATCTGGTGGGATCCAGCTACGGCTCCGTGCCGGACGGGCCCAGCCGTAAATCCATTGTGGTGCTGCAAAACGAAATCTCCATTCTGCATTCAAAAACCGGTGGATTGGAACGCTTGATCTGGCTGCCGGATGGCGTCGAAGCAAGCCAGCCCCAGCAGGCCGAGTTCATCAAGGCTTTGCACCGCGACGCTGATTTGCAGACAAACGCCGATCTTATTGTTGGCGATCTGGCGCATTTGAAGGAAGCCATGCACGCCCTGATCGGCAAGGTGGAAAAGCGCAAATCCAAACCTGAGCCAGCGCTGGCACCTGCCGGGGAGCAACAGGACAAACTGGTGTATTTAATTTGCGGCCCGCGCGACCGGCGCGCAACGGTTCCCATCCGCAAGGCACTGAAAGCGCGCGGATTTGACGTTGAAATTCCCCTGTTTGAAGGTGATGCGGCGCAACTGCGCGCAGTGAACCGAGACCTGATGACCACCTGCGATGCGGTTGTGCTGTTTTATGGCGAAGGCGATGAGGCGTGGAAGCGGATTATCGATAGCGATATTCGGAAAATGGCAGGGTACCGCGAGGGTAGACCGTTGCTCTTCAGCTGCACCTATTTGGCCGGACCGGATTCCGACCACAAAGAAGAGCTGGTCATGTTTGAAGAAGAAGATTTGCTGGATGGGCGGGCAGGCTTTTCCGAAGCGCTCCTTAAGCCCCTGCTCGATGCCCTTGCCAACAGCGGAGATGGCGCGTGACGGACGTGAGCCTGGAGAGCACACAAGGCAACCCCTACCCTGGGCTAAGGCCGTTCCAGCCTAATGAAGAACATTTGTTCTTTGGCCGCGAAAGCCAGGTTGACACCATGGTGGACAAACTGGGCGCCACAAGCTTTTTGGCGGTGGTGGGCACCTCTGGTTGCGGCAAGTCTTCCCTGGTGAACTGCGGCCTGAAGCCGGCCCTGCACCGCGGCATGCTGGCCAGCGCCGGCACTTCCTGGCGGATTGCCCATATGCGGCCAGGGGTTTCGCCCATTGCAAATCTTGCCGAGGCCCTGGCCGAAGACGGCATATTGTTCAAGAAAACCGGCGGCGACAGTGCATCGCGCCTGGCCGTGATCGACACCACTTTGCGAATGAGCAAACTAGGTCTCATCGACATGGTCGAGCAGGCACGGCTTGATGCCAAGACCAGCCTTTGCATTGTGGTGGATCAGTTTGAGGAATTGTTCCGCTTCAGTGCGCTTGCCGGCATCAGCGGCGATGATGCTGACGGGATCAGTGAAGAAGCCATCGAGTTCGTCAATCTGTTGTTGGCGGTGAAAGAGGCACACGATCTTCCGGTCTATGTGGTGTTGACCATGCGGTCGGATTTTCTGGGGGACTGCGCCAAGTTCAACGGTTTGCCCGAGGCGATCAATGACGGGCAATATCTGGTGCCGCGGTTGACCCGGGAAGAACGGCGCGCTGCGATCAGCGGGCCGGCCAGCGTTGCAGGGGGAAAGATTTCCCCGGTCCTGCTCACCCGCCTTGTGAACGATGTGGGTGACAACCCTGATCAGTTGTCGATTTTGCAGCATGCGCTGAACCGAACCTGGGCCCACTGGCAACGGGAAACCGGCAGCGAAGGCCCATTGGAACTGGTGCACTATGAAGCCATCGGCACCATGCAGAACGCTCTGGATGAGCACGCCGAAAACGCATATGCCGAATTGGACAGCGATCACGCCAGAGCCATCTGCGAACGGATCTTTCGCGCGCTCACCGACACCGCCACTGACACGCGCGGCGTGCGCCGGCCCACCAAGATGGACCTGTTGTGCGAACTTGCCGGCGCAAGCCATGAGGAAGTTGCCCAGGTCATAGACGTGTTTCGAGTGCCCAGCCGCTCATTTTTAATGCCGCCGCACGGTGAAGAGCTGGAACCGGAGCAGGTCGTCGACATTTCCCATGAGAGCCTGATGCGCGGCTGGCAGCGGCTGATGAGTTGGGCCAAAGAAGAGGCCAAATCGGCGCGCATGTATCAGCGCTTGGCAGAAACCGCGCAATTGCACGAGGCCGGTGAAGCCGGCTATTGGCGAGATCCCGATCTGCAGCTTGGGCTCAATTGGTTGGAAACCGAACAGCCCAATGCACGCTGGGCTGAGCGCTACCATCCGAAGTTTGACACCGCCGTCAGTTTCCTAAAGGCGAGCGCTGAGGAGCAAGAGCAGGAAAACCTGAATGAACAAGCCGAAAAACAGCGCAAAAACAAGCTAACAACTGCGATTGTAGTAACCTCCACCGCGATTGTCTTTATCTCAGCTTTTCTCTACCAAGCACTTCAATTGCACTGGGAGGCTCAACGAAACTGGAGTGTGAGTGTTTCGAACGAAGCAGCCTTCAACGCCCTCAGGATTGCAGAGACCAAAGATCCACTTCACGGGGCCCTGATGGCTCTGCGGCTGTTAAACGTTGACCCGAACGAGGCAAATCAAAGCGGCGGCACATTTTTCAAGAGCCCACTTCTGGCACTTAAAAGGCTTATATCCGGCCCGGAAAAACTTGACCCACGCGCGATCCCGGCCATTGAACGAACCTTGTGGACCTCATGGTCAAAAATGCATATCCACAAAATCATTGCCGATCACAAACACCAGGCCAGAGCGGTCGCCATTACCCCCGACGGGAAATACCTAGCCTCCGGCTCCCTCGACAGAACGGTAAAGATCTACGACACCGAGACCTATGCGTTGGTCAAGAACCTCCCAGGCCTTGGCAGGATCTACGGTTTGGACATAAGTCCAGACGGCAAATACATGGTTACCGGCAGCAACAATAAAACGGCGCGTTTGTGGGATACATCAACCTGGGAGCCGGTGAGAACCTTGATCCCCTCTGCCGATCTCCCCCATACGGATCCGGTGACCACCCACGCCAAAACGGTTCGCACCGTTGCGTTTAGCAAGGACAGCAAGCGACTGGTGACGGTATCATGGGACAATACAGCCATCGTCTGGCACGTGGCCACGGGCGAGGTTATCGCCCATTTGCGCGGCCACACATCAAGCGTTCTGTTTGCGGCTTTCCATCCAACGATGAACAACATCCTCGTCACCGGCGGCGTCGATCGCCGAGCCATCGTCTGGGACACCTCACGTGACGCGGGCAAGATGGAGATCAACCGGTTCGAGCGCCATAGCAATAGCCTGAATTCAGTTGATTTTTCGCCTGATGGCGAAACTGTTTTGACGGCATCGAACGACGACACGGTCAGATTTTGGGACTGGTTGACCGGCGAGCAGACTGCCCGTCCCCTGGAAGCGCACGGCGCGGACATTTGGCGCGCCATTCACAACCGTGAGGGCGACCTGTTCTTCACCGCCTCCTGGGACAGATCAATCGGCATCTGGGATGCATCGACGCTGCGACTGGTTAAAAAGCTGGTCGGCCACGATAGTCCCCTGAGAGCGTTGGCCGTCGATTCAGATCGCCAACTGCTTTATTCCAGCGCTCAGGATGGCACCGTGCGTGCCTGGCGCCTGGAATCAGACGACATTCTGATGCGCCAAGAAGATCTGAAAGGTGTTCCGCTGACGGCCAGCTTCCACCCAACCGATCCCAGCCGCTACGTGGTTGCCGGAGAACAAGGTCTGCTTGAAGTGTGGAAGATGGGAGATGATAAAGCTGAACTTTCCCTGCCTCTCACGCGGACCTATTGCGGCACAGGCAAAACCAAAAAGCTCTGCGGTGCCAGAAAGATCGCCTTTAGTCAGGACGGCAACCGGCTTGTTGTGTTGTACGAGAGCGCACGTGGGAAAAAGAACAAGCTTGTGGGCGGCAGGGTGAGAATTTGGGACACCCGAACAGGCAAACTGATCGGCGAACCGATTGTTCATGCCACGACCCCCGAAGTGAAGGGCGTCCGTGCTTTTGCCATTGCAGATGATAGGAAACAGCTGCTGACCGCCGCCAAGGATGGTGAAATCTTGTTCTGGGATTTAGAGACCGGCGCTCAGGTAAAAGGCAAAAGCCTGAACATAAAAACAGATTTTGGTGTGACACCTTCTGGTTGGCGGCCCAAAATTCATATGGCCTACAGTGCCAAAACGCAAAGGTTGGCCGTAACCGCAACTCCGGACCAAGGCAACACCCACACGGCCGTGTGGGATATGAAAAAGAACACGGCCTTGCCAAACAGCAAAAAGAGCCCGCAGGCGCTGAGCGCCTTGAGTTTTTCTCCTGACGGCAAACGATTGATTATGGCGCTGATCGACTACACGCTCGAAGTTTGGGACGTGGAAACAGACAAGCAGGTTCGCACGGAAAGCGGACACGAGGGCCGCATTGAGGCGATGGACATCAGTCCGGATGGGAAACGTCTTGCCACGGCCTCCGATGACGAGACGATTAGGGTGTTCGATATTGCCAGCGGGCACGAGCTGGTTTCGCTCGGCGGCCATGAACGGAGCGTGATTTCGATATCGTTCTCGTCAGACGGGCGCAAACTCGCCTCGGTTGCCGAAGATCAGAGTCTTCTCGTGCGCCACGTCTTCCCGGATGTTCAATCGCTGAAAGAGCACATCTGCTTAGAGTTCAAACATATAAACGTGAACCCAAAGATAGATCGAAAGTTCCCGAAGAGGCCGGAGATGATGTTGGACGCGCTCTGCGCGAACACTAAGATTGGCGGGTAACCCTTAAGCCGCGCCCCAAAAAGCCTGCTAAAAACCTTGCATAACCCAGGCCACGATTGACCTTTCGGCAGAACGCTGATCATTGTGTGGTGACAGACAGTTTTCATGGAGGCGTTGCTGTGCCATCAGTTGGTATATTGGGAGTGGGGTTAATCGGACGCGCCTGGGCAAATGTGTTCGCCCGGGCAGACTGGGACGTTGTGCTGTGGGATGCAAATGCGGATGCGCTTGCCCAGGCCCCTTCCCTGATCGCGGAAAGCTTGAGCGAACTTGCCGGCCATGGGCTGGTTGACAATCCGTCAGAAAAAGCAGCCCGGGTGCGCGCCGGATCGTCCATATCCTCGCTTGTGGACGGCGCCAGCCTGGTCCAGGAGAGCGGGCCTGAACGCCTGGAGGTCAAACAGGACCTGTTCTCACAGCTTGACCAGCGTGCAGCGCCTGACACCATTCTGGCCTCCTCATCGTCGGCAATTGTTGCCTCCCGTTTCACCGAAGATTTGGCCGGCCGGGGCCGGTGCCTGGTGGCCCACCCGGTCAACCCACCGCATGTGGTGCCGATTGTCGAACTGTGCGGCGCGCCCTGGACCGACCCTGAAACCATTGCGCGCGCCCGCGCGATCTATGACAGCGTCGGCCAAACCACCATGGAGGTGAAGAAGGAGGTCGACGGCTTCATCCTCAACCGCATGCAGGCGGTTCTTCTGGCCGAAGCTTTCCGGCTCATTGGCGAAGGATATGTGACGGCGGCTGATCTTGATAAAACCATCAAGGATGGCCTTGGCCGCCGGTGGTCGTTCATGGGGCCCATTGAGACCATCGAGCTGAACGCTCCGGGCGGCATCCTCGATTATTGTGAGCGCTATTGCGAAACCCTCTTTAGAACCTCAAAATTGCCCGTCACCGAAGACATATGGGACATGGACAACTGCAAAAGGGTGGCCGACAGCTGGGGGGAAACACCAACCGCAGAGCATGTTGCCGAGAAGAGCGCATGGCGGGACGGCCAACTGGCTGCGCTGGCCGCTCATCTGCAGTCGCGCCCTAAGTTTAACGCGCCAGAATAAGCCTTGCAGAAACTGCATCATGGCGGCCGACCGCCCAATAACATCAGGAAGGATAACAAGAGCATGGATTTGAAGAACAAGGTCATCATCAGCTGCGCGGTCACCGGGTCGATCCACACCCCCACCATGTCGCCCCATCTGCCGATCACCGCATCGGAGATCTCAGATAACGCAATTGGCGCCGCAGAAGCCGGCGCGGCGATCATTCACCTTCATGCCCGCAACCCTGAAACCGGCGAGCCCGATCAAAGCCTTGAGGCCTACCAACCCATTCTGGGCGTGATCAAGCAGGCGTCCGACTGCGTGCTCAACCTCACCACCGGCGGGGCGATGACCATGACCGTGGAAGAGCGCGCAAAGCCGGCCATTGAACTTAAACCAGAGGTTGCCTCGCTCAATATGGGCACCATGAACTTCGGCCTGTTTCCCATGCTGAACCGCTACAAGGAGTTCAAGTTTGAATGGGAACGCAAATATCTTGAAGGCTCGCGCGCCGGCTTCTTCCGCAACACCTTTGCAGACATGGAGTACATCCTCACCGAATGCGCCAACAACAACACGCGCTTTGAGATCGAGTGCTATGACATCGGCCACCTCTACACGCTGTCCCATCTGGCCGACCGCGGCCTGGTCAAGCCACCGTTCTTCATCCAGTCGGTGTTCGGCATTCTGGGCGGCATCGGCAATCACCCCGAGGACATCATGATGATGAAGCGCACCGCCGACCGGTTGTTCGGTGACGATTTCCAGTGGTCGGTTCTGGGCGCCGGGCGCCACCAGATGCGCGTTGCCTCCATTGCCGCCGCCATGGGCGGCAATGTTCGGGTCGGGCTTGAGGATTCGCTCTGGGCCGGAGCCGGCAAACTGGCCGAGAACAATGCCGAGCAAGTGCGCATGGTGCGGCAGATTCTGGAAGGCCAGGGGCTGGAAATCGCAACGCCGGATGAAGCGCGTGAGATCCTCAATCTGAAAGGCGGCGATCAGGTCGGGTTCTAGAGCCTTTCATGTTCATATTGAAACGATTGATGGGAACAAATCAGCCCATCGCCAAGGCGCGGAGCGCAGCGCGATGCGGTGCATCGGGCAAGCTTCGCAACGCGGGAGATGGGCTGATTTGGCCCACCGAAGGCCACTGTTTGGCGCCCGCTGGACTTCGTTGCGGCCCGCTTGTGGTCAGCCAGACCAAGGCACGGACCGCGCCTCGCCAGCAGACGCCAAATAGCGGTCAAATGCTTCAATATGA
>JAAEUE010000041.1 GCA_024227565.1 Alphaproteobacteria bacterium
CAGGTCGAACGCTGCTTCAACAAACTTAAATGCGCAAGACGGCTCGCAACCCGCTACGACAAAACCGCACTCAGCTATCTCGGCTTCATACACATCGTATCGGCAAGATTGTGGGTCAGGAGTTTGTCAACATGACCTAGTTTATAGATCACTCTGAGTTGGATCTTGAAAGCCTAGTCGTCAGCACCCGATACTCTTGAGCCACTGACGCGAGAACCACTGACACGCGAGCCGCTCACCCGAGAACCGCTTACCCGGGATCCACTGACACGCGAGCCGCTCACCCGTGAGCCGCTTACGCGGGAGCCACTGACACGCGAGCCACTGACGCGCGAACCGCTCACTGCCGCCTCACCCATGCCCGCCTCGATCAAATCAGCAATAGGACCGGTGCTCACGTCCAAGGTCATGGAAAAGTCGGACTCGTCATAAGACCAACCCTTGGCCCCCCCGCCATCGTTGGTATGAGGAAACTTAAAGTCTTGAATGACCAAACTGATTTCTTGCCCGGCAAGATTTTCAATATCGTCGCCTTCACCATGCACGAGGAAAATCGTGGGCGCATCAAGCTCAACATATCGCCCCGACGCGATGAAGCCAAAGATCCTTGCTAAGCCGGGATCCAAGTTATTACTTCCACCAGCATCCGTGGTCAGCATCTTGCCGAAGAAATTGTTGGCATTGTTACGGGTCGGCGGATAGTTGGCATCCTTGGTATCCAGCTTCAGATCTTTTAGGAGAAATCCAACCAGGATAATGTTCGATGCGCTCAACAGCGTATTGCCGACGTCGTAATTCGTTTTCTTGGAGGGTCTTCTTGCCATGCCTATGCTCCTGATTTCTTTGTCTCTCAGCATACACTGTCAAAGCATAAATTCAATAAAATTGAGGATCAGAAACACAAATACACCTGGAATCGCTCAGCTTTTTACAATTTACTCAAGATCACGTGGTGAAATTGTGCGATCGGTAAGTGAATGACTGTGTTTATCTGGTTTTTTAAGCCTTGGACCAGGGTCGAACCGCCCAATTTCCCGTATCAAAAAATTTCGATGAATAATTTTGTAGTTCTGCCCGCCAGTCAATTCCTGATCCGCTTCCTCGAGCGCCTTGCCAAACTCAGCAAAGCTGATCTGGCGCCGACCAAACATCGGTATCGCGTCGGCAACCAATGTTCCCAGCTGATCTCGAGCGGTCTCCATAGCCCGCTTGAAGCCTTCAGGATTGAGGGCATAAAACTTGTCGAAATCATCCTGCAAGATACTGCTGTAGGCAGGATCACCCTCCAACCTATCTGACATTTCCTCCATTTCAGGTGGAATCAGACCGAGCTCCAAAAGGTGCTCATGAAACAAATCGACCAAAATGTCGAACATGGCGCCGGTGAGAGGCTGGGCGAGTTTATGCTCATCATCCCAACCGTCAACAAACTCAGACATCACCCGGTCGTTTGCGGCCAGACGGATCTGATTGTTGTCAGACATTTCTGCAAACCGGCTAAGCTTGTTGTAGGTGTAAAGGTTCCCGCTGGTGTTGTTGAGCAGCGACGTCATAACAGATTCGAAATGCAGTGACGCCAGTAGCGCGACCACGTCAGCCATGGATTCCTGAAACCCAAAATATTCCGGCTCCTCGTCATGCGCGGAGGGCATGCCAATTTCGCTATAAACGATCGCATGGCCCACCTCATGGGCGATGATGTCGAAATTGAGGAAAAACGGGCTGTATTTGCCTTCTGATTCCATTCCTCCCGCTTCCAGAAAACCCCAACCAAGGAAGGCGTTGTCCACCTTTGGAATGATGGAGATCTCAAGCCGATCGTAGTCATCGCGGAAATGCCAATCTATCTGCCGGCCGAAATACCCCTCCCAAATGTCAAGCGTAAACCGGGTCGCACCAAACATGTGTGCCATGAAAAACTCCGGCGTATCCGGCTCAAAATGGTCGAAATGCCCGTCCGCTCCAGGTTGAGCGGGAATGAAAATGTCGTTGTTCCATGGCGGCAGGAACAGCACTGGCTCGCCGTTCGATTCGTCATGCAGCCCATAGTGGGTTGGCTTGTCTATTGGAAATACCGTGTACATACGATCATCGGCCGGACCTTCAGATATGGTTCCGGCAGGAGAGGAAACGTAAACGGTTTCCGGCTCTTCAGGGTCATCAAGATCTGGCGTCTGCGGATAGAGCCGGAAACGGGTTCCAAGCCTGCCTTCTGCTCCAAACTCAAGCATTCCAGACGGTGTGTCGGTAAACTCCAAGGTCACCAGCGATCGCCCTTCAACTTCCTTGGACTCTCAATCATCTCATCCTGCATCCGTCTCTAACTGCTGTAAGTATAAATACTCACGCGCCAGTATAGTGTAGAAATCATCTTTCGATTGCAAGCCGTGAGCGGCGATGAACGCTTCTACACTGCCAAAACCACCGTAGTTAGGGCGCGGTTGAAAAAACCATTCCTCCAACACGGTCGGATGGATGTCTAATGGGAACGCCTCTACACGTGTTTCATGCTCTGTCCGACCCAATACCTCGGCCTTGTGAAGAGCACGGTGCGCAAGGCTCTCATACGCCCCTTCTAGCTTCAGCACACCCAGCGCATGGGCATCGAACATCTCAGGATCATTCTCAGCGAGGCGCGAGACACTGAGCTCTTCGATGAGAAGCTCCTTGAACTCCTCAGCGCTGAGATCATTTGCACTGAGCCACCTCGCGAGCCCGGCGCCTGACATTAATCCGGCTTGTTCCCGGAACCGTTTGGTAACTTCGCGGCGCTCGCCTGCGTTGAACTTTATGTTTTGCTCGAATGCCCAATCAACCGCGCTCTTTCGCAACAGTGCTTGCTGACGAACGGCAAACTGTTGATCTGAGAGCATTAATTCATCCAGCACGTCGCGCGAATTCCCGCTTGTGTCCTGGCGGGTACACCATGAGGCGGTGCCCTGCTGCCACAAAATCGTTTGTTCAAATGTGAAACCAACCTGCAACGGCGCGTGGCCCTCCGCTATGCCCCGCTTAATGGTTTCCAGCAATTCAAACGCATCGAGCTTCTTTTGATCAATACTGTTCTCCGGCAACCAGTCCGCCAGACCTTGGCGAACGCGCTTCGGCAAATCGTTTGCACCCGGCCGCTCCAACAGCTGTTCCCAGGTTCGCTCCCGATAATCTAACGATTTGGCCAGCGTGCAAAGATATCGTGACTGTTCCTTCGACAAAACGTTGCTAGCGACAGCGCGCTCCAAGGTTGGCCTGATATTCACCATTGGCTCGCTCAGCGGCACGTATCCCAACTCGGCTGGTCCGTGCACAACGGCCACCTCGTCATCGTCTTCGATTTTCCCGGATTGGTATCCCTCAAAGATTTGGCCGACACCCGTCATTCCAAACGCACTAAGTTCAGCAGCCCTCAGAGCGCCCATGCTAGAGGCTCCTAAAACTGTGACGCCCTCTGAAAGAGCCCACAAGATCTCTTTGTGCCAAACAGATGCCACGCCATCGAAATACCCGTCTATGAGGCCAATGAAACGTGGTCGTTGCTGAACTGCTTGATAAACGTCCCCTTGCGCGGCCGGCGACCAGCAGTCAGCGTCCAAGACAGACAGAACCTCGGCTTCTGAAATCGTTGGGCCGATGAAAACAATTGCCGTCATCTAAGGGCCCATTTCCTGCGCCCGTGCCCTTGGACCAGGCAAATAGGAGTCGTCGTCGTGTGGAGGCTCGAGCTGCGGAACAACAATCCTCACAACAGATGCCGGTACATTCGGTTTGCTCAAATCCACTGAATACACCTGTTCCACACTGCACGAGCCAAGACGATCAAGCAGCATCTGCAGATCGTCCGTCAGGGTGTCTTTTTCTATGGTGGGGCATTGCAGGAACGAACGCTTGGGCTCTGCAGAACCGGCCAGACGGCGCGCACCCGCCACTTTGTCTTCAATTCCGGTCAGCGTGAACTCATCTTGCAACAGATCGTCTCGCGCGCCAGAAATATAAGTGAGTCTTGTCTGGACCGCCTCGGTCAGTGTTCGAGACAATGCAATAGCCCGACTAGGGTGTGTTCCCGCGCCGGCGCCAATGTGCTCCACCACACCGTCATGGGGCAACAGCAAACCGTAAAATGAGGCAACGCCAATATCCGTGGTGGTTTCCCACACAGCCATTTTTAGCTGCGCCTGCTCTAGCTTGGCAAGAATGGAACGGCACTCTGCGTCATCAACAGTTGCGAGGTCCAATTGGCGCGCAGCCCTCTTTGCCCTGGGCAAGTGGTGCAGTAGAGTGGTTGCATCGCGCTCAATCACTTCGCAAATCGCGTGACTTTGCGCTTCGACAAGAAGATTGCCTGAGGCCAGACCATTCGTCGAACAGGGAAAACATCCATGCCCAGGCGGAGTTGGCACCGTGTAATCGGTGTGCACCATTTCGTAAGGTATCCACCATGGTTCACCGGTGCACAAATTCACACTTTCGATCCAAAGAATTTTCAGGTCAGGGTGAAAGCGCGAGGATCTTGTCTTGGGAAACTGGGCGGGATCGGCGATTTGCCTATTTCCTCTCAAATCATTGTACGAGCCATACAGTGTAGGCAGGTCTACGCGCTCCGCATGCCAGGACTCCACCGATTCCATAACCGCTGACGCTTTGGCTGCATCTAGGTCAACGCCCTTGCCTTGCGACACGGCAACTGAACGTGAATTTGGTCGCATGGCCATGACCACCGGAATGCCCACACGATCAAGCCCTGTGACGTTGGCCAACCGGGTTATTCCCATTTCCGCCAGATGAGGCTCGACGCGTTCCAATGTCTGAACAGGCGACACAACCCGATGTGTACCAACACGGTAGTGCTTGGTCGCAAGCCCCCCAACTAGGGCGCTTGATGCGCCGGTCGTGTCATTCATTTGGCTCAACCTCAAACGGAACATCTATTGACAACCATTAAGTTAGCGCCGCATCAAGGATGAAATCCAGGTAATCGACCTATCTGGATGTGAGCGGGGAAGGCAAAAAGATACTAATTATGCCAAGCGAAACGGAAAAGACCCTCAAGAGCGTCAAGATATTCGCTGGAATCGATGAGACGGCGCTTACCGAGCTTGCCGAAAAATGCCGGTGGGAAACGGTGGAGCCAGAAGTGCAGGTGATCACGCACCAAGACTCCTCAAACGACGTGACATTTGTGATCGAAGGCAAAGCGCGCGTTATCATCTACTCGCTGGCCGGAAAAACAGTCACTTTCCGTGATATTGATGCTGGAGATTTCGTTGGCGAACTGTCGGCGATTGATGGAGCACCACGTTCTGCAAGCGTCGAAGCGGTGGAAAGATGTGTGGTCGCCCACATGCCCAGCAAGGTGTTTCTCGAGGCGATCACCACAAACAGCGCCATAACCGGGGCAGCGCTCCTCCATTTCACCAACCAAATTCGCACATTAACCGAGCGGGTATTCGAGTTTAGCACCCTGGCGGTGCGCAACAGAATACAGGCAGAATTGCTGCGGCTAACGGATTTTGAAACAGAGGTTGATGGAACGGCACGGCTCTCTCCGGCCCCGACACATGCAGAAATCGCAAGCCGGGTCAGCACGCACCGTGAAGCTGTTACCCGAGAACTGCAAAGATTGACAAAACTCGGTCTGATTGAGCGCCAAGGACGATCGCTGCACATAACTGACGTGGCGCGGCTTGAACTCATGGTTCAAGAGGTTATCGGGAATTGACCCGCTGAATTTGCCGTCTAACCGGCAACTGGTCCGATTGTGAGTTTTGTCACATACACGCAAAAACCGATTTGACAGACTGCACACGCGGCCGGGGGTACAGGCACAGGCTGCTAAAGTGGCGGGTCAGGGATTTCTGGTCGTTTTTGCTGCAGAGATTGCACAATTCACGGAATGTGAACCGGCACAAAGCCTGAGCTTGCGGTCGAGGGAGGCCTGCTGACGAGTTCGCCGCAGCATCCTTCCACGTTGTGCGGACAGCACAGGATGGGGGCCATGGTTACTCGCAATCGCCATGGTCCCTTTTCTTTATCTATGTGATCAACCTTGAGCGAACTGCTGGGGCGCGGCGGCTGCGGCCGCCTGTGCTGCATCTATGGGTTGAGGCTGCGGTGCTGCAACCGGATGCCCGGGGACGGCGCCGGGGGATGGCTGCACTGGAGCAGCTGGCGCCATAGCTGGCGGGGCGGCATGGGCTGGCAGACCGGGATCAGCGGGCATGGCAGGTGTTGCCGGGTTAGCTTGGCCAAAACCACCTGGATTCTGCGCCTGAGATGGCATGGCCTGTGGGGCCGCGGCGGCAGGTTGTGGTGCCATCACGCCGGGTTGTGGCGGCATGCCCGCCGCGGGTTGCGGCTGCATCGCGGGCATCGCAGCTGGTTGAGGCTGCATGGCGGGCATCGCCGCTGGTTGAGGCTGAAGAGTGGGAGCGGTTGGAGCAGGTTGACCAGGAGCTTGCGGGCTTGCAAGTGGCGCCGCCATTGGGGCTGGTGCTGCGGGCGCGGCAAGTGCTGCGGCGAGCAGCGAGGGATCCATTTGCCCTGCCCCCTCAGGAGCGAGTGGCGGCATATCTTGCGCATCCGGCGCTGCGGGGGGTTGTAGTTCCTGGGCAGCATCTGGCACGGCTCCCTGCCCGCTGTCCGTGCTGTGGGTATCGTAGGCAAGCCGGGTTTGTGAACGCCAACTCTTGACCACTTCGTGCAACAAGTTGGTATCGTTGATATCCGCAGACCAGGCCCCAGCAAACGACGCGGTGCTGCTGTGGGGGAGTTTGTGCTCAGGCAAGATATCAAATTTGATACGCGTCGGGAGCGCCACCGCTTCGCCGGTGGCAACTGCCTCACCGGTTCCCATGTTGGGCACAAAATCCAGGAGCGATGCCGCGGCATCGGAAATGGCCGCTTTCAGAATCTCTTGGTCTTTCTCGTTGGTCAGGCGCAGCGAAAACAGAGTGCTGCACTGTGACAGAATTGTCGGGTCCAGTTCAGCTGGCCTTTGGCTAACGATCACCATGGAAACGCCGTACTTACGGCCTTCCTTCGCAATCCGAGAGATAGCGCGTTTAGTGGGCTCAAACCCACCAGTTTTGCCTGCTGGCACATAGCGGTGGGCTTCTTCGCAGACCAAAGTGATCGGCACTCTTCCTTCAGACCAGACGCCAAAATCAAATGCCATTCTGGCAATCACGGAAACCACAACATTGATTACTTCTGACGGAAGCCCGCCAAGTTCCAGAATGGTGATCGGCTTTCCATTGACGGGAATGCGGAAGAGCCGGCCGATCACGTCCGCCATGGTGTCCTGTACCGTGAGCGAGCCGAACATAAAGCCGTAGCGAGGGTCGCGCGAAAGATGCTCAACCCGAGCTTTGATGCGCTTGAACGGCGCCAGATCGTTGCGCATATCGAGCTTGCCAATAAATTCATCCAACAAACCGGTTAGATCTGAAACGCGGTATGGCACGGGAGTGTCGACACCAATCGGCAAATTATCGTTCTCAACCTTGCTGAGCCGGTTTTTTCGATCTTTTCGCTGGTTCGCAGAATACCGATTCTTGGCAGCCGGGATCAGATCACGCAAAACTTCCATATCAGTTTCACGGTTAGGCTGGTCGCCGCAGATAATTTCGACCAATTCCTCGAACGTCAGCAACCAAAACGGCAGCGTTAAGTTGTGTGGGGTGATTATCTCGGCACATTCGGCAAACGAACCGCCATACTCCCGGTGCACATCCAGCACCACGATGTGAGCATTCGGTGAATGCTCAATGATGCGGTGGAGAAACAATGCTACGGAGCAGGATTTACCGGTGCCTGTGGTGCCCAGCACCGCAAAGTGTTTGCCAAGCAAATCATCGATTTTGACCATCGCTGGAATACTCGGATCCTGCTGGATACAGCCGATCCTCAAAGCTTCTGCATCACCGCACTCATAGGCTCTGCTGAGCTCATGCTGATCTGCCGGCAGAACAGGATCGCCAAGACCCGGGTAACGGCTGATGCCACGCTTGAAGCCCGAAATGGTGCCGTCGTCACGTTTGAGCAGCTCACCAATAAACTCCACTTCAACGACCCGCAATTCGGGCTCTTCTGAATTATGGGACGGCATTGGTGCAGAGGAGGCGGATACCAACCCAAGAATGATCGAGGTAGGAGTATCTACTTTCAGGAGCGTGCCAATATCTGGCCGGATCAGCTTCACATGATTGGCTTCCTCATCGGGATTGTCCAACAAGACAACGGCTTGTCCGCCCGTGACCGAGACAAGACGGCCGAGCGAAACCGGTTCGTCAACGTTGTTGTGCCCGTGAAATTCTGATTGTGGCGCTTGCATTGGCAAATGTTCTCAATTCTGTCTGTCTAAAGTTTTCACGGTCCCGGTTCACGCAACTTGTTAGTGTGCAGCGGTTCGCGGCCTGCGCTCACCGGCGGGCTCTTCGTCAATCGGCAGGCGCATTATGATCGTAGTTCCAAATCCCGGATTGCTTTTCATGTCGAGCACGCCATCGTGCAACTCAACGATCGCCTTAGAGATCGGCAGGCCCAGACCCGTGCCTTCGTATTCACGCGTGTGACCGCTATCGACTTGACCAAAGGGCGACAGCGCAATTCCAATCTGCTCTTCAGTCATACCAATTCCGGTGTCGATGACCTTCACCTCAATCATGTTGTCCGCGCCCATGGAGGCCGAGAGCGTTACCGGGTCGCCCTCGTGGCTAAATTTAATCGCGTTGGTCATGAGATTGATGATCACCTGCTTGATCCGCAGCGCATCTCCGCGCAGCACCGGCAGTTTGGCCTCACTCTCAAACTTCAACTCGATGCCCGCTTCATGGGCCCGTTGGGCAATAATCGAAGCTGAGGACCGCACAACCTCCTCCATAGTGAAGGGTTCGCGTTCGATCGTAAGCTTTCCTGATTGGATCTTCGAGATCTCCAGAATGCGGTTGATCATGGTCAGGAGGTGATCTGCCGATTCCTTGATAAAGCCCGCAAATTGGTGAACTTCTTCGATCTGCGGCGTCTTGCTTTTGCGCAGCATATCGGAAAACCCAATGATCGAATTCAACGGCGTACGGAGCTCATGGCTCATATTGGCGATGAACTCAGATTTCGACTTGGAGGCAATTTCGGCTTGCACTTTGGCGGCGTTCAACGCCACATCCGAACGGTGACGATGCACAGCCGTCCCCAGATGGGCGGTATATTGGGACAGAAGCGTCTGGCGCTTCCGCTTTTTGCTGGCATCTTTGAGCATGCTTACCCCGCAGAATTCCAGGCAAAAAACTAAACCGAAACCCTCAATGGCAGGTTAATCTCAAGACAGATTGAGCGCTGTGCGCTTGGGCCGTGGTATTGCTTGCCGGATGCGGCGAAACTGTTAAACTGGTGTCAACGAAACTTTTGAGAAGGCTTCTGCTCCGGACCCCTCGTTTTTGGCGAGGTGCGGGCCAGTTGGAGCCGGATGGGTTACTGTGGACACCACCAGCGATGGGCCGGGCGGGATAGCGCCTGCACACCCTACTTCCACTGAAGAGGCCACGACTGGTGGAAACCGTTCAGGCAGCACCCACAATTCGGACCACCATCCAGCAAAACGGCGCGGGCCAAACCGTCGGCGGCGCGGCCGCAGGCGAGGACAGGGAAAGCGGGTACCTGCCTATGGCGCGCTTGATTTGGGCACCAATAACTGCCGCTTGCTGGTGGCAAGACCGGCCCATACCGGCTTTCGCGTAATCGATGCATTTTCCAGAATTGTCCGCCTGGGTGAAGGCGTTAGCCGCACTGGACGGTTGTCTCAAGCCGCGATGGACCGCTCGATCGATGCGCTCAAGGTCTGTGCCTCAAAGTTGAAATGGCGCAACGTCGATCGGGCCAGGCTAATCGCCACTGAGGCATGCCGCGCGACAGAGAACGGCGCGGAGTTCATTGACCGCGTCGAGACCGAAACAGGGATGCGGCTTGAGATCATCGATCGTGAAACGGAAGCAAGGTTGGCGCTTGCCGGATCAGCCGCGTTGATTGAGCCCAAGGCCCGCAATACACTGGTCTTCGACATTGGCGGCGGCTCGACCGAGCTTATGTGGACCCGGAGTTGCGGCGATACTCATGAGCTCGTCGACTGGATGTCTCTTCCCGCTGGCGTTGTAACCGTTGCTGAAGGCTATGGCGGTATTAACGTTACACCGGAATCCTATGCCGCCATGAAGGCTTTTGCCCTGCCTGCCTTGTCAGAATTTGCCGCAAAATTGGCCGCGAGCAACGGCGGATGCGCCAGACCCGATCATCTGCTCGGCACTTCGGGCACTGTGACGACCCTGGCCGGGGTTCATCTGGGGTTGCAACGCTATGATCGTAACCAGGTTGACGGATGCTGGATCAACCGCGATCAAGCCAACAGCGTGACCCAACAGCTTGTCAGGATGTCTTACGAAGACCGGGCGGCAAGCCCTTGTATTGGCCGCGAGCGGGCGGACCTTGTTCTTGCAGGATGTGCCATCTTAGAAGCCATAACAGAGCTTTGGCCGGCCGATTGGATCCGCGTTGCTGACCGCGGTTTGCGCGAGGGCATACTGACCACCCTCATGCGCGAAGACGGCGTGTTCAATGGTCCCTCCAACGACCACCGGCACAAGCCTTAAGCCCATGGCCACGAAAAAGAACGATAGCGGCCGGGGCAAGCGCGACCTCAAGGTAAAGGTCAAGACTGCGCGTGGGCGCAAAACATCCTCCACACGCTGGTTGCAGCGCCAATTGAACGATCCTTATGTGACCGAAGCCAAGCGGCAAGGCCTTAGGTCCCGCTCAGCGTTCAAGCTCATCCAAATGGATGATCAGCACGGTTTTCTAAAACCTGGCGCTTATGTTGTGGACTTGGGAGCGGCCCCCGGCGGCTGGTCTGAAATTGCCGCCAAACGGGTGAAAGCCGTTGAAGGCAAAGGCAAGGTCGTGGCGATTGATATGCACGACATCGAGCCGATTGCCGGGGTTACCTTTTTGCACGCAGACTTCTACGACGATGACGCCCCTGACCGCCTGAAAGAAGCTCTGGGCGGGCCTGCGGATGTGGTCATGTCAGATATGGCGGCTCATGCCTCTGGTCACAGGAAGACGGACCACCTGAAGATCATCGCCCTGTGCGAAGTGGCGCTGGACTTTGCTTGCGACGTCTTAAAGCCAGGCGGGGTGTTTGTGGCCAAGGTGCTGCAGGGTGGCACAGAACACGAGCTGTTGGCCATAATGCGCAAATCTTTCCGCTCTGTAGCCCACTTGAAACCCGATGCCAGCAGGTCAGATTCAGCGGAGCTTTACGTGCTCGCCAAGGATTTTCGGGGCGATGCGTCAGATGACCTGTAAATAACCGCTTCAGATTAGTGTTTTGGCGCTTTACGACTTGGTCATGAGAGTGTTAATGACCCTCGTCAACCTGAGGCGGCAACCGGCAGTGAGTCGCTGACCCCAGTTCAGCATCTGATGCTTATTCAGCCCACACGTGGCCCAGGAGGTTGACACCATGGCACAAAAGCCAGGGACTTCGGATTTTCCGCAATATCTCACTTTCGATGATGTGCTGATGAAGCCAGCGGCCTCGTCGGTTATGCCTGCTGAGGTCGACACCGGCACGAGAGTGACCCGGGACATCAATTTGAACATTCCGGTGCTCTCCGCCGCCATGGACACGGTGACTGAATCCAAGCTGGCCATTGCCATGGCCCAAGCCGGTGGGATCGGTGTAATTCACCGCAACCTGGAGCTTGAACAGCAAGCTGAACATGTGCGCCAGGTTAAGAAGTTTGAGTCCGGCATGGTCATCAATCCGGTCACCATCTCACCAGACGCCACCCTGGCAGACGTCCAGGCTCTGAAGGCGCAGTACAAGATTTCCGGTATTCCGGTGGTGGAGAAGTCGGCGAACGGCGGCCCGGGCAAATTGGCCGGCATCATCACAAACCGCGATGTTCGCTTTGCAAACAATCCTGATCAGCCTGTTTCAGAGCTGATGACCAAGGACAATCTGGTGACCGTGCGAGACACCGTTGACCGTGACGAGGCGCGCAAGCTTCTGCACCAACATCGCATCGAGAAGCTCATTGTTGTGAACGAGGACCAGGAGTGTGTTGGCCTGATTACCGTGACGGACATGGAAAAAGCCGCCCAACACCCTAATGCCAGCAAGGACGCACAAGGCCGGTTGCGTGCAGCCGCTGCCACCGGTACCGGCGAAAACGGGTATGAGCGTGCAGAAGCATTGGTGGATGCGGATGTCGACCTTGTGGTGGTAGATACCGCGCATGGGCATTCATCGCATGTGATTTCGCAGGTCTCGCGGATTAAAAGGCTGTCCAACTCATGCCAGGTGATCGCTGGCAATGTGGCCACCGCTGAAGCCACCAAAGCTTTGATCGATGCAGGCGCCGACGCGATCAAAGTGGGCATTGGACCTGGATCAATCTGCACTACACGGATTGTGGCCGGCGTGGGGGTCCCCCAGCTTTCCGCCATTCTCGATTGCGCCAACGAGGCCGCCAAGCACGGTGTTCCAGTGATTGCGGACGGCGGGATCAAGTTTTCCGGCGATCTGGCCAAAGCCATCGCCGCCGGCGCCGATTGCGTAATGGTAGGGTCTCTCCTCGCGGGCACCGATGAGAGCCCTGGCGAGACCTTCATCTACCAAGGCCGCTCCTACAAATCCTACCGCGGCATGGGCTCAGTTGGAGCCATGGCAGGGGGATCTGCGGACCGTTACTTCCAGCAGGAAGTTGCTGATTCCCATAAGCTTGTTCCCGAAGGCATTGAAGGTCAGGTTGCCTACAAAGGTCCTCTGTCTGCGGTACTCCACCAACTGATCGGCGGATTGCGGGCGGCTATGGGATACACAGGAGCGCCCAGCATTGAAGCCTTCAAAACTGACACCCAGTTCATCCGCATCACCAACGCGGCCCTCACCGAGAGCCACACCCACGGCGTGACGGTGACACGTGAAGCCCCCAACTATCAACGCCCGGCATAAGGCACCAGACGCGCATGACACCTGGAGGCCGGATCGCCGCAGCCATCGAAGTCTTGACCGAGATGGACAGCCATCACCGGCCCGCAACAGAAGCACTGCGTGACTGGGGACGAACCCACAGGTTTGCCGGCTCAGGTGACCGCGCCGCGATTGGAAATCTGGTGTTCGACGCCTTGCGCCATAAAGCGTCTGCACAGTGGATGATGGATGAGGAAACCCCGAGAGCATCCGTCTTGGGCACGCTTGCGGTGCACTGGAAGAAATCGGTTCTTGAGCTTAACGGTTGGTTTGAAGGCGACAAGCACTCCCCCCTGCCTTTGACCGCCGAAGAAACGAAAGCTCTAACCGATCGGCAGCTGAAAGACGCTCCCGTATGGGTGCAGGCCGATGTGCCGGAGTGGACGGTTCCTCTGCTGGAAGCAAATTTCGATGAAGAGCTCATCACCGAGGGTCAAGCCTTGGCACAACGTCCGCCTGTGGGATTGCGCATCAACACCTTGAAAGCCAACCGCGAAAAGGTAAAGAAAGCCCTCGCCCGCTTTGACCCACGAGAATCCCTGCTGGCACCGGATGGTCTGGCTATCGCGCCGCCAATCGGCTTTGGCCGCAGCGCCAATGTGCAGGCCGATGGTGCCTACCAAAAGGGTTGGGTAGAAATTCAGGATGAAGGCAGCCAGGTAGTCTCCCATCTGGTGTTTGCCCAGCCCGGAGAGCAGGTTTTGGACTATTGTGCGGGCGCAGGAGGGAAAACCTTGGCGTTGGCCGCTTGCATGCAGAACAAGGGCCAGGTCTTTGCCTACGATTCAAACCGGAACCGGTTGTCTGGCATCTATGAACGATTGAAACGTGGAGGCCTGCGCAATGTTCAAGTTCGCGAACCAGGTCATGGCTCATTAAACGATCTGACAGACCGAATGGACCGGGTTGTGGTGGATGCGCCGTGCTCGGGGTCTGGTGTTTGGCGGCGGCGGCCCGATGCAAAATGGCGGCTGACCCCGGAGGCGCTCGAAAGACGCCTTGAGGAACAGCGCACGGTCCTGCAGGAAGCTTCTGCGTTCGTGAAGCCGGGCGGATATCTCTGCTACATCACCTGTTCGATTTTCCCAGGCGAGAACGAAGGTCAGGTTTATCAATTTCTTGAAGACAAAGAAGAGCAGTTTGAACTGCTCTCTGCAGGAGAAGTCTGGCAGGATCTCTTCGGTTTCGATGCGCCTCAACCCTGGTCTTCAGACGACTGCTCAGTGACCCTTACCCCGGCCACAACCCAGACCGACGGGTTCTACTTTGCAGTTCTCGGGCGTAAAAACTGAGGCTTTACGGCAACAGCTTAGGCTCAGGTTCACCAAACACAGCCAAAGACCTTGAACCGGACACAGTTCTCGCCTATCTCCGCTGCCCTGACGGAAACCAAAGTGCGTGGAGCGCACCAATGTGTGTATGGACAATGAGACATAGTCCTTTCCCGGCACCGCCCTGGCGGCACCCTCGTCCATGCGCGTTCCGTTAGCCTGAACTGCTTAGAGCTTTTCACCCCTATCGGCTGACATCGTAGTTGGACAGGCCAACCGCCACTGGCGGTGCCTTAAACCATTCTGTTCACTCTCGATTTTGAGATCCCGCAGCGCGTTTGCCCGCGTGCGGAGACTTGTCAGGTACAGACCGATGAAGACTGAAGACGCAAAAGAGATTATCGCCTGCCTTCCCAAAGGGCGGACGGTGTATCCCTATCACCAGGACCGCTACGCAGTGCAGCTGTTGGAATTTGTGGTGGATGATCAGGTCAGCATTTCTAAACTGCGCGGCAGTGCATTTGGAAAGCTCCTGTCTCGACCCGCCGTGAAGAACGTCCTTGCCTCCTGCGGCAGCGGAAATTTGAGCCGCGGCGACCTGGCGAAAGCCTGGCCGCTCGATGTTGAAGTTTATCGCCTCAGTCTGACCAGATGGGGACCGGAATGCGAGAAAGACTGGGACCGTTGGGGATATCAGACCTCGCGTCCCGGCCAAAACCTTGTGTTGCAGCTCAATTTTTCCAACGCCCATAACCAGGCATACGGGAAAATTGTGAAGAGCAAAGACAACAGTCCTTTCGCGTTCTACGGCCACCCCGTCATGCAGCGCGACTGGCATACGCTGGCATGGGCCAGGCTCGACATTGACCTTGATGATGGCAGCGCCCTCATCGAGGAAATCCAGTCAGACTGGGTGCGCCATAGCCGCGCTGCGGCTGAGTACGCTCGCAAGGTCTTGAAGGGAGCCAATGGTGGAGAGCCGAAAAAGGACATCGTCTTTGATGGCCAAACCATGGATGCCAAAGCGGTCTGCGCCTACTACGAGGATGTGGTGGCGCCGCACGCAAAGCTCTGGGATGAGGCCATGCTGTCGGCAGCGCTCTGGTTTCTGGTGAGCGAGCTCGGATTGGGGCAGATTTATCTGCATGACCATGAGACCGGCTGCAAACTGAAGAATGTGACTTTTAGCCAGCCGCCGCGTTCGCTCTACACCAAACTGCCGCAGCGGTTCTGTTTTCAGAAGACCAAACAGGGGCCAGACTTCCTGTTTGAGAAGCCTGATCGCAGACTGCGCAAGCTGATGAAATCAGACGATTTGGCCTTCTGGCACCTCGTTATTTGAGTCAGGTTGCGCACAAGACAATGTTGCGCATTGCCGTCGTGGCGGGAATCCTATACTTGCCCGCCATGACGGACCGCATTCTCATCATAGACTTTGGCTCTCAAGTCACCCAGCTGATCGCACGCCGCGTGCGCGAAACTGGGGTTTATTCCGAAATTGTGCCCTTTCAGTCTGCCGCTGATGCGCTGAACTGGGATGGGCTCAAAGGCATCATCCTTTCAGGTGGACCTGCATCTGTGCTCGAGGGCGAAAGCCCCCGCGCACCCGAGGGCGTCTTTGAGACGGGCCTGCCTGTGCTCGGCATCTGTTATGGCCAGCAGACCATGTGCGCCCAACTCGGCGGCAAGGTTGAACCGTCTGACCATCGTGAATTTGGCCGCGCATTTGTGGATGTAACAAAGCCCTCGGCCCTGTTTGACGGGGTGTGGCAAACCGGCGAGAACCATCAGGTTTGGATGTCGCACGGTGACCGGGTTGTTAAATTGCCCACTGGCTTTGAAGTGTTTGCCTCCTCTGAAGGCGCCCCATTCGCCGTCGCAGGTGACGAAGACCGTCACTATTACAGCTTCATGTTCCATCCTGAAGTGGTGCACACGCCTGATGGCGCCAAGCTTCTGGGCAACTTTGTTCATAAGATCTGCGGTTGTGCCGGCGATTGGACCATGGCTTCGTTCAAGGAGGAGGCCATTGCGCGTATCCGCGAACAAGTAGGCGACGGCCAGGTGATTTGCGGCCTTTCCGGCGGCGTGGATTCTTCCGTTGCTGCTGTGCTGATCCATGAGGCCATTGGGGACCAACTCCATTGTGTGTTCGTAGACACTGGGATGATGCGAGCCGGCGAGGCTGATGAGGTGGTGAGCCTGTTCAGAGGGCACTACAATATTCCGCTGATCCACGCAGACGCCTCGGACGAGTTCATCGGAAAACTGGACGGCGTGAGCGATCCTGAGAAGAAGCGCAAGATCATCGGCTCAACGTTCATCGACGTTTTCGAGCGCGAAGCAAAAGGCATCGGAGGCGCGCAGTTCCTGGCACAAGGGACGCTCTATCCTGACGTGATTGAAAGCGTCTCGTTCACCGGCGGGCCCTCCGTGACGATAAAATCGCACCACAATGTGGGCGGCCTGCCGGAACGCATGAACATGGACCTGGTGGAACCTCTGCGCGAACTGTTCAAGGACGAAGTGCGTGTGCTGGGGCGCGAGCTTGGATTGCCGGAACCCTTCGTTGCGCGGCATCCCTTCCCCGGACCGGGATTGGCGATCCGCATTCCAGGGAAAATTACCCGCGAGAAATTGGACATTCTGCGAAAGGCCGACGTGGTTTACCTGGACGAAATTCGTCAGACCGGGCTCTACGACGCCATCTGGCAGGCCTTTGCGGTGTTGTTGCCGGTGCAGACCGTGGGCGTGATGGGCGATGGACGCACCTATGATTATGTCTGCGCACTGAGGGCCGTCACCTCAACCGACGGCATGACGGCTGACTACTATCACTTTGACCATGACTTCCTCAGCCGGACGGCGACGCGGATCATCAACGAGGTGAAAGGGATCAACCGCGTGGTCTACGACATCACGTCAAAGCCGCCTGGGACGATCGAGTGGGAATAAGCCTAATCTGGCCGATCAGGTTTCGAGTGAACGCAAGAACTGGCTGACCAGGCTGACCACTTCGTCTGGCCGCTCTTGCTGCACCCAGTGGCCTGCACCGTCCACCAAATGGCATCCGCGCATGTCAGTGCAGAACCCCTCCTGCATGCGCTCAAAGTCTCCAGGCTTTTGATGCACGCCCCAATCGGACTTGCCGGCAACGTACATCGACGGCACATCGATAGTGCGGCCTGAGAAGAGTTCGAGTTCCGGAGTGAAGCGGCTTGAGGTGGCACAACGGTACCAGTTCAGCCCGCCTTGGAAACCCGTGCGCCCAAAGGTGCTGCTGTAGACGCCCAACTCCACTTCGGGAAGCCAGGTGCAGCTAGCGATCTCCTTCGCCGAGGGCATCTCATCAGCCACGGTTTCGGCCATGCCGCGATCCAGATCCATGATGTAATACGTGGGCAGCTTGGCCAACTCGGCAGCAGTCCATCCCTTCAAGGGATAGGGCGTGTTGGCGGCCCACTCGGCGCTCTTGTGATGGTAATAGGCGCGGAGGAAATCGTGCAGGCCTTGCGGGCAATGCAGCATGTTGCCATTCGCCTCAGGTGTCGAATAGTACCACTGGTAATGCTTGCGCGGTCTGGGCAGCGCCGCCATTGCGGCATGAACGTCCTCACCACCCGCCGCATTTGCTATTGAGGCCGCCTGCCCTATTGGCGCGCTCATCAATACAACCGATTTGAAGATGTCCGGGCGGATCAGCGAGCACCATGCAGCGACAGGGGAGCCGAAGTCGTGACCGATGACGCTGGCGACGCTCTCGTGTCCCAGGGCATGGACAAGACCCATCACGTCGCGCACCAGATTGAACAGACGGAAAGGGGCAATGTCACTGTGATAATCGCCGACCCAACCGGTGGTCAGGCCATAGCCGCGTTGATCCGGCGCGACCACGTGATATCCGGCTTCCGCCAGACGCACCATCACCTTGCGCCAACTATAGGCCAGCTCTGGAAAGCCATGCAGCAGAACCAAGAGTTCGCGGCCAGGCTCCTCATGACCTGCCTCGAGAACATGCATGTTCAAGCCATTGTTATCGCTTACAAAACGCGAACGCACTCCGACGGGCAGAAGATCCTGGTCAAATCCGGTGGGCGCTACCATCAATAAAGCTTCAGGTCTAAAAGAGGGATCTCAGAATAGAGAAAATCCATCTCGTGAGGTTCTAGCCCGGCAGACTGAAAGCCGCGATTGACCGGCAATTCCAGAAGCTCATCGGGCTTGGCGTCATGGCCGGCAAGGAGCCTGGAATCCACCGACATCAACGCTTTCTCGCTCGGCAAGATAGCATCGGCAAACGCCCTGGCATTGGCGGCAAAGAGGGCACGGTCGGAGATGTACAAAGCTTCGTGGAAGGTGATGTCTTCACCCTTTTGCTTGATCGAGAACACCGCAACACACAAGTCGCCATCCTCGGTGCGGAATGCCAGCGGGTGCACATTGAGGCCTTCATGATCGAGGACCGCCCGGTGCGAGGCCGCGTCCATCAGGTGGGCCACGGCATCCATGTCGCGCATCACCACCAGCTCGCCTTTGGCGGGCTCTGCGTGGGTGTGCCAGACCATCCGGTGGGTTTCCAGGGTGGTCATCCCGGCCTTCAGGCAAACGCTCAGTGCCGGCGTGTTCGAAGAGTAGGTGGTGAAGGTCACGTCTGGTTCGGCCAACGCTGTGCTCATCATCTTGAAGCCCAGACCGCCGCCGCGATGGGATTTCATGATGTACCAGGACGACAAATTGCAAGTGCGCACGTCGCGGCCGTTGATCTTGCGATCTGCATAGACAGCGGAGAGGACGCCCACGATCTTGCCCGCCTCCTCGGCCACGAAGGCATAGCCTGCATCCTCAGCCGCCCAACGGCCATCAAGAAAACCTCGCCAGCGCTCAAGCGATATTTTCGGGTTCATCTCCTCGTGCAGAAAGCGGGCAACGTCGGCTCTCAGCTCGTTCTCGGCCTTGCGCACCGTAACCATCTCAATTCTCCCTTAAGAGCTCATCGAACGTCACCCAGCGCGTCGCCGGATGGACGTTCAAAGCTACCGTCAGCTCATCCACGAAACCCCAGATGTGTTCGTCATGATCAATATGGTGGGTCAAGAGGCCGGTTGGCTCTTCGGCGTCCTCGGCCCCTGTGCGCCGGTCTCGCAGATGGCTCACCACATCGTCCAGCGCCCGTTCAGTGCCGGTAAAACGCGCGCCGCCCTTCCACTTGATGGGCTCGCACCTTGCGTTCACCTCCAGCAGGCCCGGTGCGGCGTACTTGGCCTTGCGGGTCGCCACCAAGCTGAGGCCCCTGAAGCCAACTTCGGCGAGGCGCACCGTGACCTCTGGGGCGATCCGGGTCCAAGGCGGGGCCATGACAGGATCGAACTGCTCGCCAAACACCGCATCAAGTTTATCCAGCCCGCCCCGCATTTCCGCCAGCACTGTATCAATCGGGCGATGGGTCCCAAGCTCCCAGGCCCCCTGCCCCTTTGAGGCATGGTTCATGTGGGCAAAGCCGTGCTGCATGACCCGCACGTGTTCGTTTGCCTGGAACAAGTCCACCACTTCCTGGGTCAGCCACGCCGGGATTGTGGCCATGTGGATAGGCGCATCGGCCTTCTTCGCCGTGTCCAGCAGGCGGTTGAGATTGCGGTGGGGCAAGCACGCATCGTCATCGCGCCACCAGATTGTGGCCTCGCGCCCCTCTGCGCCCCATTGGTCCAGCTCTGACTGAAGATCGTTCCAGGTGGCCATTTTACCTAGTCCTGCCGCATTGAATTCTTGTTACAAGGAGTCAACATAGAGCTGAACGTCATCTCACTGTCGAAGGATCGTGCCATGTCTGTGCAAAAGCAAGTGCGCCGCATCACTGCACCAGAAATCACTGCAAGAAAAGGGGGCGAGCCCATCGTTTCGCTCACTTCTTACCACGCGCACACGGCTCAAATTGCCGACAAGTATGTTGATTTCCTGCTCGTGGGCGATTCCCTTGGCATGGTGATGCATGGATTTGAGTCCACGGTGCCCGTAACCCTCGAACTCATGATCATGCATGGCAAGGCCGTGGTGCGCGGCGCAGAGCGTGCGCTTGTGGTCGTGGACATGCCGTTTGGATCCTACGAGGAGAGCCCCTCCGTCGCCTTCCGCAATGCTGCAAAAATCATGAAGGAAACTGACTGCGGCGCGGTGAAGCTGGAGGGCGGCAAGCACATGGCCGAGACCATCAGCTATCTGGCCAACCGCGGCATCCCCGTCATGGCGCACATCGGCCTCACGCCGCAATCGATCAACACCATTGGCGGGTTCAAAACCCAAGGACGCAAAAAAGATCAATGGGCCGCCATTGAAGAAGACGCCCAGGCGGTTGCCGAGGCCGGTGCCTTTGCGGTTGTGCTGGAAGCCATGGCCGAACCACTTGCCGCACGCATCACCAAGGCGGTGCCCATTCCGACAATCGGCATTGGAGCCTCCGTAGAATGCGATGGCCAGATCCTGGTGATGGAAGACATGATGGGGCTCTCGCCTAGAGTGCCCAAGTTCGTGAAGGAATTTGGCAAAGTGGGCAAAGCCATCGAGCGGGCCATCAAGCTCTACTCTGAAGACGTGAGAGACAGATCCTTTCCCGCCAACGAACACACCTACGATGTGAAAGACTGACCTGCACCACTCTTTCCTTGACCTTCCAGTTACTGGAAGTGAGAAAACACCTTACAATGTGAAGGAGCCAGGTCATGAACATCGGTGCAGCGGCTGAGGCCAGTGGTCTGCCAGCCAAGACCATCCGTTATTATGAGGAGATCGGCTTGATCACGCCTGATCGCAAGGCCAACTCATATCGGGACTATTCCGATGATCACATGCACAAGCTGCGCTTCATCCAGCGTGCACGTTCCTTGGGGTTTTCGGTGGAAGATTGCCGGCAGCTCCTATCACTTTATGAAGACAAGGGCCGGGCCAGCGCCGATGTGAAATCGGTTGCCCAGGAACATCTGACAGAAATCGAACGAAAAATCGCCGAACTTTCAAGCATGCACGATGTGCTAAGCCACCTTGTGAGCGCATGCCGGGGCGACAACCGACCAGATTGCCCGATCATCGACGGCCTGGCGAAATAGAAAGCAATCTAGATGAGCATCCGCAGATCCCTCGTTCTCTCCCTTTGCTTTGCACTTTTGGGCGCCGGAGCCGTGTTCGCCCACAGCGGCGCTACCGGCATCGTGAAAGAGCGGATGGAAGCTATGAAAGCCATCGGCAAGACCATGAAGGCCCTAGGCGCCATGGCAAAAGGTGACGTTGCCTTCAGCGCCGCAAAGATGCAGGCAGCATCCAAAACCATCGCAGGGCACGCCGGCAACATCGACCGCCTGTTCCCAGACACAAAAAAGAGCCGAAAGAGCCACGTGACCGAAGCAGCACCGGCCATCTGGAAGCAGAAACCGGAATTCCTGGCCCTCGCCAAGAAGATGGCCGAGGCGGCTGGCGGTCTCGAAACGGTATCCTCACGCAACGAGCTGGGTGGCCAAATGAAAGCTCTCGCGGCGACCTGCAAAGGTTGCCATGAAAAGTTTCGCATCAAGAAGAAATAGAGCCATGACTCAACTGACCCGGCGCCATTTTACCGCTGCCTTGGGGGCAAGCGCCCTCACACTGCCCTCTCTCCGCGCGGCCCGGGCAAGCGATGGGTTCGTGGCCCTGCGTGCCAGTGCAGCCAAAGCGCAGCTGTTGGCAACAGGTGAACCGCAAACAGACGTATGGGCGTACAGCAAGGGCGTGCCTGGTCCCATCCTTCGCGTGCGCCAGGGCGAGCGCCTGAAGGTGCGCTTCTTCAATGACCTGCCTCAGGCTTCCACCGTTCACTGGCACGGCATCCGCATAGACAATGCCATGGACGGAGTGGCGGGCCTCACCCAGGACGCGGTGCCGGCGGGGAAGAGCTTCGATTACGACTTCGTGGCCCCCGACGCGGGCACCTATTGGTATCACCCCCATTCGCGCACCTGGGAGCAACTCGCCCGTGGCCTATACGGCATGCTGATTGTCGAGGAGCGCGAGCCTCTGGATTTTGATCTCGATCTGCCTCTCGTGATCGACGATTGGCGTCTCACCGAGCAAGGGGCAATTCACGAACCCTCCTTCGGCGCGATGATGGACAAAAGCCACGCCGGGCGCTTGGGCAACTGGGTTACGGTCAACGGCACATCGGGACCAATCTTCAAGGTGCCCACGAATGGCCTGGTGCGGTTGCGGCTGGCGAATGCCTCCAATGCCCGGGTGCTTCGGCTCAAGACCGCCAATATGAACGGCCAGATCATCGCACTGGATGGTCAGCCAGTGTCAAACCCGCCCAATGACGGAGATGTTGTTGCGTTGGCACCTTCACAGCGGGTCGACATTGCCGTTCGCGCGCCCTCTGAGCCGAACAGCACCCTCGAACTGATGGTCCAGGGCGGAGACCGGGACATCGCAGTGGCAACGCTGCAGACAAGCGGCCCTGCCGTTGAAAAGCGAGAACAACCAGCCCTGCCCCTCAACCCCCTGCCTGCACTCGCCAGGCTGCCCGACGCCCTGCAAGTCGAACTGCGCATGGAGGGCGGCGCCATGGGCACGATGCAGGAGGCCAAATTCAACGGCAAAGTGCTGGCGATCAGAGAGCTTGTGCGCGCCGGGCAGGCCTGGGCCTTTAATGGGGTCTCAGGCCGCACCGAAGATCCCCTGTTCCGGGCGCGCCGGGGCCAAACGGTCGTCGTGAACATGGTCAACGACACCGCCTGGCCCCACGCCATGCATTTTCACGGTCATCATGTGCAGGTGATTGAGAAAAACGGCAAACCGGTTCAGAACGCCCCGTGGCGCGACACTGAATTGATGGAACGGGGTGAAAAGATAAAGGTGGCTTTTCCAGCAGAGAATGTTGGCAAATGGATGCTCCATTGCCATATGCTTGAACACCAGGCCGCCGGCATGGCCACCTGGTTCGAGGTCGCTTAACGGCCCTCGGACCGAGCATGTCTCACCGGCCTGTTGGGTCTGTAGCAGACGCGCGGAAAAAGGGGTTGGACCATGAGCACCTACGCTGAGACGGCGAATGTATCGCTAACGACGGGCGATCCAGAGCGCTCCGAGGCCACCGAAACCAACCGATTTGCCGCTAAGGCGCTGGAAGATCACAAGCGTGAGGGTTTGCTTCTGGCAGTCCGAGCGCGCTGGGCAGCGCTCGCGATCATTGCAGTGATGCTGCCCTTTCTGAATCCCACCATCGAGGTATTGTACTACGAGTTTCTTCTTGCCCTGTTTGCCCTCATCGGATGGGGGCAGCTGAAGGTGTGGCGGGTTGGGCAATCTCGAGCAGAATTGTTTTTGATGTTTTGCGACCTGGCCCTCATGACCTTTGCCATTACCGTACCCAACCCGTTCAGCGCGGTCGACTGGTCGGCGACGGTGCAATACCGGTTCGGCACCTTCATCTACTTTTTCGTGTTTCTGGCCGGAGCAACGCTTTCTTACTCCTGGCGCACCGTCGTCGCCATGGGCACATGGACCAGCGGCCTTTGGGCAGTGGGAGTGGGATGGGTCTATTTTCAACCCCTGGAGCAGACGGAACTCTCAAATAAAATCAAAGAGGCTGTCGGCGATGATCACCGGTTGTTCGAACTGCTCGACCCCCACAACATCATGTTCGATCAGCGGGTCCAGGAAATCGTCTTGTTTGTCATCATTGCCATTACCCTGGCCCTTGGGGTGCGGCGGGCCAACGACTTGGTTTCTCGCCAAGCAGCCGCTGAACGCGAACGCTCCAACCTAGCGCGCTATTTTTCGCCCAACGTTGTTGAGGAGCTGTCACAAAACGATGATCCGCTCAAACGGGTGCGCACTCAGGACATCGCGGTTTTGTTTGTGGATATTGTCGGCTTCTCAAGTTTTGCGGAAGACAAGAGCCCCGAACAGACGATTGCCACTTTGCGGGAGTTTCACGGCCGGATGGAAACTGAGGTGTTCAAGCATCATGGCACCTTGGACAAATACCTGGGAGATGGCTTGATGGCCACGTTCGGCACCCCATTTACAAGCGATACGGACGCAAGCAATGCGCTGGCCTGCGCCAAGGCAATGGTGGATGTGGTTGATAATTGGAACAAGGAGCGCGAGCGCGCTGGAGAAGAGCCAATAATGTCCAGTTTTGGGATCCACTATGGACCGGCGACATTGGGCGATATTGGCGCCAACAGGTTGGAATTTGCGGTTCTCGGCAACACGGTTAACGTCGCCAGCCGCCTGGAAAATTTAACGCGCGAGTTGGGGTGTATTCTGCTTGTAAGCGACGATGCGTTTCAGCGCGCCGGCGAGGAAATGGCAGCTGCGCACTCAAACCTTGGCACCTTTCGCAAACAGAGCAGACAAAAAATTCGGGGGTTGGAGAAGCCAATAACGGTCTGGGCCTATGGAAACGCACGATAAACTGCGAAAATTTGCCTTGCTATTGCCATGGCGATATTTTACGCCGCCAACACAATGGTGGTATCAGGTGGAAGCGTTGGGGCAACGTAAGCCAGATTTGGGAGCTGATTTGTGAGCGACGAGTCGATTTTCCGTGAGGTGGACGAAGAGGTCCGCGCCGAGCAGTTTCAAAAGCTCTGGAAGAATTATGGTGCCTATATATCAGGCGCTGCAATTGGAGTCGTGCTTGCGGTTGCCGGCATAAAGGGTTGGCAATACTACCAAATCAAGCAAGCCGAGACAGCGGGTGAACAATATCTTGGTGCAACCGGCTTGCTCAGCAGCGGCAAAAAGGCAGAAGCCGACAAGATCTTCGCCGACATTGCCACGAACGGACCTGCTGGCTTCTCGGCATTGGCAAAGTTCCGCCTGGCCGCGGAACTCGCCAAGGCAGGTTCAGCGGCCGAGGCTCTAAAGGCCTTTGACGAGATAGCAAACGCAGGCAGCGTGGATGCTGCACTAAAGAATCTGGCTCGCGTCAGAGCCGCCCTTCTAGCCGTCGACATCGAACCTTTGGATGCAGTTGAAAAACGCGTTGCCTCTCTGAACATAGCCGACGGCGCGTGGCGGCACTCGGCGCGCGAAATCATCGCGATCTCCGCATTCAAAAACGGCGATTTGACGAAGGCAGACAGGCTCTACAACGAGCTGGCCTCAGATACGGCCACACCTGCCGGGCTCAGACAGCGGGCGCAACTGATGATCGGGGTGATTTCGCCGAAGCTGCCTTCCGGAACGAAGCCAGCTTCAAAGCCTGATACTGCTGATACGTCCTCTTCTGGATCCACACAGTAATTGCCCCTGATGCATTCTTCATTCAATTTTCAACAAGATCGCTCGTTTGGCGGATCTTTGCTGAGACGGACATGCATTGCGGCAACTCTGGCCGTGACCATGTCAGGGTGCTCGGGCGCGGACTTGGGCGGATTGCTGGGGTCCGATCAGAAGCCCCTTGCTGGACAGCGCGAGGCGATCAACACTGAAGGCGGTGTGCTGGCGCCTGACCCGGAGCTTCTAGCCCAACCCAATCCAATCCCGGCCGCACGGGCAAATGCGAGCTGGCCGCAAGCCGGTGGAAACTCAACACACGCACTTGGCAATCTCAGCGCTTCGCGTCAGCCCAAACTGGCGTGGTCCATTGATGCCGGCACCGGCTCCAGCGATGAAGGCCGCCTCACTGCACAACCCGTCGTGGCCAATGGCCGGATCTATGTTCTCGATACAGAGTCGAGGGTGAGCGCATTCTCTACAGCGCGCGGACAGAAAGTCTGGTCAGTTTCTCTAAAGCCCAAAGACGAGGAAGCCGGTGGTGGCGTCGGCGGCGGCTTGGCCATTGTTGGCGGGCGCCTCTACGTGACCACCACCTTTGGTGAATTGGCAAGCCTGGATGCAGCCCGCGGCAGCGTGCTTTGGCGCAAGCGCTTGGAGGTGCCGGTTCGCGCATCGCCCACGGTCAGCGGCGGCAAGATATTTGTGGCGGGGGTAAACAACGAGGTTCAGGCCCTCTCAACAGGAGACGGCAGCAGCCTTTGGAAATATCAGGGCGTAGGCGAGCAAGCAGCTAGAGCTGCTTCCACCAGTGCGGCCGTCTCAGGCAACACGGTTGTGGTTCCGCTTACGACCGGCGAAATTCTGGCCTTTGACACCTCGTCGGGCCTGTCCAATTGGGGCGATGCGTTAAGCGGGTCAAGCCGGTTCAGTGGCGCCTCAGTCTTGACCGATATCGCTGGGCGGCCGGTGATACAAGATGGCCGGGTTTATGCAATTGCCCATGCAGGGTCCATGGGGGCATTTGATCTCAGGTCAGGCGAGATCCTTTGGAACTTGGCTGTGTCAGGTACGGAAACGCCATGGGTGGCCGGTGATTACCTGTACACGGTGGTCAATAAGAACGTTTTGGCTGCCATTTCCAAAACCAAGGGCCGCCCGCGCTGGAGCTATCGCCTTTCAGAGCGCGGATCGTGGGCGGGGCCAGTCATGGGCAACGGCTTGCTGATTGCGGCGTCCGGCGAGGGCAGTCTGGTATTCGTTTCTGCTGAAACCGGACGGCCGGCGAACACGCTTACACTCGGTGAGCCGACATTCATTTCTCCGCTCATTGCTGGAAACACGATCTTTGTTCTAACCGACGAGGCTACCCTCAAAGCCTTCCGTTAGTGTAATAGTCGTTGTCTGAAAAAGGTTAGAACTCTAATGAGCCTGCGCGTGGCTATTGCTGGGCGGCCGAATGTCGGTAAGTCCACTCTTTTCAACCGCCTGGCTGGACGGAAGCTGGCGCTTGTCCATGACCAGCCGGGGGTTACCCGTGACCGCCGGGAGGCGGACGCCAAGCTTGGCGAGCTGCGCTTTACCATTATCGACACAGCCGGGCTGGATGACAGCCCTGAAGGCTCTCTGCAGTCGCGAATGCAAAAGCAGACGGAAATCGCGCTTGCTGCGGCCGACGTCATCTTGTTTCTGATTGACGCGCGGGCCGGCGTTACGCCTGTGGACCAGCAATTTGCCGAATTGGTGCGGCGGCAGCACAAACCGGTTCTGGTTTTGGCCAACAAGGTGGAAAGCCAGGTTGGCCGGGATGGAACGCTCGAGGCTTATTCTCTTGGTCTTGGGGATCCGGCGGCCATTTCTGCTGAACACGGCGAAGGCATGTCGGACCTCTACGGTTTTCTGCGCCCTCTCGTGGAACAGCACAATGAACTGGAATCAGGCCAGAGCGAAGAAAGTGAAGCACTGGGGCCGGACAGGCCCTTGCGGCTTGCGGTCATCGGCCGGCCAAATGCCGGCAAGTCAACGCTCATCAACCAGATGCTTGGCGATGATCGCCTGCTCACCGGCCCCGAAGCTGGGATCACGCGAGATTCGATCTCGGTGGATTGGTCGTTCAAGGGACAACCGATCAAACTGTTCGACACCGCAGGCATCCGCAAGAAAGCACGGGTCAAGGAGAAGCTGGAAAAACTCTCGGTTGCTGATGGGCTCCGGGCGATCCGCTTTGCCGAGGTTGTGGTGCTGTTGATTGACGCCGAAATCCCGTTTGAAAAACAAGACCTGCAGCTGGCCGATCTGGTGGCTCAGGAAGGCCGGGCGATTGTGATTGCGGTCAACAAGTGGGATTTGGTGGAATACAAGCAGGAAACACTCAAAAAATTGCGTGAGATGACCGAACGCCTGTTGCCCCAAATCCGCGGCGTCCCGCTGGTCACCCTGTCGGCCAAAACCGGGCGTGGGGTGCAGAAGCTCATGCCGGCCGTTATGCAGGTTTATGAAGCCTGGAACCGCCGTGTTTCCACAGGCCACCTGAACCGATGGCTGGAGGAGATGTTGCAACGCCACCCCCCGCCCGCGCCGCGCGGACGCAGGCTCAAGCTGCGCTATGTGACGCAAGCCAAGGCGCGCCCGCCCTCATTTGTGGGGTTCTGTCAGCGGGCCGATGACATGCCGGCATCTTATGTGCGGTATCTGATCAATGGATTGCGGGAAGATTTTGATATCTGGGGCACTCCGGTCAGGTTTAACCTGCGCAAAGGCAAGAATCCCTACGTCGACAAATAGCGTTAAGGCACGAGGGGCGAATGACTGTAACGATCGATACAAGACAGGATTTGACGCTTCACAACTGCTTCAAGGTGGCTTGGCAGGGCCAGCCGGTCTGCATCGGGGACACTGCCGCCAAATGCATCACAGAGGCCCGCACGCGCTTCATGAAGCTGATTGATGACCCCGACGTGGTCATCTACGGCGTGACCACCGGTTACGGACAGAACGCCAAGAACCAGCTTACGCGTGAAGAGCGTACGGCCCATGCGGAGCGCCCGCCCAAACCGGCTGCGGCCTCTTGGGGCGACCCGGTGCCGGACCGGGTGGCGCGCGCCATCGTTTTTGCCCGCCTGGCCAACTTTGTTGAAGGCCATGCCGCGATCTCTCCCCACATAGCCCAGGCCGTGGCTGACATGCTGGCGGGCGGGGCCATGCCCAGCGTGCCGGCCCGCGGCCAAGGCGGGGCGGGCGAGATACTCTCGCTGTCCCACCTGTTCCTGGAACTCGCCTCCAGCCATAAATTGGGAGAGAAGGATTCATTATCGCTGGTAAACGGCTCGCCCTCGGCAGCTGGCCTGGTGGCCGATTGTGCATTGGCGGCACGGAAACGCCTGGAGCTCTCGGCCAAGATTATTGCTCTGGCCATAGAAAGTTTCAACGCCCCCCTCAGCCACTATGACAGAGCGCTGGAGGAAATCTGGAACAATCCGCATGACGCCTGGGGCTTGAACTATCTGCGTGAGATGATCGGTGAAGGCCACGGCGGCGCGCGCCGTCCCTACCAGGCACCGGTCAGCTTTCGCATTGCGCCACGCGTTCTGGGCCAAGCTCAGATGGCCGTAGTGCAGGCTGAAACCGTGGCGGGCCAATCCCTGGCCGCAGCGTCGGACAATCCGGTGATCTTGCCTCCTGACGCAGAGCACCCCCTTGGAGAGGCCATCAGCACCGGCGGGTATCATAATGCGCAGAGCCCGGCGGCGATGGACCAGGTGACGGCTGCCTATGCCAATATTGCCATTCTGGCTGAACGCATGTCCGCAAAGCTCCTGGACGGCGCCGTTTCGCTGTTGCCGCCGCAGCTTGATACCGGCGATGGGAGCTTGCCCTATCTTGGCTGCCTCTCAATGGCCGCCACGGGCTATGAGGAAGAGTTGCGCATGCTGACCCAGGCCACATTGCTGCCAGGCAGCGAGTCTGGCGGGTTTGGTCAGAATGACGTTGCCTCGCCGGTGTTTCTGGCCTGGTCCAAACAGGAGCGGGCCGGCGCGTTGCTCGAAGCCACTCTGGCCGCCCTCGCCCCGATTGCGCTGCGGGCGCTGGAGATCACCGACCGGCCCGTGCCACCAAAACTGGGCAGCCTTGCGGAGATGATCAGAGACGCTTTTCCAGGACACGATCCAGAACTGGTGCCCGGCCCCGCCAGCGGCAAGCTGGCTGATGACCTCAGGGCACTGGTTTATGCAAGCTAGAGCAACCTCCGATCAGACGGAATCGTTTAGTCGGAGAAAAGTTGTTCGTTCGTAACGATAATCTGGAGCTTATTCCGCTCAATCTGAGCGGAATAAGCTCTAGAGGATCTTCGCTGAGACTGTACCCAGTTGTTCGTACTCCGCTTCAATCTCATCGCCGGGGTTAAGCGCGAAAATTGAGGTGAGCAGTCCGGTGCTGACCACCTGACCGGCCTCCAGCGTGCGGCCCAGTTCGGAAAATGTGTTGGCGATCCATTGTAGGGCAAGCTGCGGGCCATCAAGCGCATTGCGGCCCAGGCCGGTGCTCACCACTTCTCCGTTCACCCGGGCCTCTACCGCGATGGTTGGCAGGGTATCGGCGGCGACGCCCGCGGTTCCCGGGCCCAGCACCAATGCATCGCTCAGGCCGCAATCTGTGACGTGCCACAACACGCCATCGGCAAACCCGCCAGGAAGCCGGCGGTCAATCACCTCCAGCGACGGATGCACCGTTTCCACAGCCGCCATCACCTCTTCGACGGTATAGGCCTCTGGCTTGGGTGCAAGGTCCTTCCCTAGGCGCAACGCAATCTCAGGCTCAACCACCCTGAGCGAGGTTGCGGCGGTTTCCACCTGGGCGCCCGAGGCATAAAAGCGCGAACCGATGAGGGGACCAAAGAACGGACCATCGGTGCCAAGGGTTTCCTGGGCCGCCTTGCTGGTGCAGCCGATCTTCCAGCCGGCAATGGGTTCATCGAAGCGGCGAACCACGGCATCCTGGATGGCGAGCGCTTCGCTAAGGGTCTCCGGCGCAGGCCCTGGATAGGCGTCCATCTTGCCCAGCGCTTTGCGGGTCTCGACTATGGCGGCGGCAATTGTATCTGTGGTCATCATGGCTCCTTAGGAGCTGAGTTTGAGCGTACCGTCTTCAAACTCATACATGGCTCCGGATGTGTCGGTTTCAGGGCGGACCAGGTCAATCATTGCCGCGGCAAATTCTGCCGGGTGGGCCACGGTTTCAGCGTCTTCGCCCGGCCAGGCCCGGGCCCGCAGGGCTGTGCGCAGCGGCCCTGGATTGACCAGATTCACCTTCACATTAGTGGCGTTGCATTCAGCCGCATAGGTTTTTGCCAGCGCGTCGAGGGCGGCCTTTGTCACAGAGTAACTGCCCCAATAGGCTCTGCACGCGCCGGCGGCACCGGAGGTGATGAAAACCGCCCGGCCGCCGTCCGAAGCGCGCAACAGCGGATCGAACGAGCGAATGAGACGCCAATTGGCCGTGACGTTCACCGCCAACACCTCATCCCACTCTTTGGGTTCAAGGTGGCCCAGCGGCGTGAGGCGGCCCAAAATGCCGGCGTTGGCCACCAGAATATCCAGCTTCTTCCAGCGCTCAAACAAGGCCGCGCCCATGCGGTCCAAGCCGTCGGCGTCTTTCAGATCAAGGGGAACCAGTGTGGCAGACCCGCCAGCGGCTTTAATCTCGTCGTCAAGCTCTTCCAGCCCGCCGATGGTGCGGGCCACTGCAATGATGTGGGCACCTTCTGCCGCCAGAGCTTTCGACACGGCATAGCCGATGCCGCGGGAGGCGCCGGTGACAACGGCTGTCTTGCCTTGAAGGATACCCGTCATACTAACGCTTCACCCGCTCGCAGCTGCGCCCTACCCTGCTTCAGCAAGCAGAGAAAGCTGTTTTGGCACGTGCGGCCCTTCCATGTCGGTCAGGGCAGTCGGATAATCGCCGGTGAAGCTGTGGTCTGTGAACTGTGGATTGGCATTGTCGCGCCCCTCGTAGCCCATGGCACGGTACACACCGTCAATCGAGATGTAGGCCAGCGATGTGACGCCGATGTGGGCGGCGATCTCCTCAATTGTGTGGGTGGCGGCGATCAGGGCCTTCGGGTTTGGGGTGTCAATGCCATAAAAATCAGGATGCTTGATCGGCGGGCTGGCCACGCGCATGTGGACCTCGGTGGCACCAGCGTCGTACATCATCTGCACGATCTTGATCGACGTGGTACCGCGCACAATGGAATCGTCCACCAGAACAATGCGTTTGCCCTCTATCGCGCCGCGATTGGCATTGTGTTTGAGCTTCACCCCCAGTGCGCGAATCTGCTGGGTGGGCTCAATGAAGGTGCGGCCCACATAGTGGTTGCGGATGATACCAAGCTCAAAGGGAATGCCGCTCTCCTGGGCAAAACCCACAGCCGACGGCACGCCGGAATCGGGCACCGGGATGACCACATCAGCCTCAACCGGCGATTCCTTGGCCAATTCATATCCGAAGCGCTTGCGGCATTCATAAACCGACTTGCCGCCAAGAATGGAATCCGGCCGGGAGAAGTAGATATATTCAAAGATACACGGTCGCTTTGGATGGGGCGGAAACGGGCGGAGGCTCTCAATGCCATCTTCGGAGATGATAATGAGTTCGCCGTTCTCAACTTCGCGCACGAAGGTGGCGCCGATAATATCGAGGGCGCAGGTTTCCGAGGCCAGAACGGGCGAACCGTTCAGGTCGCCCAACACCAGCGGCCGGATGCCGTACGGATCGCGCACGCCAATCAGTTTCTTGTTGGTCATGGCCACCAGGGAATAGGCCCCTTCAATGGAATGCAGCGCCTCGATGAAGCGCTCCGCAAAGCGCGCCTTGCGGCTTTGGGCGACCAATTGCAGGATAACCTCGGTGTCGGATGAAGAGTGGAAGATTGCACCGTCTTTGATCATCTCCCGGCGCAAGCTCATGGCATTGGTGAGATTGCCATTGTGGCAGATCGCAAAGCCGCCACTGGAGAGCTCGGCAAACATGGGCTGAACGTTGCGCAGCGCCGTTGCGCCGGTGGTGGAATAGCGCACATGACCAATGCCGCACGAGCCGGGCACACGCGCAATGGTTTGTTCCTTGGAAAAATGGTCGCCAACCAGACCAACGCGCTTTTCAGCGTGAAACCTGGTGCCGTCATAGGTCACAATGCCGGCAGCTTCCTGGCCACGGTGCTGCAGGGCATGCAGGCCCAGGGCCACCAGGGCCGCAGCGTCTTGCTGGCCGTAGACGCCGAACACACCGCACTCTTCATGCAGTTTGTCTTCGGCTAGATCGAGTTCATATTCTGTTGGCACGCCATCGATTGGGTGGTTAGGCTCTGCCTGGCTGCTCATGAGAAGCTGCCTCTCCGCTATGAATTAGATATGCCCCCCGGCAACCCTCTGTCGCACTTTAGCGCATACTTACTGCGTCTGCTGGTTTTCTATAGTCTGATTCAGATCCTGGCGGTTGGAATTATTCAGGCTGTCCCCAGTTGTACCCGATTCATTCTGCTCAATGCTCTGGCTATCCTGCTTGCCAGTGGTGCCGGCACCCGCCCGGCGCCTGCCCTCAATGGTTTTCGGCAGCAGCACGTCTTGGATCTCAGGCGGCAGAATGCCGATGATATAGGTGCTTGTCTGGTCGACGAAGCTTAAGGTTTGAGCGCGTTTGACCCACGTTGGAGCGCGGTCTGGCGGCACCCAATAGATGAAGAAGATGTAGGCCACAGCCACCAGCAACAGGCCGCGGGCCAGACCGAAGACAAAACCCAATGTGCGATCGAGCGCGCCAATGCCGGAATCCAGGATCCAGTCGGCCAATTTCATGGTGATCAGCGACACCACGATCAGGACAATGAGGAAAACCGAGCCCACCAAGGCGATTTTGGCAACAATATCAGATTCAATATATTGCTTTGCCAGCTGTTGAAGCGGTTCTGACTGATAGGCCAGATAGCCTGCAGCCGCAGCACCGCCCCAGGTGATCAGGGCCAATACTTCCCGCGTAAACCCGCGCATTAAAGCCAATAGCCCAGAGATCAGCATAATGCCGATCAAGGCAATATCTAGAATTTGAAACGGCATTGTGGTCTAGCCCAGACTTTCGCTCTGCAATCGGTCCCACACAGACAATCGCCCGCACCCGCATGGTTGTCTGCGCCTAATAAAAGCACTGCCAAGCAAAAAGCAAGCGCTCGTTGCTCATGCAACAATAGTGCCACTAGAGAGCCGATTTAGAACATCCAAGGCCGTTCGCGGCAGAATTGGCCAGCTTATGGAGGTGTGCTTTCTTCCACAGCAGTAGCTTTGGCCAAAATGTTCTATAGCGCTAATTGCACATCAGGCGCCGATGAGGGCATCAAATCGCGCAGAACATCTGTGTCGGTGCCGGGCTTAGACGGGGCCGCCACCGCTATCATTGCCACCAGATCTGCCAGATTTGACACCGGACGACCTGTCATCTCGCCCGGGACTGTAGCGGCTTGGCTGCCCCCTTGGGCGAATATGGCGTGCTCAAACCCCAGTTTGGCACCTTCCTTCAGCCGGGCCTGGCCATGGGCAACCGGCCGGGCTGCGCCAGACAAGCTGATTTCGCCGAACAGAATGGAATTGCTTGGCAACGCCGCCCCGGTGAGGGAGGACACCAAAGCAGCGGCAACCGCCAGATCAGCGGCGGGCTCGCGCACTTTCATGCCGCCGGCCACGTTCAGATAGACGTCATGCCCGGCCATCACCACGCCGCAATGGGCTTCCAGCACGGCAAGAACCATGGAAAGACGGCTTGAATCCCAGCCCACCACGGCACGCCGCGGCGTGCCAAGCGCAGATGGGGCCACAAGCGCCTGCACTTCCACCAGAAGTGGCCGTGTGCCCTCCATGCCGGCAAACACCGCAGATCCAGGCGCAGGATCATCCCTCTCGCCCATGAACAGGGCTGATGGGTTTTCCACCTCCCGCAGGCCGCCATCGGACATTTCGAACACACCGATCTCGTCGGTGGCGCCGAAACGGTTCTTCACTGCGCGCAGGATGCGGAACTGATGACCGCGCTCGCCTTCAAAGTAGAGCACGGTGTCCACCATGTGCTCGATCACCTTGGGCCCGGCGATCTGACCATCTTTTGTGACATGGCCGACAAAAATCAGGCAGGTGGAACGCTGCTTGGCAAAACGAATCAAAGCCTCAGAGGTGGCCCGCACCTGGGAGACGGTGCCAGGGGCCGATTCGATGGCCGGGGTCCACAGGGTCTGGATGGAATCCACGACGACAACCGACGGCGCAGGGCCATCCGACAATGTTGAGAGAATATCAGGCACATTGGTTTCGGCGCCCAAGAGAACATCAGCATCCGCGATTCCCAGGCGTTCAGCCCGCAAACGCACCTGGGCGACCGATTCTTCGCCGGAGATGTAAACCGTGCGCGCTCCCTTGCGGGCAAGGCTGGCCACAGCCTGAAGCAGGATGGTTGACTTGCCGATGCCCGGATCGCCCCCCACCAAAAGCGCAGAGCCGGGAACAAGCCCGCCGCCCGTGACCCGGTCAAGCTCGGCAATCCCCGTTTCCAACCGGGGCGGCGTCTCGATTTCGCCTTTGAGGCCGGTTAACGCGATGCGCCGGCCTTTCCGGCCGCTGCCGCCGCCGGCAACCGAGGTTACAGCCTCTTCAGAGACCGAATTCCATTCTCCGCAGCTTTCGCATTTTCCCGCCCATTTGTTGGTTTCCGCGCCGCAAGATTGACAAACAAACCGTGATGTAACTTTTGCCATGTGCCCTATTGTTTCCCTGTTCCAAAACGGGAACATTAATAGAACAAAATGAGCACAAAGTCAAGAACATTCTCATCGAGAGGGGAAAAAATTCACTTCCTGGTGGAGGCCACCAACCTGATTTGCGTCGCGTTGGGAGGGGCGCTGAAGCGGTCGGAAGCGTTGTCCCGATAGTTTGCAAATGGTGCGCTTGCCAAGAACCGTTGCTTGGCCTCATCGTCATCAAATTCAAGCACTCCGATGAAACGGGTTGGATCATCGGTTTCGAATGCGCTGTATTGGAACCCATCATCCTTCAAGGCTTTGAGACCGTCCACGAAGGTGCGCAGCGCTTCGGCCTGCTCATCGGCTTTGCCGTCCTTGAGTGTGTATTCAACCAGCAAGCTCATTTGCTATGTCCCTTCTGAAGTCATGATATTGGCCATCATCGTTCATTGATCATCGACACGAGCCGCATGATCGGCTATCTGCGCGGCAAACGGAAGCTTGCACTTGGTGCGTAATTTATTGGAATAAAGGCGACATCGATGAGTTTTGAAGGAAAGACGGCGATTGTAACCGGGGCAGCAGGCGGAATGGGCCTGGCCATCACGCGCGCGCTTTTGAGCGAAGGGGCGAATGTGGCCGGCCTGGATACCCAGAAGATAGAGGCAATCGACGAGCAATCCGGCTTCATGCGCTTCAAAGGCAGCGTCGCCGATTGGCTGTTCGTCTCCCGCGCTGTCAAGGAAGCTCACGGAGAGTTTGGCCGCATCGATTACCTGGTGAATGCCGCCGGCGTGTTGTGGTTCGACCGGGACGTCTCGGTGGAGACCATCGATCTTGAGGTTTGGAACGAGGTGCTGTCGATCAACCTCACCGGTTGCGCCCACACCATTCGGGCAGCCGTGCCCCTGATGAAGGAGAACGGCGGGGCCATGGTGCACTTTTCCACCATCCAGGCCGTGCGCGGCGATGACAAGCCGCAGGACGCCTACCAGGCCTCCAAGGCTGGCCTCATTGCCCTGTCGAAATCGGTCGCCATTCAGTATGCTGCCGACGGCATCCGTTCCAACTGCATTCTGCCCGGACCAACGGTAAGCCCCATGCAGGCGCGCTGGGAGGAGAACCCTGAGCAGCTTGCGGCACTGGAGAATGCGGTTCCGCTCAAGCGAGCAGGCACGGTTGAGGACATGGCCAATGCGTGCCGCTTCCTATTGTCGGATCAGGCCAGCTTCATCACCGGAATCGAGCTGGTGGTCGACGGCGGATTGCTGGCCCTGCCCTGAGCCTCAGGCGCCGGCCGCGCCAAGATGGGCAAACACCCCGACTTTACGTGACAAAGCGGCCTGGAGATAATAGTCTCCAGCCAAGAAGCACTTAAGGGGCCAGGGTGGGACCACGTTCGGTAATGCGAAGAGCCGTCAGTTCATACGTTGAGTGGAAGTGCCGGATGGGGATACGGCAAGGCGCGGCAAGGAAAAGCGCCGCATGAACTCCGCGATGCAGACCTATGTGAAGTATGTGGACCGGGTCAATTACGTGATCGGGCGCATCGTCATGTATGGCATCTTCGCCATGGTTGCGATCCTCGCATGGTCCATCATCACCAAGATCAGGGTTCTGGAACTGGATCCTTCGTTGTGGACGCTGGAAATGGCCCAGTTCGCCATGGTGGCCTACTACCTTCTTGGCGGCCCTTATTCCATTCAACTCAAAGCCAACATCCGGATGGACCTGTTCTACCACAACTGGTCTGACAGCAAGAAAGCCTGGTTCGACGCGTTCACCATTCTGTTCCTGGTGTTCTATCTGGGGGTTCTGCTCTATGGCGCGATCGACAGCACGATCTATTCCTACGAATACAAGCAACGCACACCAAGCGCCTGGCGGCCCTATATTTGGCCGGTGAAAATGATGATGGTGATCGGCATATTCCTGATGCTGCTGCAGGCGGTCTCCGAGTTCTTCAAGGATGTTCTTAAACTGCGCGGAGCGAGCATCTGATGTCTTATGAGATGATCGCCCTGTTGATGTTCTCATCAATGATGCTGATGCTGGCAACGGGCCAGCGGGTGTTTGGCGCCATTGGCGCGGTGGCCTCGGTTTCCGCCCTGCTTCTGTGGGGCGCCGGATCATCGGACCTGCCGTTTTCCGCCGTCATGAAGGTGATGAAATGGTATCCGCTGCTCACCCTGCCCATGTTCATTTTCATGGGCTACGTCCTGTCGGAGTCCAAGATCGCCGATGACCTCTACAAGATGTTCCACGTCTGGATGGGGCCGATCCATGGGGGGCTTGCGATCGGCACAATCGGGCTGATGGTGCTGGTCTCTGCCATGAACGGGCTGTCGGTTGCCGGCATGGCCATCGGGGCCACCATCGCGCTGCCGGAACTGCTCAGGCGAGGATACGACAAACGCATGGTGACAGGGGTGATCCAGGCCGGATCGTCCCTGGGCATCCTTGTGCCGCCCTCAGTGGTGCTTGTGCTCTACGCCATGATTGCGCGCCAGCCCGTCGGTCAGCTCTGGCTGGCCGGGATTCTGCCCGGCTTGATGATGGCCGGCCTGTTCATTGTCTATATCGCCGTGCGCTGCCGTCTGCAGCCGGAATTGGGACCGGTTTTGTCCAAAGAGGAACGCACCGTTCCCATGGCGGAAAAGATGCGGCTTCTGGGGGCGGGCATCCTGCCGCTTGTGATCTTCGCAGCCATGATCATCCCCTTCATCAAAGGCTGGACCAGCCTGGTGGAAAGCTCTGCCGTGGGTGCCATGACAGCGTTCCTGGCCGCTGTGGTCAAACGCCGGATGACCCGCGAGGTGTTCGAGGTCTCGGTGCGCCAAACCCTGGCCATTTCGTGCATGTTCATGTGGATCATCGTGGCCGCATTGGGCTTTGGCGCCGTGTTCGACGGACTCGGCGCGGTCAAGGCCATCGACACTTTGTTCACCGATCAGCTCGGCTTGAACCCCTGGGTGATCCTTATTCTCATGCAGCTGTCGTTCTTGCTGATGGGCACGTTCCTGGACGACACGGCCATGCTGGTGATCGTGGCACCGCTTTATGTGCCGCTGGTCAAGGTCCTGGGCTTTGATCTGATCTGGTATGGCGTGCTTTACACGATCACCACCCAAATCGCTTACATGACACCGCCGTTTGGCTATAATCTGTTCTTGATGCGCGCCATGGCGCCGCCTGAAATCGGGCTGAAGGATATCTATGCCTCCATCATCCCGTTTGTGATGGTGATGATACTGTCCTTGGCGCTTATCATGGCCTTCCCGCAGATCGCCCTGTGGCTGCCACAAACGATATATGCGAGGTGACCCGAAATTACCCCCTGGAGAAATGGTTCTCCAAAACCAAGAAAGTCCGAAACAGACAGGAGGAAATGATGACAACACGACGTAAGGTCTTATCCGGGATCGGTGCAGCAAGCGCTGCAACACTTGCCGCACCTGCGGTGGTCAAAGCCCAGGCGCCGATCAAATGGCGCATGCAGACCTATTCCGGTGCGCCGCTTGGTGCCCACGTGATCAAGCCTCAGATCGAAGCCTTCAACAAGGCAGCCAACGGCGAGATGGAAATCGAGCTGTTCTACGCCGACCAATTGGTGCCAACGGACGAGCTGTTCCGCGCCATGCAGAAAGGCACCATCGATGCGGTGCAGTCCGACGATGCCACCATGGCCTCCCCGGTCGACATCAACGTGTTCGGTGGCTATTTCCCGTTCTCAACCCGCTACAGCCTCGATCTGCCGGTTCTGTTCAAATATTACGGCCTGAATGAAATCTGGTCGGAAGCCTACGGCGAAGTGGAAAATGTGGAATGGATCAGCGCAGGCGCCTGGGACCCTTGCCACATCTTCACCAAGGACCCGATCCGCTCAATTGCCGACATGAAGGGCAAGCGGGTGTTCGGCGTTCCAACAGCCGGCCGCTTCCTGTCACGCTACGGCCTTGTGCCGGTCACCGTGCCTTGGGAAGACGTGGAAACCGCCATCCAGACCGGCGACCTCGACGGCGTGGCCTGGTGCGGTTTCACCGAAGCTTATGAAGTGGGTTGGGCCGATGTGTGCAACTATGCCCTGCTCAACAACGTGACCGGCGCCTGGTGTGGTTCCTACTTCGCCAACTCCGAAAGCTGGAAGAAGGTTCCACCGCACCTGCAAGAGCTCTTCAAGATCACGATCGATCAGTCCCACTACTACCGTCAGGTCTGGTACTGGGGCGGCGAAGCCAAGCTTCGCGTGGGAGGCAAGAAGATGGAGCTGACCACCATCCCGGCCAAGGAGTGGGACCAAGTGGTGAAAGACTCCGCAGAATTCTGGGACGAGCTCGCCTCGGCCAGCCCGCGTGCTGCCAAGGTTGTGCAGATCTTCAAGGACTATTCTGCCGTCATGGAAAAAGCTGGCGTGCCTTACCGCTATTCATAAGCGCATCGCAATCCAAGAAGACCCCGGGGCTCATCAGCTCCGGGGTTTTTTCACGCGCTTTGAACTTCTGCAAGCGCTTCGGAAATCAGGCCGTGCAACATCTCGGCAACCTGCTTGCAAGCTTCCGGGGTTGCGACCAGATCGTTGCGGATTTCGATCATCACGTTGGGCACGCCGTTTGAAAGCCCATGCAGCTTCAGGGTGTGCGTGACGCCATCCTCGGGGCCGTAGGGCTCGTTCCTCAATGTGTTCATCGTGGTGTGGCGCGGGGCGGCTGCCAGCATGGCATCGGCCAGGCGCGTGTCGGCATCGTGCAGTATGCCAAGCTCCACCGCACGAGGCTTGCCGTGGTAGATCGGCACGAAGCTGTGGATCGTCACCAGCGCGGCATCAGGACCTGCCGCGGCCATAACCTCCTCCACGCCCCCCTTGAAGGGCTCATAGACAGTGCGCGTTCTGCGGTCACGCTCGGCCTGATCAAGCCCCGCATTGCCCGGAATATCAAACAGCTCGCTGCGGGCCGGCATGGCACTTGTCGCCTCCGGCGGCCGGTTACAATCATAGATCAGCCGGGAGACCTCGCCGCGCACGTAGGGGGCGTTGAAAAGCGTGCTCAACCGTTCGGCCACCAGATTGGCCCCGGGGTCCCAGGCCACGTGGCTGGTGGGCGCCTCGCCGTCGAGGCCCAGATTGGCGTACGCCTCGGGGATAAAATGAGAGGCGTGCTCGCACACGATGACGGCCGGGCCGTCGCCATCGGCATTCAAGAGGGAAAACGAGCCCCGGTCACCGGGCTCCAGTTCGGCGTGTGGCATGGGCAGGCACTGCTCCAGGAAAGAGATTTCGCGCGCTTGATCTTAAGGCAAGTTTCCAGGCCCTGTCCTCATAATCGTTCACAGGCTGGCGCCGCTCAGGAGAAGGTCCCGACAGCCCCCCCAGCTGAATTATTCAAAAGCTCGTTGATGGAGCTGAAAATCTGCCGCTAGCGCCAAAAAAAGGCATTATCAACAAAATCTGCCAGTTTCCACCCTCGCGCAGCCTTGGGTGCATGTCAGGTTCGAGCCCTAGTGATGAATGCTGCGAAATGCATGAAGGTCTGCTATCAGGAAAGGCAGGATGGGTACTCAGATCTCAGGATGGCAGTGCAAACTGCCAAAGACCGGAAAATGCACAAGCCCAAAGGTCGCCTGACCGACATAGTCAGCCTGCCCGCAGATGAAGCGGGACACCCTCGGTCTGTGCTCATGTTAGACCAACTCACCCACGTTCCCGAAACTGGGGATGTGCTTCAAGTAGCAGACCGCTCAGTTTTGATTGCTCAAGTTGACAAACAGCGCGTTCGAGATTGCTTGACCGGATGGAAGCTACTTGGCCTTGGCAGTATCGCCGTAATTGTCAACGAAACTCCGGAACAGCTGAATCAGGTGGCACAGGACCCAAGTCGACGATGGGTGACTTGGACCCCAAAAGCCGAGCTGCCCTGGCATTTCAACTCAGACGATTTGCCTACGTTCAAACGCTTGAACGAAAGCTGGAACGCGCATCCAAACGATGTGAGGCTCATTCTTGATCAGAAGGGTGACACGCTGCTGGCCAGTATGAAACCAAACCCATACGAATATCGCCAATACGAGGGAGTACCAGAAATCACCGTCAGCTTTGAAGGCTGCTCAAGGCATCGTGTTACGCCCGTAAACGACCATGCATGGTTCGGGGGGCAATGCCGTTTCAGCGGGCTTGCGCCATCATGGGGGGAGCTTTACGAGATTTCAGGTAACACTAGAGATGACATGGACCCCACGCCATGGATCGAGATGAGGGGCGCTGGGACACGCCATTTCCATTTCTATCTCCGGGATGAAACTCTCGAGATCAAAGCGCAAGATTGGTCAATGCAATCCGAAAGCTGACCTTCGAAGCCAAATTTCGAACGCCAGCTTGGAGCCCATCACGGACCTCCGTGCTTTGCCCTGTGGATGACAGCTTTACCCCCGAAAGCTGCCATTGCCTCGAAGTGGTTAAATTGGCCCAAAGGCGACTTGTACGTGGTCGGGTATTGCGTTCCAGTACTTAGTTGTGCCGACATTGCATGGTAATTCACCGCCACGCTCGCCGAGTAGCGAACAGCAACTATGGCGCCGAAACATTATTGTTTTGGGGGCGCCCGACGGATGACGCGGCCGATCGGCGTCACAGTCAGTGGACCTGTGAAAATCGGAAGAGTACGCTATGAGCAGACACGATTCAAAAGCAGCAAGATGGGTGGCCTTATTGACACTGCTTGCTGCGCTAGCATCTCAGGTGCCCGTCGTGGCATATGCTGGTGCCAACGAGAAAGTCGTTCGGCTGGCGGTGGTCAACACACCAGCCTATAGCGGCTTGATGGACTACCTGCTCAAGGATTTCCGTGCGAGCACCGGTCTCACCGTTGAGGTTTACAGTGGGAAGGATGTCTATGACGTCGCTCAAGCCGGGAAGGCCGATATTGTGGTCTCGCACTTTGGAAAGGCGGATGTAGAGCAATTCGTCCTGGACGGCTATGGACGTTGGCCCGTGATGGTCTTTTCCAATCAAGCCGCAATTATTGGCCCCAATAGCGATCCGGCCAACGTGAAAGGATTGGCAAGTGCAGCAGAGGCTTTCCGCCGCATCGCGAAGACGAAGTCGCCATTCGTTGCCAATCAAATACCGGGTGTCTTCTACCTGACGGAAATTCTAGGCAAAGCAGCTGAATGGCCCGAACACGCGTCCTGGATTCTTGACGAGGGCGTTAACAAGGCTGAGGCTGTACGCCTTGCCGAGCAAAGACAAGCCTATACTATCTGAGGGGCGCTGCCCTTTCTGAAATTCAAGAAGAAGAACCGTTCGACAATGGAAATTCTGGTTTCCGCCGACCCGATATTTCAGCGCATTATGGCCTCTGTCATCGTCAACCCGGACAAAGTCAAAGGCGTCAACGTCAAAGGTGCGGAATCGCTGCAGGAATTCCTGCTAGACCCCCAAACGCAGGCGAAAGTTTCGGCCTATCGTACGCCGGGTAGCGAACGGCAACTATGGTGGCCTGCCGGCCGGGACAACTAAGCAATGCGCTCGAAGGTCCCCACTCCGCTTGGGAGTCCACTTCTGGCATTTTTCGGACTTCCGCTGCTCCAAAAAAGTGTCCACTTCGCCATCAACATCGGACATTCAACGGTCCATCCGCGTCCAGTCGAAAAGTCCGCAGTGCTGACATTGCTGTAGCCATGCAGGAATGCC
>JAAEUE010000042.1 GCA_024227565.1 Alphaproteobacteria bacterium
ACCAGATCCGCCGCATTTTCACGAGACACAACCAGCGTATCGGCACCAAAGTCCATCCGGGCACGGCCCGATGATCCGCGCAAGATTACGGCCCGGTCATCTGTCACTTCAACGGTGGAAAGGACAAATGTCAGCTCGACCCCATCTGCACGCGCCAGAATGCGCCAGCTTTGTGGGCGGATGCCTCCACCACCGGGTAATTCGATCGGATGGCCAACCCCGACCGACAGGATTTCAGGCGCACCAAACAGATCGTGCGCGAAGGCAAAAAGATGCGGACCAAGCTCAAGCAAAAGATTGCGGCGTTCCCGCAAAAGCCACAGGCCGAAGGGACCTGAGCGCAGCGGGGCCAGCGGTAGATGCCAATGGATTTCGGCCGAGGATACCCGGCCCAGATCGCCACTTTCATAAAGCCGTTTGAGACGGGAATAGGCTGGCAGGGCAAGAAAATTGTGGCTGACGCCGATCTGACATCCGGCACTAGCGGCAGCTTTATTCATCGCGCGCGCATCGGCCACATTCACCGCAAAGGGTTTTTCGCAAAACACATGCAGACCACCCGCGAGGCATTCGATGGCCAGAGGTTTATGTAGGTCAGGCTGGGTCAGGATGTGGGCCGCATCAACGCCACCCGAGGCCAGCATATCAGCGACAGAAAGATATGCGGGCACACCGTAAGCTTCGGCCATCCCCTCGGCAGCCGCGTGTGACGTATCGCAAATCGCTGCCAGCTCAATGCCAGGAACGGCGCGGATGGCGTCGGCGTGCCAGGTGGCGATGTAGCCTGCACCAACAAGACCTATGCGAATGGGATTAGTGGTCATTTCAGCCTCGTTACTTGTATTCGATGATGCGCATGTCGGCGCCGCGCATTCGGCGCAGGTGATAGATGAGCATGCCAATCAGGTTGGGAAACTTTGAAAGGGTCAGGAACAATGCCTGATGCGCCGATGCGCGCGTTGGCAGGCCTGCATGTTTCAGCCCTTGCATTGTTCGGATGTAGCTAACCCCGTATAGCGTCAGCACCAAGGGCAGCAAAGGCCACAGCCACAGGCCGCCCACGGCCAGCAGGGGCAGTTTTGCGCCGTAAAACCAAACGCGGCGACGTTCAGGCATGAAAAACTCAGGGTGCAAATGCCCCACCTGTGCAAAGCCGTGGCCCGAGCGCACGGCGCGCTGCCACCACTGGCCAAAGCCTGTCATCGCGGCGTCATGGCGGGTCATATCCGCAGGCAAGCGTTTAAGCTGCCAACCCGCCTTGCCAAGGCGCAGGCAAAACTCGTCGTCCTCGGCGGCGATCACATGGTGGTTAAATCCACCCGCTTCATGATAGGCCACGGTGCGCACCATCATGTCGCCGCCACATGTGGTGATCACCCCAGCAGGCCGGTGCCATTCAAAGTCGCAAAGGGCGTTGTAGACTGAGGCCTCAGGGTGGATTTCCGCGCGCCAGCTAGTGACCAGCCCAAGCTGGGGATCGGTGTTAAGCGCCTCAATGCCTGCCGCCAACCAGCCCGGTGCAACCTCGCAATCACCGTCGACAAACTGAACAAGGTCGGGGGAAACTTCCAGTTCCATCAACGCCGCAAAGCCCTCGTCGCGCGCCCGCGCGGCAGTGAATGGTGCATCCGGCGTCAGCTCAACCACCTTGGCCCCCACGGCCTTCGCCGCCGCGACCGAGCCGTCATGCGAGCCGCTATCGACATAGATCAGCGGCGCTACGTGCTCTTTGAGCGAGGCCAGACAGCGCACCAGACGGTCACCTTCGTTGCGCCCTATGACAATCGCGGCGGGTTTCATGATGTGCCCTCGCGCATCAAAAGGGCGGCCAGTTTTCCGGCCTCGGTCTGGCTGTCGAACCCGGCGGCAACGGTTTTTGCGCCAACCTTGCCCATTTCGTGACATTGCGCCGGGTCTGCCAGCAATTTCTTCAGCGCCGCAGCCAACGCCGCCACATCGCCGGGCGGCAGGATCAGCCCACTTTCACCGTCGCGCACAAGTTCGCCAACCCCACCGACTGCGGTGGCAATCACTGGCAGGCCGGTCGCCATTGCCTCCATCAGCACCACTGGCACGCCCTCGGCAAAGCTGGGCAGGACGAATATGTCGGAGCTGCTTAGGGCGGCGGCAACGTCGTCTTGCGATTGGTATCCGGCGAATGTGACGGTGTCACTCAAGCCAAGTCGTGCGGCTTCTTTTTCAAGCCCCATGCGTTCCGGACCGTCCCCGATCAGGGTCAAGTGGACCTCGGGTTGGTCTGTTTTGATTTGGCGCAGCGCCTCAAGCAACAGCGGAACGCCTTTGACTGCCGCCAGCCGCCCGACAAACAACAGCCGCTTGCCGGAAGGTCCCTTGCGTTCGTAACGCGCAGGCTCAACGCCGCAATGCACGATGTGCAGCTTGTCCCAGTGGCTGCGCCCGGACAGGTTCATCGCCTGCGCACGGGCAAAATTGCTGATGCAGGCGACGAAGGCGGCGCGCTTGATTTTCTCATCCAACCGCCAGTGATGCGGGGTGTAAAAGATGTCAGGCCCGTGCAGGGTGAAACTGAAGGGGATGCCCGCCATTTCCGCGGCCAGCATCGCCACCGTGCCTGCGGCCGAGGCTATGTGGTTGTGCAGGTGTCGGGCATTGATGCGGCGCAGGTGGGCTGCCAACACCGCGGCCTCGGCAAAATAAAACGCCTGAAAAAGAGCGCCGCGAAACCCGCCGGGGGCGGTTTTCCAAGCCAGACGCGAAGCACTGAGATAACGCCCCGGCGCGTGCATCAGCCACCCCAGATGGGCCATCATCAAACGGACCGGGTTTTTTGCCGCCGCCAGAGTATAAAAGGTGCGCGCTGCTTCCTCGCGTTGCTCTGGCCCCACGAGATGTGCATCACCAGTGCGCCGGATTGAGCAGGTTTCAACCTTCAGCCCATGGGCGCGCAGGGCAGCAACTTCGCGCTGGATAAACGTATCGGTTGCGCGCGGGTATTCTCCGGTCAGATAGGCGACGGGTCGGGTCATGGCGCACCCTTCCCCAAGGCCGTCTCCAACCTGACTTGTGGCTCCCAACCAAGGGTAGCTTTGGCGCGGGCGTTGGAATAGTGGCGATTGGCCATCCGGTATGAAAGCGTCGCAGGGCGCAAGAGTCCGGGCGCAGGCAGGCGCAGAACACCGGCGAGCCAAGCGAAAGGTCTGAGCGCCTGCCACGGTAAAGGCAGTGTCAACAGGGGGCGATTTTCCCTGCCCATCGCAGCAAGATAAGTGCTTGCATCCGGTAGATCATCATCGATGATATTCAGCACTTCACCCGTCGCTGTGGTCGGTGGCTTTTCTGCCGCCAGAACCAAAGCCTCAGCGCCGTGGGGGGCGAAACACAAGGGCAGTTCCCCTGCCCCGGCCAGCCGGATCAAAAGCGGGCCCGGACGGGGCCCAATATGGTCGTTCCACATCCTTCCGGGGCCGTAGATGGCGCCAAGTCGCAAAATGCAGGTTGATATTCCTTGCGATGTTGCCGCGCGCGCAATCCGTTCCTGCCCCAGCTTGGCGCGGGCATAGGCATCGCGATTTTCGGGCTGTGGCTCCAGCGGGCTATCTTCGTTTATTAGCCCCGGTCGGCCTTGATAAACCGCCATCGAGCTTGCCAGCACAACCGGCACTGGATTGGCGCTTATCACCTGATAAAGCCGTTCAGTCGCGGCAATTGTATCGCGGCCATGTGCTGCATCATCACCGGTCAGGCTGGCAGCAATGTGGATCACAGCGTCCACACCTTGCAGAGCATCGCTTAATGCCTTGCCAGAGGTGTTGAGGTCCGCAACCACCAGCGTGATCGCGGGGTCATCTTTCCAATTCCCCGGCACGCTTTCCACGTTGCGCACCACTGCGCGCACCTTGGCCCCACGCGCACGCGCTGCGGCGACGGTATAGCGACCCAGATATCCACCTGCGCCGGTGATCAGGATCGTTCCTACCTCGCCCATGGCATCGGCTCCATCGCATTGCAGGTGGTGGTCATATCCTGCGCGCCGCAACCCGCCTGAAGCGCCAGCGTGACTTCGTTAAGATGCAGCGCGTAGTCGCCCGACAGACGCGGGGCGCGGCCTTCGGCCAAAGCCTCCAACATCTCGACCGGGCCAAGGGCGAAATTCATCGCTGCGGCCCCGAAACGTTTAACCTTGGGATGGGTGTCGCCGCCAAGACGGATGCGTTTGCCAAATGGATGCTCAATCAGTTTACGGCGCAAGGTGAAACGGCGGTGGAACCGCACCGGAGCGGCGTTGTCCCATGCGCGCTTGATCTTTAACACACCTATATCGCAAAAAACCCGCATCTGGTGGTCGTGGCTGGCGATGATTGACGTGGTCAGGCGCGCCACCATGCCTGAGGTAAAAAATAGCGTTGCTGATGAAAAGTCCGGTGCCTCACCCGAGCCGCTGACATCTGCGGACGCCGAGGTGACACTTTCCACAGGCCCAAACCATGCGATCAGCCATGACAGGTAATACCCGGCATGTTCCAGCGTACAGCCAGTGGCAAATTCATCCACCGAGGGCCATTTCGCGCCGCTTTCACTTTCCCAGTCTTTAAACGGGGCTTGCCGGATAAAACCATCATCCAGCTCAGCGTAAACCAGCCTTGGCATTCCGGCGGTATCGTGGCGCAAGGCGTGACCGAGGGTCTGCGCCGCCTCGCCCAGCACCGATGACGGGGCCGAGGCGATGTGCAACCCGGCCTCGTCTGCCACTGCGTGCAATGCGCGCGCATCCTCCATTTCAAGCGTCAGGGGTTTTTCGCTAAAGATGTTAAAACCGGCCTTCAAGCAAGCAAGCGACACGTCGAAATGTTCGCGCGGGTTGGTTAGATTGAGGATCAGCGCGCCTTTGGGCAGGGTCTTGAACAGCGCTTCTTGCGTCGCAAATCCCGGCAGTTTCCAATGGGCACAAAAGGCGTCTAACCGCGCCGCGTCGCGGTCATAAACCCCGACGATACGGATCCCGGGATAAAGTGCGAATGAACGCATATAAAGGTCAGCAACAAAGCCGCATCCAATCAGCGCGACCGGTCTTGTCCCGTTCCCTTTTTGGGCACGGGTCAGGCTGCTTGCCTTTGCCAATTCGCCTGCCAAAACGGTTGCTCCGTTATCTGGTTTCTTTGCCTCACTTCCTGATTACACAGGAAAATGTCAATATTTCGACGTAAATCGC
>JAAEUE010000043.1 GCA_024227565.1 Alphaproteobacteria bacterium
CTTGATCACGGCGCCGAGTGCGACGTCACCCAGGGTTTGTCCCCTTAGATCGAATTTGTCGACCAGCCCATTCAACGCTCCCACCATCAGGTCCTGGTTCGAGCAACTGCGATACGCCGAATGTGACCGGCAAAACGGAACGCGCGCTCCACCAATCACTGCAACTCGTATAGCTCGTCCGTCGTGCAACATTCCCGTCTCCCCAGATGACTGTGATACTGATCGCGCCGCAACTTTACACCATCGGGGGGCCCCACCTCTAGGTTATGATGCCGCTCATGACGGCAGGACAAGACAACGGTTGGCGAGCGCATGTGAAACCGTTGTTGCGGCTTGGCGGCCCGCTGATCGTCAACAACCTTGCCGTTGCCGGTATGCAATTCGCCGACACTGTAATGGCCGGCCGGCTGGGCGCCGATGCCTTGGCGGCCGTCGCTGTTGGTGGCAGCGTCTGGATGCTCGGCTTCTCGTTTTGCCTTGGGCTGTTGATGGCGATCTCTCCAATCGCAGCGCGGCACTTTGGCGCCGGCAACCATGGGCTGATCGGTCGTTACACGCGCCAGGGCGTCTACCTTGGC
>JAAEUE010000044.1 GCA_024227565.1 Alphaproteobacteria bacterium
CCCCATTCGGCAAAGGGCTTATTGGTGGTCACCACCGTCGATTTATGCTCATAGCGTCGGCTGATGATTTCAAACAACAGGTCAGCATGCCGGTTGCCATAGGCCAAATAGCCTAGCTCGTCGATCAGTAATAAACTCGGCTGGGCATAGAGCTTAAGACGTCGACGCAGGGCCGCGTCGCCGTCCTGGGCGGCCAGCTCATTGAGCATTTCGCTGGCACTGACAAAGCGCACCGTGTGGCCTTGGAGTACCGCCTGATAGGCGATATTACGGGCGATGGTGGATTTTCCAACACCGTTAGGTCCGAGTAACACCGCATTGGCCGCTTCCTCGATAAACGCCAGCGTCATCAACTCCTCGACCGCCGCACGATCCCCTTTGACCCACCAGTGCCAGTCAAAATCGGCCAGCGGCTTAAAACGGCCGATATGGGCTTGCCGGAGACGGCGTTCCAGAGAACGGCGTTGGCGTTCGCGCTCTTCCCAATCGAAGAGCCGTTGCAACCAGGACTGATCCCGTGCACTGAGTTCCTCCCAATGCGCCAGTAATCCCCAGAGTCCCAAGCGTTTGGCGCGATCAGGCGTTGCTTCAAGTGTGCTCATCGTCAATCTCCTGATCGAGCTGATCGTAGCTCGCCAACGCATGCGGGCGCACGACCGTTTGATGTAAGCGCGGATCATCGGGCAGCGTCAAGGCCAACGGTGGCGGTTGGTCTCGTGCTTCCCGGCGGCGTTCCAGGCTCAAACGCACGGCATTGCTGTGCGGCACCCCGCGTTCCAAGGCTTCGTTAATAGCGGCTTCCAGTTCTGTGGCTCCATAGCGATCCAGCAAGCGTAGCAGTGCGGCGGTTAAACTACCCAACGGCTCGCCACGTTCAGCGGCGGCGGTTAACAATCGACGACTGGCTGGTGCGGCGTGGGACAAACGGTCCAC
>JAAEUE010000045.1 GCA_024227565.1 Alphaproteobacteria bacterium
ACCATGCTGTCGTTTGGCGTAGGAGAGTGGTGCCGGGTATTCCCGGTCGAGCAGATGATGCGATCCAGTGGGGGTTACATCGTGCGGCGGGATTCAGGCGATATTCTCTATCGGCGTGTTCTGGAACGGTATGTGCAGCTGGCGACCGAGGCCCAGGTTCCCCACGCAATATTTCCCGAGGGCCAGTTATCGAAGGACGGCCGCATGTCGCCCGCAAAATTCGGTATCCTGACCTATTTGACCCGCCATTATGACCCGGCACGTTCGGCAGAGCTGGTATTTGTGCCGATCGGCTGCAACTATGACCGCATCCCCGAAGATACCAATGTCATAGAAAGCGATACCCACGAGTTCCGTGCACGAGGGAAGCGATACATCATCCAGTCGGGTGTCGCCTTCGCGCTGCGCACGATTTGGGAAATGATTGCATGGCGACGCTCCTATGGTTTTGCCTGCGCCAAATTCGGATGCCCCATATCCTTCAACGACTGGCTGAAAGAGCGCGGTCTGGACTGGCCGGCAATGGACCGCAATGAGCGTTACGCGGTCCTGGAGGAATTCGGCAATGGATTGATGCAGGAGGTCGGTGAGCTGGTTCCTGTCATGCCGGTGCCGCTTCTCTGCCATGCTCTGTTGGAACATCAAGCCGGCGACGTTGAGGAAAAAGAACTGCTTGATGCATTCAAGAAGCGCATCAAGCATGCGGAAGAACGTGATGCGACAATCATCCTGCCGCGAAACGATCCCAGGCTTGCCCTGCTGCACGCGATCAATCAGGCCTGCGCGCGAAACTTTCTCCATCAAAAGGGTGCGAGGACCTTTGAGGTCAATTCAGACATGATCAAAGTCATTTCATACTACGCCAATTCGATCGACCACGTGGTCTCGCTCTAGGTGTTTATACATAGCGTAATTCCGGTGGTCACTCTCCTGGGCCTATAATGCGGGGTCGCAAGGTAAGCGCCCCAATGGGCCATGAAAGGAGAGTGACCGGAATGGAGTATGTCGGATTGGACGTTTCGAAGGAAGAGACGAGTTTTTGTGTGAAGGATGGAGCCGGCGAGGTTGTGGCGGAGGGCAAGGTTGCCACCGATCCTCGGGCCTTGTTCGAGGCGTTGCGTGAACATTGCCTTTGTCCGGAACGAATTGTGATGGAGACCGGGACATTGTCGAACTGGCTTGCGCGGGAGCTTTTGAAGCTTGGGCTCCGGGTTGATGTGATCGATGCCCGTCAGGCTCATGCGGTGTTGCGGCTGCAGCACAATAAGACCGATGCCAATGATGCCAATATTCTGGCTGATCTTGCGCGCACCGGGTTCTGCCGGGTGACCCATGTGAAGAGCGAGGAGGCGAACAGGATGCGGGTTCTGCTCAAAGCCCGTGATCACATGGTTGGCCAGCACCGCAGCCGGCAGAATACGATCCGGGGTTTGCTGGCGAGCCTGGGGCAGCGATTGCCGAAGGGGGTTGGCAAGTTCCCCAGCCGGGTCAAGGCGGTTCTGAAGAAGAACCCCGATCTGTCGCCGATCTTCACCCCCCTTGTGAACGAGATGGCGGCTCTGAAGAATTCCATTGAAGAGCTTGACCGGACAGTGGCTGCCGCCGCCAAGGCAAACGCTGCCTGCCGGCTGCTGATGACGGCGCCGGGAGTTGGCCCTGTGGGGGCGCTGGCTTTCGCGGCAACGATGGATGATCCTGCCCGCTTTGCCAAATCGCGCAGCGTCGGGGCCTATCTGGGCCTCAGTTCCAGGCGCATGCAGTCAGGCGAGATGGACTATAGCGGGCGAATATCCAAACATGGCGACAAGATGTTGCGAGCCTTGCTCTATGGGGCGGCGAGCAGCTTTCTGAATGTCGTGCGCCGGGCCCATCCGCTCAAGGACTGGGCGCGGCGGGTGAAGAAGAGGACCAGCCACAAGAAGGCCGTCGTGGCGCTGGCCCGAAAGATGGCGGTCATCCTCCACCGCATGCTGGTCACCGGCGAGGCCTTCGCCTGGCCGCAGAAAAAGGACAAGGAGGCCGCAACGGCATAACACACTGAACAGTAAAACATTGAACCGCTCCACCTCGCAAAGGTGGGTGGGGTGTCCCCGCCGGGACGCCTGGCCGAGGTCAAACCCGCGCCGTTGGTTGCATGCGAAGAAGTCATCACTTCTGAGACTGCGCCTAATACATTGGGAAGCCTCGAACCTTTAGGGCACTATAGTGAAGCGAGCCAGCTCCCAAAGCCGGCAAAGACTTCGTAGACAACCCTGACCCCGGCAAGGGCACCAGCCCAGGAGAGATTGACAAAAGAACCGGAATTAGACAACCAACCTAACGGGATATTGACCCATTTCACCGGGATGATTTTGCCCTCCAGCAAGGCGCGTGCTGCGCCGCGGTA
>JAAEUE010000046.1 GCA_024227565.1 Alphaproteobacteria bacterium
TTACTCTCTCAAGTGCTTTAAGCCTGCTTACCCGAATTATTCACCAGACTTCGGTTATTTCCTTCCGGCGCGCTGGATTGGCCGGGTTGACGGCGGCGCTCTGATCTGAGTTTTCAGTATGCGTTGAAGGTTGATATCAAGGGGCGTTCGGGCGGCTGATGCCGCCTCGTTCATGGGCTTTGAGCGTTGATGCGCCCCAGCATCAGGACCAGTGTTTCCCGTTGTGGGCAGGCGGTCGGCAAAGCGATGCTGATGCGGGATTTCAACTGCCTGACGCGCACCGCGATCTTCAGGAACGTGCGCCGAATGGTTTCGAAAGTTGCGCTTCGCCAGCGCGAATGCCTTGGGGCCGCACCGCGTAATTTCAGCAGCAGCCAGTAAGCGCCGGTGTGAAGAAACAGCCGGAACTGGTTGGCCTCCCAACGATGGCAGGAAGTGCGGTCGGATTTGGTGTAGAGTTTGTGTTCCTTGATAAGGTTTTCCATTTTGCCACGTGCACAGTAAACCTTTTCGTAAAGATGCTTGCCGCGTCCGCCCACCAGGTTTGTGACAATGAAGCGCACGTCCGTTCCTTGCCAGGAAGCCTCAACGCGGGCAATGACAAGGCGTTCCCTTGACCAGCTTCGGGCTCCGTACCGGGTCTGGAAAAAGCGGCGGAGTTTTTCCTTGTTCCCGCGCCGCCAACGCGTTGCCACATCTTTGCTCCAGGGGGCCGAGAGGATCTTCAGCCTGGTGTTTCCGGGCAGGCCGAGGATATAGAAACAGCCCTGCTGCTCCAGAAACTCCATAACTTCGGGCGTTCCATAGTGCCCGTCGCCGCGCACTGTTATGGCAACGCGAGGCCAGTTCCGGCGGATGCGTCGGATCACATGGCGTAGAACCATCGCCGCTTCTGCACCGGAAGGCCGCTTGCCGGGGCGCAGCAGAAAACACACCGGCCTGCCCGTGGCGGCGTCATAAATGTGGATCGGCTGGAAGCAATACCCATGTGCGTGGGTATTGAACAGTGACAGTTGCTGATCACCATGTGTCCGGTCGGGCGTATCGTCGATGTCGAGCACAATGTAGCCAGGGTTTTCCCGGAAGCTGGCGCAGAACAGGTCGATCAGCCTGAGCCCCATTCGGGCCAGATCGCGCCAGGACGGGGTGTTCTCCAGCCGCGACAGGGTCGGCTGGGAGGCAAGCGCGGGGCCACTGCCGGGAAGGCGCTCGCAGGCGAGCCTGAAGGCCGGGTCATGGCGTAGCGCATCAAGATCGTCGCAGTCCTCATACCCGCAGGCAATCGCAAACATGCGTTCTCGGATCATCGTGGTGTGATCGTGGATCGTGCGTCCCGGGTCGCGCGCATCATGCAGGCAGGATGCCAGCATGCCGGAA
>JAAEUE010000047.1 GCA_024227565.1 Alphaproteobacteria bacterium
ACGTGAACCAGGTGAGGGCGTGCTGCTGCGTGCGGGCGTCCAGCAGGGCATCGGCTCGGCGGCTTCTCCCCATCCCCGCTTCGCCATCAATGTGGGCGCTCCACGCCCTTGCGCGCGCACCGATCGGGGCCGCAAAATCGTGCAGGCGCTGCAATTCCGCCCGTCGCCCGACCATCAGGTCCGTAAACGCCCTGGCGACCGTCTCGGCCTTCCGGCCGAGCAACACATAGGTTGGCACCGGCTCAGTGATCCCTTTATACGCAAACTCCCCCTTGTAGGCAAACCGGAAGCTCGGCGCTTTGCGAACCACGGCCCCCGACACGAAGATCTCGCCCCACGCGGCCTTCATCATAAATCGCGCCGCCAGATTTACCACCTCCCCATGATAGGTGTATTCACACCGTTTTTGGCCGCCGGCAATCCCCGCATAGGCAAGCCCGTACGTGATGCCCGCCCGCCACGTGAGTCCGGCAAGGGCGGCAACTCCGGTCACCCCGTCCTTGATCGTGAGGATACACGCTAAGGCCCGGTCCACCATGTGTTCATACGTCACCGGCGCCCCAAACCCGCACAGCACGAATCCCCCTTTGTCGCCAAAATTCATGCGATTAAAGTAGCCCGAAAACGTGGCGAGCGTGTCTAACAGCACACCGGCCCACGCATCAAACGCGGCCAGCGTCGAAATCCCCTCAAACGAGATGAACAGCGAGACCACATGGCGAAATTCGCCCATCGCGCTGAACTCGATCAGGGCCTCAGGGACAAATTGGGCGGCGACGCGTTTCCGCAAGCGCTTCCGACGCGGCCGTGGGGGCCGTGGGAGCGCTCGAATCCCTGAGGGGCGCTTTGTCCGGAGGCGATAATAGCCTGGCGCCACCACGTCCGCGTCGATGTGCCACGCATGTTGGACAGGGCGCGGCCCATGGTGCAGCAGGCAATTTACGGGCTCATCGAACACGATTTCGTCCTGCCCGGCATGCTGTTCCGACGCGGCACACCCGTCAATCGCGGCCCCGCGAAAAAAGTAGAGTTTCTGCGTGGCGCCGGCAATCCCCCACTGCACCTCCCCCTGGGAGAGTCCGACCCTGGCCCGGAGCGTAAATTGCCCAAATGGGGTCGTTTGCGTCCCGTGCCGGCGAAAGATGGCTTGTATCGTGTCCGCACAGGCGAGCCCATGCAGCGCACACGTGTCCGCCGGCAGCACGGCCTGCGTGACGGGAAAGACGGCGGTGAACGCATCGCCGGCAAACATGGGGATAAACCCGCCCCGGTCATAGACGGCATTGACCATGAAATCAAACACCCGATTCAAAATGGTCGCCAGGATTTCTGCGCCTTCAGGCCCCCCTTGCATCAAGGCCTGGGTCATTGCGGTAAAGCCGGACACATCCACAAACAGCGTCAGGGCCTCAAACCGGCCTTCAAAGATGCCCTGGAGATAGTGGTCCTGAATAAAGTGCGGGATAAAATTTCTCATGGGGTCCTCCCTTCAGCGTTGAATGGTGATGCGACGGCACCCAGGGTAAAATTTTGGGGAGAAAAAATCAAGTTTTTTTAGTGTGACTTTGTGATGTTTTCATAAATATTGGGAAAGATGGATTTTCGCCTTCGCGGGAATGACCGTGTCTGTGACATCACTTCCGTTGTC
>JAAEUE010000048.1 GCA_024227565.1 Alphaproteobacteria bacterium
AAATGCTGTGCGGATAGGCCCATCATCTTACCGTAAACTCATAGTTGGTGAGCAGGACTGTGGGCGAAAACCAAAGAGAAAATAACGAGAGCGAAGTGGATACCCCATTATGCGGAATACATACCTGGCTCCGCCATGAAGCCAAAGCCGCGATACTCGGAATCCGGCATGGACCCCTTTGGCATCGACAAAACACAACCACGATTGCGGCCGCAGGGTGCAATATACAGAGCAAAGGACGGCTGTGAAACCGCTCCCGAACCAACAAGGAGCACGCCAAAAGCATGCAGTTCAGGGGCAAAGCGGGCTATGCAGCAGGCCGGAACACCTCTGAGCGGTCAGGATCCTGCCTTTCGACGATGAATTTCGCCAAGATAGGGTTCTGGGTCCTATCCAGGAGAAATTCAGGTAGGCTCTGGCGCAGGGCCGTGGTCACCACCCGTTCGGAGGGCGCAAGACCGGGGCGGATCGTGCGCAACCAGGAGCCAAACGAACGCCAGACCTGCTCCGGGTGGCAAGCCGCCAGATACTGGGCCAGCCCTTGGGCGACAATCCCGGCCTGCACAAAGACATGGTAGGCGTGCAGCTTGCGCTTCACCGCCTTGCGGTAGGCCGCGGACTCCCTGTGCAGGTACTGGTTACCATTGCGCCGCTTCAGTGGCTTCATCAACTTCATCCAAAAGTGGTAGTAGAAGGCGCCAAAGACATGCACCGCCTGCTTGAAGGCGAATTCGATCTTGAAGCGCAGCCCATACAGACGGATGATCTCGACGGCGCCCAGCGAGGTGTCCGTTGACATGAGGATGAAACGCCCCCGGCTCGGGTGGATCACGATGACGAAGCGTACAATCAGCCCCACGGGCCGCCACAGCAGGTCATGCACGGCATAGCGGATAGTGACACCCTTTTCGCCATACACCGGGCTGAGCGCCTCTTCGGTCACCCGGTTCTCTCTGAACAGGGACCTGAGCTTGACCTTCTCGCCGTATATCCGCGGGCGCCCAGGTCCTGTGTGTCCCCCCTTGTGGATGTAGCGCGTCCAAGCAACGGCGTTCGACTTCACACGCACCACCAGGTGGTTGCCTTGTGCAAGCAGGCCCCTGACCATTTTCCGGCACTGGTAATATCGGTCGGCAACAAGGTAGTACGGTTCCTCGATGCCGACGATGGCCAGCAGGGCGATCATCTTGTCCATCAGCGTGCGCTTGTCCCGGTTCGTTTCCACCACGCCCTCATGGATCCTGGCGGCCAGCGGGACCGCAAAGATGCTCTGCGCCGCCTGGGCAAGGATGGAGACCGCCTGGAAGGAGTGGCCCATGATGTACTCCGCTTTGGTGTTCGAGTCCGATTCCTGATGCAGGCACTTGACCCCCGGCATCTTCCTGCCCTGCTTGCCCACCTTGATACCGTCGCCGACCAGCACAAGCCGGCCGTTGACCCGAACCAGGCCGGGGAACACGCCCAGGACCGTCTTGGCCCAAGTGGCCGACAAGGCATCGAGCTTGACCCCCGTGCTGTGTAAGCTATCGATCAGGTTGTCGTAGTACTCGCCGTCGAGGCCGAGGGCGCGGACGATGCTCGTCACCCCCAGTTTGTCGGTACGCACCGAGAGCCCGGCGACACAGACCGTGAACCACACAAACGTCCGCCACCGGGAAAAGGCGGGTCGAAGTAACGCGATCACGTCCCACCAACAGAACCACAATTGCATGGCTAACCTCCACGAGTTGACTTCCCCAATGTGCTTTATCACACTCGTGTTAGGGTTGTCCAGCGGTATGTGAGGCGACGCAACGGCAACCGCCGTCAACCAGGCTGTGAACCTAGGATGGGTGACCAAAAGGGTTGCAGCCGGGAACGCTGTGGTTGGCTATTTGATGCCAGTACATTGATTCGTGCCCGCAGGCAAGCAACCGGAGTGGCTTCAAGAGCCTTGCACCAAGATCCAGTACTTGAAACGGGTGATGGCGGCGTTGCCGTTTCGGGAAGGAGAAAGCGCGCTATGCCCGAATGGTGGCGTGGGTCTGTGTTAGGCAGGTTATGGATTCGTGCGAAATTAGGTGAGAACTCGGTACTCTTGAGTGGAACAATAGGCCTGCAGAAATCCCGCAGGTGCCTTTGGTGACCGCAATAGTCAACCCATGTGTTCTGGCGTACGCTCG
>JAAEUE010000049.1 GCA_024227565.1 Alphaproteobacteria bacterium
CCATTTCCCAAGCAACCGCTCAAAATGGCTGCCCCGGTGGATCAGTTCATGACCGTTGGCGTTGCTAACCGTTGCAAAATAAAACCCGAAGCCAATGAAAATAAGGGATTTCTCTAGCCAGTCACCGGGTTTCAGCGCCAGCGACCAGATCGCTGCCGCCAGCAACAGAAAATGCAGCACCGCAAGGGCGACCGGCAGCACGGTTTTCAGCCAGGGTTCCGCCGGGCTTGGTGTCATTTCGCCCATCAACCGGTCTGCCAGGTGCCGGAAAACTGTAAGGTAAAGAACCGCCATAACCGGCCACCAGCCACCCAACAGCGCCCCGTCGATCAACAGAATCGCTGGGATCACGGTAAGGGCCGTGAACTGGCTGATAAATCGCGTCATGGCTGCCTGTGACTGCTTTTGTTGGCCTGATTATATGCTGTTTTCCCGAAGATTACAAAATGCCGCTCAGGTATCCTATTCCTTTGCGTTATTGCAGCGTTTCCTTGCCCGTTTGCGTCGCTTTTTGCTGCCTTCAGCCCCGGGGTCGTTGTATGAACCACCGGACGACATAAGAAGGCTGTGAATATGGCATTTGATGAGCGCAAAGGCGTGTGGAAATCAGGCAGGGGTAAAGGGCGGAACACCCCCAAGGGCCGCCAGGTCAATGACGATGTTCTGGCGGAGGTTCAGGCGCTGCTGGGAGGTCGGGCACGCCGCCATGATCTGCTGATCGAACACTTGCACCTGATCCAGGACACTTACGGCCATCTGCCCGCTGCCCATCTGGCGGCGCTTGGCGAAGAGATGACTCTTCCCCAATCGGCGATTTACGAGGTTGCCACCTTCTATGCACATTTTGATGTGGTGAAAGAGGGTGATACCCCGCCGCCGGCACTGACCATCCGGGTTTGCGATTCGCTCAGTTGCGAACTGGCAGGCGCGCAGCAGCTCAAGAAAGCGCTGGAAGACGGGCTTAACCCGGCGAAAGTCCGGGTTTTGCGCGCGCCCTGCATGGGCCGCTGCGATACCGCCCCGACGCTGGAAATCGGCCACAACCATATCGACCACGCCACGGTGGAGAAAGTTAACGCGGAAATTGCCGCTGGCGACACCCACGCCCACGTCCCGCAATACGAAGATTTCGCCACCTATGCCGCAGGCGGCGGCTACGCCAAGCTCGCTGAATTGCGCGGCGGCTCCGAGACGCCCGACGAGGTACAGGACATGCTGCTCGGCTCGGGCCTGCGCGGCCTTGGCGGGGCTGGTTTCCCGACGGGGCGCAAATGGTCGTTCGTGCGCACCGAAACCGGCCCACGCTATCTTGCTGTCAACGGCGACGAGGGTGAACCCGGCACCTTCAAAGACCGTTATTATCTTGAACGCACCCCACACCCGTTTCTCGAAGGAATGCTGGTCGCCGCCTGGGCGGTTGAGGCTGAAACCTGCTTCATCTACATGCGTGATGAATACCCGGCCGTGCTGAAAATCCTCGCTACCGAAATCGCCGAGCTGGAAAACGCGGGCATCGTCGCGCCGGGTTACATCGACCTGCGCCGGGGCGCCGGCGCCTATATCTGCGGCGAAGAAAGCGCGATGATCGAAAGCATCGAGGGCAAACGCGGCCTGCCGCGCCACCGCCCGCCGTTTGTTGCTCAGGTTGGCATCTTCGGCCAGCCGACCCTCGTGAACAATGTTGAAACGCTTTACTGGGTCAGCCAGGTTCTGCGCTACGGGCCCGAAACCCTCTCCGGCACCGAGGTGAACGGGCGCAAGGGCCTGCGCTCCTATTCGGTCTCGGGCCGGGTCAAAAACCCCGGCGTACACCTTCTGGCGGCCGGTTCCACAATCAGCGAGGTTATTGCAGCCTGCGGCGGCATGGCTGACGGGCATACCTTCAAGGCGTACCAGCCCGGCGGGCCGTCCTCGGGCCTGCTGCCCGCCTCGATGAGCGACATCCCGCTGGATTTTGACACGCTACAACCCCATGGGACCTTTATCGGCTCCGCCGCGGTTGTGGTTCTGTCCGATCAGGACAGCGCCAGGGATGCGGCGCTCAACATGCTGCGCTTCTTTGAAGACGAAAGCTGCGGCCAGTGCACCCCCTGCCGGGTCGGATGCGAAAAAGCGGTCAAGCTGATGCAGGCTGAAAAATGGGATCAGGGCCTGTTGGAAGAACTTTCCACAACCATGATTGACGCTTCGATCTGCGGACTGGGGCAGGCGGCACCGAACCCGATCCGGCTGACCATGAAACACTTCCCGGACGAGGTGTGATGCTGAAAGAGATCGCCGGTTTGACCCCACTGGTAGCGCTGGCCGCGCTTTGCGCGGTCATCTACCTGCTGCGGTATTGCTGGCAGCCTGCAAGCTGGCCCAAATCGACGATCAAAACCGCCAGCGTCCTGCTCCTCGCCGTGGCATCTTACCTTGCCTACAGCCCGATCTGGCTCACGCTGGCGCTGGCGCTGTGCGCGCTTGGCGATTACCTGCTGTCGCGCGACAGCGAGGCGACGTTTCTGGCCGGTGTCGGGGCTTTCGCTGCAGGCCACATCGCCTATATCACGCTGTTCGTGACGCACAGTGCAGCCCAGCCGGAACGCATGTTCATGGGCCCGCGCCTGTGGGTCATCTGTTTTCTGGCCGCACTGGCACTGAGCGTGGCAAAGGTCCGCTACTCCCGCGCCGGAGATCTGCGCTTTGCGGTTCTCGCCTATGTCCCCATCATTGTCGGCATGGGTATTGCCGCCCTTGTGCTTCCGACTCTTGGCC
>JAAEUE010000050.1 GCA_024227565.1 Alphaproteobacteria bacterium
ACAGCCTCTGTACCTCTTCGGGGGTGGGCAGATTGACATCCTGCACGGAGGTGGCCACAGAACTTTCATCGAGCACGACGAACACGGGCACCAGGGCCTGTTCCGCCACCAAACGCGCAGCCAAACCCAAATCCACCGCCTCTTGAACGTTGCGAGCGCAGAATTGAACGAAACCTTGCAAGCTTCCAGCGTCGGGTTGCCCCAGCAGATAAACCACCAGGGGAAGGTGCTCCCGGGCGGCGTTGCGCGCTTGATCGGCGACGCTCAACACATCCTTGCCACCCAGGAAGAGCACCGCACGAGATCCGCTCAGGGACAGTCCACGGGCCGCTGCAAAAGCCGCACGCGGGCCGGCGGCTTGCACCACCGAGAGAGAAGCGTCCCCCTCCCTTGCAGCCAATTGTTGGTCAAACCAAACCCGCACACCGGCCTCGACCGACTGGGCACCGCCGGTACAACAGGCCTCAGCCAATCCCGCTTCCAGGGTCGCAATCGCGGTGCGCCCATCCAGGATCAGATCCACGCCGCCTTGGGAAACGGGGGACTGCTTGCGGCTCTTGATCGCACGCTGAAAAGCGCGCAGGAATTCAAACACTTTAGGCATGGGAATGGCCTTCCTTGTTCTGGGTAGCGGCCTCTAGGAATTGACCGCCGGGTAGCCACTGAATGGCTCCGGTGGGGCAACGGAAGGTGGGACCTGGCCCTGCCTGCGCGTTGCGAAGCGGATTGATTTGCGGGAGGTTTCCCGCCATTTCAATGATGTTCATGGGTGCGTCCTGGGCGCAGCGACCGCAGGCGTCACAGGCCACGATGCAATGTTCCATGGCCGCATCCCCCGCCAAGGGAACGTTGCATTGCACGAGCAGAGGTTGGCTCAAGGGCTGCAGATGGAACAGGTCCTTGGGGCACGCATCCACGCAATCCCCGCAGGCCGTGCACTTGTTGATGTCCACCACGGGCAAACCGTTGGCACTCATATGGATCGCATCGAAGTCGCAGGAAACATCGCAATCCCCAAGACCCAAGCAACCCCAGGCGCATCCCTTGCCACCGCCGGTGACCAGGGCCGCACCGCGGCAATTCTTGTAGCCTTCGTATTCGGCGATTTGCCCAGCCTGTGCGGTGCCACCTGCGCAATGCAAACGTGCCACACTGCGGTCCAGATCGCCAGCGGCCACCCCCAGGAAATCGGCCAAAGCTTCAACCCCCTCGGGACTCGCCACTGTGCAACCACTCGGGGTGTTTTCGCCCGCGAGCAGGGTCACCGCGAAAGCCGAACAGCCCGGTGTACCGCAAGCGCCGCAATTGGTACCAGGCAACAGGTCCTCCACCTTCTCCAAACGTGGATCCTCATCCACCCGGAAAAATCGGTAGGCCACAACCAGAATCGCCGCGAAGAACAACGCGAGGCCCAGCATGATGACGGCAGCGGTGGTGATATCACCCATGGATGGTTCCGATTAAGCGAAAGGGGCGGCGCGCTCGATCAGTTCTGAAAGATTGGCCTCGCTGGGGTCCAGGGGTTTGCCCGGATGGATGCAAGAAGCAGGGCAGGCCTCGGCAGCTTTCACAAGCTCGGCAAAAGTGCCTCCCTTGGGGTCTCCGATCAGAATCTGCTTGTTGTCGTCGTAGACGAAGAGCCGCGGATTGATCACCACGCAGTCATTGCAACTGGTGCACAGGGGCGTGTCGACCCAGGGGTCATCGAAGCTCTCCTCTTCCTCCTCCGGCTCCTCGGCAGGCGCCTCGGGCTGGGTGTCCGCGGCCTCGGGAGTCGGGGCGCTGGCAGGAGGTGCGGACGCAGGGCTGGAAGCCATGGACAAGCTGCCCAAGTCCCCCATGTTCACATCCAAAAGCATCTGGGCCAGTCCCTGCATGGCCTCGCCAGCAGCACCGGCGCGCACCTCATCGATTTGGGCCTGATGATCGGCTTCCATCGAGGCCGTTCGCTCAGCGTTGGCCTCACGTTCGTCGCTACGCGCCTGTTCGGCAGCGTTGTCCGCGAAGTGACTGCGCAAGCCGGAGAGCTCCTGGATCGTCTGCCAAAACCTCAAACGGTCCCGGCTGATGGCCATGAGGCGTCGGCTGACCACGAAGCGGGCCAGCTGGCCATGCTCGTCCGCCGCCCACACGAAGGGCAACAAGCTCGTATCCGGCTCGCCGGACAGGGCCAAGTAATCGGAGACCGGGATCAGGTTGTCCTCGGGGAGGCCCCCTGGAATGGCAGCGAAGTGACCCGCAAAGGACTCGTCGAGCAGGGCAAAATCCGCGAAGGTGAATTGCAGCGACAGGGGTGTTTCCTCCCCGCCCAGGACCAATTCTCCTGAAGGCCAATCCGCATCCGCCGCCGGGTTGTCGGAACCGGAGTACCAACCATCCCAGGTCAGGCCTTGCTCGGGATCGAAGCAAAACAAAGGGTGGGCGCGGCCTTCCACGGCGGCGCCGCCCATCAACCAGGGATCGATGCCGGGCAAACGCGGGGTCTGGCCAATCACCATCAGAGCCGGACGGGCACTGCCCAATACGGCGTCGAAACCCGATAGCAGGTGAGCTGGGCGCGCGGCCAAACCTTGCAGTACGCAAGCTTCCCGGTGGGCCACAGCGAGGTGCCCCAGTTCCACGCGGGAATCCACGGCGTCATCCTCCTCTCCCACCAAGCGGGCGGGATCGGTGGTCACCATCACCCGAACAGGGCGGCCACCGCGCAAGAGCCGGGACAGGGAGCTCATGTGCTCTCCAGCCAGTGCCTCCGCCGAATCCATGGCCACGATGCAGGGCATCTGGCGGAATTCCTCCGGGGAAAAGGCTTGCCAATCGAAGGCTTCGAACCATGCATCGTGCACGGCGGTATCGTAGGCATCCGCCAGTTCCAAGCGACCAAGGCGCACGGCACCAAAGAGACCAGCCATTTCCTTTGCGTGCCGATCGAAAAGGACCTTGGAGGCGGCGCAGGGATCGACGGAATGGTCAAATTCCACGTCACTCAGGTCACCGGCCGCATCGTCGAATAGGGTGACGCCCTCGGGGTGAATGACCGAAAGCACGGCACCCGAGTCCTTTTCCAGCCAGGCTCCAATGCGATCGCGCGCCTGGGCAATGCGCAGCCGGCGCGGCTCGGACATGGTGACCGAGCCCCGGTGGGCGCCCACGATTTGAGCCAGGCTTGCTGGATTGACAAAGCTACTGCCGGCCACGCCGACGGCCTCCCGCATCGCTTCCGAAGAACGCGCCGCATCGGTCTTGCCAATTTCTAGCCCCAGTCGATCGCTCAACTGTCCAAACAACCTTTCCACATCCGCGCGGAAGGCCTTTTGCTCGGCGCCGAACTTGCGGCGACAGCTGGCCAGCAGGAGCAACCATTCCGAGCGCTCTCCGATGTCCACAAAGCGACCGCCCTTGGGCAAGACGCCTTGGAGCTTTTCGAGTTCCTCGGCCAGCTTGTCCCCGTTGGAACCGGTCAAGTTGAGTTCCTGCACCAATCCCCGTTTGGCTTCGGCAAACACCGCTTCGGCGTCCAAGTAACCACCACGATCGGCCACCAAGTTCAGAACCTGGCGCTGCAATCGTTTCAGGTTGTCCTTCAACAGGCGGCAATCATTGTCGCCCGGGGCGCAACGCTGCATGGCTTCATCCAGCCAATCGCCTGCGGCCTGGGCCATGCCCCCATCCGAATCGAGCGCGGACAGGAACAGCGGAAAGTCCCCACTCACGCGACCCGCTCCAAGAACGGGGGCGAGCAGCGCGGGAACAAAGTCTGAAGGAATCCGGCTAGAGGATCCCGCCACCCCGGTGGTCACAAAGTGGAAACGACGAAGCGCTTCCAACGCTGCGGGGATGTCGGAGGCTTCAGGGATCTGAGCCAACCTAAGTTCTGTACACCTCATGGGACCTATTGAATCGCGAAGCGATCGAGTTCACGGTTGAGGGCTTCGATCTTGTCGCTGGTGGACATGCACATTCCCTGGGTAGTGAAGTCGTCATAGACGAGGGCTGAAGGGTTGTGATACAGCAGGCCGATCGGAATCTGACCCGTGTTGTCCGCGATGGTGCGCGCGCCGATCAGGTCCGAAGGATCGTGGGCCTGGCGATTCTTGTAGATCTTGGCCACGCCGGCATCGAGCGGGATGCCCTTTTCGTGCTCGAGCAGCAGGATCTTATCGGGGTCCTGCATGGCCGCTTCGAACATCGTGGGGACGAAAGCCGGGCAGCGCTGCAGGATGCGCACGAAACTCAATCCACGGTGCTGCTGGGCAGACTTCAGGGTTTCATAGAGGTGCGTGGGGTTCCAATCCACGGTCTGCGCCATGTAGGAGATATTGCTAAATCCCAAGGTCGCAGCCAGCACGTTGAGCGGCGGCAGCCAAGCCCCGTCGGGGTGCGTGTTGGTAGCCAGGCCCTGGGGCGAGGTCGGCGAGGTCTGCTTCTTGGTCAAGCCATAAATGTTGTTGTCGAACAACATCACGGTCATGTCCATGTTATAGCGGAGGGCGTGCACCCAGTGCCCCGCACCGATCGAACAACAGTCCCCGTCGCCGGTGGCCACAAAAACGTTCAGGTCGGGACGACGCGACTTGACGCCGCAGGCCACGGGCAGAGCGCGCCCGTGCAAGCCGTGGAA
>JAAEUE010000051.1 GCA_024227565.1 Alphaproteobacteria bacterium
TGAACGTGGTGTTCTAGTCCCCTGAGCCATGCTATGTGCGGATAGAGGTGAAGGAGCTTCGTTCTGGCGTCGTCGGTGGTGAAGTGCCAGTTGGTCCTGGCTTGTGCGTTGTTTCGGTTTTTGGTCCAGGCTGTGACTTCTGTTTCTGAAGTCGCCTGGACAGGGATGCAACGGCCGAGGCATTCATTGCCGGCAGGGCATTCACCGAATGCCCGAGAGGGGCGGGCCAGCACGCTGAGTTCGCATTCTGCGATATTGAGCCAGGAGCCGTGTTTGGGCGTGCAATGCCACTCGAAGCGATCGGAGATGCGTTTGGCTTCGGCCGCTGGAAAGGCTTCGTAGAGCGATGCGCGCCGATGGGTGTCGAGATTGTCCATTGCCCCCTTCCCGGGCATTTTCAATGCCCTGCCAGGCAGTGGGCAGGCAGTGGGCAGGCAGTGGGCAGGCAGTGGGCAGGCGAATGCCTGCATTCGCTGAGAGGGGTGAACGAGGTCGATCCTGTCGGCTTGCTGGAAGTGGGTATCCGCCAACTCCCTGAGAACATGAGCATCGTCCATAGCGGTTCGCCGGGCGCGGACAGCGACATGGCGCCAGCCCTCCAACGGCGCAAACACCATGAACAGGCTGGCTACTCCGTTGCGTTCGTATTCATGATCGAACCGGGCAGGTTGGTCCGGGCGCATGGGCGCTGGAGTGCGCGTTTCCCTGGTCAGTTGCCTGGATGTCTCGTCCAGACAGACCAGCGGGCGTGCCGGATCGTGGGGGTGTGTGCAGACGTCGGGCACATCTTCCATCGCCGCCGTTGACAAGCGGCATTGGCCTTGGGTGGGATCACCCAAGTCGCGGCTCTGGAGAGGTTTGAGCGCGTTTTCGGGCGAAATCATCCCCCCCCGGACGGTTTCGTTTCTCCCTCAAACTCCTGAGCACGCGCCCGGTCGTGCTGTCGCTGGCCAGTTCGACGATCCCCCAGCTCGACCACGCGCTTTTCCAGGCGCCGCAGCGACCAGCGCGCGTGGCCTTCGGGAGGTTCGCAGCAAGCCAGAGCGATCAGATTTGCCTCTTTCTTCCCATCAAGGATCCTCGATTGCGGCGGTGTCGAGCGCTTCTTTCGGTTGAGTGCCGCATCAGGACCCTCCTCCACAAGTTGGCCACGGGTCCGAAAGACGGTCGAAAGGCTGGTCTCCAGCGCCTGCGCGACCGCGCATCATCCCGGCCGCAGCCTTCGGCGGACACATCTGCCTTCAGCAGTATCCGCGCCTTGAGCAATCGACATGCCGCTTCACGACCAGTACGGATCATGCTCCGGAGCCGCTCACGCTCATCTGCATTCAGACGAACAACATGTTTCACATCGGGTCCGCGCTTGCCATCTCAAAA
>JAAEUE010000052.1 GCA_024227565.1 Alphaproteobacteria bacterium
AATCGTTCTTTCCCGCCGCTCGATTTATTGGCTGGCGTTAATCCTAGCCAGGCCGCAAACTCACGTCCATTCCTGAACTGATGACCATCGCCGATACTTGCAGCAAGCGCTGATGCCGTGACCGCACCCACGCCAGGAATAGTTTGCAAAAGCCTGACACGCGGATCACGTTTTGCCTCCAGTCTCAGACGTACCTCATACCACCGCACCTGCTCATGAAGGGCACCCAGCTGCTGGCACAGATTGCGGAACACGTCCTGTGCAATGGTGGGCAGTTCCAGCTCAACGCCTTCGACCACCCCTTGAGCAAAACTGATCACCCGCGCGAGGCCACGGGCGATGTAAACGCCAAACTCGGCCAGAAGGCTACGCAGGGCGTTGATCAATTGAGTGCGTTGCCGAACCATTAGATTCCGCGCACGGTGCAGGGATAGAAGCGCCTGTTGATCAACTGTTTTGATCTCAACAAAACGCATGGTGGGGCGTGTGACCGCCTCGCAAATCGCCTCAGCATCAATAGCATCCGACTTGCCGCGCTTCACATAGGGTTTGACATACATCGGTGGGATCAGCCGCACTTCATGGCCCAACTGGCTCAGTTCCCGCGCCCA
>JAAEUE010000053.1 GCA_024227565.1 Alphaproteobacteria bacterium
ATTGAACCCCGGTATAGGCGGCACCTTCGGTGAAGTAGATGCCGCGCCATTTCGAGCGCTGCGCATTGCCACCGCATCTTGGCTCTTTCTCCAGGCAGACCACCTCGAGGTCTGGCAAATGATAGGCAGCAACCAGCGAATTGGCTCCTGCACCAACAATGACAACGTCCTTGAACTCCGTGGGCGGTGGCGACGGAAAACGGTGTCCGTCGCGAAGCTTATGTGCCGGTTCCCTTACGATGTGGCGCCGATTCGTGCGAACGGCTGAATTGCCACTGGGAGCCTGGCTATAAACCCTTTCAAACGGCGCGCCGGCCACGGTGGCACCAGCCACAATGGTCCGGACAAATCTTCTTCGACTCATAGGCATCGGAATTGTCCTTCGCGTTAGCTGGAATAGTTATATCCCAAAACGCCTGACGGGACACTTGTACTATGCCATGCGTTTGTCCAGACTTGGCGGCCCCTGAGTCAGTCTCAGCGTTCGGTTTTCGCCATGCCAACAGTACTTCGACAACTTGTCCTGCTCTTGCTGCTCTCCCCAAGCCTTTGCCTGGGCGCTGACCCCGGTGCCGGTAAGGCGCTGTACGCACCCTGCGTTGCCTGTCATGGCGCTGCCGGTGAAGGTAGTGCGATATTGAAGTCACCGGCCATCGCCGGTCAGTCCGAAGCTTATATCGCGCGCCAGCTGCAGAACTTCAGAACAGGGATTCGTGGCATGGCGCCCGGTGACGCTGATGGTGCACAAATGCGCCAGATTGCGGTGACGTTAACCGATGACAGCGCAGTTGCGCAGGTAGCAGCCCATGTTGCTACGCTACCCGCGCCGACACCGGATGCCACAGTAACTGGTGACGCAGGAAATGGTTCCAAGCAGTACATTAGCAAGTGTGGTGCATGCCACGGTGGCAGGGCAGAAGGCAATGATGCGCTCAACTCGCCGCGCCTTACCAGCCTGAGCGACACCTATATCCTGCAGCAACTCGCCAGTTTCCAGAACGGCATACGTGGCGCGCATCCCGACGACAAGTACGGCAAGCAGATGGCCTTGATGTCAAAGCTCGTCTCGGCA
>JAAEUE010000054.1 GCA_024227565.1 Alphaproteobacteria bacterium
ATGCCCGTAGTGGCCATGACAGCTTTCGAGGGTAAAGCTGTCGTCCACTGGTGATGCTTCGAGTGTCTAATAAGGGCTCAGAGCAGACCTTCGACGCTCAAGGGCCGATGGCAGAAAGTGGCACATAGCGGACATCGTTCGTGGCTAAGCTAATGATTGTTTTCAGCCCGGTACCGGAAGTGACGAGCCAAATTCCAAACGGTTGAGCACGCAGGTAGGGGGCACAGACTTGCATCGCAATATTATGTATATACATAATATTGCCTCAAAATCCCGTTCATCTTCAGGTGCAGAAATCTGCCAAAAAACGCGATTCTGCGAAACGAACCCAAATTCGCGTAAGCCTATGATGTTACGCGCGGATTCGCGCTATTTGGCCTTTATGATTGAGATTTTTCGTTCATGTTCGCCAAATCCGAAATATCATCCCTAGGGCAAGTTCTGCTCAACTTGAGCAGAACTTGCCCCAGATTATCGTGATGAGCGAGCAACTTGTCTCCGCTCAGACATAACTGTCTGATCGGAGGTTGCTCTAACCGCTGAGCTTGGACAGGGTTGTGAAGGCTGAGAGGGATTCCTTGCTCGACATCACCTCAAGCACCACCGGCCCCTCGTTGTGGTCCAGCACCTGGCGCACCACCTCGTCCACCTCATCATCGCTTGAGATGCGGAACGCCTTTGCCCCGAAGCTTTCGGCCCATTTGCAGAAGTCGGGGTTGGTCAGATCGGTGGCGGAGATCCGTTTCGGATAGAACTTCTCCTGATGCAGCCGGATGGTGCCGTAGATGCCGTTGTTGGAGATCACGATCTTGGGCTTGGACCCAATGTGCATGGCGGTGGCGAGTTCCTGGCCGGTCATCAAAGTGCCGCCATCGCCGACCACCACCACGGTCTGGCGTTCCGGGTTCAGATAGCTGGCGGCCACCGAAGCAGGCACGCCAATCCCCATGGCCCCGGCAATGGCCCCAATCAGGGTGTTCTCCGGCGTCATCTTCCAATAGCGGTGCACCCAGCTTGAGAAGTTGCCAGCGTCCGTGAGCACGATCGCATCGTCTGCGGAGAGCCGCGCAAAGGCGTCCACCACCCGGCCATAGTCGACGCCGTCATCGGTTTGCCGCGGGGTGAAGGCGGTGAAGTTCGAGATGAAGCCGTTCACCTCGCCAACCCAATCACTCCGGCTTGTCGGCACCGTTGCCGGTTGCTCTGCCAGCATCTTCATGAACGCCGCCGGGTCGGCGGCAACCGCCACATCGGTCCGGAAATTCTTGCCGATCATCGCCTCATCTTCATGCACATGCACCAGGGTCTGTTCGGGCTCCGGCGACTTGGGCAACCTGTAGTTCTGGGTGCCCACATCGCCCAGGCGCGTCCCCACTGCCACGATCAGATCTGCCTGGCTCAACAGCGCAATGTGATCAGCCGGTGTGCCAAACCCAAGATGGCCGGCATAGAGCGGCGAGCCGTTGTCGAACAGGTCCTGATGCTTCCACATGGCAGCCACTGGGATCTGGTGGGCCTCAGCTGCGGCAGCCAGAGCCTCTGCACCACCTGGAGCCCGCAACGAGCCACCTGCCATCAGCACAGGGCGCTCGGCCTTGGCGATCAGTTCAGCCACCTGCGCCACCGTGGCGGCATCCGGGGCCGCCGGGGGCTTGAGTTCCAGCGGCCGCGGCGTTCCGGCTGTAGCATCCTTCAACATGTCCTCGGGCACCGAGATCACCACCGGCCCGGGGGTGCCGGCCATGGCGGTCTCGAACGCTTCGGCCATCACCGGCACGATGTCCTGGGCCTGGGTGATCTCCCACACGCCCTTGGCAATAGAGCCGAAGAAGTCCTGATAGTCGATTTCCTGCCAAGAGCCCTTGCCCCGCTCGTGGCGCGCCACCTGGCCGATGATGTGAACCACCGGGGCTGCGTCCTGCTCGGCCACATGAAGCGCGATGGAGCCGTTGGTGGCGCCAGGCCCCCGGCTCACCATGTAGACGGCAGGCATGCGCGTCAGCTTGGCTTCGGCGACGGCCATGAAGCCGGCGCCCGATTCATGGCGGCACGGAATGGTCTCGATCTTGCCGGTGTCGTGAAGCGCGTCCAGCAGCGCCAGATAGCTTTCGCCGGGAACGCACCAAACGCGCTCCACGCCGTAATCTTCCAACGCTTCCACAATCAAATCTGCTGCCCGCTTGGCCATCGGCTTGGCTCCTGAATTAGCGTGGTGAAAGAAAACCTATGACCTGGGTGCGGAAGGTCTCCTTCCGGGTCATCGGATAAAAGTGGCCGCCGGTGGGTATGATGTCCAGCTCCGCCCCGGGAATGAGGCGAGCAAGCTCAACCGACAGATGCTTTGGTGTCACCAGATCATCCGCAGTGCACGCCACCAGGGTCGGCACATCCAACTTGGGAAGATCGGCGCGGCGGTCATAGTTGCGGATGGCGTCCATGCGGGCGGCAAAGCACTCCACATCCGGAACCGCCAAGGCCACATCCTCCGGCTTTGGCGCCAATGTGATCTCAGGGTTGTCGCGCAGCCAGTCAGCCGGATAGCCGATGATCGACAGGGTGCGCACATATTCATCTGCCCCCAGCTCCAGGATCATGCGTTTGCGCGAGCGGAACAGCTCTTCGAAATAGGGATCCTTGCCGCCCCAGCTTGAGGCGAGCATGAGACGAGACACCCGGCCGGGATAGTCCAGCGCCAGCGCCTGGCCAATGGCCCCGCCGGTGGAGTGGCCGATGAAGGCTGCGCCTTCAATTTCAAGGTGATCCAGCAGCGCGGCCACATCGCCGGCCATCTGTTCCACCGAATAGTCCATATGGCTGAGGCTGGAGTGCCCGCAGCCGCGATGATCATGCAAGATCACGGTGAAATGCGGGCTGAGCGCCTCAAGATGTGGCTGCCAGAAGCCGGCCCGGCCGCCAAGCCCGGTGACCACCACAAGCGGCGGGCCGCTGCCATGCAGTTCGTAGTAAAGCTGATCGCCGTCGGGCAAAGTGGTGAGAGGCATCTTTAGCGGCTGGCCTGAAAAGATCGTGCGGGTGGCCCCATCTATCGAACTGTTTTTGCTGGTTTTCAAGGTCCGTTTGTGCCTTTTTCGCCGCTTACCGATAAAACAGGCGAACCAATGGATATTCTTGAACGCTCCAAACAACAGATCAAAGGCGAAGGCAAACGTGTTGCCCTGCCGGAAAGCGCCGACGAGAGGATCATTGCAGCCGCCCGGCACCTGTTGAGCGAGGAACTGGCAATCCCCGTGATGAGCAGCGCCGCTCCAGCCCTTGAGGGCGCGAAAATTTTCGACCCCGCCACCGATCCGCGGATCCCTGAGTTTGCCTCAGCCCTGGCGGCCACCAGCAAGAAGCTCGACGAGGACAGCGCCGCAGCATTGCTGCAGGACCCGCTGTACTTTTCCGGCATGCTGGTGCGCCAGGGACAGGCCGATGCCCTGGTCGCCGGCGCTGCGGCCCCAACCGCCGATGTGCTGCGCGCCGGCTTGCGCACCGTAGGGCTGGCTGAGGGCATCCGGCGCATGTCCAGCTATTTCCTGATGGAGGTGCCTGACTTTCTGGGCGCAGGGCCGGCCAGCTTCATCTTCGCCGATTGCGCGGTGAACATAGATCCCGACGCTGACGACCTGGCCGACATCGCCATTGCCTCTGCCGCCAGTGCCGCCAAACTGCTGGACGAAGAGCCTCGGGTTGCCCTGCTCTCGTTTTCCACCAAGGCAAGCGCCCAGCATGAGCTCGTCGACAAGGTCACCGGCGCTCTGGAGATCATCAAGCAGCGGGCGCCGGAGCTCATTGTGGACGGCGAGTTTCAGGCCGACACGGCGCTCGTGCCGCGCGTCGCAGCAACCAAGGTCAAAGGCGCAAGCGCCGTTGCGGGCCGGGCAAATGTGCTGATCTTCCCGGACTTGAACTCCGGCAATATCGGGTACAAGTTGACCCAATATATGGCTGGAGCCCAAGCCATCGGGCCCCATCTGCAGGGCTTTGCAAAACCCGTCTGCGATCTCTCCCGGGGGGCGAGTGTCGAGGACATAGTTGCCGCTACGGCAATTACTTTGGCCAATTCCTGAAAAAATGTGCTATAATGGGGGTACGACCGGGTCGTACTAGACTTTGAGGCAAACAGGGGGATCGTTTGTCGCGCGCGTTTCGGCGCGAGCTGATGGCTGGTCACAATTGCTATGATAACAGACGACGGCAAAAGGGCATTTTCAGAACTCGGACTGCGCACCCAGGCGCATACGCTAGATATGGTGAGCCAGGGTGCCCGGCAGGTCGAGATTGCCCATAAACTCGGCATAAGTTCAGAAACAGTGAAACAGCACCTGCAGCGCGGGCGTGCCATTCTTGGTGTGCCCAACACCGTGGCTTTGGCCGCAGTGGTTGTGCAACAGGGCTGGGTGAAAGTGGATCATCTGAACTGACGTCTTGGCAGGGTGTTCAGCAAGCCAGCCGCTAGCCGGGCAGCGCGGCGGCTGTTGCATGTTGAACAGATTTCCCTAAACTATTGCAATGCAAGAGAGTTCCAGCTTCTTTGATGAAATGCTCGTCCCCGGTGATGAGAACCCCAGAGAGCCCTATCGGAACTACAGCAAGTGGATCAAACAGGAAGATCCCGCCGCCCTCAAACGCAAAGCCTCTGAAGCGGAAACCTTCTTCCGGCGCACCGGCATCACCTTCAATGTTTATGGCGACGACCAGGCCACCGAGCGCCTGATCCCCTTCGACATCGTCCCGCGCATTGTCTCTGCCCGCGAATGGGCGAAACTCTCCCGCGGCATCGAACAACGGGTCCGTGCCATCAATGCCTTCCTGCACGACATCTATCATCGCCAGGAGATCGTCCGCGCAGGCCGCTTGCCGGCCCGCCTGATTGCCGAGAATGAAGCGTTCCTGCCCCAGATGATCGGCGTTTCCCCGCCCGGCGGCGTCTACACCCACATCGTGGGCGTCGACCTTGTGCGCACCGGGCCTGAAGAATTCTACGTTTTGGAAGACAATGCCCGCACCCCGTCGGGCGTCTCATACATGCTGGAAAACCGGGAAACCATGCTCCAGATGTTTCCCGAGCTGTTCAGCGCCAACAAGGTGGTTGCCGTCAGCGGCTATCCCCAGAACCTGCGGCGCTCGCTGGCGGCCAGCTCACCGGGCAAGCACGAGGGCAACCCGGTGATCGCAGTCCTCACCCCCGGCATCCACAACTCCGCCTACTTTGAACACTCGTTCCTGGCCGACCAGATGGGCACCGAGCTGGTGGAGGGCCATGATCTCAAACTGGTGGATGGCCGCATCGCCATGCGCACCGCCCAAGGCTACAAGCCCATAGATGTGCTCTACCGGCGGGTCGATGATGAGTTTCTTGATCCTCTGAACTTCCATCCAGATTCCCTTCTGGGCGTGCCGGGCATCATGGATGTGTACCGGGCCGGCAACATCACCCTGGCCAACGCGCCGGGCACCGGCATCGCCGATGACAAGGCGATCTACTCCTACATGCCTGACATCGTGGAATTCTACACTGGCGAAAAGGCGCTGCTGCAGAACGTGCCCACCTGGCGTTGCTCGGAAGCGGAGTCATTATCCTACGTTCAAGATCATCTGGCAGAGCTTGTCGTGAAGGAGGTTCACGGGTCCGGCGGCTATGGCATGCTGGTTGGCCCCGCGGCGAGCAAGAAGGAGCTCTCAAAATTCTCCGCCAAGCTTGCGGAGAACCCAAGCAACTATATTGCCCAGCCCACTCTGGCGCTGTCGACCGTTCCCATTCTCACCCGCAAGGGCCTGGCCCCGCGCCATGTGGACTTGCGTCCTTTCGTTCTAGTCTCGCCCCAAGGCATCAAGATCACGCCCGGCGGTCTCACGCGGGTTGCCTTGAAGGAGGGGTCACTGGTGGTGAACTCCAGCCAGGGCGGCGGAACCAAAGACACCTGGGTGTTGGAGGAATAGGACGCATGCTTGGCAAAACCGCAGGCGGGCTGTTCTGGATGTTTCGCTACCTTGAAAGAAGCGAGAACACGGCCCGGCTGATCGAGGCAGGATTCCGAATGGCCCTCACCCGCTCTGCGGTTGGCGCCGATGAATGGAAATCAATCGTAACCGCCGCCGGCGTGCGCTCTGAATTCGAAGCCCGCTACAGCGCCTATGAAACCCAGGACGTGATTGACTTTCTCCTGCGTGACCCGGACAATTCGTCCAGTGTGAAGTCGTCGGTTGAGGCTGCCCGCATCAATGCCAGATTGGTCCGCATTGCCTTGACCCGCGAGGTCTGGGAGGCCACCAACGAGTGTTGGATGACCCTGACCAAGGTGCTTGCCGAACCCATTCCAGAACGCGATCTTCCGGCCGTCCTGGGCACCATTCGCCAACAAAGCGCTCTTGTGCGCGGCGCCCTGCACGGCACCATGCTGCGCAACGACATCTATGACTTTGCCCGGATCGGCACGTTCATTGAGCGCGGCGACAGCACCGCGCGCATTCTGGATGTGAAGTATTATGTGCTTCTGCCCTCCATCTCTTATGTGGGCAGCTCGCTGGACAATGTGCAGTGGGAAACCATCCTGCGCTCAGTGTCCGCCCACCGCTCCTACCGTTGGCTCAACGGCGGGGAAATCACCCCCAAGGGGATCGCCAATTTCCTCATCCTGGACCGCCGGATGCCAAGGTCTCTGGCCTTTTGCGCTGCCAAATTGGCCGGCAATCTGGCTTACCTGGCCGACGACTACGGCGAGCGTCATTCCTGCCATGAGTTGGCCGAACATTTACGCGAGCGGTTGCGCAACAACACCATCGACATGATCTTGGAGGACGGCCTGCACGAATTCGTCCAAGGCTTCATCCGGGACAACATCGCGATCGGCAATGAAATCGAACGCAACTATCGGTTCACCGGATAGCAGCATGCTCCTCTCCATCGCCCACACCACCCGCTATACCTACGATGCCCCGGTGCCCTACGGCATGCAGCAGGTTCGGCTCACCCCAAAGGAGCGGGCAAGTCAGAAGATCATCGATTGGGCCGTTGAAGCAGAAGGCGGTACTGTTGAACTGCAGTTTGAAGATCAGCACAGGAACAGCGTGTTGCTGGTGGTCTTTGAGGCAGAACAACAGGAAATCACCATCCGGTGTTCCGGGACGGTAGAAACCACCAACTGCACCGGCGTCATGGGCGAGCACCGGGGTTATGCCCCCCTATGGTACTTCCAGCGCACAACGGATCTCACCAAACCAGGTTCGGGCGTGAAGGCATTGGTCGAAGGGATCGGCTCGGTTGGCAAGGACGCCATCGGCCAGCTTCATGCCTTGTCGAATGAGATTTCAGGCAAGGTTGCCTACCAGTCCGGCCAAACCCATGTGGGCACCACCGCCGAGCTCGTGTTGCAGCACGCCAAAGGGGTTTGCCAGGACCATGTGCACGTGTTTCTGAGTGCGGCCCGCCTTATGGGCTATCCGGCACGTTATGTCAGCGGCTATCTGATGATGAACGACAGGGTGGAGCAGGACGCCACCCACGCCTGGGCAGAAGTTTATGTGGACGGCCTTGGCTGGGTTGGGTTCGACGTTTCCAACGCCATATCGCCGGACGAAAGATATGTTTGCGCAGCAACCGGGCTCGACTATGTGGAAGCTGCGCCAGTGTCGGGCATGCGGCTTGGGGACGGCAACGAATCCCTTTACGTGGACCTGCAGGTGCAGCAATAGTCTAACCAAATTCAAGGCAGCTCCGGCACGACCCTCATGACTTACTGCGTAGGACTAAAATTGAACTGTGGTTTGGTGTTCATGTCCGACACCCGAACCAATGCCGGCGTGGATAATGTCTCCCGCTTCAAAAAGATGTTCACCTGGATCAATGAGGGCGAGCGGGTCATCACGCTGATGACGGCCGGCAATCTGGCAACGACCCAGGCCGTGGCCAGCATTCTGGATGAACGCACCAAGGCGCCTGAAGACCGCGAGCCCTCCATCTTGGAGGTGCCCTCAATGTTCCAGGTGGCCCAGCTTGTGGGCGAAACGCTGCGCGACGTGATTGTCGCCAATGAGGGCGAAGGCCAGAACGCCGATGCCTTCAATGCCAGCATCATCGTGGGTGGTCAGATCGGCAACAGCGAGCCCCGGTTGTTCTTGATCTATCCGGAAGGCAACTTCATTGAGGCTTCCGAAGACACACCCTTCTTCCAGATCGGCGAGACCAAATACGGCCGACCCATCCTGGTGCGCGCCTACAACCCGGACATGAGTTTTGAAGACGCCGTCAAACTGTTGATGGTCTCTTTTGATTCGACCCTGAAGGCCAATTTGTCCGTTGGCCTGCCGTTCGACCTGCAAACTTATGCACGCGATGCGTTGAAGGTTGGCCGTGAAACACGCATCGAGGAAGACGACGCCTATTACCAGGCCATATCATCCGGCTGGGGCGAAGCTTTAAAGCAGGCCTTTGCCTCCCTGCCCGGCTTTAAGTTCTAGGGCTCCAGCTCGCTGTCCCAATAAAGATAGTCCATCCAGCTTTCATGCAGATAGTTCGGCGGAAACAGGCGCCCGTTCGCATGGAGCTGATACACCGTGGGCTGAACCGGGTGTTGGCGAGGCCACATCTGAGCATGTTTGGGCAACTGTCCGCCCTTTCGCAAATTGCACGGCGAGCACGCAGCAACCACATTGTTCCACAGGGTTTTGCCACCAAGCGAACGAGGGATCACATGGTCAAATGTTAGATCCTCAGACACACCGCAATATTGACATTGGAACTTGTCGCGCAGGAACACGTTGAACCTGGTGAAAGCGGGGTATTTGGCGGGTTTCACATAGCTTTTGAGAGACACAACGCTTGGGAGTTTCACCTCCAAGCTCGGGCTATGGATCACCTTCTCGTAGTGGGAGACGATATTGACCCGATCAAGGAACACCGCCTTGATGGCGTCTTGCCAGTTCCACAAGGACAGAGGGTAATAGCTGAGCGGTCTAAAGTCCGCGTTCAACACCAGCGCCGGACAGCTTTCCGGCGACACTGCCTGGGGGTCTGGGAAGTCTCTAACAGCTACATTCACGGCTCCTATATGCCCAGGCTCTGACGGCCCTCTGGCATACCCTGTCTAGTGTTCACTTTGGCGCTGAACGTTTGGATACTTCACCTGCAGCACAGGCAAAAGTCTAAATGAATCAGCTGCCTTCCTCATACTATATCCGGTGTGACAGTTCCTTGAAAGCCTCTCTATGTTGACGCGTGCCCTTTCTGGGGTTGTTCAGCCCACGTCTTATTTTCGCCAAAAGTTAACGGCACACAATTGACTCAGATGGCTAGGATGAGTCATCTTTATGAGTACTGCCGTAGAAACCGTTGGAGAGGGGAATCTCATGCCGGTTTTACCACGCGCACAAACCGTGTTGTTTGCCGCCGCTGTCGCATTGACCATCTCTGCCAGTTCAGCCAGTGCTGAACAGCTGACCATGAAGAAATTTGAAAGGGCGTGGAACGACGTCGTTTCAGGCAAGATTTTTGACGCAGCGGCCAAACAGGTGCGCCAGGCACACAAAAAATATTTGGTCGATCCTGCCGGCAAGAGCGCAACCTGGCCGTTCTACATTCCAGACCGCCCCAACAAACCTGTACAGTTAGGTCCGAAGCACGGGCAGTCCGTCGCAAACGTTCAGCCAAAGGCAAAGCCATTAGTCGTAAGCCCAAAAGTGCGCAACACGCAATCCGCGTTGAACACACTTGGATATGACGCAGGTGTTGCCGACGGCGTTTATGGGCGCAAGACCGCCGAGGCTGTAGAGCGTTACCAAAACACGATTGGCGCGACTGTGACCGGAGCACTGACCGGTGAACAGCGCGAGCAGCTCATCAAGTCTGCTCAACAAAAACGTCAACTTGCGGCAATACAGCCCAAGCACCAGCAAACACCGTCCAGAGCCCACACCGTGGTGGCCAAGCAGCCGGGCGTCATCGTTGAACCCAAGACGAACAAGGCTGCAAAACAAGGCCAAGTGGTGATCTTGAACAAGCCTAAGGTTCGCCCCGCTCCGGTTGACGGTGCCAAAACGAGTCTTCCGCAAAGTTCTGATGCCAATCCATTCGATGCGGATGATCCCGACGACGAGCTTACACCGGCGCAATAGGCCAGAGCTGCTACAACCCTTGATCTTGCCGGCCTAACATGACGGCGTAGTAGGCCCAAAGCAGGCGGGCCGCAACGCTGCGCCATGGTCGCCAGATTTCCGCCATCTCCGCCATTGCTTTTGCATCAGGTCTTGCGGCAAGCTCGAATGCCTCAGCAGCTGCAATCTGGAGAGCCAGATCCCCTCCCGGCCAAGCATCTGGACGACCAAGACAGGTAAGCAGGTAAACCTCTGCCGACCACGGCCCGATGCCCTTTACTCTGCACAAACGCTCCACCACCGCTTGGTCGTCGAAGGCCTCAAGCGCTACAAAGTCCAGCTCACCTTGAACGATGGCGGTTGTAAGCGATTTCACTGCCTTGATTTTTGGTCCCGAGAGGCCCGCAGCCCGAAAGTCCGCCTCCTCCAAACCATCCACATGAGCCGGTTCCATGGGCGCAAGCGCTGCCTCCATACGCAACCAGATCGCCGCAGCGCTGGCTTTGGAGACCTGCTGGCCCGCGATGATTTTCATCACTCCTCTATAACCGGCCTCCGAACGCCGCAGAGGGGGCCGACCGGTCTTTTCAAACAGAGACGCAAAGCGTGCATCCATCTGCACTAGAGCGGCGATCCCGCGGTCTAGGTCGGCTTCTACGGCGATGGCATCGATCATTCGCAATTGACCTCTTTTGTAACGTGGCGGATATAGCCATGTGATGAGTGTCCGTGACAAGCAACCCGTATTTCGCTTTGCCCCCAGCCCAAACGGGCGACTGCACCTGGGCCATGCCTATTCTGCGCTGTTCACCGCAGAGCAGGCGAGGAAGGCTGGCGGTCGGCTTCTGTTGCGGATCGAAGATATTGATCTGTTGCGCTGCCGCTCTGAGTTCATCGATGGAATCTTTGAAGACCTGACCTGGCTTGGCCTGAGCTGGGAAGTTCCCGTGCGGCGCCAGTCAGAGCATTTTGAAACCTACCGGCAAGCGATCTCAACACTGAAGAACGTTGGTGTCCTCTATCCTTGCTATGCCACCCGTGCAGAGATCCGCGCCGCTGTTGAGGGTAAGGCTGACCATCCGAGAGACCCCGATGGTGCGCCGGTTTATCCGGGCCTTTACCGCTCGGGCGAAGCGCCCTCTGACCCTGAACGTCCCTATGCCCTTCGCCTCAACCATGCGCTCGCCATAAAGCTGGTGCGCAAGAAACTGGGCGGCAGGCCGACATTTCTGGAAACCGGCTGCGGAACCTCAGGCGAAACCGGCGAGCTGCCCGTCACCCCGGAAATTTGGGGAGACGTGGTCCTTGCCCGCAAGGATATCGGCACCAGCTATCATGTTTCCGTTGTCGTGGACGATGCGCTCCAGGGTATCACCCATGTTACGAGAGGACAGGATCTCTTCGCCGCAACACACATTCACCGGGTGTTGCAAATTCTCCTGGATCTTCCAGAGCCAACCTATTGCCACCACCCCTTGATCAGTGACACCGCGGGCCGAAAGCTCTCAAAAAGTTCAGACGACCAGAGCCTGGCAAGTTTGCGCGAGGCCGGCGTGACCGCAGGGCAGATTAAACATGAACTCGGGTTCACCTAAAGCTGAACGCCTCAGGCAGCAACGAGTTCCATTGCCCGAACCGCGTCTTCCAACACTTCCGGTCCTGCTCCGTCGCGGTGCATGTTTTCTGACAGATGGCGCCGCCACTGGCGGGCCCCCGGTTCCCCTTGGAACAAGCCAAGCATATGCCGCGCAATATGATGCAGACGGATGCCTCTGGCGACTTGCGCCTCCACATAAGGCAGGTATCGCTCCAGGGCCTCTAATCGGGTGCGCACCTGAGGGCTGGCACCGAACACCTGTTCATCGACGCTCGCCAGCAACCAAGGCGTTTGATAGGCGGCGCGCCCAATCATCACGCCATCAACACGGTTTAAATGGGCCACGCCTGCACCAAGGCTGGAAATGCCGCCGTTGAGGCTGATCTCAAGGTCTGGCCGGCGTCTCTTCAAGCAATATACACGCTCGTAGTTCAACGGGGGGATGTCTCGGTTTTCCTTCGGGCTAAGCCCTTTCAGCCAAGCTTTGCGGGCATGCACGATAAAACTCTGACAGCCCGCAGCCGACACAGTCTCTACAAATCTGTCAAGGTCTTCCTCGTCATCCTGATCATCGATACCGATGCGGCACTTCACGGTGACCGGAATGTCCACCGCAGCCCCCATCGCGGCGATGCATTCTCCCACCAAACCGGGCTCGGCCATAAGGCAGGCCCCGAAGCGTCCGGACTGGACCCGGTCTGAGGGGCAGCCCACGTTGAGATTGACCTCCCGATAACCCCAGGCTTCGCCGATGCGTGCCGCCTGGGCACAATCATTCGGATCGGAGCCACCAATCTGCAGCGCGACGGGATGTTCTTCGCTCGCAAACCCGATCAGACGCTCCCGGTTTCCATGAAGAACCGCACCCGTTGTCACCATCTCGGTGTAGAGCTGAGCGTGATGCGTCAGCACACGGTGGAATGCGCGGCAATGCCTGTCGGTCCAATCCATCATGGGGGCAACGGAAAATATTTTCTCTCTATTTTTCACTGTTTTATGTTATATTTCAATAAGATCGAAACAGGAACGATATGGCTGAAATTGGACGGATTTGCACGGGTTTTTATCTCGTTTTACTTCTTAGTGCACGGATTTTCGAGGATTGAAAGGACCGCACATATTATGGCTACTATAGTTCGCACCAAACAAGGAAATCGGAGGGCGCAAGTCCAGCGCAAGG